>CAYGZQ010000075.1:0-17326 GCA_964354375.1 uncultured Planctomycetota bacterium
GAAGCCGTCTCTTTCCCGCGTCCGGTCTGAACTCTTCCGATCGATCGCTGGGTGACGGCGAGCTGGTCAACCCGGATGGATACACCACACTGTACAATCCCGACACGATCGGCTCGGGTCCGGGCGGCCTTCAGGGGTACCTCAAGGGCAAGTTCGCTTCGGCTGCATATCCCGATGCTCATCTCAACGGCTACAAGCGTCATACTTCCCCCGGTGCCGCCAACACCAGAGAGGCATTCTATGCAGGCGACACAATCACTGTGACTTACGAGCTCGCCATGCCTTCAGGTCCCTTCATCTTCGGGTATGCGGTTGATGCCTGCTGGGCGCCGGCGGTCAACAAACCGGTGACCGATCCGATTGCCGACTTCGGTCCGGAGGCAAACTGCGCGGAGAGCTGGAAAATCACGGTCGAAGACGGCGGTCCCGGACTTAACAGTGAAGGTGGATCGACGAGTCTGAAGATCCGCGTTTACGATCATCAGGGCAAGGACACTGCGCATCCGGTCAAGGTCGAATGTCCCGACCTGTTCGATGGCACGGTTGACGCGTCGTGGAAATCGGATGCCGCCGACTATACCGAATATATAGCCGTAATCGACAACGCAAAACTGGTCGCGCCCGGAGAGTACTGCCTCCTCGTAAGCCAGGAAGCTCAGGAGAATGATCCGGCCGGGAAACCCTGGTTGGATTTGACCGCATACGAGATCAACAGGATTTACGTGTCGGGAGTGCCGAACAGTCCCGTTGATGTCACCCCGCCATGGCTCAACTTCTCCCCTGAGGCAATCTGCATAGATGGAAACTACGCATTCATGTCCGGGATGGTAAACGGGCTTCACATCTTCGATATCTCTAATCCTTCCAATCCGACATGGGTAAACGCTGTCGACACCCCACTCTGGGCCAACGGAGTTGCCGCAGGGAGCGGATACGCTTACGTGGCTGATGATTCGACCGGGCTCGTGATAATCGATGTTGACCCGCCCGGTTCGGCTTTCCTCGTCAACACTGTGGATACGCCCGGCGCTGCCTATGATGTGGCGTATGAGAACGGGTACGCCTATGTCGCGGATTCCGGTCCCGGCCTTCAGATAATCGATGTCGATCCGCCCGGTTCCGCCTCGATTGTCGGCACCGTGAACACTTCCGGCCTGGCCTGGGGAGTAGTCGTCTCGAACGGATACGCCTACGTGGCGGATTGGAATAACGGCCTTCAGATAATCGACGTCGATCCTCCGGGGTCCGCCTCCGTCGTCAAGACGGTGGACACTCCCGGCTACGCTTACGCAGTAGCCGTCTGGAACGGATACGCTTACGTGGTTGGCAGTGAACCAAGCCTTGTGATAGTCGATGTGGACCCGGTCAGCTCCGCTTCGATTGTCAACACCGTGGCCTTGCCCAACTCTGCCAGCAGGGTGGCCGTCGTCGACGGGTACGCCTACGTGGGGGACAGGCAATCGGGTCTCCAGATAGTCGATGTCGACCCGACCGGGGACGCCTCGATCGTGGGATCGGTGGCCACGTACGGCTCCGTGCATGGAGTGGCCGTCTCGAACGGATACGCATGCGTTGCTGACACGGATGCGGGTCTTCAGGTGATCGATGTTGATCCGCCCGGGTCCCCTTCTATTGTTGGCTCTGTGACCACGCCCGGCTACGTTCAGGGAGTAGCCGCTTCGAACGGATACGCCTGCCTGGCGGACGCGAGCGCCGGCCTTCAGATTGTCGATGTGGAGACGCCCGGCACTCCTTCGATTGCCGGCATGGTGAACACACCCGGCAACGCCTATGGAGCGGCTTTCTCGAACGGATATGTCTACATCGCGGATCGCGAGGGAGGCCTTCAGATAATCGATCCGGACCCGCCCGGATCCGCCTCGATTGTCGGCTCCGTGGCTACACCTGACAGCGCGGAGGCGGTGGCGGTCTCGAACGGGTACGCCTACGTGGCGGATTACAATGCCGGGCTTCTTATCATCAATGTCGATCCGCCCGGTTCCGCTTCAATAGTCAATACGGTGGACACGCCCGGGCTAGCGGAGGGGGTGGCCGTCTCAAATGGGTATGCCTACGTGGCGGACGATGATGCCGGCCTCCAGATAATCGACGTGGACCCGCCCGGATCGGCCTCGATCGTCGGAACCGTGGCCATGCCCGCTTCCGCTTACGGTGTCGCTGTACTTGGCGAATACGCCTATGTTGCCGCTTACGATGCAGGCCTTCAGATAGTCGATATAGATCCGCCGGGGTCCGCCTCAATTGTTGGCTCAACGATTCTGGGGAACGAGGCTTACGGAGTGGTCGTCCTGGGTGGATTCGCCTATGTCGCGGATTATGATGCCGGCCTTGCGATAGTCGATGTGGCTCAGCCGACTTCCCCTTCGTATTTCGGTTCCGTGGGCACGCCCAGCTCAGCCAATGCCGTGGCCGTCTCGGACGGGTACGCCTACATCGCGGATTACGACGGCGGTCTGCGAATCATCAAGCTGTGGTGATGGTCATCGGGCAAGATGAAACCATCGAGTATGGCGACAAGGAAGTGCAGAAGCGACTCGTTCGGCTGGCAGTGAAAGAAATGAAACTGGCTCCGGATGACCTGCATGTCGAGACAACATACAAGCTTCCGGAGCCAATCATGAATACCATGGTAGCGGGGGGGGGATTCGAACCCCCGACCTCCGGGTTATGAGCCCGACGAGCTACCAGCTGCTCTACCCCGCGACGTGAACCAATGCAATATACCAGAACAACCCCGATCCCGCAACCGCCCTGTCCACTGTAAGCTGAGAAGGAGCCGGGGAGACGCTCTGAATCGCCTTTGATATGCCCGGCGGACGCATAGAGAGATCACCCGTCCCGGAATCCCGATTTGAGTCCCGCCGCCCACGTATGGGACAATAGGCATCGCAGGGCTGCCCCGACAGGATGCGCCGAGGATGGTCCGCAGCCCGATGCGGAAGGAGCCGTCGGACTGCGGTCTCGCGACGGCGCTTCGACGGCAGCTAAACGTCTGCGAGCTGGCACAGCCATGGTTACGCGCGATGCTGGAAGCCGATTCAGCCTCATCATGAGGATTCCGATGCTTTCGTCGGCCTGGGGATCGCCCGTCTTGCAGGGATTCAACGGGACGTGCAGGATCAGGCCGATCGCAAGCGCGCCGGTCGCGTTCGCATTCGGCGCGGCGGCATCGATTGCAGCCTTGTGGGTGCTGGCAGCGGTCCACGTCAAAGGCAGCGCGTTCGAGACAATGGGGCTTGCCGTCTTCCTTCCCGGTTTCGTGGCCCAGGTCGTATGCTTTATCAGGCTCGCGGGACCGATGCTTGTTCGAATGCCCCTGAGACTCAGGGAGCTTGTCTCGCCCGACAAACCCGACCCGCTCCTGACCGTCCCGATCTCGGATCACGAGATGTTCAACGGCCTGGCTCTTCGACCCATTCTCGTCGGTCACAGGCTTCTCGACGAGACGATCGGATTCTCGCTTGGGTTATTGTTCGGCTATCTGCTGCGCCTGGTGTTGGACCCGACTATGTTGAGATTCTGGGGGGATGGGATAATCTTTCTCTCGGTGCTGTATCTGTGGGGCCTGGGGAGTTTCGTCTGGGCGCTTGTGCTTCTGGCGCCCGCATCAGGAGCCATGGCGCTCAGGTTCCCGATGATCGCCTCCGTTCCGCTGGCGATCCTCTATGTCATCATCGCTTCGCTTGTGGCCCTTGTGGTCGGCTCGCAGTTCACGTCCGGTTCCGGGAGTCCGGACTCGCCCTTTGTCCCGTTGCTGGTCGCCATGGCCGGTCAGTGCATGCTGTACTGGTTTGCGGTCTACACTGCGGTGAGCCAGGGGGTCGAGTTGTTCTCATCCGCCAGACGTCCGGGATGGTACAGGACTAGAAGGGTAAGCTGAGAAAAAAAACCGCCGGGATGGTCCGGCGGCGAAAGTGTCTATTTCTGCTTCCTGCCTTGACGCCGTCTATGGGGAATTCTGCTCGCGATCACGCAGTGCATCTCTTCTGGCCTGCAGCCAGTTTCTGACAAAAAACCCGGCCCACACCAGCCACGCGGCAATGGCCAGGGCATCGGCGGTCCCCATCATCCTGACATATGCGTTGGACGCAAAGCCGTGGGCGTTCCATCGAAGCCATATCGAAAGAGCGCTGAGGACAATCGCAACAATCCCCGGCCAGATGGGAATCCGCACCTTCATGACGATACCTTCCTGCGAGGAGATTGAGATTACCCTGTGCCCTTAGCTTTCGAGCTCGGTGACCCTCTGCATCAGGCGATTCAGGAGGTTGGTCAGGTCCTTCTTGTCCTTGGCGCTGAAGCCGTCGAACATCCTGTTCGACCACTGATCCTTGACGGGCTGGATGTCCCTGAGAACCTTCTTGCCCTTCGCCGTGATGATGGCCCGGATGACACGCCGGTCCTTGGGATCGTCCTTCCGCTTCGCGAGCCCGTCCCGCTCCATCCGGTCGATGAGGCCGGTGATGTTGCCCTTGGTGACGTCAAGGTCCCTGCCGAGCTCGCTCAGGGGGATGCCGTTGGGACCAGCCTCGTTCAGGATGTCGAGCACAGCCCACTGCTGCTGCGTCGCTCCGAGCACGCCGGCGATCCGGTTGCCCATCCGTCGAAGCATGTTATCGAGTTTGAAGACCGTGAAGATGATATGCTCGTCCATTGTCCTCCCTCGCGACTTCCGGTACAGGGATCAGATGCCTGCAAGCGGTTCTATTGTCCTCAGCGCCCGCTCAAGCGAGCCTATGGAGCCACCTTATGATATCAGTTGAAATCTCGACAATCCGGCAATAAATTCAATTATCGGGTCCTTCTCCCGCCCTCAAAAGTGCGGACAATATAGCACGGATTTAGGAAGCTGTCAGTACAAAAATCAAGTTTCATTAGATTATTTTCCGGACCGATTACTAGTATCTATCAATGAACCGCCATTCGTTGAAGCAGTCGATTCCAGCCCCTCAGGGTCATTCTTCAAAGCGACATGAGAGAATGCAGACACGAACCTTGACCGCCCGCGGGTTCCCGTAAGACGGAATGCCAAGCGATCATCCACTCCGCCGAAGCCGCGTCTGATGCCGGATTGAGCGCAGGTCTGAATTCCGAGGGGGACGATGCGCCGGGTCGTATGAGGCCGCTAGAGGACGCGGCGGGCGCACACGAATCGTTCGTTATAGTGGCCGGAGTCGACCCGGTTTATGATAACTCCACCGTTGTAGCTTGATGCATGGATAAATTCGCCGGCCCCGATATAGATGCCGACATGACTGATCCCCGACCTCGTCGTGTGGAAAAACACCAGGTCGCCCGGCAGCAGATCCGCGTACTCCACCGACGTGCCGCACGCTGCCTGGTCGGATGCGCGATGCGGCAGGCTTATCCCGAACTGCGCAAATACCGCCATCGTGAATCCTGAGCAGTCCACCCCGCCTGTAAGGCTGGTGCCGCTCCATACGTACGGCGTGCCGATGTGCTTCGATGCTTCCTCAACAACCGCTTGCCCTGTCGCGGTTCCCGTCCCGTCCCCGATCGGCACCGACGGCGCTCCCCAATGGATGGAGCCCGGAGATCCGGAATGCGACGAGGTCGCGGGCGGCCTGGGAAGGGATATCTTGAGGTCCCGGCCGATTCTCAGAGTGCTTCTTACATCCAGACCGTTCCGGCTCATGAGCTCGCTCTGCGTGATGCCGAAGTCTCCGGCAACGCCTCCAATCGTGTCGCCGCGACGGACTGTATATAGATGATACGGCGTGCCGTCATTGAAATGCCCGTCCGCGCTCAGCCCGCCTTCCGATACCGGCTCGGGCCCCGGTGTGGACGGCTGCGGAACCTCGATCCGCGTGAAATCGAACATCTCCGAGTGCCATCCGTCCAGATCCTGTATCGATGCCAGCGTCCCGTCGAGATCGGGAATGGCCGGCAGCGGAGAAACCGATCCCGACAAATCCTGGGGAGCGGGCGGGGTAACCGGGAGCGTCTCGGTCGGACTTGCTCCTTCCAGCGTCTCCGTTGATCGGTAGTTGGGTATGAGAAGCTGCTGTCCCTCGTGGAGAAGGCCGTTCGGGTCGAGATTATTCGTCTGGGCAAGCGCGGCGAGAGAGACCTGGTTCGCCTGGGCGATTCCGCCCAGCGTGTCGCCCCTCGACACGGTATATTTGCCCCACGCGTTGGACCGGCTGGGAAGGCTTCCGGCCTCCGTGGGAACCAGAAGCTCGTCCCCGATGTGCAGGACGGCGTTCTGATCCAGGCTGTTGAACGCCAGCAGGGTCTGAACGTTGATCCCGAACTGGCGGGCGATGCCCCACGCGTTGTCGCCCTCCTGAACCCTGTAGCGCAGCGGCTCCGGGGCTGGCTCGGCCTGAGCCTCCGACGAGCCGTCCGATTCCGCGTTGCCCTGGTATTCGTAGCTGCCCCCAGGGATGCTCAGAAGCTGTCCCGGCTGGATGAGATCGTCCTCGGTCAGATTGTTGAATTCGAGCAGAGCCAGAACGCCGATGCCGTAGCGGTTGGCGATCGCGTAGGGATTATCGCCGGGCTGGACAATGTAGGTCGTCTCCTGGGAAGACCCTTCCTCGGTCCCGTTCTCGTCTTCGCGGTCCGACGGGACCGCCACGTTCTGACCGACCTGCAGGACTGGGTTTTCGTCCGACGCCCAACCGTTGGCCGCGTAAAGGGCCTCAAGCGTCACGCCAAAATGGATGGCGATCGACCAGGCGCTGTCGCCTTCCTCAACCGTGTAGATTATGTCGGCTCTGAGCGGGGAGGTGAGTACCAGCCACAGAATCACAGGCAGAAGCGCCTGCCACAATCCTCTTCCTCTGTGTCCCGGTCTGAAAAATCTCATCAAGTCGCGGTTACCCCTCACAAGTTGGTCGGAACTGCCCCACCACAAAACAGGCCACGCGCCTCGGCTGATGGATGAAACAGGCTATCATCCCTGAAAGCGAAAATCAACCGAGTCGGATGATCCCGGAGCACGCTGGGATTCTCCCCTCGTGACAGCTGTCCGCCGTGGCCCAGTGTGTTTCAGACACGCGCGCGGCGGCAAAGGATCGGTCCCAGTGGTGCAAAAACGCGCCCCGGTCGCTCACAGGGTCATAATCGACCCTGCGAGGTCGCAGGATGCGGTCATCTATCTAATAATATCGGCAGACTGGACGCGGGGATTTGCAGGGGTCGCTGCGGGAGGGCGAAAACCTGAGATTCACACCGACCTGTCTTTTCTCCGGTTCGCCTTTTTGGAGGGTCTGTCCACCCAGTGGGAAGTCACCAGGCGGATCTTTCCTGAGCGCGAAGTGAGTCCGGGCGTCTCGAGGATGCTGTCCGATTGAAGGAACATCGGCCAGAGGCCCAGTTTCCTGAGCCCGGCGACAAGCGCAGCCTTGCGACGGGCACGGGCCTCGAGGGATTTTCGAGATGGCCTGTCAGCGGGATCTGCTGGGAATAAAATGGACATTTGCGGCAGGTTTTCTCCTCTCCTTCCTGCCGAAGTCACATTTCATGCCGTTTTCGCCGGTTCCCTGCCCTCAGGGCGGATTTCCACCCTGCCTTCCGCTGCATCCCCGTTTCTTCAGGTGCATCAATTCTCGTTCGAACAGATTCAAGCCTGCGGTCCCTGTTCTCGCAGGGACTAACTGTCCTCTGGGGGACAGGGTGTCCCGAACTGCGCATTCCCGGACGGGTCCGCCGGCCCCGGTTGCGCCGACTTTCCAGTCGGCATGAGAGTTGAGTAGCCCCGGCGAGTTAACTATAATGCACCTTCCTGCGGATTCGGTCCGCGATTTTCCTGAGGAGGAATCAATCTAAGGGGGTTCGAGATGGAGCTTTCCCTGCTCGGCAAGGTCATCCTTGCGGTCCTCATACTTGTGGCGATCGGTCTGTTTCTGGAGCCGCTATGGCTGCGGGTGAGGAGAATCCTGCATGCGAGAGGATGCCTTCCGTTCGATCAATTGGTCCGCAGGATCGTTCGATGGATCAAGGAGGTTGTCTTCCAGGACACGGTTATCACTGGGCGACCCGTTCCCGGCGCGGCACACGCCTTTGTCTTCTGGGCGTTCCTCGTCTTCCTTCTGGAGACTTCCGACATGGCGTCGCGCATGTTCGGGCTTGAGTACGGGATTCTCGGCGACGGGGTCGTCCATCGTTTCTACCAGGGGATCGTAGCGGTTCTTGCGGTGCTCGCGCTGATCGGGATTCTCTATCTCTTCGTCAGGCGATTCGTGTCTCGTCCCCCCGCGCTGGGCGACCATCCTTCGTATTCGAGCGGCGTGGTCGCGCTTTTCATCGTGATTCTGATGATCACCTACCTGCTCGGCGCGTTCGGGATGCGCAAGGACAATCCGCTCATTATGGTCAACGCGTGGGTCCATATCGTTACGATTCTCGCGTTCCTGGTGCTGATCCCGCGTTCCAAGCATCTGCACCTGTTGTTCAGCCTCTTCACGACATTCTTCAAGGATTTCGAGCTCGCTGCGATCAAGCCTCTTCATATCGATATCGAAGCCGAAGAGGAGGACATTTTCCTCGGGGCCGAAAAATTCAGCGACCTCGGTAAGTACACCGTGCTCGGGGCCTTCACGTGCGTGGAGTGCGGGCGATGTTTCGACAACTGCCCCGCGAGGATCACCGGGAAGAAGCTGGACCCGAAGCAGGTCATGCTCAAGCTGAGGGAAGTGTATCTCGCCGATCCCGACCAGGCGATCGTGGGCGACGAGCGTTTCAGCGAGATGATCTGGCAGTGCACGACATGCGGCGCGTGCACCTTCCAGTGCCCTGTCGGGATCGACCAACCGATCGCGATCATCGACATGCGTCGCGGTTACGTGGCCGACAGCGTGTTCCCCGACGCCATGCGTCCGCTGTTCGACAACCTCGAATCCGTCGGCAATCCCTGGCTGTATCAGCCTTCCAGCGCTGCGGAGTTTCTCGCCGAGAACGCTTTTCCCGGGTACGAGTCGGGGAACGTGCTCTACTGGATGGGTTGCATGGCGAGGTTCGACGATCATTACAGGAAAGTCGCAGTTGCGTTCAAGAAATTGCTCGAGAAATCCGGCGTGAAGTGGGGGGTCCTGGCGGATGAGCAATGCACCGGCGACGCTGCGCGTCGTGCGGGCAATGAGTTCCTCTTCCAGACGCTGGCCGAAGCGAACGTGGCGACGCTCAACGAGGCGAATCCCCCGCTCATCGTCACGACCTGCCCTCACTGCCTCAGAACCCTGAAGGAATACAAGGAGATGGGTCTGAAAAAGGAGATCAGGATCATCCATCACACCGAATTTCTCACGAATCTCATCAACGAGGGCAAGCTGAAGATCAGCGGAAAGGCGGACGGGAAAGCGAACGGGAGTGTGACGTACCACGATGCGTGCTACCTCGCGAGATACGGCGACGACAGGGACTACATCAACCCGAGGCGTCTCATCGAGAGGGCGGGCGTGAAGATCGCGGAGCCGTCGAGGACCAGGCGTCACAGCTTCTGCTGCGGAGCGGGCGGCGGGATGCTTTTCACGGAGGAGAAGGAGGGGACGAGGATCAATCACGAGAGAGTGGAGGAGCTTCTGAAAACCGGGGCGGGCGAGATCGCGGTGGCGTGCCCGTTCTGCCAGATGATGCTCCGGGACGGTCTGGGCGACAAGGGGAGGGAAGATATACCCGTGAAGGATGTCGCACAGATACTTGCCGAACTGTAGCCATGCGCATCCTGCGCATGATTCTTCCGTCCTCAAATCGCAGCCGGACCCATGCGCGTCCTGGTGCTGTTGAAAGACTCCAAGACAAGCACGATCCGCATGTGGGGCAGGCTTTCCAGCCTGCTATTCATGCGACATCCAGATGCGGCAGGCTGGAAAGCCTGCCCCACAAAGAGACTTTTTCAACAGCCCCACGATGCGCATGCTATACATGCCTGTAGGAGCGCTTCAGCAACAGGGTGTCCAGCTCCAGGACCGGGCTCTCCGCGACCACAACGCCCCTGACATCGAATTCCCTGAACGTCCTCAGGAGATCCTTGTAGTTCAGTCTGCTTTCCCTGATGGCCAGGTGATGTTTCTCGCCCTTGGGAGTGAAGGCGATACCGGTCAGGTGCATGTGCATGTCTTTCAGCCCGACGTCGCCGAGGACCGATGCGTAGTCTCTCAAAACAGCCCTGAATTCGTCCCGAGTGTTGTATCTCCCCAGCGTTCTTGCGTAGAGATGCGCCCAGTCGATGCATGGCTCGATCCCCGGAACCTCCCGGCTGACATCGAGCAGTTCCTCGAGCGATCCCCAGGAGGAGTCCTTGCCGGTGAGCTCGGGACGCATCTTGATGCCGAGATTTTCCGACTCGATGGTTCGCTGGATGTCACGGAGGATTTCCAGGACGCGTCGATGAACCGATGCGCGATCGTCGCCCATGAGGAACGCCGCATGGAATGTGAAACTCGTGCAGCCGCAGCGTGCGCCCGTTCTCGCGGTCTTCAGAATTCGATCTATCGATTTCTGAGTCTTGCTCTCGTCCCTCGAATTCAGGTTGATGTAGTAGGGTCCGTGAGCGGTGAGCGCGCACCCGCTCGACCGGCGGATTTCCATCACTTTGTCCGCCGTGTCGTTCTTGATTGCGACCTGGTGCACCCATTCGATCTCCATGCCGTCGCAACCGATTTCGAGAGCGTGTTGGAGGCCGACGAGAGTTCCGCCGGGGGAGGGGGTCGATTCCGGGCATCCGGAGACGACGAAATTCAGTCTGTCGTACGGAGGTTCTCGCCTGTGCCCGGTGTGCTGCATTCTCAGTGCTTGAAGTGACGCATGCCGGTCATGATGAGGGCCACGCCGAGCTCGTCGGCCCTGGCAATCGTTTCGGAATCCTGCTTACTTCCGCCGGGCTCGATCACCGCGGTCACCCCCGCCATGTGTGAAAGCTCGATGGAGTCGGGGAAACAGAACCCGTCGGTTGCGGCGACCGCCCCTTTCGCTCCTTCGCCCGCCTTCTCGATCGCGATGCGGAAGGAATCGACGCGGGCGGTCATGCCCGGACCGGTTCCCACCGTGTGCGTGGGGGTCGCGAGGACAGTCGCGTTGGAGCGGACATGTTTCACCACTCGCCACCCGAGCTCCAAAGCCTTCATCTCCTCGGCGGTCGGTTTTCGTTTCGAAACGATCCGGAAATCGGCGTCATTCCAAATCTGGGTGTCGATCTCCTGTACAAGAACGCCGTGGATGAGCGCCCGACCCTCAAGACGTCCGGAGATATCCCTGGGATAGACGAGATCCGTCTTCACCAGCCTCAGGTTGGACTTTTTCTTCAGGACCTGCAGCGCTTCGGGGCTGAAATCGGGAGCAACGACGACCTCTACGAAGGCTTCCGCGATGGCCTTTGCCGTGGGGCCGTCGATCGCGGCGCTGACGGCGGTGACGTTGCCGAACGCCGCCAGCTCATCGATCGATCGAGCAGTGCGGTACGCCTGCTCGGCAGTGTCGGCAATCGCTACGCCGGTTGGATTCTGATGCTTCACGATTGCGGCGCAGATCCTTCCGGGGAATTCCCTTACGAGTCGGATGACGGAGTCGATGTCGAGAATGTTGTTGTAGCTGATCTCCTTGCCCTGCAGAATCTCGGAGTCGGTGATGTAGTCGCCGAGGTCGCTGTCGAGCCTGTAATATGCCGCGCGCTGGTGAGGATTCTCGCCGTAGCGCAGTTTGCTCACCCTCGTGAGGGCGAGCGGCAGGTCGGCCGGGAGGATTCGCTCCATCATCCAGTCTTCCTGAGAGTCGGACGGGGGCAGGCTGCGGAAGTATCGCGCAATGGCCGCGTCGTACATGGCAGTGTGATGGAACGCGGCGCGTGCGAACGATTCGCGCATGGTCCTCGGGATGCCGCCGTGCTCCTTCATCGCGAGAAGCACCTGGTGATATTGGGAAGGATCGGTGAGAACGCAGACGCACGGGAAATTCTTTGCGGCGGCGCGGATGAGGGTGGGCCCGCCTATGTCGATGTTCTCCAGCGCGTCATGGAGCGTGACATCGGGGTTCTTGACGATTTTGGCGAAGGGATAGAGATTCACGCAGACGATGTCGATGGGAGGGATGTCGTGTGCCTCCATCTCGCACGTGTCGTCGGGAGTTGTCTCGAGCCTGGTACCGGTCCGAACCTTGACGGGCCTTCGTCCAAGGATGCCGCCGTGGATTCTCGGGTGCAGGGTCTTGACTCGCCCCGAGAACATCTCAGCCGCGCCCGTGTAATCGCTTATTTCGGTAACCGGAATCCCGGCTTCCTTCAGAACGCTTGCGGTCCCGCCGGACGACAGGATCTCCACGTCCCGTTCAAGAAGACTGTGGGCGAATTCAATGATGTCGGTTTTGTCGAATACGGAGATGAGCGCCCGTTGCGGGTGAAGAATCTCATGTGGTGACATTCGTAAGCCTCCGATCTCGCCCAGCGGGGATTTTGGCGCGTAGGAGCGGGGAAATCAAGGGGATGAGGCGGAACCCTCGGGCGGTTTCTTCTCGATCGGCGTCCGTCCCATGAAACCGTCGAGTATCTCGTGCCGGAAGGACACAGTCGCCTCGCCCAGCATCCAGCACAGGTAGACCTCGCGGCCGTTCGGAAGGATGTGGGGGAAATCCACAACTCCCTGTTTGAAATTCTTGATGAGAACGCCTTTCCGGTCGAGCTCGGCGATCAGCGAGATGAATTCCTCGAATTCCTCGGGCGGGGATGTGTCGGTTTGTCCGTTGCCGCCGGGTCTCCAACGCTCGGTGACCACGTCGAACCCGCGATCCTCGAACGTGTTGAAAAGGACGCCGATTCTCTCGACCTTGCCAATCAGCCAGGGAAGAAGGTCGCGGGCCTCGGAGAGAGTGAAATGCTTTTCATGCTGGTAAGCGGACACGTGAACGCTCCGGGGAACACTATGACGAATCGGGCGGATCAATTCAAGCTTCCACCCGCTATCGCACTTGCGGGTCGGGAAGTTTAAGGATAGCATTGCCTGCGAAGAGGAATGAACAGACACGAGTTTATAGACTGGTTCGAGGACGTGAGGGTGGGTACGCGGCGACTGATAGCGATGGTCCCGGACGAGGCGTTTGACTACCGTCAGCACGAGAATTCGCCGACTCTGGAGCAGCTCATACGCGCGTTCGGAAGCCTCGAGGAGCGGTTTGTGAAAGGGGTCTGCTCAGGGGACTGGACCGACCCGCTTAATCCGACCGATGCGCGCAGCCAGCTTCGAAGGGCGTACGCTGAGGACGCCGACGATATGGATTTCGTTTTCGATGATTCCGAGAGCTTGGAGACCTCGGACGACGTGCTCGATCGTCTGGACAGTGTCCATCAGGAGTCCTTGGATATCCTGGCTGGCCTGACGGACGAGGAATTCCAGAACTCCAGGGTGCAGGTGCCGTGGGGCGAGGAAGCGACGATCCAGAGGCTGCTGATAGGTATGGTGGAGAGAGAGATACATCACCGAACGGAGCTGTACGTGGCGCTGAGACAGTACGGTTGTCGCGTCAACCCCCTGATCCTCTGGGGACCCTAGGCTCTTACCGGGTCCGCCGACTTTCCAGTCGGCTCTTTCCATTCGACTTGCTTCACCGTTTCGTTTAAAGTAGATTGTGGTGCCGGCATGCGGCGCGAGGTGACAGTTATGCTCGAATCGCGTATGCGAACAAGGTCGATTCCCTTAGCGATGTCGATGCTGCTTGCGGTCCTGATGGTATTTCTGCCGGCCGGACCTGCGCGGTCCCAGGAGGACCTGAGCGACTTCACCCAGACGTTCCAGGTGTTCATGCAGTCGCGCGACGCTTTCCGTCTGTTCGACATCAGCGCCGAGGATGTCGTGTATGCGCTCCCGCCGACGTATCGGCTCGGTCCGGGAGACATAGTCCAGGTGATCCTGACCGGCATGATAGCGGACGCGCTGGTGGTGCAGGTGGGTCCGCAGGGCGACATCTTCGTGCCTCCGGCCGGGCTTTTGGAAGTGGAAGGGATGACGGTGCAGGAGGCGCGGGATTATGTCGACGGCGAGCTCGGGAAGTACCTTCTGAACTATCAATGCGCGCTACAGCTTCTGAAGGCGAAACGCATCAAGGTGTATTTGATCGGGCAGGTACGTCAGCCCGGACAGTACATAGCGCTGGCCGGGACCAGCGCGGTGAGCCTGATCCAGACGGCGGGATCGCTCGTGACAAATCCGTTGACGGTGAATTTCGATGAGCGGACCGTGACGCATCCGTATTTCCGAGCGCTTACCTCAGGGGCCGGTCGATGGGCCGAGATATGGCGCAACGGAGAACGGGTCGGAAGGCTCGACATGGCGGGGGTCGCGATCAGGGGGTTTGTCGAGGGGGACGTGATGCTGGAGGACGGGGACGCCGTGTATGTTACCGCGAACTCACATCCGGTGGTCATCAGAGGCGGCGTGGCCAGGCCCGGAACGTACGAGATGCGTCGGGGCGATACGGTGCTTGATCTCCTCGCGCAGGCCGGCGGCTACAAAAGCATGATGATGCTCGGGGCTGTCGACGTGGAGAGACAGAATCCTGCGGGAAGCGAAACGCCGACGACGAAGATCACGTTGAATTTGGCGGACTCCCAGTTCAGACCGAAGGATTTCGAGTTCCAGCCGGGCGATATACTTCGCGTGCCGGAAGTGAGGGACCAGGTGTACGTGCTGGGCGCGGTGTGGATGCCCCAGCCGGTGGATTATCATGAGGGCTGGAACGCGCTCGACTACATCGCGGCCACAGGAGGTCCCGTCGCGCCCACCGACTCAAGCTCGATAAGAATTATCAGCTTCCCGATGACCGATCAGCAGGGCTATAACGTGCTTGACATGAAGAGCCTGATCCTGGGCGGGGAGGTTCAGAACGTGCCTATCGAGCCGGGAGACATGATCTATGTCCCCTGGAAAAACCAGCCGTTCTACGGTGTGGGCACGACAAACGCGATCTCGACGATCCTCGGTCAGACATTAGGGATTCTCAGAATCATCAACGACCTTGGCGGATAGGTTGGTGCGAATGATCGATTGCGGTGCACTGAAATGCCGATCCGAAGGGATCGGTTTTTCTTTTGCGCGATAAGTCGGGCTCGATCATTGCAAACGAATGAGTGACGGGGCATACTAGCGGTCCATATGAGTGGCAAGACCGGCACAGACACGCCTGTTCGCGCGATTCCTCTGATGGCGCCGCTGCGCGCGTTTCAGGAGCAGGAGCCCCGGATTATCGAGGCGACAACGCGCGTTCTGAGAAGCGGGATGTGGGTCTACGGGAACGAGGGGAAGGCGTTCGAGAAGGAATTCGCCCATCTGATGGGTTTTGAGCGGGCCGTGGCCGTGAACACCGGGACTGACGGTCTTATCCTCAGCCTGCAGGCGCTGGATGTCGGGCCGGGAGACGAAGTGATCACGCCCGCGTACTCTTTCTTCGCCTCCGCGTCGGTCATTGCGCACAGAGGCGCGAAGCCGGTTTTCTGCGATGTCGACGAGCATACGTTCAACATAAGCCCTGACGCGGTCGAGGCGTCGATAACACCGAAGACGGTCGGGATAGTCGCGGTCCACCTGTACGGACTTCCATCGGATGTGGAAAATCTCAGGCGAATTGCCGACAAGCGCGGCTTGTTTCTTCTGGAGGACGCGTGCCAGGCTGTGGGATCGAGCGTGGGAGGACGGAGGGTCGGGACATTCGGCGACCTCGGTGTCTTCAGTTTCTATCCGACCAAGAACCTTGCCGCGTGCGGCGAGGGCGGATGTGTCACCGGTGCGAACGCGGACGCTCTGGAAGTGGTCTCGAAGCTTCGAGTGCACGGCGAGACCCGACGCTATTTCCACAGCCTGTTGGGTCGGAACTGTCGCCTGGATGAAATTCAGAGCGCGATTCTGAGGCTGCGCCTGGGGAAGCTGATCGACTGGACGCGTCGCAGGCAGAAGATCGCCTCGATCTACACCGACGCGTGGGCGGACCTTCCCCTCAGGGTGCCGTACGTGCCCGACGGATTCGAGCATGTCTATCACCTTTACGTCGTGCAATCGCGGGATCGCGACCGCCTCAGGGAGTTCCTTAATCAGAGAGAAATCGGCAGCGGAGTTTACTACCCTGTGCCTTTGCATAGCCTTGAGATTTTCAGGGACCTGGGTCATCAGCCCGGAGAATTCCCGGTCTCCGAGCGCCTCTGCCGGGAGGTCCTTGCGCTGCCGATGTTCCCGCAGCTGATGGATGAGGAAGTGGAGAGGGTCGTGGAAGCTGTGCTGGAGTTTCACGGTCACAAGGCTTGACGGTGAGCGGCAGTCCGATAAACCTGCCCGCAAGGGGAGTCCATGACTGATCCCAACATACAGGATAATCTCAGCGAGCACGAACGGCTCTCCGACGAATTGGAGAGCCGGAAGGGCAATCTCGAAAGGCTGAAAGAGCTTGGCATCGATCCGTGGGGCGGACGGTTCGAGTGCACCACCACCGCGTCGGACCTTCACGCCCGATTCGACGGGTTCGACCGGGAGAAACTCGAGGCCCCCGAGGTGCAGGTCTCGATGGCGGGAAGGCTGGTCGCGCTTCGCGAGCACGGGAAGGTCAAGTTCGGAAATCTCCTCGACGGCACCGGCACGATCCAGCTCTTCTTCAAAATCGACGTTTTGTCTGGGTCGGCTGTCGGGCAGGGGGGAGGGGCGAATCAGTGGGAGCTTCTCGACGCGCTTAATCTCGGCGACTGGATAGGCGTCAGCGGCACGCTGATGAAAACGAAGACGGGCGAGCTGACGGTGCGGGTCGGTGAATGGCGGATACTCGCGAAGGCGCTCAGGCCGCTTCCCGAGAAATATCACGGCCTCAAAGACAAGGAGCTTCGATACCGCTTCCGATATCTCGATCTCATCGCCAACCCGGAAGTGAGGGAGGTTTTCCGGGCCCGCACGGAAGTGGTGAAGGCGATCCGGTCGGTTCTGGACGCGCGCGGGTTCATTGAGGTCGAGACCCCGTCGCTTCACAAGGTCGCGGGAGGCGCGGTCGCCAGGCCGTTCAGCACGCATCACAACGCGCTCGATATCGATGTCTTCCTGCGCATCTCGATCGAGCTTCATCTGAAAAGGCTCATGATCGGCGGATTCGAGAGGGTGTACGAGATCGGGAGGGTGTTTCGCAACGAGGGGATGGATCGCGATCACAACCCGGAATTCACGATGCTGGAAGCGTACCAGGCGTTTGGGAATCTGGACACGATGCGCGAGTTGACGGAGGAAATCTGTCGGGAAGTCTTCAGGAGGGTGAAGGGAAGCACTCTGACGAACTTCCGCGGCAACGAGCTCGATTTCGGCGTCGAGTTCGCGATGAGAGATTTCAG
>CAYGZQ010000076.1:0-16521 GCA_964354375.1 uncultured Planctomycetota bacterium
CGTCGATCAGGTCAACTTTTCCGACGCGCTCGATGTCTGCGTTTTGTTCAATTATGTCTTCGTCATCAACTTCGGAAGCCAGATTCTCCCCGTGGATGTCAGCGACCCGGCGAACCCGGTTACGTATTCCACGGTCACATCGGGTCAGAGCGGGTACGGAATGGACGCGGAGAACGGCTACCTGTACGTAGCGACAAACGAGAAACCCAGGGTGTTCGATCTGAGCGACCCGTCGCACCCAGCCAATACGGGCGCCGATTTCGGAGCGAACTACTCATACGAGATCGATGCCGTCGGCGATCGGCTGTATGTAACCTACTGGTTCAACAACAGGTTCTCGATCTACACCCTCAGCGATCCGGCACAACCATCTTACATCGGAAGCTGGACATCCAACTCCGGCCAGGATGCATCCGACCTCGTGATGTTCAACGGCTACCTGTATTTCGGGACCAACTATCACCACATCGAAGTTCTGAACGTGAACAACCCGTCGAACATTTTCGAGCTCGGGCAGGTGTCGACGGGCGGTCCCGACGGGATGGCGACCGACGGGAACTTCGTCTATTCCGCCGAGAACGAAGACGGGCTGAAGGTGATCCTGTAAGCGAAATCGCCCGCAAGAATCAGGGGCGGGATTTCATCTATAATAGGGGAAGGTAGTTTCAAGCGGTGGCGCGGCTTCGGACGGCTGAGACTGTCCGATGTTTGTGTATACGGACAGAGATGCCGGATCGCAGAAGCAGACGTCACCGTTGTTTTTGAGGATTTCACATGTCAACCCGCTTTCCGTCAGGCAAGATATCGATTTCCCTCCTGCTCATCCTGCTTTTCCTTCTGTCGTGCAGCCGGTCCAATCCCGTGACCCCTTCGAGCGGTGGGGCATCGGATAATCTCCAGGCCCCCTCGACCGACCTGCAGATCTCTGATCCCGCGCAGGCACAGAACTCTCGGACGCTGAATCCTGCAACTGCGCCGGATATCCCGCCCTATGCGCCCGACGAAATTCTGGTTTCGCTGAAGGACGGCGCAGTCCCTGCGGGCGGACCCGGCAAGGCGACAGGCCCGATGGTCAATGCCGCGATCTCCTTCCTTGCGAAGCACGGATTGAGCCTCCGGAAAGCAATCGATGTCGGCAGAACGACCGTCTATCTGCTCAAAATACTGGACGGCTGCTCCGTCCCGGAGAAAATCCGGGAGCTCAAGGGGCTGCCCCAGGTCGACACTGTCGAGCCGAACATAACCTTTCAGTTCTGCGACGTACCGTATGCTCCGAACGATCCGCTGTGGGAGAATCCGAACGACGCCGATGACGATCCGAGGACAAACGTGTTCGAGCAGTTCGGTCCGGCGAAGATGGGCGCCAGCACGGTCTGGAACGACACGAAAGGCGAGGGCATTGTCGTCTGCATCATGGACACGGGCGTGCAGGTATGGCATCAGGACCTGGAAAACGTGATGTGGGTCAATGAGGACGAGATTCCCGACAACGGCATCGACGACGACCTGAACGGCTATGTGGACGACATCTACGGCTGGGATATGCAGGAGGACGACAACGACATTACCGAGTACAACGGCGACCAGTGGTACCACGGTACCGCATGCGCGGGGGTTGTGGCTGCCGAGCAGGACAATTCGCTCGGATGCAGCGGTATCGCCCCCCACGCCCGGATAATGGGCATCAAGATCGGGATGGGATATTCATTTCTTTCCGAGATTCTCAACGGCATGATCTATGCTAGGAATAACGGCGCCGACATAGTCAGCATGTCTTTCAGTTCCACGGAGTACTCGGTGTTTCTGAAATACTCGATGGAGGCGGCATGGGACGATGGGCTTCTCATGGCTGCCGCCGCAGCCAATGACGACGTCACGACTCTCCACTACCCCGCCGCTTTCGACACCGTTATCTGTGTCGGCGGCACGTCCCCGTTCTGGAAACCCTGGAGCTACAAACCCATCGACGAAGTGCGAATCTCGAAGGCCGCCGGTTTCGACTGGGGCTCCAACTACGGTCCCCAGCTCGAGATCATGGGCTTCGGCGAGGACTACATCACCACCCACGGCGGGAACGATCACAGCTACTGGGACGGGAAGAGTGATTACTTCTTCAGAGGGACATCGAATGCCACACCGTTTGTGGCCGGCGGACTTGCCCTGTTGAAGAGCGTCTTTCCGGAAGAGACAAACCAGTGGCTGCGAGACCGCGCGAAATACACAAGCGACGATCTTGACGTGCCGGGTTTCGACGAACAGACGGGCTGGGGCAGGATCAACGCGCTGAGGGCATGCTACGGTCCCGACAGGTATGCGGCCGAAGAAGACGAGGACGGGTTCGTGGACATAGCCGCCCACGACAACCAGGTGATCGACAGCATCCATGCGGTGATGGGCGACTACGACGACACGGAAGACCTCTACAAATTCACCGCGACCGAGGATGGGAATCTGAATTTCTTCCTAGACATCTGGACCTGGGGCGAGAACCTCGATCTCACGCTGTACAGCTCTCCGACATTGGCCCCGTCCACACAGATCGACCAGTCGGCGAAAGTCAATCATTGCTGGAGCTCGTTCGAGGTTGTCGGCGCCGAGTGCCACGCCGGGGAGACTTATTACGTGAAGGTGACCCCTGCGGCCTACGGCGACTCGACTTCTTACACTCTGAATGTTGAATACGTCCAGCCATATCTTGGCCTGACTGTGCACACCTATGAAACGCCTTTTGTCCATAAATCGGTGAATAATCTTCAGCTTGGCTATCTCGATTTCACATCAAGCCTGAGGACCCGGATCACGAAGCTGATCTTCAGCGTCGGCGGGACCATGCCCGCGAACAAGATTACCAGTCTGAAGTTGTACAAGGATACGTACGCGAACGGATCACTCGACTGGATCGACATCAAGATCGCGGACGCGAAACTGAACGGCACGAACCGCATCGTGTTCTCGAATCTGTACGAGGAGATCAGCGCCTCCATCAGTCCGACAAGGTATTTTCTTACGGCGAACATCGCCGGCGTCGATGAGGACGCCACTTTCGACCTCGTCCTGACGAGCTACAAGGACGTGGAGACTTACGAGGGGATCGATATCGCGTACGATGCGTTCCCGTACACGATCGGACCGTTCGAGGTCGGCGTCGATATCGAGCCCCCGACCTGGGACACCACTGTGGGTGTCCAGTTCGCTCACCCCAGGTACGAAGGCGCCGCTGTTTTCTGGAACAACGCCACCGACGCGAGGACTCCCCCGGCGAAATACAACGTCTATTGGACTACGGAGCCTCCGATAAACTTCACAACCGCTGAGCATGAGGACGCCGTGGGGTTCTGGGACGGCGGCGACTACGATCACATGTGGATCATCCCCGACCTCATCAATGATCAGGAATATTTCGTCGCCGTGAGAGCCGAGGACCAGGCGGGCAATGAAGACCTGAACGAAGTCTGTTTGTCGGTGATTGCCGGCGAGTTCTCCGATCCGGGATGGCCCCAGGTTGTCGGATCTCTGGACACGCCGGGCGACGCGAGAGAGGTCAAGGCCGATCCGGCACACCAGAGGGTGTTTGTCGCCGATGGGGACGGCGGCCTGCTGATTGTCGATGTGAGCGATCCGACCGAGCCTGTGCTCAGCGCCACGGTCCCCGAGAGCGCGGTGAAGGGAGTCGATTACGACGGCACGTATGTCTACGGGGCGTACGCGTCGGGCCTGGTAATCATTGACCCGGACGCGGCGGAAGGTCCAGATATCCTCTCGACCGTCGATTTCAGCGACGCTTTGAGAGTTCTCGTTGTGAACAACTGGGCGTACGTGACGAAAAATGGGACGGCTCTTTTGCCGGTCGACGTAAGCGATCCGCATAACCCAGTCCCCTACCCCGCGGTGACGTCCGGCGATCGAGGCTACGCCCTTAACGAACAGAACGGCTACCTCTATGTCGCCACGTTCAGCAAGCCCAGGGTGTTCAGTCTCGCCGATCCCTCCGCTCCGGTCGAGGTGGCGAACAATTTCGGCGCCAACCAGGCTCACGACATCCTGCCGCTCGGCGACCGGCTCTACACGGCGTACTGGAATGACAAGAAATTCTCCATCTACGATCTGACCGATCCCGCCCTGCCTGTCTACATCAACAACTGGGTGTCTGACTCCGGCTCGAACGGCTCGACAGTGGTCATGTTCAACGGCTACCTGTATTTCGGCACGCAGGCGTGGGGGATCGAGGTGCTCGATGTCACGGACCCGATGTCGATCGTGCAGGTGGGCGAGATCGCGACCAACGGTCCGGACGGCATGGACACCGACGGCAAGTTCATCTACTGCGCCGAGAACGAGCACGGCCTCAAAATCATTCTGTAAACCGACTGTGGACCGGTGGCGCCTACAAGCGAGTCCGCGAGCTTGTAGGCGTTTA
Organism: uncultured Planctomycetota bacterium; assembly: GCA_964354375.1. GTDB lineage: Bacteria > JAJVIF01 > JAJVIF01 > JAPKYR01 > JAPKYR01 > CAYGZQ01. The sequence goes on from CAYGZQ010000076.1 coordinate 4,418, forward strand.
GTATCATTCCTCGAGAAACCCGGGTGCCGGGCACAGACTGAATGAGTCTTCGAACGTGTCTGTGCCCGCTGTCTGTTATGGTGAAGGTCTGGGCGTATGGGCGATTAGCACGTTCGTTTGAAACGCCTACAAGCTCGCGGACTCGCTTGTAGGCGCCACCGGCCGTTTCGGACTTTCCCGGTAGGTCCAGTTGGTCTATAGTATGAATGTGAGCGGTCCCGTGATCGCAACCTTGTTTCACATTTTGTTGTCTAAACTGCTGAAGAGAAAGGAATCATCTCCGTCCCGGAGGTAGACATCGAGTGTATCCTCCTCACAGAGATTTCTCCGAGAACAACATTTACCTTCAATGGCTGCATCGAAGGTTTGCGCAGCCGCTGAGGATCAACCGCTTCCTCATCAAGTACCTTTGGGGCGCGATGGTCGTTTTTGTCATCTTCTATGACGACCATTTCTTCCCAGGACTCGAGTACATACTGGGTATCGCAGGCTTCATGCTGACCGGTGTTCCGATCATCTTCACGCTGCTGTATTTTCTCTACTACACTCCGATGGCGATCCACGAAGACGCAAGGTCCTCCACGCTGGATTTCATTTTCGCGTCGCCTGTCCCGACCGGCGAGATCGTGTCCAATCTGAGACGGTTCATGGCGATCCAGAGCATACGCATCTGCATTCCATCCTTTGCATGGATTGTGGCGATGTTTCTGAGGGAATGGGCGCAGAGCGGTATGCCCTCGTGGTATTGGTCGGACTTGACCGACTGGCAGAATCTGGGACCGATCGTTTTCATATCCATCACGGTGATATCGTTGTGGTGGATGATCCTCGAAGTCGGCATGGTGTCGGCGGCGCTGCCCAGGTACGTGACCGTCACGGGCATGATGTTTCTCCTCTGGATCGTGCCGGTCCTCGTGCTCATCTTCTGGGGAGGCTACTGGGTCGCGTACCATCATTGCCGGTTCTGGCACGGGGTGATTCTCGGTGGGCAGGAATATGGAGGGCACTCTCATGACTGGGAGTGGAACAGTCTCCCTTACTGGGTCATGGGATACTACTCGGTGCTCATGACCACTGCGGCGTTCGTCCCGTTCCTCCTGACGCGGAAGCTGATGGACCTCAGGCGCGGTGGACGATGGTAGCGGTCTGTCCTCCCCTGCAGTCCCCCCAAGACGGGATAGTCGCCACACGTTGTATCATGCTATAATTCACCTTTAGAAAAAGATCGGTCTCGAGCATCTCACTGCGATTCTGTGGAGGCGACTGAAAATGAATCGATGGTTGGGTCCTTTCGCAACGCTTGTCCTTGCGGCGATGATCGCTGTCGGTTGTTCGGACGGGAATGACAGTCCGCTTGCGGCAACCGCCGGTCCCGGAAATCCGAAGCTGACTGCTGACGTCGGGCAGCCGCAAATGCATTTATGGGGTTACTACACCGTCTACATGGACCTCGCGAGCGGCAGGGTTGAAGCGATCCCCATGCGTAACGCGACGGGTGTTGAGCCGAGCCCGTGGAATGTCGCCAATTTCATAAACGGCAACCCCGCAAACCTCTCGTTTCACATCAACAAGACGATTGTCGGCGATGACGGCATCGATGTCGACATCGACGTCAGCATCACCCACCCGTTTCCGGGGATGAGCCAGTACAACGGCTACGATGTCCGCGGGATATTCATCGGCGACGGCCACGGCACGCTGGAATACAGTGGTCTGAGGTATGCGGTTAGAGGCGTCGATCAGTACCTGGGTATGCCACCTGACCCTTGGGCACCGGATGGTTACACCCGCTGGTGGAACCCGGATGAATTCCCCCATCCCGGCATCCTTGGCTATACAAAGGGCATTTTCGCAACACCGGGCTATCAGGGATCGGCCACCTTGAACCCCTACATGTACTTCGCGGACGGCCTCGGCGCCGAGGCCGACCTGATGGAGTTCCTCGTGTCGACCGGGAACCACGGGGTGTTCAGCGCAGGGAAAAAGAACACGCGCAACTACCGGATCAATTTCCCTACGCCCACACCGAACGTGAAGTTCAATTATGCGATCGTTGCGAGCTGGGAGGGTGAGGATATCCACCCGGCGAACGGCTCCGAGGCGATGGGTATCACCGCGGAAGTGACCGACAGTCTCTACTATGTCGACCCAACCGATTGGGGTGGCGACCTTATCCTCGATCTCGGCGTATTCGACTGGAGCGGCCAGCTCTCTTTGGCCCAGACCGAATACAGGATCAAGATCGAGTCCGACTTAATCGACGGGATATACGAGTTGACCGACGAAGAGATGGCACAGGCTCCCCCGTACGGACCGTATCCCACTTACCATGTCGAGATTCCCGTCACCCACCTGACCGGCACGGAAGGGAATGAGTACTGGGTTATCATTGAGTATGCCGATCTGGACTACAGCAATGAGTTTGATATTCCCAACGACGCATGGAGCGAACCGCTCGCCGCTCTCTTCCGCGACGACGTGTATGTTTCCGACACGCCGTACAATACTCCGCCCGTCGTGGATTCGGGTGTCGACGGGGACGACACTCCTCACATTCTGATGACCGAGACATATTCGGTGACGGCTCACGACGATGACGGCGATCCTCTCAGTTATTCGTGGACGGTCAGCGACACTTCCGGCCCCCTCAGCGACTATGACGGCGTTCCCGGCGACGGCAACGGAAATCTCGATGTCGACTGGGCGGCAATCGGCGCGAACATCGAGGATGTGTTCGACATCGACTGCGAAGTTGACGACGGCATCGATAGTGTCCCGGCGACGACTCTCACCGTCACCGCGACCAATGTGCTTTGGGAGGACGACATGGAATCGGGCCAGGGCGACTGGCTGACTTTCCATTCCGGAAACGGTGTCGGCTGGCAGATCGTGTCGGGCGGGAACGACGGTCACTGGTGGCACTCAAACGGCGGCAACACCTACCTTGTGCAGCCGGATTGCGCGAGGCTGTACACGCCTGAGATAACGATTCCATCCGGGGCCGGCACGTGTTACGTTCAGATTTTCCATACGGTCAGGGGCTATTTCTGGTCAAACACCATCACCCAGGGCGCAATGGTAACGGCCTCATATGACGATGGAACATCGTTCGATACCACGTACAAACCCCCGGTCGTCTCAGGAGAGCAGTACACTAACGAGACCTATCCGTATCAGAACACGTATTTCTACGGCCTGTGCAACGGGGGCTGCAATTACGGCGGCCCCGGCTCGATGTTGTGCTGGGGATGGAGAGTCTGGGCGAACAGCCATGTCACCAACACAACCAACACCATGAACTACTCTCCCTACGCCGGCGATACGATCCGGGTTGGGTTCATATTCGCGTCGGGCATCTATAACGGCAGTTATTACTGGGGTCTCGACGATGTCAAGGTAATTGCCGAACCGTAGAAGGGATACACGCTGCGGCGGTAGTGACTTCAGAAGCATCGACAGAAAAACGCCCGATCGAAATGATCGGGCGGTTTTTTCTTCTGGCGGAGAGGGTGGGATTCGAACCCACGGAGCCGGAAAATCCGGCTCGCCTGATTTCGAGTCAGGTGCATTCAACCACTGTGCCACCTCTCCACGCCTCGTCAGGGCTTCGGCCGCAGGTCAACCCCTGCAGAAACCCTCGCTAATATGCTCCATCGACGTGGACACGTAGTGATCTTTCACGTGGTAGAAAATCGGCTTTTCCGTCTGCAGCAGATGGACCAGAAGCTGAAGCTCCTGCGGCGTGTCCACCTTCTCCTCGTAGACATTGCCGGCCTCGTCCTTGAGCCACAGAAGACCCTCGTGCTCGTCGAGGTCCCATTTTGCGCTGAAGCCCACGATTTCCTTGATCTCGTCCATGGTTTTGACCATCCTGCCCCCCGATTTGTGGCGCCCTCACCAGGAATTGAACCTGGATCGCCGGTTTAGGAGACCGATGCTCTGTCCGTTGAGCTATGAGGGCTCAAACTTATCGCAACAGCAATGTAGCCCGGCATCTCATTTGCCGGGATCGACGTAACTGCTCTTGTCCGAATGGTGCGCCCGACAGGAATCGAACCTGTATCGCCGGCTCCGCAGGCCGATACTCTATCCGTTGAGCTACGAGCGCACGCGCATTGAAATCCTACGCACCCACCGGGAATCGAACCCGGATCGCCGGTTCCGGAGACCGATACTCTATCCATTGAGCTATGGGTGCACGCTCAAGGACGCCTCTCAAAACAAAGCCAAGCCAGTGCAATATACACTATGCAAACTGGTAATGACAAGAGCCGGTCAACCCCAGGTTTCGCATGAGGGGTACGCCATGTCCCTAAGTTGTCTAAACCTTTCACGTGCCCCTGTGTCTCATACCCCGACAGGCGGCGATAATAAGAATAGTTGCCCGCGAGCATTGCGAGTGATAGAGTGAGCCGCAGCAAAGGCGGGACGAGTTAATCCTTATGGATCAACAGGCATTCACTTTGGGGAGCTGGTGGCAACAGGGCGGGGTCGTGATGTACCCGCTGGCCCTCTACTCGATCCTCGGTCTGGCTATCCTGATCGAGAAGCTCTTTTTCCTCAGAAACATCAGCGGGAAAGAGGCGGACCGGGTGCGGGAGGCCGCGGCGGGTGCGCGCATGGGCGATCCCAAGCCTCCGGTCGGCACGGGCCCTGTGCCCGTAATCCTCAATTACCTCCACAGGCTCTCCAAGGACGGCGTCAGCACGGAGGCGCTTGTGAGGGGAGCGGAGAGGGAGGTCGCGAGGCTCGAGGACATCTCGATGCGCGGGATGATCTGGCTTGCCATTATCGGCAACACCGCCCCGTTCGTGGGGCTTTTCGGCACGGTTGTGGGGATCATTCGTGCGTTCCACGGTCTGAGTAACAAGGGTCTGCTCACCGACCCCTCGGGCAATCCCGAACTGATCCGCGGGATAGCGGAAGCGCTGGTCGCCACCGCTACGGGTTTGCTGGTCGCGGTGCCCGCCGTGATCGCGTACAACTTCCTCCTCAGGGAAATCCGGTCGCGCATTACGCGCGTCGAGCTCGCGTGCGCCGACTACGCAGACGCGCTGGGCAACACCAGGGAGCACAAGAAGTGAGGCGGAACGGTCAAGATCAGCCCGTCAGCGACATCAACATCACGCCCCTCACCGACGTGATGCTGGTTCTGCTGGTCATTTTCATGATCTCATCGCCGGTTCTTCTGGCCCGCGGGATCGAGGTGCATCTGCCCCAGGTGAAGGAGGCTCCCGCGCTTGTCGAGTCGGATCATGTGCTCTACATCAGCAAGGACGGCGAGCTGATTCTCGATAACGTGACATGCACGCCCGATGCGCTCGCGCTGGCGTTTGTCGACCTCGTGAAGGCTGCGGACGTAAGCGGCGATGTCGTGAACCTGTTCATAAGGGCCGATGAGACCGTGACGTACCGGGACATGACCGCGGTCATGGACATCGCAACCCGGGCGGGCATCGAGCGCATCAGCCTCGTGCAGGAAATCGTGGAGTCTCCGCCGGAAGACACCGCCGGTACGTCGGACGAGCAGCCGGAAAACACGCCTTCCGACGGTTGAACAAACAGACGAGGAATCTACTCTTAGACTGCGGATTCAGGTTTGGCTGAACAGATAACATCGATGGATGAATGGAACGGCTCCTACGTGAGACGGCTCTCCCCGTTTCTGGGAGCGTCGGTAGCTCTGCATGTCCTGGCCATTCTGGTTGTCATAGGGATCGGCATGCTTTCGAGCGGCGGCGGTGGACTGGACGTGAGGTTGTTCGACCCGGGAAGATACACCGGGACCGCTCCGTCCGGACCCCTCCTCGGCGGATTCAGCCCTCCCGAACGCGTAAAGGTTTTCAGGATTGATTTCTTCCGCCAGATCATTCCATGGCATCCGCCGGAACCGGTCGTCGAGGAAGTCCAGCCGCCTGAGGAGACCCCTCCTCCTGTGACTGAGCCTGTGAAGGAGACGCCCCCGGAGGAACCTGAGGCGGAGGTCTCCACGTCGCAACCCGAGCCGGCTGTAGAAGAATCTGCCGGTAATCTTGAGCCATCTTTGACAGGGGACCAGGGCTCCGCCGGCCAGGGAGACCTCACTGCTCTTACAGGCAATCCCAGGGATCTTCTCGGTTCCATGACCGACATCGGAGTTCCGATAGAAAACGGCACAGGCCCGGTCGGACCGCCGGTCCCGATTCTCGCGCAGCCGGACCTGTCACAGGTTTCCGGCGATGAAGGCGCGCTTCCGGATGCAATGGGTGTATTTCAGGGCTCCGAGACCGAGAACCCCGAGGCTGAGGCGAACGTGTTTCCGATGCCTGCGTGGCAGGTCGCCGACGCGAATGACGTCCAGTGGGACAGCACGCAGTTCCTGGGAGAGTACACGATCTACATCATGGCCGATTTCTCGAAGCGTCACGGCCCCGAGCAGCTACTTGCCTGGAATTACACGTTCAGAGAGCTTCTGGGGTTCGCGAACTACATCTACCCCCCGAATATCGTGAATGTGGCGACGACTCTCGAAGACCCCTATACGTACGACCGCGTGCAGGTCGGCGACATGCTCATACAAGCATACGTTGATGAACATATCATCGGCGTCATGGCGGTCGACACCGACGGCGCACTCCCCAAGTCTCTGGGCTACACGGAGCTCCCGCAGCCGATCGTTGTCTTTGTCGATCACTACGGCTTCATTCGGATGATTCTCATCGGTCGAGTCAATGACATACAGATGGACAACATCCAACAGGCGATGGGCGTAATCGCCGACATGTGGCAGTGGACCGACAAGGAAAGAACCAAGTTGCCGACAGCAACCATGCTTGTCATCCAGAACTTCATTCGTCCCAGGGCGGATGATCCGGAGATGCGGAGAATCCTGCCCCTGGGCATGCCGGAAAACCTCGGATACCCGCCCGCTCCCCAGCCTGACGAGACCTCGACCGATCAGCCCGGCTGAACCTGCGAAACCGAAAGGTTCCCCTGCCCTCGCGGTACACATCGGCGGCGTGTGTTATTATTCCCCACAGAAAATGACACCCGGACTCAGATACTGCATCATCCCGCTTGTCGTCTTTGTCGCATGCGGGCTTGCGCGACCGGTCATGGCCGCCGGGAGAGACGAGGTGCTCGGAATCCTCACTCCACCTGCAGTGGAGGAGAAGGTCATTTATTTCGTTCACTGGCCCCAGACCCTGTACGCGTTCGACGAAACTGCGAACAAGCTCAGATGGTCGACCGCGCTGGAACCGCCGCTGGAAGACATCGATGACGGAAAGCTCCCGGCACCAGCACCCCGGACTTCTCTGACCTGCATTCTTGTGCACCTGGGAAGGCAGCTCTGGGGCGTATCGAAGGTCGATGGGCACACTGTATGGAGCGCAAAGGGGCTCGAGAAAGCGTCCAGGGATTCGAGCGCCTCGATGTCCAACACGCTCCCCGGCTACTACGTGCTTTCCGGCGATACCGACAGCTCGGTGATTACGCTGGAAGAGGAGAGCGGATGGTGGTTCTGCCGGAGCAGGAGGCTGGGCGACGGCAGCGTCGAGTGGGAGCACCGTCTGAACGGAGAGCCGCGCGGCTGGTGGCTGGACGGACGGAGTCTGTGGATCGGTTTCGAGCTGTTCGGATCATCCGGACCCGGCTCGGCCAACGGCAGCCCGGGAAACATCGTCAAGCTGGACACCGGCAGCGGAAATCTCCTGTGGGCCACGCAGGTGACGGAGAATGTCAAGTTGCAGTCGGTCTTCAGGGTGGCCGGTCAGCGGGTATGCCTGATGGAGAGGACCGCGGACGGCGACTTCCAGGTCCGCGGATTCGATGAGGAGTCGGGGAGTCTGGCCCGCTCGATAACATACTCTGCGGGAGACCTGATCGCGGCGCTGGTCTCGGGAGACAAGCTGGTTTTTCTGCACCGGGAGGGCTCCTCTGAGCAGAACCTGGTCAGGTTCCTGCTGTACTACTCGTCCCTGAATCCGATCCGGTTCCAGACTGTCGGGGAGGCGCGTGCCGATCAGCTTTTCTCGACTCCCGCGGTTGACGGAAACCTTCTTCTCTATGCGGGGGCGTCGTATTCGTTGTACGACGGCAAGCTGGTCTGGCAGGAGCATCTGCAGAGGTCGCTTGTAGACTGGGCTGCCGACGATTACCGGCTCTACCTGTGGGACAGCGCCGGTTCGATCCAGGGTCTTGATCGGCTCACGGGACAGGAGGTCTGGAAGACTCCGTTTGCGGTCCTGCCGCCCGACGAGCAGCTCGGCCCCCATCATGGAGGTGCGTCTCTGGCTCTGGCCGACCAGCGCCTGTTTGCCTCAACGCCGACGGGGGAGGTCTACAGGATAGACCCAGCCACGGGCGAGCTCCATCCCGGAGTCCTTACCGTGAGAGAAGATAGTTCCATCGAGCCCGCGGGGCGCACGCACGGTCCGGGGGAGAACCGGTCGCACAGAACAACCATGCTGTGGATTTCGATCACGATAGTCGTCCTTATCGGCTTTGCCTTCCTGTGGTTCTGGACGAGGAAGCCCCAGCCGTGGAGTGATAGCGATGGCTCGACACGCTTCTGATTCCCCACCGCGCCGCAAGATCGAAGGCGGCAATGCCCCCGCGACAATGCTCCCGGTCGTGTTCCTGGCGGGCTATCTTGTGATGGCGCTGGAGATACTGGCGTTCAGAATTATACAGGCGAGCCTGGGATCGGCGATCTACTCCACGGGCGCGGTCCTGGGAATTGTGCTGGCGGCGCTCACGGGGGGGTATTGGCTCGGAGGGACGCTATCGGTGAGATTCCGGCCCACGAGAATCCAGGCGATCGCCCTTGTGACGGCCGGCGTCTGGATTTTCCTGATGGGCGGAATTCCCAAACCTGTCAGCGGGGTTTTTCAGAAGCGGGAGGACCCCCGACAGGCTGCTCAGGCCTACCTGCAGCCGCCGTGGAAAACCGTGCCCGAGTGGATCCTCGACCATCCGGTGAGCGATTCCAACGAGTTCCGCATGAGATGGGATCCGTTGGTGGGATCGGTGATCCTGTTCACGGTTCCGAGTTTCCTGCTGGCCATGGTGGGCCCCTGCGCGATAAGGGCTCTCACGCGTCGAGCCGAGGAGGCCGGAAAGACGTCGGGATGGGTCTTTGCCCTTGGAAGCCTCGGGAGCATAGCCGGGGTGCTGGTAACCAGTTTCTGGCTCATAGCCGTGCTGGGACTCGGCGCGAACCTGAGGCTGATCGGACTGGTGGCATGTCTTTTGGGGGCGCTGGTTTCCCTGCGGGGCAGGCAGGATTTGTCGCAGAGGACGGAATAATCAAAGCGGGCTGCTTTTCATCGGTTGTTCAAGCTTGAGTGATTAAGGATGGGACCAGGGAAAAAACGTGCCGGATAAGTTGAATTCCGTGTGATTTTTCGCTACGCTATCCATTGCATTACAAGGGGCACTTCTGTTACAATTTAATAGGGTTATATCGAAGGATATTCGCTCCGATCCGGACAGGTTTGGGGCGGTTGAAGTCATTGGGCAAAACAAAAATCTAAGGAGGCTAAGCATGACTCGATGGACAGGGCTCTTCGCAGCGGTGCTTGTGATGGCACTCGTGGCGTTGAGCTGCTCAAGTGGCGGCGGAAGTCCGACGGCGCCCGCCACAAATCCGGACCTGACCGGATCTGTAAGCCACATCGGACAGGCTCAGACACATCTTTGGGGCTATTATGACGTGTACATCGACATTGAGAACCAGACGGTGGACGCGGTCCTGAACCGCCAGTGCATGTTCACCGCGAATGTCACGTCGTTTGTGAACGGCAAACCGTCGAACCTTGCATTCAAGATTCACGGAACGCCGGTAACGACGGACTGGGTCGATGTTGACATCGATGTGTCGATCACTCACCCCTTCCCCGCCATGCCCCAGTACAACGGTTATGACGTGAAGGGTGTCTTCATGGGACCCGGTTCGAGCACCATGAAGTACAGCTCCAAGTGCAAGTATGCCGAGTACGGGACGGACCAGTCGCTGTGGGATTTCAATCCCACCGGGACCGATCCGAGCTACGTCGATCCGTACAAAGTCAAGGGAGCGACCGGCAATCCTGACGGCTACACCCGATGGTTCAACGCCAAGGAATTCGTGTTCCCCGGCCTCATGGGTTACACCCAGGGCAAGCTTGCGACCCCGGGCTATCAGTCGATGCTGACCGCCACGGTCAACCCGTACAAGTACTTCGCAGACGGTCTGAAGGCATTCGACAACCTGTGGACCTGGCTTGATGCGAATCCGACGAAGAACGGTACGTTCAAGTCCGGCAGCACGAACACCAGGAACTATTATCTCAGGTTCCCCGTTGCCAACGGCGTGAAGTACGGTTATGCGGTCGTGGCGAGCTGGATTAGTGAGACCACTCATCCAGCGAACGCACCCGAGGCCGCGGCCTGCAAGGTGGATATCACTCCGAACGTTTACTACAAGAGCGCCACTGAGAAGGGCGGCAAGCTCATCCTCGACGTCAACCTGTGGGGATGGGACTATCAGCCGTCCGTCATCAAGCTCGAGTCCACCGTCCTGAGCGCCCTGCACACTTTCAATGCGTCCGAGATGACTCCGACCGGCGGTGACGAGAACTTCTCGACCTACCACTGCGAGATTCCGGCGGACAGCGTCAAGGGCAACGAGGGCAACGACTTCTGGGTGATCGCCGAGTACGGTGACTTCGACTACACATGTGATCTCACGCCTGGCGGAGGCGCTCCGGCGTCGACGCTGGCCGCGTTCTTCCGCTATGACCTGTATGTGGCGCCCGAGCCCTACTGCGTTGACGTAACCGCGACCGGCATTGACCCTGATACGGTGTACGCAATGTCATATACCGACATTGAGATCACCGGTTCCGGCTTCAAGGGCCTGTCGGGCACTGCGACTACGGCGCTGGTCAAATTCCTGTACGCCGACGGTGACGTCACTGCGACCAATGTTGTTGTCGCTACTGACACTCTTCTGACATGCGATGCCGACTTCTCCGACTGGACAAATGACGGGATGGTCGACGTCTACGTTGAGAACGAGTGCGGGTCCAGCGCAACCGCCGTCGACATGCTCGAGTTCATCTCTTGCCCACCCCAAATCTACTACACGAGCTTTGATGCGAGTGAGGGCGAGGCTACCAATTGGTCCAAGAACGCACCGTACTGGGACTGCAACTGGTTCACCGGCCAGATCAACGACGATAACTCGGCATGCAACACCTACGGTACTCCCCATTATTATGCCTGGAGAACGGCCGGAATTGCCGTTCCCGGCTGCTGGTCCGGCGCGATCGAGCTCGCAATCAACCACTCGTGCAGTAAGCAGGAGTCCTACTACGACCGAAGCAGGGTTGAATGGTGTCTGGACGGATACAGTTGGCAGCCCTTGAATTTCTACGATCACGCATATGCCTATCATGGCTGGTGGGAGTACTCGTGGTCGCAGCGAGCAAGCCATGCGACACTGACCAGCCTCGTCAACCCGGGACAAACGATCTATATTCGGTTCGACAGCTACTCGCTCGACAGCTGGGGCAACAGTGCAACCGGCTGGAACATCACCGATATGACGATTGACTGAGTAGTTTCATTCGTCACTGAGACTGATTACCAGCCCCCGGGCATCCGGGGGCTTTTCCATTTGGGAGCCCTCAGGGGGCATTGCGGGGGGATCGGCGGGGACATCAAGCTGGACACGGCAGGCTCCGACGACGCGCCGGCCAAGTCGACATCGGGCGATGATCTGACGGCTGCACCGGCGCCGGGGCTCCCGGAAGACGCGTACGAACGCTCCTCCGTTCTCGCTCTGGACTTCCTCGAGAAGCTCGGCTATGACACGACGCTTTTGGAGGTCGCGAGCGTCGAAAACGCGGACATCTACAACACAGGCGACAAGTACTTCGTCCTGGTCACTGACGGCGTGGGAGACTTCGCCAAGGTCCTGGTGGATACGGATGCGACCAGGGTCGAGAGCGTAGCCTTCAAGGAGCCGGTCAGGGATTACAGGCCCGAAATACTCGCCCCGGGCCCGGATCTGTATGAGAGAGTCGCACGGCAATTGGAGCTTCCTGAGGCGGGTTACGAATATGTCTCATGGACGGTGC
>CAYGZQ010000077.1:0-16276 GCA_964354375.1 uncultured Planctomycetota bacterium
GAGGGCGGACGCACGGTCGGCGCCGGCGTAGTCGACAAGATTCTTGACTAAACGCCTTCCCTGCCCTCGTCGGGCGCCGAAGGCTTCGGATTAGAATCCATGGGCAAGAGACTGAAAAGCGCGAAGAAGCGGGCCGAGCGTCGAGAGCGAGCCAAACTCCGGGGCGAGGGTCAGAGTCCCGAAGAACTGATCGCCCTGCAGGAAGCCGAGGCCGACGCGGCCGTCGAGGTCGCCGAGAAGGCCGCCCCGGGAAAAGAGGCCGTCGCCCAAGCCAAAGATTCGGCTCGCGAGAAAAAGAGCGCTCCCGCGAGGCCTCCAAAGGATGAGCCTGAGGACAATGCGTGGGAACGCTTCAAGGCTTTCATGCGGGAAGTGGATATCGAGCGCAAGAAAATCAACTGGCCGAGCGTCGACGATACCTGGCGATCGACGTGGGTCACCGTTTTCGTTATCATGGTGCTGGCTGTATTCATGGGCATCGCGTCTGCGGGATTCCAGGTGGTCTCCGAGAGAATTTTCGGCGTGCAAGGCATCGGTCAGACAGCCACGCCGCCGACCGGACCGGCTCCGCCCACCACTCCTCTCGGAGGCGTCAACGCGAACCCGGCCGCTCCCCCCACCGGGGGAACGCCTTCAGGGGACTCGGGCACACCCAGCCCACCCTCAGGACAGTAACCTTTCGGAGGATGGCATACATTGCGCCGCCGGGGCTTTTGGCGGCTGAAACAAATGGCATGGTACGTAGCACATACTAAGGCGGGCTGTGAGCAGAAGGTCAAGTCCTCCATCGAGCACCAGGCGAGGGCGCTGGGGCTTCGGGGCAGGATCTTCCGAGTGATAGTCCCTCAGGAAGAGCACCTCGAGGTCGTCAAGGGCTCGCGCACGCCTGTGAAGCATAAGGTGTTTCCGGGCTACGTGTTCATCGAGATGGTGCTTACAGACGAAACCTGGGCGCTGGTGAAGAACACGGAAAACGTCACGCACTTCCTGGGCACGGCTCGGGAACCGATGCCTATCAGGGACGGCGAGATGCAGACCATCCTCAAGAGGATGGGTATGCAGGCGGAGGGTCCCGTGATCGATCTTGCCGTGGGCGACCAGGTCGTCGTGCTGATCGGTCCCTTTGCAGACTTCAACGGAATTATCCAGGAAATCGACTACGATAAACAGAAGGCGAAGGTTATGCTCTCGGTGTTCGGTCGAGAAACCCCCGTGGAGCTGAGCTTCAATGAGATCGAGAAGACTTCCGACGCCTGATAGCGGTAAGACGAATGCGGACCCTGTGCGTCCTTCAGGACGCGGGTGATGAGTGTATTATGGCCACTAAGCCGGTTGTTGCGAAAATCAAACTCCAGATCAAGGCGGGCGCCGCCAGCCCAGGTCCGCCCATCGGATCGGTCCTCGGACCACACGGCATCAACCTGCCCATGTTCTGCAAGGAGTACAACGAGCAGACCAAGGACCAGGCCGGCTCGGTCGTCCCCGTCGAGGTAACCATCTACCAGGACCGATCCTATTCCTTCATCCTCGGCGTGCCGCCGGTGAGCGATCTCATAAAGCAGGCTGCGAAGATCGAGAAGGGCTCCCGTGACCCTGGTCGCGACAGCGCCGCCACTATCACCATGGCCCAGGTCAGAGAGATCGCCGAGAGGAAGCTGAAGGAGCTTAACGCTTACGATGTCGAAGGCGCAGAGAAAATCGTGGTGGGCACGGCCCGAAGCATGGGTGTGGAGATCGTGGACTAGCCTGACGAAAACCTGAACACGGACATAGAACATTCCGCCCGGGGGGCTTCACCGCCCCGGTGGGAGGGTCCGGAAACGGATCCGCCCGGACCACAACCGAGGTGACATTATGAGTAAACACGGAAAGAACTACATCAAGGCTGCTCAGCTCGTCGACCGCGACGTTGCCTATCCGCTCGATCGCGCGGTGGAGCTGGTGAAGGAAACGAGCCCGGTCAAGTTCGACGCGTCGGTGGATATCTGCATGGTGACCGGTCTCGACACACGTCACGCCGACCAGCAGCTGAGGGGAGCTATCGCGCTCCCGCACGGCACCGGCAAGGCGATGCGTATCGCGGTCTTCGCAAAGGGCGAGAAGGAAATCGAGGCCAGGGAAGCCGGAGCGGATATTATCGGCGCCGAGGAGCTGGCCGAGGAGATCAAGAACGGCCGCACCGACTTCGACATGGTCCTGGCTACTCCCGACATGATGAGAGTGGTGGGCGGACTGGGTCGAATCCTCGGGCCCCGCGGCATGATGCCCAATCCCAAGACCGGCACCGTCTCCCAGGACATCGGCTCCGCCGTTGCGGAATACAAGGCCGGCAAGGTCAATTTCCGCGCCGACTCCGGCGGCCTGATTCTCAGCAAGGTGGGCCGGGTTGGCTTCACGCCGGAAGCTCTCAAGGAAAACATTCAGACTTTCATAGCCTACGTCATCAAGAATCGACCGCCTGGGGCCAAGGGCGTGTACATCAAGAAGGTCATAATCTCCAGCACCATGGGCCCCGGCATAAGGGTGGATGTAAGGGAGCTAATCGCCACCCCGTAGGATGTCGATCTGTGATCTGAACTACTGCAGGTGTGTCATGAAAACGTCACGGCAAATCAAGTCAGAGAAGATCAGCGACTTCAAAGCGCTGGTGGAAGAGTCGAAGGCGATTGTCCTTGCCGAGTACAAGGGCCTCACTGTCAAGGAGATGGAGCGGCTTCGACGCAAGCTGCGCGAGGCCGGAGGCCACGTGTCGGTCGTCAAGAACACTCTGGCAAGGGTCGCCTTGAACGAGATGGGAATCGACACGCTCGACGACGATCTCGCCGGTCAGGTCGCCTTCGTCTTCAGCAAGCGGGATGCCGTCGTCGGCACGAAGGCCGCCCACGACTTCGCCGCATCCAACGAGAGATTCAGGGTGATCTCGGGTTTCTTCAACAAGCAGAGAATCTCACCCGCCGAGATAAAGGCCCTGGCGCTTCTGCCGACGCGTGACCAGCTTAAGGCACGGTTCGTGGGCATTCTCATCGCGCCCATGGCCCAGTTTGTGGGCACGCTGCAGGCGCCCCTGCAGGAGTTTATCGGCACTCTCGAGGCCCGGGCCGTGAAGCTGGAGAAATCGCCGGATGCCCAGGCCGCCTGAGGCAGGATGTTCGAGTGACTGTTACGCTTAATCGCTTCTATACACCCAAGCGGCCGGGCTGATGGTCGCAACAAGAAGTCCAAGTGGGATATTCCCCGGAGGAATGAAAGTGGCACTTACGGAAACACAAGAGAAGATTCTTCAGCAGATTGAAGGATGGACTGTAGTCGAGTTGAACGAGTTCACCAAGGCCCTGCAGGAGCGATGGGATGTCAGTCCCATGGCCGCTGCGCCCGTGGCCGTGGCCGCCATGCCCGGTGCGGGCGAGGCCGCCGCGGCAGTCGAGAAGACCAGCTTCGATATCATCCTTGAGGAAGCCGGCCCGAACAAGATTCAGGTCATCAAGGCGGTCAGAGAGGTCACGGATCTGGGCCTCAAGGACGCCAAAGCGCTGGTCGATTCCGCGCCCAAGCCCATCAAGGAGGGCATCGGCAAGGAAGAGGCCGAGCAGATCAAGCAGAAGATCTCCGATGCAGGCGGCGTGGTCACAGTCAAGTGATCTGCGAATCCAGCCTGACGACCTTGTTCGTCCTTTGACCGGCGCCGTGAAAATATGCGCCATTGTATCGGTGAGGGAATCTTTAAGAAACCCAAGTGGGTGATACGACTCTAAGGCGCTTCCCCCCATCTCAGACCCCTGCAACGGTGTCGTGGGGGTTGTTTGCGCCTGTATCCGCCCGAACCGGTCTTATTAAAAGCACCGAAGGAGCCGACTGATGTCTCCCCAGAAAACTACGGTTATACCCACTGATCTGCAGGTTCACAGAAGGGAGATCAGAGATTTCTCCAAAACCCCCGAGAATATGCACTACGACATGCCTTTCCTGATCGAAGTGCAGAAGAACTCTTTCGACTGGTTCCTGGGACAGGGTCTCAGGGACCTCTTCGTCCGCGTATTTCCCATCACCGGCTACTCAGAAAACCTCGAGCTCCAGTTCGTCGACTACTTCGTCGATCCCCCGGCCATCGACATCAATACCTGCAAGGACCAGGATCGCACTTACTCCGCCGGTCTTCGTCTCAGGCTCAAGCTTATCAACAAGCTGACCAACCAGATGCTGGAAAGCGACGTGTTTCTGGGCGATCTCCCGATCATGACCGAGAACGGCACTTTCGTCATCAACGGCGCCGAACGTGCGGTGGTCTCACAGCTCGTGCGCAGCCCGGGCGTGTATTTCATGGAGAAGGCTGCCACGGTCGGCAAGGTCGTCTACTACGCAAGAGTGATACCCAACAGGGGTGCATGGATCGAGATCGAGCACGATCCCGATTCGACTTCGATCGTGCGCCTCGACAAGGTGCGCAAGATCCCGGTCACCAACCTTCTCATGGGCCTCGGTTTTACCGTCGATCCCCACCGCAAGATAATCACGCACCCCCCTGTGGATGTAACCCTGGAGGCTAAACCCTACCTTTTCGAGGGCATGGTCTCGCCGAGGGATGTGAATCCGCCGACGGGCGGTCGCCCAATCGTCAAGAAGGGCGAGAGAATCGACTACGAACAGGCTGTCCGGCTCGTCTCAGCCTATCCTGAGGGCCTGACTTTCTCCTACGAAGTGAAGCCCCTCGAGATGAACAAGAGCCTTCTCGAAACCTACGAGCAGGCCCGCCAGGGGCTTGAGACATACGTCCAGCAGAATCCGAAGCTCAAAATCAATGACGCGGCCCTTCTGGATATCTACAAGAAACTCCGGCCCGGCGATCCGCCCACCGTCGACACCGCTAAATCCCTGCTTGAGTCCAGGTTCTTCGACGAGAGGCGCTATGATCTTTCCCCCGTCGGGCGCTTCAAGATGAACAAGAAGCTGGGCCTCAATATTCCGCCGTCCATACGTTACCTGACGAAGCTCGACATTCTGGAGTCCATTCGCTTTCTGATCAACATGACGGCCACGGATGTGGACGACATCGATCATCTCGGGAACCGTCGCATCCGCTCCGTCGGGGAGCTTATCCAGAACCATTTCCGCAAAGGTCTTCTCCGCATGGAGAGGGTGGCCAAAGAGCGGATGGCGGTCCAGGATCACGACAAGCTCACGCCTCAGCTCCTGATCAACACCAGAAGCGTCGTCGCCGTCCTCAAGGAATTCTTCGGTTCGTCGCAATTGTCCCAGTTCATGGACCAGACCAACCCGCTGGCCGAGCTGACTCACAAGCGTCGGCTCTCGGCCCTCGGGCCCGGAGGTCTTTCCAGGGAGCGAACCGGATTCGAGGTCCGCGACGTGCATCACTCCCACTACGGGAGAATCTGCCCGATCGAGTCTCCCGAGGGACCCAACATCGGTCTCATCGGGTCGCTGGCAACGTACGCAAGGATCAACGAGTACGGCTTCATCGAAACGCCGTATCGAGCCGTCAGGCACGCCAAGGTGACTGAGGACGTTGTCTATCTTTCCGCCGACGAGGAAGACAAGTACAACATCGCCGAGGCCAACGCTGAGCTGGACTCCCGAGGACGGTTCGTCGAGGAGCTCATCCACTGCCGGTACCGCGATCGAATCATCATGGTCCACCACGATGAGGTCGAGTTCATGGACGTGAGCCCCATGCAGATCGTCAGCGCCACCACAGCGCTGATACCATTTCTGGAGCACGATGACGCGAACCGGGCTCTCATGGGCTCGAACATGCAGCGCCAGGCCGTTCCCCTCATGATGTCCGAGCCGCCCCTGGTCGGGACCGGCATGGAGAAGAAAGTCGCGTACGATTCCGGCGCTCTTCTGATAGCCAAGCGAAGCGGCAGGATCGCGGAGCTCAACGCGGGCAAAATCGTAGTCGAGACTTCCGGCGGCGAGCGGGATATCTCCGAGCCGATGAAGTTCGTCCGCTCCAACCAGGGCACGTGCATGAACCAGCGGCCCGTGGTGAAGCTCGGCCAGAAAATCAAGGCCGGGGATGTAATCGCGGACGGGTTCTCGACCAAGGAGGGCGAGCTTTCGCTCGGCAAGAACATACTGTGCGCTTTCCTGCCCTGGCGAGGCTACAACTTCGAGGACGCCATCATCCTGTCCAGCCGCCTTGTCCAGGACGACACCTACACTTCGATCCACATCGAAAAATACGAGTGCGAGGCAAGGGACACCAAGCTGGGTCCCGAGGAGATCACTCGCGACATTCCCCACCTCTCGGAGTCCATGCTGAGGAACCTCGATGAAGACGGCGTGATAGTTGAAGCCACCGAGGTTCAGAGCGAGGACATCCTCGTGGGCAAGGTCACCCCGAAGGGCGAAACCGAGCCCACTCCCGAGGAGAAGCTCCTCAGGGCTATCTTCGGGGAGAAATCACTGGATGTCAGGAACACGTCTCTGAGGGTGCCGCACGGCGACCGCGGCAAGGTCATCAAGACGAAAATCTTCTCCCGCGCGAACGGCGATGAATTGCCGCCGGGCGTCAACAAGCTTGTCAGGGTCTACATTGCGCAAAGGCGGAAGATCCAGGAAGGGGACAAGATGGCCGGACGTCACGGGAACAAGGGCGTCATTTCCAAGATAGTCCCCGTCGAGGATATGCCCTTCCTCGAAGACGGCACCCCGATCGACATTGTGTTGAATCCTCTGGGCGTGCCCTCGCGCATGAACCTCGGCCAGATCATGGAGGCCCATCTGGGCTGGGCCGCAGAGAAACTCGGATGGCGCGCGATCAGCCCCGTCTTCTCGGGCGCAAGCGAGATTGAGATACGCCAGACGCTCAAGGAAGCCGGCCTGCCCGAGTCAGGTAAGACGACTCTGTATGACGGCAAGACCGGCGATGATTTCGACAGCAAAGTGACTGTCGGACAGATATACATGATGAAGCTCAATCACCTTGTCGAGGACAAGATTCACGCCCGATCGGTGGGCTCCTACGCGCTGGTAACTCAGCAGCCTCTCGGCGGCAAGGCGCAGTTCGGCGGACAAAGGTTCGGCGAGATGGAGGTCTGGGCGCTGGAGGCCTATGGAGCCGCATACATCTTACAGGAAGTGCTCACGATCAAGTCCGATGATGTCGAGGGACGGAACCGAACCTATGAAGCCATTGTGAAGGGCGAGCTGATCGACGAACCCGGAGTGCCGGAGAGCTTCAACGTGCTTGTCAAGGAGCTGCAGGGCCTCTGCCTGGATGTAGGGTTCGAGGACCTGAAGCGCCCAAGAGATACGATAAATGCCGTACCCGAATCCCCCAGGGGTGACGGAAAATCCGGCTGAAGAGACAAGGGCGGGGTTCGGGCGCGGAAGAAGTGAAAAAATCTCGCAGGCAGGGAGTACTATGCCAGCTACAAGACCTCTGCAATTAAGGGATATCAATGTCGTCTCCATAAGGCTAGCCAGCCCGGAGACCATCCTGAGCTGGTCTCGGGGCGAGGTCAAGAAGCCCGAGACCATCAACTACCGCACACTCAAGCCCGAAATGAACGGCCTGTTTTGTGAGAGGATTTTCGGCCCGTCCAAGGACTGGGAGTGCTACTGCGGCAAGTACAAGAAGCCTCGCTACCGCGGCATCACGTGCGAAAAGTGCGGCGTCGAGGTCACACACTCGAAGGTCCGTCGCGAGCGGATGGGCCATATCACCCTCTCCGCTCCCGTCTGCCACATCTGGTACGTGAAGGGAATCCCCGGACGCGTCTCCAGCCTCCTCGACATAAGCTCCAAGGAACTGGAGAAAATCGTCTACTACATCAACTTCATCGTCACGGTGGTCGAGTCCAAGGCCATCGAGGACCTGATCCCTCAGATCGAGCTTGCCGTTGAGGAAGAGATCGAAGCCATCCACAACATGAAGGATGAGGAGTCGGCCGTCGACGAGTACCGCGTCCCTGTCCTGCTGGAGCAGATTCTCGGACCCTACGTGGCTTCCGAGAAAGTCGTCCTCCCGGGTCAAACCAGGGCTGTCGTAAAGAAGAAGGACCACTACACCGCAGACGCGATCTCCAAGATGATCGATGCGAGGATCCTCGAGTTCCCCGCCTATGACGAGGAGAACCAGGAAGTGCTGGTTGTTCTGCATGAATTTCTCGAGGCCATCCTTCCCGACTACCTGACCGCGGAGCCGGTCATCGATCCCGACACAGGCGAGATTTTTCAGGACGCCGGCTCCAGGATATCGAAAAACGTAGCCGAGAAAATCCTCGCCGCCAAGATCACCAAGCTTCACCTCCTGGATACCCAGCAGCAGGCGGTCAACGAGGCCCGACGTCAGGAGAACCTCCGTCGCGCCGACGAGCTAGTCGCCGCCGTCGAGCTTCTCCCCAATCTTCAGAAGAAAAAGCTGCTGTCCGAGAGCGAGCACCGCAGGCTCGGAATGCTGGCCGATGTAATCCGCGAGCGACTCGGGGTGGATCCAGACGATCTCTGGCAGGCGGAGATGGGTGCCGGAGCCATTAAGAAACTCCTTCGGGAAGTCGAACTGGACAAGGAAGCCACGACCCTCAAGGAGGATATCGACAAAAGCAAGGGCGCCAAACGCGCCAAGCTCATCAAGCGCCTTTCGGTCATCAGGTCTTTCCTGAGGAGCGGCAACAAGCCTGAATGGATGGTTCTGGAAGTTCTTCCGGTCATACCTCCCGAGCTCAGGCCCATGGTGCAGCTCGAGGGCGGACGTTTCGCGGCGAGCGACCTGAACGACCTCTACCGCCGCGTAATCAATCGCAACAACCGCCTGAAGCGCCTCATGGAGATCAAAGCCCCTGAGAGCATCATCCGAAACGAGAAGCGGATGCTCCAGGAAGCGGTGGACGCGCTGATCGACAACGGTCGGCGTGGCAAGGCGGTCACGGGCACCAACAACCGACCCATCAAGTCGCTGTCCGACCTTCTGAAGGGCAAGCAGGGACGGTTCCGGCAGAACCTGCTCGGCAAACGCGTCGACTATTCCGGTCGCTCCGTCATAGTAGTCGGCCCGGAGCTCAAACTACATCAGTGCGGCCTGCCGAAGATCATGGCGCTCGAGTTCTTCAAGCCGTTCGTACTCAAGAAACTGGTCGACAAGGGCTACGCGCCGCAGATCAAGAACGCAAAAACCCTGATCGAGCAGATGGATCCACGGGTGTGGGACGTGCTCGATGAAGTGATCAAGGGCAACCCTGTTCTGCTCAACCGCGCGCCGACTCTTCACCGCCTCGGCATCCAGGCCTTCGAACCCGTCCTTATCGACGGCAAGGCGATCCAGATTCACCCCCTCGTCTGTGCGGCCTTCAACGCCGACTTCGATGGGGACCAGATGGCGGTTCATCTGCCTCTCTCACTCGAGGCGCAGGCCGAAGCCCGCATTCTGATGCTCTCAGCGAATAACATACTTCTTCCGGCCGACGGGAAACCCGTGGTGGGACCGTCCCACGACATGGTCCTCGGCATCCACTACATGACCATCCTCGCAGAGAAAGACGAGCATAAGTTCAACAAGTACGTTCAGTCTCTGGAACGCGACAAGAGCGTCAAGCTTCCGGACCTGCCGCTGTTCGCCGATGGGGACGAGCTCAAGCTCGCGGAGCAGCTCGGGGAAGTGGGTCTGCAGGAGCTCGTTCGCGTTCGGGTCAGGAACTCGACCGTCCTCTATCCGGGCATGAAGAAAGTAATGCCGATCGAGGGCAGCGTGCTGGTCACGACGCTGGGGCGCCTCATTTTCAATGAGGTCTTCCCGAAGGAGCTTCCTTTCCTCAACCGCACGATCATGAAGAAGGACGTCAACGATGTCATCGGGATGCTGCACAAGCGCTACGGGGTTGCGATGACGGTGGATGTCCTCGACGAGATCAAAAGCATCGGCTTCCACCATGCCACCATGGCCGGCATCACCATCTCCATGGAAGATGTGAAAGTGCCCAAAGAGAAATGGCAGCTTATCGAGGAGGCCGAGAAGGTTGTTGAGAAGCTGCAGTCGACTTTCGAGAAGAAGGTGCAGCATGTGATGAAGTTCGAGAAGGACGAGGATACGAAGAGCCGCAAAGTGAAGGCTCTCGAGGAAGATCGCTACATCAGCATCATAAAGCACTGGACCGAGGTCACAAGCCAGGTTACCGAGTTGATGATGGAGAATTTCGGCGCGTTCAATCCGGTGTACATGATGGCCACGTCGGGCGCTCGCGGCAAGGTGAGCCAGATCAAGCAGCTCGCGGCGCTTCGCGGATTGATGGCCGACCCGACCGGAAGGATTATCGAGCTGCCGATCAAGTCCAACTTCCGCGAGGGGCTATCGGTTCTGGAGTACTTCATCAGCACGCACGGCGCGAGGAAGGGACTCGCGGACACGGCACTCAGGACCGCCGACTCGGGCTACCTCACGAGGCGGCTCGTGGATGTGGCCCAGGACGTCATGATTATCGAGGACGACTGCGGTACCGAGGACTACATCGAGCTCGGCGCGGCGACGGACGGCAGAAAGGTCTACCAGTCCCTTGTGGAGCGAGTAGGGGGACGTGTCGCGGCTGAGACCGTGGTCGATCCCGATACCGGCGAAATCGTAATCTCGAAGGGGCAGCTCTTCGACGAGGACGCGGCGGAGAAAGTCGAGGCGCTCGGCATCCAGACCGTCAAGGTCCGAAGCGTGCTCTCCTGCGCCTCCCGTAAAGGTGTCTGCCGAAAGTGCTACGGCATCGATCTCGGCATGGGACGGCTGGTTGAGGTCGGCGCGCCCATAGGCATAATCGCCGCCCAGTCCATCGGCGAACCCGGCACCCAGCTTACGATGCGCACATTCCATACCGGCGGCATCGCGGGACTCGGCCAGTATGACATCACCCAGGGTCTCCCGCAGGTCGAGCTCCTCTTCGAGCTCTTCGAGGCCCGCTACCAGAGAAAGGGAGCGGTGATCGCTCCGATCTCGGGCAAGGTCATCTTGCATGAGGAACCTTTCCTCCTCACGATACGTCCCAGGGCCGGGTCCAAGTCCAAGGAAGTCACCATGGACGAGTCCGCCTTCGCGGGCAAGAAGCTGATTGTATCCGACGGCGATCGCGTCAAGCGCGGCGAGCCGCTCACCCGCGGACTCGTCAATCCTCGCGAGATCCTCCTGCTTTCCGGCGTCCGAGCCACGGAGCAGTTCCTTGTCGATGAGGTCCAGGCGATCTATAAGGGCCAGGGCGTCAACACAAACGACAAGCACATCGAAGTCATCGTCCGACAAATGCTCAAGTTCGTGAAGGTAATTGATTCGGGCGACAGCGATCTTCTCGAAGGCGATCTGATCGAGGCCCATACCTACAATGACCTCGTCAAGCACTACGAGAAGCAGAAAATGAGGCCGCCCAAGGCCGAGCACGTGCTCCTGGGCATCTCCAAGGCAAGCCTTTACTCCGAGAGCTTCCTCTCAGCTTCGAGTTTCCAGGAGACCACGAAGGTCCTGACGAACGCGGCAATAGAGGGACGGGTCGACTACTTGAGGGGTCTCAAGGAGAACGTGATCATCGGACGGCTCGTGCCGGTGGGTACCGGACGCGCCGACTTCAGGTATTTCGTGGCCGCATCCGAGGACCAGGCCGAAGTGTCGCCCGAGCCGCGCGAGGCTTACGAGGTCAACCCTGCTGACTACGACGACGAGGAACTCGCTGTCCCTCACGCGGCGAGATAACTACTTGTAGCAATGCGCCTCCGGCGCATGGTGCTTCTCAATACGAACCCGATGTTCAGGTCATGCTCCCCTATTGCGTTGTGTTTCCCCAGGCGACATAGACTGTCGTCGGGTTCCAGTCGGTGGTGATCGAGTCCGCGAAGCCGAAGTAGTAATCGTTGTATTCTGTGAGGACGATACCGGTCGCAACGCCGCAGTCCATGAAGGCCACATCAAGCGGGTGCCACGGGCCATAAATCCCGTCATAGCCGGCCTGGACAATCTGGCGCTCTTCGAAAGTCTGTGATCCGACGTTGAACCGCCACGCTATGGGCTGATAGTCTCCGATCGGAACTCCAATCGCTTCGTTCTCGTAAGCTGAGACGCTCACCTCAGCGGAGCCAAGACCCGTGTAATGGCAGGCAACCGACGGCAAGGTCAACTGGCGGATCTCGTCGTCAGTACTGGGCATCTTCGTGAAATCCCAATTCCGGCTGTCGAACAACCAGACGAAGTACTCCCAAGTAGTGTCCGGGTCATTTTCCTCCTGCACGAAAGCGAATGCGAAGTAAGGAGGAACGGAGTTGTTTGGGGCGATGTCAAGGCGCGGCAGACCGGCGTCCAGGCCATCCGGGACATAAGGATTATCGACGACTTCCGTGTTTGCGGTCTGGTCCTCGTATCCGTCCAGTTCCGGCACCCAGTAGTTGTATGCAACGCAGAAGGGCGCAGGGTCGGGAAGATCCAAGGTGAAAGCGACACCCACGTAGATCAATGCCTGATTCGGATAACCCGGATTGTGTTCATGCATGTTGAGCATACCGACATCAATGCTCGGCAGCCACATGTTCCCGATCAGACTGGGAGCAACAGCCCACCAGCTGAGCCTGTAGGGATTGCCGGGTTGGAGCTCTCGGAGCAACCGACGATCAGGCAGCTGATCAGAGCTACGAGCAGTACATTGATTGTGATGATGTGTCTCATTTTATCTCCTCACTCCTTCAACGTATTCGGCCTTTCCCTCCCTTCCTCACTCCGGCACGACCGTGTAGTCGGCCAGGTCAAACACCTGGTCAAAGACCTGCTGGGGGGGACCTACTGTGCCTCTGAAGTACCGGACAACAGCCCTATGATTGCCGATAGGCCTCGCGGACACTTCCCTGCTTGTCCAGCATGAATCCGGATACTCGTCTCCGCAGAGCGCATCGGCTATGTATATGGTCCCACCTATGATGCTGAACTCCGGATCCCACCAGCTAATGTGCGTGTTGTGATCGTCGTCCCACTCCCTCCCCACAATCCTGAGCGTGTCGCACTCAGCCCCGTCCTCATAGCCGCAACAGTGGGAATCCTCGACAACTGGCTCGCCGTTGTTGATGACGACATCATAGAAATAAGGTTCGGATGTGTTCGCCGATATCGGAAAATCAGTGAGGGGGTTCTTCACCGGCATGACGGTTGGCGGCTCCCAGGACGCTTCCACGGCGTATCCGGCGACCAGCGGCTCGCCCGGCGGAAGCCATATCCTGTAAGTCCGCTGGACCTGACTGTCGGTGAAGAAAACATGTCGTTCCGGCACCGAATAGAAGTTGAGGTACGCATTCAGTCCCGCGTTCGGCAGGCCCTTCGAGTACTTCCCCGGCCAGTAATTGTAGATCGGCTTATCGCTTCCCGATTCGTACACCGGGCTCCATCTGTACTCGTAACCGTCCGGGTTCAGAACCTCCGGATCGCCCCTCTCCCGCCACGAGATCATGCAGGGGTTCGGTAACAGATTCTCATAGTACTCATAATAGCTCCACTCGAAGCTGCCGTTAAACATGATTATTCCTCGCACATCGAACGCCGTGTACTGCGCAAATCCCTTGAAGGGGTGCGCCAGCTTGACGGTCAGATCAATAGTGCCGTCTCCATTGTTTGCGATTTTGCTGATCTGAAGACAATCGTTGCAGTAATCCTCGAGGAACTTAAGCGCGTTAAGATGCAAGCGAGCCCCCCTCCGCGGAACTACATCCACCCGGTCATGGGTCGCGGGAATGTAGAACGTCCATTCGCCCCAGAGTCGATTCGGGCTGTCGTCGAAGGCACCGCTGATTCCCCGTGCTCTGACATCAATTCCCGGTGCCGTCGGCCCCTCCTGCAAATGGGAACACCCCGCCAGCATCATCATGACGATGACCACAAACCCGATTGATCGCATAGGATTCCTCCCTCCTCGGCGTATGTTAATAATAGCTCTTGACGAATACTTCCTACTCTTCCCATGTATCATGCGAGTGCGATATTGTCAAGAGCCGCATAGTGGAAAAAAAGGTCCGGTTGACCGGACCCTTTTCAATCTGCAGGACGTAAACTGTCTTGTGTAATCAGAACAGCCCCGAGTGTTCGAGGTCGCACCGGAACATCGGCCACGGGTTGACTCCCACCGGCGCGTAATCCGCCGACACCAGCGTCACATACCCGTCGTACCCTCCGAACACGATGTCCACCTTGCCGTCGAAATTCACGTCGCCGGTTGCAGGCGAGCTGTCGATCCAGTCCGAGGTCGCGTAGTAGAAGACCAGCTCCCCGGTCGCGCCGTCGATTGCATAGAGGTTTCCGTCGTCCGATCCGACGACCGCCTCCGGTATTCCGTCAGTGGTGAGGTCGACGAGGGCCGCCGAGGACCAGATTCTGTCGTTCGACGGGAACTCCCATATTTGCGCGCCGGTAGCGCCGTCGATCGCATACACACTGGCGCTGTCCGCTCCGAGAACCACGTCCGGCACACCGTCGCCGTTGATATAGCCGATGGCCGGGCTGGTCCAGACGTATGAGCCCGTCGGGAACGACCAGATCTCGCCGCCGTCCGTGCCGTCCAGCGCGTACACATCTCCGTCCAGCCCCGCGATTATCGCGTCCGGGACATCGTCTCCGTTCAGGTCCGTCAATGCGGGCGATGAGTTGACCCACTCATTGATGGGGAAGGACCATATCTCCAACCCGGAATTTCCGTCGATCGCGTATACGTAACCGTCTCGACTGCCCACGACGAAATCGGGGATCTCGTCATCGTTGAGGTCCGCTGCGCCCGGGGATGAAAACACACCGGCTCCGGTCGGGAAACTCCACAGCGAGCTCCCGTCCACGCCGTCGAACGCGTACACGCTCCCGTCCATCGACCCGATTATCACGTCAAGGTGAAAGTCGCCCTTGATATTCGCCAGGGTCGGCGAGGAGATGATTCCGCCGGTCGTTGTGGCATGCCATAGCTCAGTGCCCGTCGCCCCGTCCACACAGTAGACGTTCTTGTCGAGGCACCCGAAGACGACATCGAGCGTTGAATCTCCGCCCATATTTGCCAGGGCCGCAGATGAATCGACCCATCCGCTGGTCGGGAAGGTCCAGATCACCGAGCCGTCTACACCGGAGTAGGCGACCATCTTGTTGGCCTGGTCGCCGACGATTACGTCCAGAGTGCCGTCATCGTCCATGTCGGCGAGCGCCGGACTGCCCTGCACCACTCCGCCTGTGAATATCGACCACACCTCGTCGGGCAGGCTCATCGGGATCGCCCATAGCGTTACCGTGTTCTGGTCCTCGTATCCGAACACGTCCACTGCGCGCACCGCCACATAGTATTTCTTGCCGTTGATAAGACTCGGAATCTCGGTCGGGCTTCCGCCCGGATCAGTGATATACGCTGCGGTGGCGAAATTGACCGGGGTGTTCTGCGAATAATACACGCGGTAGGTCACCGGGGTGTCGATATCATGCGCCGTCCCATAGTATGCCGTCAGCTTCGTGTTGCCGGGCTCGAGCGATGTAATCCCGATCGTCGTGTCCCAGATCGGGGCGGGATTCGGTATCGTTGAGAGCTCCACAGTGTTGAGCTCCCTGATGCCAAGCGAGTCCTCCGCGCGGACCGCAAAGAAGTAGGGAACGTAGTTATCCAGGCTGGTCACCACGTATGGGCTCTCATCCGTCGTGGTCTCGAAGTCTGCCGTCGCGAAATTGATGGGCGTGGTCTTCGAGTAGAAGATGTAATAAGTGATCGGCTGGTCCGGATCGAGCGCGTGCCCATAATGCACCGTTACCTGGTGATCGAACGGTATGAGCAGCTGGACTCCGATCTCGTCATTCGCCCAGGTCGGAGCCGAGTTCGGTGTGCCTGGAAGCTCGACGGCATTCGTCTCCTCCATGCCGACCGAGTCCTCCGCTCGAACCGCGAAATGGTAGGTCAGGCCGTTAGTGAGGCCGGTCACAGTGTATGGAGACCCGTCATCGTCGATTTCGACATCAGCGGTTCCAAAATCAATCGGGGTGGTCTCCGAGTAGTAAACGTTGTAATGGATCGGGAGGTCTATGTCGGTCGCGACGCCGTACGTCACGGTCACAGTGCCGTCTCCCGGCTTGGTGGATTGGATGCCGACGGTGTCGACCCACTCGGGAGCCCCGTTCGGAACGCATGAGAGCTCTTTGGTGTTCGTGTCCTCCGAGCCAACGTTATCGACCGCCCTGACGGCGAAATAGTATGTCTTGAAATTCTCCAGTCCGGGCACAATGGTTGGAGACCCGGCGTCGTTTATCTTGCCGGCAGTCCCGAAGTCTATCGGGGTGGTGTCGGACCAGTAGACG
>CAYGZQ010000078.1:0-16234 GCA_964354375.1 uncultured Planctomycetota bacterium
CATTTCATCATTGAGGCCTTGGAGAAATACGTGTGACAACTGAAAAGCAAGAACTCTTAGGGAAACTGAGCGATCTCCACGCCCTGAGCAAAAAGAGGAAGATGCAACTGGCTAAGCCGGAACAGCATGAAGCCATAAGTGTGCTGTCGGCTCTCTGCAAATTGGACTCAGATAGCTTCAATGAAGTGATGAGTGTTCTGACTGAGTTCCCATCCGATGTCGGCGCGGAAGTGCTGGGCAGGTGTTGGGATGAACTCACTCAACGGAAGGAGCCTGTATACTTGACGCTGAAGGAAGCCAGGTTCTCCAGTGATCTCGGGAAGCGCCTGCGACTCGTTCTAGCTCTGAATCTGCTAAGCCACAACCCGTCGGGGGCACTCCGGGTTCTCATACATTTATGCCAAAGTATGAAGCCTGCGATGAAGCCTATCCCGACTTCTAAGGATCTTAGGCTGATTAACTCTGCGTTCCTCAAAGGCGCCACAGAAAACCTATCTAAGCTGCCTTTAAGTGACGGCCACGACAGCCAGATCGCGCTCTTGATCACCTATCTCCTGAGCGCTGCGTTTGTGGCTCAGAGCAAGGGCAAATCGGCAGCTTCGGCAGAAACTCAACTGATACTCCTTCGGTGGGCGAATTCCTACACTAAGCTACCTGACTTCCCTATCGAGCTTAGCGAGGCTATCCGCGCGAGGGTCAGGGACTGGAGCGGCGACTTCCTCACCTTGTTGCGCACGGAGTTGAATAATCTGCATACCTCATTGAGAGACATTCTGGAACCGCTCCTGACTGGGGACATCGAACACGAGATGGCACCAACGCCCCAAAGACCGACTGTTCCATCTCCGGATGGGGCACGGCAGCCACCTTCCTGCACAATATCAGGAGCGCGAGAATACAACATCCAGTACGAGATTAGCCGACTTGTCAAGTACGTTGAGCAGCTTGAGTCTCTGCTACTAGAGACACAGTCGGATCTGACACGGGCCGAGCAAGCCTTGATAAGCACCCGATCGAAAATAGAGATCACTCAGAGAGAGAAGGTTGAAGCCCAACGGCTTGCCGCGATTGAGCGAAAGAGAGCCGAACAGCTTGCAGGTGATAAGACGGATTTGCTGAAGGCAAAGGCACTAATTGGCGAAGCTCTGGGTGAAATGAAGACCAGACTGGATGATGCAAATGCGCGTCATCAGGAGATCGTGAAGTCCTACGAGCTGCAACTGGATGCCCTCTCGGAGCGCAATGCAGGAGAGGTTGCACATCGAATTAGCGCATTTCGAAATAGCCTAGCCACGAGACTTCAGCCATATGCCCAGAGCCTCAAAGAAGCCGAGTGTATGGATATGACACCTGAACTCGGAGCAGCGTTGCGCACACAGCTAAAGCAAATCCTTTTGCTACTCAAGAAGGAAGGTATCAACGTCAGCGGAGATACCTGATGGAAGAGTTCTTCGGCATCGACTTTGGCACAACCAACAGCGCTGTTGTTGGCCTTCTTCGCAAGAAAGTCACCAACTATGATGATGGTGAGGGTCAGCCATTCCCTTCCCTTGTCGCCGTTTCAGAAACAACTGGACAAGTCCAAGCTTTAGGGCGGCAGGCTTGGAATCATCGTGAGGAACTCTCCGAATCATGTCGCATTCTGTCATCAGCGAAGATGTACCTGGGTACTGGACAATTGGAGCGTATTGGCCCAGAGATGTGGTCACCGGAGCGAGTTGTCACTGAGGTTCTGAAAGGACTGAAGGAGCGAGTTGCTCAGCTCGGGAATGGTACAATCTTGGATAATCCGGTGATGGCAATCCCGGTAGGCTTTCCTCCGGCACGACGCAAGGCACTGCGAGAAGCCGCCAGGGCTGCACGTATCACGATTCGAGGTTTCGTTACTGAGCCCACCGCGGCTGTTTTCCGCAACTATAAACGGGTCTGTGGCTGGCCCATAGTTGTTGTCTTTGACTGGGGGGGCGGCACATTGGATATCTCAGTTGTAGGCATAAAGGGAAGGACTGTCCAGGAAATCGCGACTGTGTCAAAACGGCTGGGTGGTGATGACCTCAATGTGATTCTCGCGGAATGGGCACACATGCAGATCCTGAGAGATAAGGGGAAGGACGGACCCCCATTCTCCGCAGTTGATTCGCGATACCGTGATATACTGGTCTCCCAGTGTGAGACTGCAAAGCGGATGCTCTCGGATGAGGAGTCTTGGGAGATCAGCATGACCAAGTATGGAGAGCTAGGAACCATTAGCGTTGTTCTAAGGTATGATGACTTCTCCAGCTTAATGGAACCCAAAATCCAGGAGGTGGTTGCAGCTTTGGACGAAAGTGTTGTACACCGGGCCCGTCTGAGCTTTGACCAGATTGGGTGCATCATCATGGTGGGGGGCAGCAGCAAGCTTCGGGGTCTCCGTGAAGCAATGGATGACCGGCAGTGGTCTTGTGATGTTGTCTATCCTGAAGACTCTGACTGGCACGTGGCTGGTGGAGCGGCGATGTTGGCTTCCGATTTTGGCGACTACGTGTGCGCCCAGAATATCGGAGTGCGTCTTTGCGATAATACTGTCTTTCCCCTGCTCACGTGCGGGGAGACAATCGACTATAGGCCAACCGTTACTACGTTTGGCCTGATTGAGGACGCAGACAACGCAAGGTTTGTCTTCGTGGAAGGGCAAGATTCTGCTGATGGCCGCGTTAAATCCATGGATAGAATTCTCGGATATCTTTCTGTCCATGCATACGGGTTTTCGCTTGAGCCGATCAAGCTAGAGGCATATGTTGATGAAGATTTGCTGTTTCACGTATCTGCGCAGAGCGAACGTCGCAGTGAGAAACATCGAAAGACTTGGACATATCCCGAACTACGATTCAGCTACGAACTCCCGGTTCAATCGTGAGTGAAACTAAGTCAAATATACACCTACTAAGTAACGTCTATCGGGTATCAGCACCGGATGGTCGAATCCGCATTGAGGACAACCCTGAATTCGTTGGGAGAATATCAGACATCGCAGCGCTGAAGAAACTACTCCAATTCAAGTATGGGAGGATTGGCCGTTGGCGAATCGAAGTGGAGTGTATTCAGAACCTGCCCGGAATCCAGGACTGGCAGGTGAGAAGAATGAAGGGTTGTGACGAATGTGACCTAGCTGGGCCAGGAGAAAGGCCTTGGGGATTTCTCATAGAAAATGGTGAATACCATGAGGTCTGTAAGTGCGATAAGCAGGAATGCCGTCTCTACAGCGAATGCAGACGCGAGTCAGGTACCGAGAATGCCTCCGCGCAATGAGATAGACATACTAGCCTTTGAGAAGGACTTGCGCGAAACGTATGCTCGCTATATCTACACTGCCAACCTGATTTCTGATCAAGAACCTGAACTCCAGAAAGCATTCTATCAGAAGATCGCTGAAGACTTCAGCTTGTTCAACGGACCATACATTCATTGCACTCCATGTTATAAGCCGAGTTACACACTTCGAGAACTGCTTT
Source organism: uncultured Planctomycetota bacterium (assembly GCA_964354375.1). GTDB lineage: Bacteria > JAJVIF01 > JAJVIF01 > JAPKYR01 > JAPKYR01 > CAYGZQ01. The sequence goes on from CAYGZQ010000078.1 coordinate 3,492, forward strand.
CCCCGAGAGATGACATATCCCTGTCACCCCAATTGGCTCAATTGCCGTCGGAGCAGTTTGACCCCACTAGGCCACTGTATACGCACCAAGTGGAATCGCTTCGTATCCTTGGGCGGGGGGAAAACCTTATCGTAGCAACCGGAACTGGCAGCGGCAAGACAGAGTGTTTTCTCCTCCCCATTCTCGATCACATTCTCAACAATCCTGGGCCAGGTTTGCGCGCAATCCTCATCTATCCGATGAACGCCCTTGCCGACGATCAACTAGGGCGCTTACGCAAGCTGCTTGAGCCACTGCCCGATATCACTTTTGGCCGCTACACAGGTGATACGCCTGAGACGACTGAAGAAGTAGAGAGACCGGATGAGGTAATTCCAAACGAGCGCTACACGCGGCGTGAGATTCGATGCGACCCGCCGAACATACTCCTTACAAACTTTGCCATGCTCGAATACCTGCTCCTTCGCCCCCGGGACTCGGAGGTTTTTGCCGACAGCAAACTGCAGTTTGTTGTTCTAGATGAAGCGCACACATACTCAGGCGCCCAGGGCATCGAAATTGCACTATTGATGCGCCGAATACGTCAATACTTGCTCAGAGGCAAGGACTCACCACAGTTCGTATTGACCAGCGCGACTCTCGGGGATGAAGCGGATGCCGTCGGAGATATTGCCAAGTTCGGTAGCGATATCTCCGGATTACCATTCCCGAGGGCGAATGTTCTGCTAGGGGAGACCATTGACGAGTTCTCTGATACTCTCACACCTTTTCCTGATGCTGAAACTCTCCTCCGTATCGGAAGCGATGAAGAGGATTTCGCTGCTTGGGCTGACGCTGTGGAGAGGGCCGACGAGTTAGTAGGGAGACTTGCTTCAGTTGGCATTGACTGCGGTGAGATTAATGAGCGAAAACCTGCGCGCATATTATACGAGCTTCTTGCGGTCAGTGAGCCACTCAACAAGATTTATCGATTCTGTCGTGAAAGACCGGCAAGCTTCGAGGAGCTTTCTGAGCTATTGGGTCTCTCCCTTGACAACACATCAAAGCGAGCCATCCAGTGGCTGATAACGATGGGAGCGTTTGCGAAACGGACACCTGACTCAGCGCCCTTACTACCAACCCGTTACCACTTCTTTGCGCGGGGCTTGGCTGGAGCCACGATCTGTCTGAACGATGAATGCTCAGACAAAGATAAGCACCCCGGTACTTTGTGGAGTTCGTTCTACCTGGAAGATAGAAACGTTTGTGAACATTGCCAGAGTGCAGTTCTCCCGTTGGCGACTTGTGTTCACTGTGGTTTGCCGGTCTGCAGGATATACCTCGTGGACGGCAAGTGGCATTCAAGCAGCCCACCTCATCTATCACCTGTCGCGAGGCTGCTTGCCTGGGCCGCTGAATTCGAAGACACGGAAGATGAACACGATGAAATCATCCGCAGAAAAGCTTGGGTATGCCTGAATTGTGGAGTCTATTCCGAAGATGTAGAAAAGCCTGCAAGCTGTGTTGATCATTCTCTTGTGCAACTCAATATTCTGGATCCAAGTGACAATGAAGGCAACCTGCGGACTTGCCCCCGTTGCGGTGGTCAGAGCAGAGCTTATCCATCTGTACTTAGGGATTTCCGGACACGAGAGGATGGCCCTACTGCTGTTCTCACCGAAACAGTCATACGTAACTTACCCTATGATGATAGAGATGAACACCTTGCCGAGTTACCCGCCCATGGTCGAAACCTCCTAGTCTTCTCGGATGCCCGTCAGCGGGCTGCGTTCTTCGCTTCATATCTGGCTCAGACAACACTGGAAACAGCTTACCTGGGTCCGCTGGTCACAGCTATCATTGATGCTGAGCAGCGAGAGGCGAGGCCCGTGACCTTTGAGGAAATTGCCAGTGAGTACGTTCGTGGGCTTGAAAAGGCGCGAATTGCCGTAGTCAAGAAGCGTGATAATGCAGGAGTAGAGTACTTTGATCTCATCCCTAGAAGAAGACTTCGGAGCTCTGACAAGACAACCGCTAAGCATGAGGTTGAGATTCTCCTATTCTGGAACTTCTCATCGTCGTTCCGGACCAGGACAACACTTCCCGGCATGTGTTTGGCCGCGCTCTCCTTCGATTTCAATGAGGAAGAGCGAAGTACTTTTCCATTACAATTGCCAGAGCTTTTCTCTGCGGGATTGTCCGCAGGATGGCAGGCTCTACATGCGTTGCTCGATATCTTCCTCATGCGCCAAGCCATTGAATTCCCGTACTACATCACAAATCGGGATATCCAGGATCCTGGGCCCAAAGCCGTGACTTTCCACCAAGAACTCAGCGGAATGAGAGACGGTCGGCGGGTTATTCGCTGGAATCCGTATCTTGCCCCAGACAAGCAAAGGAAAAGAGCCGTATCATCCAGCCGCCAGCTTGACTTGCTCGCACGGCTACTCGGGATGAACAAGAATGAGAAGGCGGATGAACTTTCGTCCTTATTAACACGAGTATGGGACTTGTTAAAGCAATCGATACTGGTTGAGACAGAATCCTGGCCTGGAGAGTTTCGGATTGATCCGTCTCTTCTGCAAGTAACAAGTCATGCCGATTGGGGAATATGCGATCGCTGTGGACGAGTAACAACACTCGTCGATCTTGGTTTCTGCTTAACAAGCAAATGTCCAGGAGTAGTCAGGAAATTGAGCGAGGAAGAGCTCCGGTTGTTATTCCACGAGAACCATTATCGCCGCCGGTACCTCTTGCCCCCGCTTGCATTAAGCGTGAAAGAGCACACGGCTCAGCTTACAAATGAACATGGCAGGGAGTATCAACGTCTTTTCATGAAAGGAGAAATCAATGTTCTGAGCAGTTCCACAACCTTTGAGATGGGGGTTGACATTGGCTCACTCAAGGCTGTACTGCTACGAAATGTTCCGCCTACCACGAGTTCATACATTCAACGTACTGGGCGTGCTGGCAGGCGGAAGGATGGAGTTTCGATAGCTCTTACCTTCTGTCGCAATGTTCCCCACGATCAATTCCACTATCAGCATCCTGAAGAAATCATATTGGGCCGTGTTCCCTCACCGTATCTGAACCTAGCCAATGAGCCCTTGGCCCAGCGACACTGCAATTCGCTTATGTTGGGGTATTTCCTCAGGAGTGTAAACGATGTGGAAGAAGAAGTACTCGACAAGCTTGTGATTGAGAGCTTTTTCCTAAATAAAGTCCGTGGCTCTACCTTGGCTGAGCGCTTCGCGGGCTGCCTGGAGAACGAAACTATCCGCGCGAATATGGTGGAGATCCTGACGGCTGTCCTGAGAGATGTAGGCTCACTTGACCCTGAGACAGCAATCTCGCGCTCCATAAGTATGCTCCTTGTGGATGAGAGAAGCGTGCTGAAACGCTTCGTTCAGCAACCACTTCAGAGATTTCAGGACCAATTGTCAGACATTGAGGAGCAGCGGGAAGATGCCTCTATGGAAGCTCGCGCTGCCCTTGCATACGGCGCTCTTTCACTTGATCGCTTGATCAGGCAGTTTAAGAAGGATCGCCTTATTGATTTCCTTAGCAGCTGCTCATGGCTTCCCGGCTATGCCTTCCCGCAGGATGTAGTGAAGCTTCTGGTGCGCCAGAAGGACTTCAGCGATCGTATGAGACTCCAGCGAGACCGTGAAATCGGTATTTCAGAATATGCTCCAGGGGCACAGATTGTCGCTGATGGGTATCTCTTCACTTCTGGAGGTGTTTGGTTCAACTCTAGAGAGCCAGAGATAAGGCAGTACGCGTGCTGCCCTGAGTGCCGCAATATCATGACGGCTCATGCAACAGAGAGACTCTCGAGGACCTGCACAAGGAGGGGATGTGGAACACGTCTGCAAGGCAAGTTCTTGCCACGTTCGTATATCAAGCCTGATGGTTTCACGACACTAGTCAGTGATCCCGTAAAGCTGCCCGGAAGGAGCAGAAGAACTGGTCCGCGAGTATCGGAAGTGTTCTTGCTTGAGGGAGCGGATCCCGGGGATTTTCAGGACCATGCCATTCAGGGCGTCTCGTTTGCAGAGAAAGCCGGTGGCCAGCTGTTCCTTGCTAACAGCGGTCATTCATTCCAAGGCTATCACATATGCCGCAAGTGTGGTAGGGGATTGCCAAAGCCGCCCAGTAGTAAGACACATGAGACTCCGTGGGGCACGAAATGCTCAGGACAAATCATACGCCTTGATTTGGCTCACGAGTTCACAACTGATATTCTGCAATTGAGATTTGCTGGCTGTACACCAGCAGCACCGCCCATAACAGAACGTTCTTTCTGGTTGTCCTTTATATCCGCATTCTTGAACGGAGCGTCTGACGCACTCAACATGGACGCTAGTGACCTTGGAGGCACTTACCACGGATGGACTGAGGAGAGTCGTGTTGGCGAGTTGGTTGTCTATGACCGGATCCCCGGAGGCGCGGGTCACATCCGCCGAATACTCGGTGATCTTGGAACTGTTTTAGAGGCATCCCTAGCTAGAGTGCGAGACTGCAAGTGCCCCGATCTGGAGGCGAGTTGCTATGCATGTCTGAGAAGTTATGGCAATCAGTTCTACTGGGAAGACCTTAGACGTAGACCCGTCATTGATTGGCTCTCGAGCATATTGGGGCTGCATTAATGCAGCGGCTCGGATGTTTCCAGACGAGCCCTTGAGCCGCTGGTTGCGGACGCTATTCAGAGTCTTCATGCCTTGAGCGCTGCCTTTTCAGATTGGGACGATGGAATTCCATGTTCAGGCCGCCTTCGGACCTGCCCACAACACTACATGGACCTGAGTACTTCCATCCTTGCGTCGTCGCTCCAGACATCCGTCAGACAGCTGTAAGCGGCTGGAAATCGGACACTTAGAAGGTATGGCAAAGCCCGACGTTGGCTGGTGCTACAATTCAGCCCGTATCCGGGCTCGTTGGCAGAATGCTGAGCCGCGCAGATGAACTATTGGGTAAGGTCCGCACAGACAGGGAGGCCGTCACGTCACTCTACCTTCGCTTTGATCCTCAGAAAGACGCACGGATCACGGCATTTAGCAGATTAGAAGCCGGATGCCTCTCACTGCGGTTCGCCTTCGTGTTCCTTGCGCATCATTTGACGAACCCGCTATGGTTGGTGAAACACTGGCCCGTCAAGACTAAGCCCCCCAAAGACCTTGCAGTTCGGTTTCAGGAATTCGCCAAGCTTGGGTTCTTCCATGGTTTCTTCTCTGTGGTGGAAGTATCCTTGCGAGCCTGGTTGAGGGGAATTGCTGCCAGTGCCTGCAAGGGCAGGACTGGCCCCTTCGCAAACGTCTATCCCTGCTTGTTACAAGGCTTTCGTCACCGCCCCAGCAAGGCATTGCGCTTCTCGACTTGGCCAGGCACGTGCGCAACAATGTTCACAATAACGGGGTGTACTTCGATGAGGACGGAGAAGACCGTTTGATTGACTGGTGCGGTAACCCGTATCATTTCAGGCACGGATATCGAGTTGCCTTCGTCGACCGGGATTTCATATTCAATCTAGCCGACTCCCTTCGGACACTTTTCGGGTGCATCGTTGAAGACTCCGAATTGCAGGGAGTCACTCACCAGATAACGGACCCCTTCACTCACATCTGCGAGTGATACACATGTCTCATCCAACCGATATACCAGTTCTTGCACTGGCCAGAGATCCATGATCTCACCCAGGGCGCCGGATCAGGGATCCGCCTGTTCTACTGAATCCGGGGGCTCCTCAGCCATCTCCTTGACAGGATAGTGGTTTCGGGATCTGAGCTGCTCGCGGAGCTTCATGAGGATTGCGTCCCTGCTCTCGGGATTTCGCACCTTGATCTTGAAGAACTGCTCAGCGCCGTATTTCCCCTTGTCGAAACAGGAGCCTGTAATCCAAGCCGACTTGAGATCGGCCATTAACTCCAGAACACAAGGACCATCATGCGAGGCCCTCTTGAATCCCGTGAACCTGACCTCCTCGACGCCGTCCACTCGACAGATCTCGGAGAACGCTCTTCTGGCTGAAGCGGGGATGTCTTCAAGCCGTCCGATTCTCATCTTGCCCCAAAGCAGCTTGTGAGATTTCTTCCCACTATGTATGCGCACGGGTTGCGGAACTCGGTGCAGTCTGATGTCCGTTTCCTTGGCGGGAAGGAACTCCTTGTCAGGTTTCTTCTTATCGTATTGCGTCCAAGCTTGCCTAATGCGTTGGAAACCGCTGCCCTTTTCCTCGTCGCCTTCGAGCTCCGCCAGGACCTCGAAGACCGCTGCCTTGATTGCGAAGCTCCTGACCGTTCCAGGTCCTTCGCTATATGAGACCGCGAGTTTGTCGAGCACTCTCGGGACAACCTCTCGTGGAGCCAGCAGATCGTTTTGACCGGCTGCAACGCATGCCTTCTTCAGGGAATTAACAAGCTTGACGAGACTGAAGGCCTCATCCGGTCTGCCATGTGACTTTTGGACGGTGTCGATCTTGTCTTGCTGCCTGAAGTACTCCTTGAGGCGCAGCATAGCTTCATCCTCGTCGTCCACAACGTCGTACGCATAATACTCCAAGGTCGCGTTTCTCAAGAGGTTCCTGTCGATGACGATGACAGGTTTGCCATTGAAACTTGCCACTGCCACCCCAATCGCGGTCCCAATCGATGCCTTCCACATGTTGGCTATGACGGCATCTGCGTCGCGGATTGCCTCCATGTCCAGGCTTACGATCTGATATGGGGTCTTCGCTGGAGATGCCTCAATCCGCTGCACAGGGCATATGAACTCAAACTCATCTGGCCAGCTTCGCTCGATTCTCTGTCTCCAAACTTTCTTCTGGTCATCATTGCAGCCGGTGATGGGGCCTGCGAGGTATATCTTGCGTAGTCTCCTCTTAAACATGCGAAAACCTCCCTTATAGCGTTGCCCCATCCTCTGTCGCCACCTACAATTCTATTTGATCAATCACCATGAGTCAATGGGAAAATCCCCAAGGATAACAAACTCAGAGCGCCCGAGCGTTCACAGCCACGGCACTACTCGGCTCCTCGCTGTTGGCTAGCCTTCCACCGTTTCTCAGCACCTTCTACGCGCTTCGAGACTTGCCTTCCTTTACGTTTTCTCTACCCCACGTCTTTGTCTCGCTTCAAGGCACCCTTCAGATGCCTCATGGCGCCTCGGAATTCCTACCCCGGACTTACCCGGGCCCCTCAACACCACAGGGTGGTCGTATGGCCGCTGCCGAATGCACTCTCACCATTGGCACCGATATGTAAGCCGCGCAGGAGTCCCATCGGCAACCCCTACCCCCTCGGTCCAAATCCCCCCCGGTAGGGGACGCTTCGAACCGTTCTACTGTAATTGGCTGGGACTCCCTGATCCCGCCAGGCACCCCCGCGGCCCCGGTTTCGGGCCCCCGTCATTGACGAAGGACAGTCTGTTTGATGCAGGTTTTCGAAACTTGGAAATGACCTGTATCGCGTGAGCGGCATGGGACTCCTACGAGCGCGCCAGGGCCAGGCCCAACACCCCCCCCGGTCCCGGATGGTTCGCGCGTTTTCGGATGCCGACGGTCCCGGACACCGGCCATATTCCATTGAAACGATGCAGCTTATCATCCCCAAACTGGCATGCGTTTTAATGTCCCCTATTGTGAGTTAGGTAGCATGTAAGCTAGGGAAGGCGCTTAAATGGCCATGTTGCCAGCATCGGGACGTTTGCGTAAGCGTGCAGAAAATACGAGAGATTCATATTTTCCGGCAGAACGCATAACCAAGAAAAAACCCGCATATAAACCCGAAAAAACAAGTTAAGCTATTGACTTTCGGGTTTGACGAGTCTATACTGGTATCATCACACATAACAAAAGCCCGACCGGGAAAGTTTGGACACGAACCCGATCGGGCGAAAGGATAAAACAGATGTATTGTACCACACTGGCCGATCATCCGGCCATCCCCCCACCAAAAGAGACTGGCAGTACAGACGCGACCGGAAGCGCATCCGGTGACGCCGGCCATGCTGACTCGGACGGGATGAATTCCGAGCGCATCGCATGGCTTGAGAAAGCGTACGCGCTACTCCGGGACGAATTGCTACCGGAAGCGCCCGAGCGCGTCACGATCACGTTCGGCTTTCCGTCCAAAGGCGCCCGACCGTCACGCAATCAGCGCATCGGTGAGTACGCGCATTTCCTTAAGGATTGCGAAGCCGGTCCCGGACTCCTGACGCTGCATCCGACGATCTTCAACGACCCGTCGCGCGTTCTGGACGTGCTTTTGCACGAGATGATTCACGCAGCGCGACCGAATGACGGGCATCGCGGACAATTCCCGAAGCTTGCGAAGCGTGTCGGGCTCACTGGCAAGATGACCGCGACCGTCGCGGGTCCCGAGCTCAAGGCGAAGCTTGCGGGATTCCTTGCCGACCGCTTGCCACCGATGCCGAACGGGCATGGCGACTTGAGCGCCGACCGCAAGAGACAATCGACCAGGCTTCGCAAGTATGTCTGTCCATCATGCGGTCAGATCGTGCGCGCTGCGACAGACTGTTTAAACGCAGTCTGTGGCGACTGTGATGCCCATTTCATCATGGATTCAGGGGGGACGCGATGAGAACACAAACCGCCAAGTCCCTGAACACGACGGCGAACACGCCCGAGCATTGCCATTCATGCTGGAAATTCGCGGACTGCTACCAGGCGCAGAACATGACCGCAGACACGGCGCCCGTCCCCGGGTTCGTGGAAACAGATAAGTATGTTGACTATTTCTGCGCCGACTGCCTTCCGGACGATTGCCCGGACGAAACGACATTCCCGCTCGACTTCGAAGAAACCGACAGTCCCTGCCATTGCTCAGTCTGTGGCGTCCCGCTCGTGCACGCGCTGACAAGTGAAGGCGCGCGCTATGTGCGTGAAGCCGTCGCGGAAGGCGCGGGATGCTGTCGCGAACTCTGGCCGGTCGTTTGGGCCGACTATCTTTGAAGGGAACGTACAGGGAAAGGCCGTTTAAACAACACAACTAGGAGACACAACCATGACAGGAAACATAAACACCCAAACCCTCAAGGCAGCATTGAAGCGCCTTGCAGCATTCGTCGATGCCAGGCCGTCCCTGGCGATTCTGGAGCGCGTCCACGTGGAAGTCCAGCACGGATCGGCACGCTTGACCGTGTACGACATGGAAAAGTCCCTGACCGTCAAAGTCCCGATTGACGGCGCGAATCCGTGCGCGGTTGCGGTCAGGTTCAAGGACCTACGCAAGGTCATTGACAAGGTGAAAGCCGACACGACCACCGTTGACTTTCGGACGGGGACGGAAAACCCGGAAGTCACAATCAAAGCCGGGAATCTGGAATTCACGCTGAACGCAAGACCCGGTGCCGATTACCCGACACTCCCGGAAGCCGATGACATCGGTACGACCACCGACACGACCTGGAACGATTTCACCGGTGAAGCCGTGTTCGTCATGGCGGCGTCCAGCATGGACATGCCGAAAAACTTCACGTCGGGGATCCTGTTCGCGTACCGACCCGACACGCTTGAGTTGGTCGCCACCGACGGGCATCGGCTTCACGTGTCCAGGATTCGCGGAACGCACAGCACGAAGCCGGATGAAAGCGAATCAGCCGCGCTTGTCCCGACAGGGACGATTCACGCAATGGCGAAACTCAAGATCGACCCGGACGCGTCATTGCGCATCGGGTTTGCGGAGAACCTGATGACATGGAGCGTCCCGTCGGAAGGCGTTGAAGGCGTTTCGCATTTACTTGACACTCCGTACCCCGACTATCGGAAGGTCATCCCGGACGATTGCCAGTCGCGCTTCCGGCTTGACACGAAAGCGACAATTGAAAGCCTGAACGCGCTTGCGGTCATCGCATCGGAACGGGACGGGCGCGATATGGTCGTCGTGAACGCGAACGGGACACTGAATCTGAGCGCGCACGCTGAATCAATGGGAAGCGCGGAAGCGGTCGTGCCTTGCGTGCACGTCGCGGGTCCGGAGCGACGGTTCGCGCTGAACGTGTTCTACCTGATCGAAACGCTCAAGCTTGCGAACGGTGAAATCACGCTGTCGACGAATGGCGGTCTGGAACCCGCACGCTTTGACTACCCGGACACCGAGCGCATCGCAGTCGTGATGCCGGTCCGGCTGCCCGAGTGAGCGGCTACCAGTGAGGTAGTGCAGGGAAAAGGCGAACAACTATCGAGGAGACAAACCATGAACGAAACGACACATACAATCGAGCAATCACTGGCCAAGATACAAGCGACGCTGGACAGTCTCGGTGAATCATCGCTTGTTGACGACTTCGTGATCTGCGAAACCGATGTGCGCAACATCGCGCAGCACCTGGAGAACATCCGCAAGCGACTGGACGACCCGATTCACCTGGTCATCGACAACTACGGCGGCGTGCTGCAGGACATCGACGCGTTTGAGACAACGGAGCAAGCCGAGAATCATTTCGAGACCATCGCGGGCGTCAGCTATGAAGCGGTCTGCAAGTGGGAGGAGGCCGAGTGCAGCTACAGTCTCGGGCTGCCTGATGAGTTCGACACTCAGATTTGGGATGTCAGGATCAGGAGGGACGCGCGATGACATCCGACACGACGAAGCTCCTCAAGCATGTGGACGGGGATGTGTGGCGGCGCTTCCGGGCGCTGTGCATTGCGGAAGGGATGAACATGGGTCCGGCGATTTCTGCGCTGATGCTCGGCGCACTGGCGGGGAAAATCACGCTGGAAGTCGATGGATCGGGGAATACGATCACAACCAAGAGCCGCTCTGGATCATGGACTTCCGCAACGTCCGTAAGGAGGGATCACGGTGAATGAGCGCGTGTTCAAACGTTTCGACTATCTCGCGCTGCCCGAGCGACCCGCGATCCCTGAACCGTCACCTTTGACGCTCGGCATCACCTGGCAGACGCTCACCGACACGTTCCTGGCTGACTACCGCGGGGAAACCCGGCGGTCGTACCATGATGCGTTCAGCCGATTCACTGCGTTCTGTGGCGTCGAGCCTCAGGCTCCAGTCACTTGCGTTCCCGATGAGGATTCGGTCAAAGCCTACCGCGACGCGCTTCTCGACACCGGACATTCTCCGCACACAATCAACGCCTACCTGGCCGCGATTCGCGCGTTCTATCGATTCCTGCATGGCTACGTTCGCAAGGCGCTCAGGACCGGGCACATCAGCGCGTCACGTGCCGGTGAGTTGCAGTTACTCATCGAAGGCGTGCTCGCGGTCGGGAAGGTCCGTGCGTCAAACGCTCCAGGCAGACTGCCGACCACGGTCGATCAGTCCCGCGACCTGGTCACATCCATCCCGACCAACACGCTCACCGATCTCCGCGACCGTGCGATGATCGCCCTGCTAATCGGATGCGGGCTCAGACGCATTGAAATCGTCCGCATTCTCCGTCGCGACCTTGTGCACCAGGGCGGCCAACTCCTCCTGCGCATCCAACAGAAGGGGCATCACGCGAAGGACGCGTTCGTCGTGATCTGGCCGGACGTCGAGCGGATCATCCGTCCCTGGCTCACTCAAAGCCCGTTTAAACGACCTGAGGACCCGCTTTTCCCGTCGCTGTCCAAACGCGACACCGGATCCTCGCTCACTCCCCGATCCGTGTCGCGCATCATCCGCCACCGCCTGGACGCGATCGGACTCAAGGATCATTCGACTCACTCCCTGCGTCACGCCTTCGCGACCATCGCGCTTTCATCCGACGACGTCGACCTCCGCGACGTCCAGCACGCCCTCGGCCACTCCCAGGTCACCACGACCGAACGCTACGTCCACCAGTCCCGACGCCTTGAAGGCAAACCCGAGAAGGCTGTGAACGATACGGTCTTCGCGAAGCTGGAGTCACGCGATAGGGAGTAGCCGGTCGCCTCATCTAACTGCCTCAGAGTCCCCGTCTCACCGCGGGGACTCTCGCTTGTCAGGGGGCCGAATATGCCGGGGAGAACCGATGCAGTAGCACTCCCCATGGGCATCGCCGGGTCTCTATGCAGCGCGTGACGCGATCGTAAGGGATTTTCCCTGCTAATTAATTATACCACATTTTCGTATAGTACGGTAGTCATCATGCACGATTCTCTCTATTTTGCCAGCTCACGACAACCGAACGCCTGATGCATCAGTCGAACCGCCTTGCCGGACTCCCTGAAAGGGCCGTAAACGATCTGGTGTTCGCGCTACTTGTTGACGACACGTGAGTGTTTGTCCGGCCCGGCAACCACTTCTCACGGCCTCCACCATGGGGGCCTTTTTCTTTATATAACGCATACAGCGTGCAGAATGTTCGTTTTCGCCCTGACTGGAGGCCGGGGACCCCAAATCAGGCGCGTATGAGGCCGCCAGACGCGATCTGAGCGCGATCTTGGACATGGGTAAGGGTCAGCGTCGGCTGATTTTCGTTACAGGCAGCAAGGAAACACCACGGAAGCCCCCGAATCCGGATTGCCTTGACGACCGTTGTGACGCTAAGTGACGGTAATGACGGTAACGGATTCTTATCGTCATTTTACCGTCACCCTGGAACCAGCATCAGAAGCGGGCTATGACGATAGTGACGGTAATGACGCTAAATTTCCTATTATTCTGGAAGGGTGTGTGCTCTGGATTCGGGACCGCGATTCTTGGCTATCCTCTCCGGAATCGCTATCCTCTTGACTAGATACTGTCCTAGAATGTCATGAATAGCAGCAGCACGGCATGCCGTGCCCCTACAAATCGGATTGTTTCGGTAGTCCCGTAAGGGAA
>CAYGZQ010000079.1:0-16012 GCA_964354375.1 uncultured Planctomycetota bacterium
CCACCTCACCCCCTAGCCCCCTCTCCATCCGCCGCGGCGGATGGAGAGGGGGGAAGGGGGGGTGAGGTTTGCCCACGGCCCTTTTCATGCCTCCCATAAGTGCTATAATTCCGCGGAAAGCTCGGGGAGGTGAGAAATCATGCCTGCCATGCGTTACATGGGCGTCGACTACGGCGAAAAGCGGGTGGGTCTGGCGAGAGCCGACGAAGAGTTGATGATGGTCATCCCTCACCGGGTGTTTCAGTTCGGCGATAACCACGATGAGGACATGGATCACCTGGCGATCATCATCAAGAGCGATGCCGACGTTGTGATTGTCGGGCTGCCCCTGACCAAAGAGGGTATCGAGGGCCCCATGGCCAAGGTGGTCCGCGAGTTCGCCGAAGACCTCCAGCATCGCACCGACCTCCCCGTCCATTTCCAGGATGAACGCTTCACCACCCGCGCCAACGAGGGCCTCCTGCAGGGCATGCCCACCGAGGAGCGAAGGAAACTCATCGACGCGCTCGCGGCCGCCGGTATACTCCAGACCTGGCTCGACAAGACAAGGGCCCGACGCGGCATGCCCGTCAAGTCCCGAAAGAAAGAAGAAAAGTAGAGAGATCCGCTGACAAGACTCGTGAACCCGCTACTTCCCGACTATCGCTATCCGTCCCTTGCCGAAATCCCGATCGAAGAATTCGCGTCGCGCGGATTCAAGGGCGCTCTCCTCGACATCGACAACACGCTCGTTCCCTACGGTGTCTACGATTACGTCCCGGCCGAAAACCTTGCCTGGATAAAACGTGCCGAGGATGCGGGCGTGAAGTGCCTCCTCTACTCGAACGCAACCCAATGGAAGATCGACAGGCTCAGGGAGGTGTCGGGGCTGCCCGGCGTCCCGAAGGTCTACAAACCCGCATGGAAACTGCTCGACAAAGCCCTCGGCATGGTCGGGTGCACAAAAGAGGAGGCGCTGATGATCGGCGACCAGTGCTGCACCGACATGCTTGGCGGAAACCTCGCCGGCGTAGCGACAATCCTCGTCGAGCCGCTCACACCGAGAGACTGGATCGGGACGAAAGTTTTCCGCATGATCGAGTGGCTGGTTCTTCCTGATCGACGCCCGTGGCACAGAAAGCGTCTCACCTGAATCCGTTGCAGGGGCTGAAGTACGCACTTGCTCACGCGCGGGCTTCGGTGCGGAAATGCCCAGGAACCATGCGCCGGAGGCGCATGCTACAACCTTCGCCACACCAGCTGGCTGAGCCAGACGAAGAAATCGTTCGCGACGCCCACGTTCGCAATGTGGTTTGGATGTGAATCGTTTGGATCGCCCTGGTAGTCGTACTTGAGGCAGTTGTAGTCCCTTGCCGAAGGATCATCGCCTGCGAGCTTGCTGAAGACATCGAATGAGGCAAGGTTACTCTCGCCCTCGATGTACGGACCGGTCAGCCACGTCGCGAAATCTCTCGCCCTCGCGGCGCACTCGGGCTCGGTACCGTTCGGAACCAGCGGCGGGGTCGACCACGGAATGAAAAGGATCTCCGGATGCTGCCTGGTCACCGACTTGATCGTCTCGTAGTATCCCTTGTACGCCTCCAGGTCCTCGTCGGAGCAGATGTTCGATGCCGGGAAGCAGCTCTTGAACGCAATGATGTCGTAGTGCTCCCCCTCAGGAAGCTCCCACGAGATCAGATCGTCGAAATGCTCGGTGAAAGTGACGGGGAAATCCGCCGGGTTGGTGTTGTCGCCGACCCATCCATCGCCGTACGTCCGATTGTGGACCTCGAATCCGTCCTTCTCCAGCATGTCTTTCATACCGCCGTCAAACAGGAATCCCTCGCCGGTCGAATGGTGCACGAAAAGGAACCTGGGCTTCCGACCCTCCGGGGGCTTCCAGAAATCCTCGACCGGTTCAGAGATGGATGAGTCCCCCGAAGACTCCGGATTGTCCGACGACGATGACGCAGACGAGGTGTCATCGGTCGCTGATGCAGGCTTTGTCTGAGTGCAGCTTAGGAGCAGCATCGCGACAAGTCCGATTATCAGGCCCGTTAATGTGTTTCGCATTGTGACCTCCCGTTTCCCTGACCCTGACAGTTTAGACTATCCGATGAACCGTGCGCCACACTCCGGAATCGTATTTGGCAGAAGAGCCATATGATAAATACGTACTGAAGGCACACGCGATCCGGTAAGCGTGTGCCTCTCTGTTTGCGGAGTTTGTCTCGAGCCATGCAACGTGTACTATTGCGTTCAGGAGGTTCTGTCGATGAGTGCCGGATATCTCAAGCTTGCAAGCGTCGTTGTGGTCGTCAGCCTTCTCGGTTGTCCCGGCCCCACCACCACCGCGCCGGCCACCGTTCCTTACGGTGAGCCACCCGACTACGACGGCCCGGTTTCCGTCTATGAAGGAGAACTCGTGAACTTCACCGGCAAGTACTTTCCCTCGCCCCCCGTAGCTGGACTGGGTTGCGTCCGCCAACCGCATCCACGGACAGTCTACATTTGGTCCTGCAACCCTCCGAATGCGGGCGTGTTCTACGATTCCCCGCTTCGCACGGTGAGCTTTCTGGCAAACGATGTTCCCTGGGACACTCGCACATTGATCAGTGTCACCGCCTCGGATCCCTCCTACGGTACCGATAATCATGACTGGAACATCGTGATCCTTGACAGCCCCGATCCAGTGGGATGGGGAAAAGTGTGGGACGCAAACGGCACGGGATGGGGCTCGAGAGGGCCTGCCGTGGCTTTGCCGACAGAACGCCGCCAGATCGTCGCAGGCATTACCAAAGATCCATCCGGCAACCTCTATATCATCGGCTCCTATGAGGGCACTACCGACTTTGACCCCGACCCCACCACATCCTGCGTTCTGCCGGACCTGTCCGGAATGTTCCTGTCAAAGTTCGACTCCTCGGGAGACTTCCAGTGGGTGAGCGGTTGGAAAAAGCCGCTGGTCTTCGGGGATCCCGAGCCTGAGGACGAGGATTTTGCGCCCGCCTGCGACCTTCGAGGGAATATATACGTCACCAGCAATCTGAACGGGCGCGATCCGTCCGGCGATTTCCCACCGAAACTCGTACTGCGCAAAACCGATCCGGACGGGAACCTCGTTTGGGAGCACGAGTATGATGCACAGGCAACCTGCCTCGCGGTGAGCGCCTCGGGCGACATCGTCATGTCCGGACGCTATATGGGCAAGCTTGGGCTGAAGACCGCTCCTCCAGACAGCGATGCTACGACATTGCACACCTTCATTACGAGGCTTGACTCGGACGGAAACGAAATCTGGACACGCGTCTGGAAATCCAACCTGTCCGCGGAAAGGATCGCCTTCGATCCCGCGGGCGACATACTGCTTTTGGGAGGCGACTTTTCGCCGCAGCCGATACGAGCCCCCAATCGCTGTTCGTTCATCAACAGACTAACAGCCGACGGACAGCACGTGTGGAGCGCCGTCGTGCCCCCTTATACCGAGGATTTCATCCTTGACTCGATGGGATCGATCGTCCTGTGCGGCAACTTCGGTGAGTCTTTCGACTTCGACCCCGGTCCCGCGGCAAGATCGATCTCCCCGGCAGGTGAAAGTGATTTCTTTCTTCTCAAGCTCGATAGGGACCGCGCTTTTCAATGGGTCAGCACATGGAAAGGCAAGACTCGCTTCAGGGAGTCGGCAAAACTCGCCATCGACGGAGCCGACAACATCCTCGTTTCCTGCTCATTTGAAGGAACCGTTGACTTCGACCCCGGACCCTCGCTCGATGAGCATGATTCGACCAAGGGCGATGTGTTCCTGAGCAAGTTCAGCCCTGCGGGTAATTCCCAGTGGGCACGGAACTGGAAAAACATCTACTGGAACGTTGAGTACGGGCAGTACGATCTCGCCGTTCTTCCCGACGGGAGGATTTACCTTACGGGGACTTTTGCCCGGGACTTCGATTTCGATCCGGGGCCTTCCGCGGACACCTGGGTGAACTGTCAGCCCGGCTATGGTTATTCCGGCGAAGGCACCAGCGCTTTCTTGCTGATGCTATCTGCTGACGGGAACTACAGATAGCAGCTCGGGGCCTTTCCAACAATCGTTCCCCACTCCTCCACAATCGACTAACACAGGGGCGATTTATTCCACATTTTCTTCGCCCTCATCCACAGGCGGCTTGACATCCGGCTCCGTCTCCCCTGCCGAGACCTCGCCGCCCTCGGGCGCGGTGGGTTGCCCCAGCCACGGAACCGGCTTCCCCACGAGCGGGCTGGTCACCGGCTTGAACCCCGCACGATGAATGTACTTGACACCGTCGCGAATTCGATCGCCTGTGGTTCCGCCCAGCGTGCGATCCCCCGCAAGCGTATCCAGCCTGGCATCGTAAATATCGGCTCCCGTCTGGTATGTCTCGTCCCCGCATACGCCCAATATATACGCATCGGCGAAACCGTTTTTATCGAAATCGTACGACCGGTAGAAAAAACCGCCGGGAAGCCAATGTCCAACCCTTTGGAATCTGACGTTGTCAGGCAATCCGGTCTGGTCATACCTCGGGTCCGGAAGCACATTGCCCATCTTCGCGCCGCGGTATCCGAACCTTGCGTCGGTCTCGACTATCGGCTCCCAGAGGCTCCTCACCTCAAGGAACTCCTTCGACTTGTACCCGAACCAAAGCTCCTTCCAGCCCGGCACCCGTCTGGGCTCGAAAAATGTGCGCCGGAGGTTGAGGGGATTCACCGGGTAGGCCGTCAGATATCCCTGGTTCAGGAGGGGGTCGGGGCACTTACCCTCTTTCCAGGAGATCATGTCGCCGCCCCAGATGTATCCGGGGTAGTATCCGTGAGTGACCTTGAAAGCCTCAACGGCGGCCTGGATCTCCTTGACCCTCAGGACCGCCTTCTCGTTCAACTGGTCCGCCGTCACCTGTCGAACCGCCATCGCTATCGGGAAATAGATGAAAAGAAGGCTGAGGGTTATCGCGGACACGAAATTGCTGAGTACGTGGAGGGTGAAAATGCGCTGCGTGCCCCAACGTCGAAACAGAAACGCGAAAATCGGGGCCTTGATAAGGAGGAAAAGAAAGAACGTGTCTCTGAGCGCCCAGTTACGTATGTCCGGCCACCATCCGAAAAACCATCCCGTCATCGTTACAAACAGAAGCAGCGCGAGTCCGGCAACGTTTGTTGCGAACACGCGGCTGACCAGACCCGGCACGGTATTGCCCGCCACCCATCGTACCGTCAGGCTTTCGAGCAACACCAGGTAAGCGAAAGGCACTATGTAAGACCAGATTCCCATCTTGCTCCGCTGCTACATATTGGACTCTCGTCCGCCTCCGGAGGATTGGCCCCTTGATCGGAGCGCCTATTATACCCGCTTGACCGTCATCCGGCACCTTCTCCGGGGTGTCCTTCCGGGTCCGCCGCTTTTCTAAGCGGCATCTTCTCGACTGATCAGAGCCGACTGGAAAGTCGGCGCACCCGGTAAGATCGTCCCCTCCGGGTCCGCCGGCTTTCCAGCCGGCTCTTTCTTTTTATGTCATGCCGCTTGGAAAAGCGGCGCACCCGGCCAGCGAGGGCCAGGATATGAAAAGCCCCCGGGTCCGACCCAGGGGCTGTCGATTCATCTATCCTCTACGGATCACCAGTCCGACGGTACCGGCACTTTCGCATACACGTTGATATAGTGCGCGCTCAGGCAGAGCTGTCCGCTGCCTTTGGCAACCTGACCGCGCGGACTTGCGATGTTCAGGTTGGGGCCTGTGTAGTTCCCGACCTGAATGCTGGTCTTCACAAGGCCGGAGTATGCAGCGGTCATTCTGGTGAACGGGCCCGCCGCCGTGCCGTAACTCGGATGGCTGCCCCATGTCACAATATGGCATCCGGGATCCGTGACGTCTATGTAGATTCCCGGAAGACCTGCGCAGTTCTGACCCTGGAAAATGTTGTCCAGGCTCTTGACCAGATTTCCCGCCTGATCGATCGCGTACAGGTTGCATTGTGCTGAAGACACAAACCTTGTGAACACGTAGTGTTTCTGCAGCGGATTCCAGTCGAAGTCTCCCACATTCCCGTAGTTTCCTCCTGTGACCGACGTGGGCACGTCCGTCGTATCCCAACCCGAGGTTCCGTCATTCCAGTGGAAGACCCTCATATTGCTGCCTGAATACGCCAGCGCAACCGGGTTGTCGTTCTCGTCGATTGTGATTCGCCAGATGTTCCATCCCGACGTAATCGTCCCGAAATCCACCACCGCGCCAAAGCCCGTCGACGCGTCGAAGTGGGAGTATCGCAAGCGCGAGTAGTTCGAGCTGTCGGTGAAATATACATTGTTCTGGGAGTCGCACACGACATCGCGGTTGATGTTCCCCATTCCCGTAGGATCCGAGTAGTACTGGGGAGGGCCTCCGTTCATTGTGCTGGTAGGTATTGCGCCGAGCAAGTTGTCATTTCGATTACCGGCGCTTATCGCGTACGGTGTCCCGGTCTGAGTACCCGCCACACCGGTAAAATAGGTGGGCATGTCGTTCGGATAGTTGTAGATGATCACCGCGTGGTAGTTCTGCGTGAAACCCTGGAGCGTGCCGCAGGAGTAGATCTCAAAGAGCCCCGGCCCGTTCGCTTCTTTGCCGCACCCGTTTGTCACCACGACATCCCAGAAACCTTCCGCTGCGCCGGTCAGGTCGAAATCCGCCGTTATCGTGGTGTCGTCGACATACGTCACATCCGTCCCGACTATATCGCTCTGACCTGTCTTTGCCAGCTTCACAGCGAGCGAGGTTCCATCAACGAGCGCTGTGCCGGTGATGGTCACATCGTCAAGCTGAAGGTCCGCAAGCACGTAGTCAGGATCGATTCCCGTGACGGTGGGATCGGGACAGGGCGATTCGGGCAGGACTTCGAGATCATAGCGGAAGAACGCAGCCAACGGAGCCTCGGGAGCGCCTCCCGGAGGCGCAAAGTCGCAGGTGTAGTCCAAGTCGCCGTATTCGGCTATCACCCAGAACTCGTTGCCTTCCAGACCCTCGACCGAGTCCGCCGGAATCTCGGCATGGTAAGTCGAGAAGTTGTCGTCGCCACCGACCGGAGTCATTTCAGATGCATCGAACTCATGGACGGCGCTGAGGACGGTCGATTCGACGAAAATGGTCGACGGCTGGTAATCCCATCCCCAAAGGTCGATGTCCATGATAAGGTCGCCGCCCTTGTGTGTGGGATCCTCGTAGTAAATGTCGGGGGTAATGGTCACGGCGCACGCCGCAGCTTCCGGCGCGTTCGCCGGATGATCTTCGGGAGCTTCGCCCTTCCAGCTCGCGACAACCGCGTAACCATACTTCACCCCATTTGCCGTGGGGAAACGGAGGTAGTAATTCCTCGTGTTGCTAATTCCCGCAGTGAATGCCCCGTTGGAATCCGCGTTCGCGTTGAGCCAAGTCCAGAGGTCATCCTGCGGACCGAGCCCGTCCGCGAAGTACTTGTAGGGGTTAAGGGTGGCGGTCAGCATGCTCTGGTAGTTCGGCGTCGCGAGCTTCCCCTGCGTGTAACCGAAAAGCCCCTTGAAGGTGAACTCGCTCGCATTGAACCATCTCGTGTACCCGTCGGGCATCCCGACAAGGTCGTCGCCATACGGGTCGGTGTACGGGAGGGTATCCTTGTCGTTGAAGTCATACATCGTCTGATCGGCATCGTAGGCGGCGTACTGCAGGTTGTCCCCGTACGACATCGTCTGCGATCCAACGCCCATGAAGACGCCGCGCACGTCGTAGCCGTCGTACTGGTGGAGGCCCGGGAACGGATGCACTATTGTCACGTCGATGTCGACGTCGACATAGTCGGCGGTCACTGGCGTACCGTAGATTTTGAACTTTAGGTTCGTGACCGGATTGTTCAGGAATGTCACGACATTCGCAGTGAACATCGCCGACCGGTTCAAAGTGGCTTCCACCGCCTGTTTCTCGACGTCGATGTAAACGTCCCAGTAGCCCCACAGGTGCATCTGCCTCTGGCCTGCGCGTATCGCCCCGTCCGTAAGATCACCCCCTGACGCCGGGAAAATCGGATTCCCGTTGGTGCCTCCAACGTTTGAGCAGCCCAGCGCGACTGTCAGACAAACGAGCAGCAACGCCAGGTGTCCCAGTATTCGGTTCATGGCTGACCTCCTTCGATTTGAACTTCTGCGCTATAACCTGATATTAAACGACCGAATCGACACAAAAGCAAGGGCAAACTCAGCCGTCACCCCTCATTCTTTTCCTTGAGCTTCCTCGACTCATCCATCAGACTGACCTTCAGGTTCGTCCATCGGTCCGCTGTTCTAGCGTTCTTCACGGCCCTCCACAACGCCTTTCTCTGTCCCACGAGCACGCAGAATCTTTTCGCTCTCGTCACCGCGGTATACAGAAGGTTCCTCTGAAGCATGATCCAGTGCGCCGTGGTCAGCGGCACGACCACGCACGGATACTCGCTCCCCTGCGACTTGTGCACCGTGATCGCGTACGCCAGCACGAGCTCGTCGAGATCCGACCTCCGATAGTTCACCCTTCTGTCGTACTCGACAACGACGTTTCCTTCGCGCTTGTCGATATGGATGATCCGTCCGATGTCACCGTTGAACACCTCAAGCTCATAGTTGTTTCTGGTCTGCATTACGCGGTCGCCGACCCTGAACGTACGGTCGCCCACCTTGAGCTCCGCCTTGGTCTCGCTCGGCGGATTGCAGGTTTCCTGAAGCCTGCGATTGAGCTCCCGAGCGCCTGCCGATCCCGCGTGCATCGGAGTCAGAACCTGTATGTCTTCCAGCGGATCGTATCTCCTCGATAGCTTCTCCCCCACGATCTCGATCACCTTGTCGCCGATGGCTTCCTTGTCCTCTTCTTTCTGCCAGCGGAAATCCTTGTCTCCTTCGGTTGCATCGAACGTGGGGCCCATGCCGGAGTTAATGCGGTGCGCGTTTGTGACAATGAGGCTTCCCGCAGCCTGTCGGAAAATCTCGGTCAGGAAAACCACGGGCACAATTCCGGAGTCGATGATGTCCTTCAGCACGCATCCGGGGCCCACCGACGGCAACTGGTCAACATCGCCGACCAGTATCAGCCTCGACCCGAATGGCAGCGCCCTGAGCAGATAGAACATCAGCGGCACGTCCAGCATGCTCGCCTCGTCCACCACCAGAACCTTGCAGTCGAGCTGGACATCGGTGTTTCTACCGAACCCCTGCTGCGGGTGGTATTCGAGCAAGCGATGGATCGTGCTTGCCGGACGTCCGCAGGCTTCCTCCAGCCTCTTCGCAGCCCGACCCGTGGGGCTGGCGAGTCTCACGCTCTTCTGAAGCTGCTCGAACAGGCGGACGATCACTCTCACGGTGGTGCTTTTTCCCGTTCCCGGACCGCCCGTTATCACGAGGCACTGATTTTCGTACGCCTTGATCACCGCCCTGAGCTGCTGCGGCGCAAGGTTCAGCTTCTCCACCTGCTGGATCTGCGCGATTTTCGCCTCAAGCGCGTGACGCTCGTACGGCTTCACCTTCCCGACTGAGAGCCTCGCCAGATTCTTCGCGATCTCCCCTTCCGCCTTGTGGAGAAATTCGAGGTAGAGTCTCCCGTGATCGTCGACGACACTCCCGGCCTCAACCAGGCTCTTGATCGCTTCGTCGAGGGAGTTGACGTCCGCTTCCAGGAGTTCTTCGCCGACCCTGAGCACTTCCTCTCTCGGGTAATAGACGTGGCCGTCATCGGACGCTTCCCTGAGGATATACCTGACCCCTGCGCGGTAACGTCTCGGATCGTCCTTCGGCATTCCGAGCTTCCGCGCCACCGAGTCGGCGGTTTTGAAGCCGACTCCGAAGATATCGTCCGCGAGCGTGTAGGGATTTTCCTTCAGAACCCGTACCGCGTCGTCCCCGTACTCTTTGTAGATTTTCACGGCGAGCGACGACGAGACGTCATGATCCTGCAGGAAGACCATCAGGCCCCTGATCGCCCTCTGCTTGCGGAACGCCTCAGCCAGACTGCCCGCGCGCACCTCCCCGATTCCCGGCACCTCCCTGAGCCTCTCCGGCGCGTTCTCGATTACCTCGAACACTTCCTCCCCGAAATGCTTCACGATCCTTTTCGCGAAAACCGGTCCGATCCCCGGCACGAGCCCGCTCGAAAGGTATTTCTCCATCCCCCTCATCGTCGGCGGCACGCTCATCCGCGACTCGCGCACCTCGAACTGCATCCCGAACTTCGGATGCTGCACCCATCTGCCGCGAACCGTCAGATGCTCCCCCTCGTTGATGGACGGAAACTTTCCGGTTATTGCGGTCTCGCCCGTGACATCGGCCTGCGATTTGTTCGGGGCGGAATCGATTCGAAACCTCGCGACGGTGTAGCCGTTCTCGTCGTTGCGGAACGTTATGCGCTCGACAATGCCCTGGAGCTCTTCGAGTTCCTCCTCGGCGCCCTCATCGCGCCGGACTGTGTCCGGTATCAGCCTCGGCTCTTCCACGGCTCACATTGTAGCATCTTGATAAAATCTAAAAGTAGCCCGGGAACCCGCGAGACTGTCTCAAGACTCATTGAACGGGTGACAAAGAAGTCGGATCGGGAGGGCGAGGCTCCTGCCGAGCCGCACCATCGCGGCGATTACGGCTCAGCGGGAGCTTCGCCCTCCCGAATTTGTCGGAACATTGCGAGTTTTGATCCCGGGAACCTGTTTCGTCCAGGTCATACGGAAGTGAGCGCGATCGTGTAATGAAACAGGTTCCCGGGCTACTCGCTACTCGCGGTCCCGCCAGTACTGGTAGAACTCCTTCAGATTCGTGTCCATCACCACCAGCACGCCGCTTTCGGTCAGCCGGTCGACGGATTCGAGGTCGACGAGCCCGACATGACCCCACACCAGCGGCGGCACGTAATCGGCATTGAATATCGCGTTCACCGCTTCCGGAAGCCTCTCCAGCTCCATGAAAAGCAGCAGAATGTCGTAGTCGTCGGGTATGAGACGAATGTCGCGGTAGCAGGGAACGTCCAGAATTCTCTCGAGCCAATCGTGCACCGGGCAGACTTTCCAGCCCTCCTCCTGAAAGAACCGCGCGATCTGGTATGAGTCCGAAACCGGGCTTGGATCGACGGGCCAGATCGCGATCGAGCAGGCGCCCAGCACCAGTTCCCGGATTTCCGGGGGGATAATCTCGAAGTTCTTCATCCCTCAGAACATATCCTTCCTGCGCCTCGACTTGTAGAGGGTCAGCCGCACGCTCGCCAGGGCGGCCCTGCCCGCGTCTCGATTGATCCTGAGCCTGATTCCTTCGGCCCTCGCCTGGAATTCCTGCATCGCGACAGGCTCCGTGCACTGGATAACGAGAACGTTGCCCTCGATCCAGATTCCCCGGATGAACTGGCTCATGTCGGAGTCGATGTGCCGGTACGCGAAAACCTTGACCTCCTCATCGGTCAGGCGGTCCTCCAATCCGAAGTCTCTGCGGAATCTCTCGAGGATGTCGCTCAGGGAGTCCATCGGGTCAAATGTTAACAGCAAAAAAGGTCCTGGACAAACTGTGCCGAATGCGCCCTCCCTCACGGTCGGGCCTTGGATATTCGTTCGGGTTGAATCAAAGGCCCGACCGTGAGGGAGGGCGTCCGGAACAAGGCACCCACGGCCATAATGCTGTCGTTGCGTTTGTGCCATTTATTCATATGGTACAATTAAATCAGTCCATGCATTTTCTGAGCTAACGAGGCGGAGAAACAAATGATCTTCCCACGCCTGAGCGGACCCATTTTATTATTGATTCTCCTCGCAGCTTCCCTCGGCTCGGGCGCTTCCGCCCCGGAGACCGACAGAATCCCGTCGGGAGCATTCCTTCAATCGACCGCTCCCGGTATCAGGCTGGCCCCGAAGGCCTCCTATCCCCATCCCGCCTCGTGGACCCCAGAACCCCCCGATCCGCTCAGCGTCCCGCGCATGCTTCGGACCCTTCGCGACGGGACCATAATGCTCGCGAGCTTTCCCGAGTGCTTCTATTTCGACGCCAGCGGAAACCAGATCGCGGAAAAGAAGCTTGAGATGCCGGACCGCGGGATGATCGAGTCGGTATCGGTGCCAAGGGTGCGGTCGAATGTCGGCAGCGACGGTCGGGGCTTCCTCGATGTGATTGAGCTGTTCCGCAACCCCGACAGCCTGTACGCAGTCACGGCCAATGCAGACGGGAGGGTCTGGGCACTCTTCAGAGACAACTGGTACATTTTCGGCCTGCTCGGCGAATGGGACCCGTCCGGCGGTCTTGTTCGTATCATCGACACGACAACACTCCCATTAACAGGAAGGCCGAATCCTGACGAATGGGGGTATGGCGTCTCGCACACGATGACATGCGACGGCGACACTCTGCTTATCTACGGCGAGAGGGGCGACTACGTCATTCTCAAGGACGGCGAGATTGTGAGCTACAAGGCCGTCGATGGCTGGGGCGGCCCTTCCGACTGGGTGGTCCTTCTGGACGGCGTTATCTACCACATTTCCCCTCCGGGGAGAATGTCCCGGACCGACTTCGAGGGCAATCTCGACGACTCGTGGACGCTTATGGAAATCCGCGAGGGGGGCGGATTCTTCGAGGGTCACGAGATCAAGATCGGGGACCAGGGCAAGTACGGTCCCTGGGGAATCGGGCTATTGACGGACGGAAGCCGGATCGAGTTGTGGCGGGAAGAGAAGGAGGAATACGACAGCGAGAAGATGGAGGTCCGACATATTGTTGACAGGACTGAACTCGTCCGCTTCGCAAGCGACGGGAGCGAACTGTCTCGCACACCTTATCAATCTGTCGCCAACAGCGAAAACAATCCGCTTTTCCCCTTCGACTCGAGCGTTTTCTATTGTGTCGAGACACCGGAGGGTTTCCTGTTTCTGAACAGGATGGCGCCCGGCCAGCCCGCAAATGGAGAGATGTTCGATTCCGGCCTGAATCACCTCAGGACCGTGCAGTTTGTTCCGTCCCCTGCTCCACCCGACACGCGCGATGAGATCGAAGTGGTGACCGCCGAATCGGGCACGCCCCGGGTGGGAGCAAGGGCGGACATGAGCCTCGTCGGGAGAGATTTCACATCGGTGCCGCAAGGGTTCATTTGTGTTGACAACACCGGCAGGCTCGTACTGACCCTCTCGTACGACCTTGAGATTCTGGACATCGTCGACATTGGCTTCCTTCTCGACCAGGGTATTATCGCGCAGGCCGACGCGTGCCGGGTCGATTCGTCGGGGAACTGCTATGTCCTCGATTGCGCCAAGAATCTTGTTGTCTGCGTCGATCCGGAAGGCAACCTTGCCAGGCAATATGTCAATCCTGTGAAGCACGAACTCTCGCCATCCGGGTTCCTGCCCGGAATCAGCGAGTCGGAGCCTGCAGGATTCACAGTGGACGGCAGGGATAATCTCTGGATATGGGGTCGGAGGGTCATCTCGATCTTCGGCCCAGATGGGCGGCTCGCGAAAGTCTTCCGGACCCGACCTGTCGAGGCGGAAGCCCCGTCGGACTCGACGGAAATCCCCGGCATCGAGCCGACACAGATCGACGCCATTCGATTCTCGGACGTGATCGTGCCCGACGATCCGGACTCCGACTATTTCTATGTCGCGGATGAAGCGCTGGGTTGGATACTCGTGCTGGACCGCGACGGCACCGAGCTTAACAGGATCGACTGGTACCCTCTGGAGGGGAAGGATCGCCCTGAATCCGATTCGGGCGGACTGGACGAGGGCTTTCTATTGAACACAGGGGTGTTGTCGCGAGAGTGGACCAGATTTTTCGCCGGGCCCGACGGGTATTTCTACTATTTCAGTCCTCACAATCCCGACGATTCTGAATCCGCTCGGTTACTGGCATTCGACGCCCTCGGTGGGGAAATCGCCCGAATCGACGTGTATGACCTGCCGGGAGGTTTGTGGTCGTTCAGTGAGATACCAGTGTGGCCTCCACCCGACCTGCAACTCAACAGGGCCTGGATCGATCCGCACAATAGGTTGGTCATCTATGACGCGCGCGCCCGCGAGGCGATAATCTACCCGCTCAGGGTGGACGATGATCTCAAACAATACGATTTTGTCATGCAGGATTTTGCAGGACAACGCCGGTAGCAGCTACCTTACCGCTCGCTAGGGCTCGCGGCAAGGATAGCAGCTACCGGCAAGCCCCTATGATATACTTCCAGTGAATTGAATGGGAGGAGGCATGCCGGAGCTCTCTGACATCATCCCCGTCAAAAGCATCTACTTTGGGAGCGGTTTTGCAGTGCTGGTGTGGATAGTCCCGTACGCACTCGGCTCGATGGTTTACCACTGGCTGAGTCGACATCGGGTCAGGGCGTCGGGATGGCTGCTGCTTGTGTTGCTGGTGCCGTCGTTCGTGCTGGCCCGGATATTTGCGTGGGGACTGGACGAGGATTTGTACCGTCCCAGGACCAGCCTGATGGCCATTACCTGCGTCGTGATGCTCGGGCAGGCGCTGTTCTGGGGACTCTTGCTGAACGAGTATCGCACTCGACGCGAGACCGGTTCGTGGCGCTCCGTGGCGAACACCGCGTTCATTGTCAGCATTATCCTGGCGTTACTGTCGCTCGGGAGTTTCATCCTGGAGAAGCGATACAGGTACCTGGAAGGCGTCCGCCTGAGCCGTCTGGCCGTGAGCGATCAAACGCATCTTGAGGACGTCGGCTACGCCGCCTACCCGCTGGCCGAGTATCCGTTCGGCGAATGCATGATACGGTCAGGCGGCGGCGAGGACGGTGTCGGCGGACATACCGGCAAGGGGTATTCCGCCTGCGGAGATTGCCTCGGCATACATTTCAACACCCCCGACGAGTCGGCGCGAGTGCTGAACTTCTACAAGATTCTAGCTCGAAGCAAAGGTCTGATGACGTGGACAGGAGCTTCCAGGGCAAGCGGCATGCCCGCGATGGTTGCTTTCAGTGACGATCACACGTCCATAGTAATCGAGGAACTGAAAGCGAACGGTGACTCGGACGCCAACGACTGGGGAGTCACAGTCTATTGGAACACTCCTCCCGATTTCGGGTTTCTCATCGCCCTTAGCTTCGATCTGTCAGGTCCGTAAGCATGCGATCCGGGTCCGGCAGGCAGAGAATGAAAAAGATGAAACGCGTGCCGTACAAGAAGATCCTGTGGGTGATGTGCAACATAGCGCTCATCATCGGCGGCTTTCTTTTCGCGTTGAATGCCTTTGGAGCACTCAGACCGGGCTGGACAGGCAAGTCGGGCAAGGTTATCCCGGTCGTCAGCACGCGCGGACATTTCAAAAACGGGACATTGAACCCTGGACACAACGCCTATGATTATGCAGTCGCGGGTATCATACCGGGGCTGACCCCGGGAAGCATCCCTCCCCGCGATCTCCTGATTATCGTCCACGGCTTCAACAACACCCCATTGAAAGCGGCCAATGTCTTCGCTCTCGCCAGCGACTCTCTGGCAAAAGACGGCTTCGATGGGGAAGTGATCGGTTTCAGCTGGGACGCGAATACGCAGGCCGACCCGTGGAACATGACCGGTTTCCATGAGTGTCGGCGCAACGCCTGCGGGAACGGGTCCAAGCTGGCAAGGTTCATCGTGGAATACAAGGAGAGATGTCCCGACACTCGCGTTCATGTCATGGGTTATTCAATCGGGGCACGTCTGGCGCTCGAAGCCGCGCTGGCGCTGGAGAACGATCCCGCCCTGGCGAGCTCATCGGTCGTGATCGACACCATCCATCTCGTAGGAGCTGCGGTCGACAATGAGGAAGTGCAGACGGACGAGAGATACGGCGTCGCGATCGAGAACCGGGTGGGGACCCTGTACAACTACTACAGCACTGAGGATAACCTCCTTGGAGTCCTGTATCCCCTGAAGGAGACCGACCGTGCGCTGGGCGAGACCGACATCGAGATTCCCGACAGGAAACCGGCGAATTATATATCTATTGACGATCGCAAGGAGCTGAACACCTTCGATCAGGCCGGTCGCATGCTCGAGAGGGAAATCGGCGACAACCATTGCGGATGCCTCG
>CAYGZQ010000080.1:0-15774 GCA_964354375.1 uncultured Planctomycetota bacterium
TTCGGGTGTGAACGGGTTATGGATGCGGTGAGCACTTTCGGTGATGTTGAAGATCTGTGGAATATCCAATGTAGAAAATCTCCTTACGGGTGTGAATAGATTCGCCAGGTGCCACCCCTAGGACCGACGTACTCCAGCCGGAGTCACGGCCCTCCCGATCTGTTAAGGGCATCCTCGCCTTTCATGACACCCCTAAGAGGCTGGGAAGCCTCTTAGGGGTGCCACAGGGGAAATCTGATTGTGGCACCCCTAAGATTCGTCCTCGAATCTTAGGGGTGTTACCCGGGCGCCTGATGAATGGCCGATTTCGGGCCCGTAGGCCCGGCGATGCATTCGCCGGGAAAATCCGAAATATGAAGACCCCGGCGAGTGCATCGCAGGGCTACGCAGCTATCCCCTGTTCATCGACCATATCGTCCAGGTGAGATAGCTCGCGAACGCAACCCAGCAGGCGTACGGCAGCAGCAGGATCGAGCCCCACTTCGTCACCCGCCACATCAGCACGATGAGAGCTACGACCGTAATGTCGAGCGCGACCGCCTCCCAGAACGCCGCGTACTTCTGATGTTGATTGAAGAAAAGGTAACTCCAGAACACGTTGAGGAAAGCGTTCAGGAGGAAAATCAGCACGACTGTCCGGAATCGCCCGTCTCGTTCCAGACCTCCGTACGGCGCGTGCAGATTCCAGAAGATAATAGCGGAGATCGTCGACAGGATGAAAATGACCGTCCACACAGCGCCGATAACCGATCCGGGCGGAGTGAAGCCGGGCTTGTCGAGCGAATCGTACCACTCCCCGAGGCCGGTATTGGTGAGCATCCCCCCGACAACCGCGACGCAGACGGTCACGAGCGGGATTATCAGGTAGTTGAGTCGCATGATCCTTCTCCTGCGTTAGTAAGAGGATACCACAGGATCGATCCGGGTGGGCACCTCAGTTGCGCCGTCCGCGACCCTGTGGTAGCATTTCGGGCCGATGCGAGGGGTGATCCCCCTCGACGGTTATAATCATGCGTGTCTTTCCAATCCTATCCGTTCTGCTGGCTCTGCTTCTCATCGTGCCCGCGCTGGCGCAGGATGAAGGAAGCTCCGGCCCGGCCGAGGTCAAGGCCGAAACCGAGACCAGCGAAAATGTGGTGAGCATCCCGCTGAACGAAGAGACGGGCGCGGTCGACTGGCGCGAATACCTCTCCCTTCCCAACGGAGGCGGCGCCAATTTCGGTTTCATCACGGTGCTCTTCCCGCCGGACCCCGCGGCGCTGGCGGACTGCCCGGACATTCTTCTCGACGGCGCATGGTACCCACCGATCCCCTTCAGCTCGGGCTACACCCCTCCCGGATCTCAGCAGGTCGGCATCAAGGGCTGGTGGTATCTCGAGGACGGATCGGGCAACCTGGCCCGTCGCGACATGCAGATCACCACGTCCGACGATTCCTGGTTCGCTTCGACGTGGTTCATGGGCGGCGGCTGGGTCTATCATATCGAGCAGGGATGGTCGTCGGGTTACTATACCGAAGAGAGTTATCTCGCCGACGAGTACACGGGTCCCGGCATCGACTACTTCCTGAGAAGCGTGTGGTTCCGAGGCGTTCTCGGCGGCGACAGAATGGAGCAGCTTCTCACGATCTGCAGCGCTCAGAGGATCGGCCGCGACATTGTCGCCGGGGGACATGACCGGCTGTTGATTTACGAGATCCCCGCGAACGAGGTCGACAGGCAGAACGGCAGGGGGACTCTCCTGGTCTGGCTCACCATCGGCGACTGGAGACTTCAGCGCACAAGGCTTCACGCGGCATACGCGATCGAGGTCACTCAATTCGAGAACGTGAGCGCGGACATCGATAACAAGAACGACGCCTTCTACAGCAATTACCTCCCGAACGACATCTACTGGTCAATGGACCAGTATCTCCTCACGCACCAGACGCCTTTCTTCACCGAACCCTCCCCCGTGTCGAACACCGTTCCCGGCTCCGATAACACCCCCACGGAATCGTCCACAGGTTCCGTCGATGCCGGGGAGTCGAGCGACGCAGGCGGCTCATAGCGGAACAGGCTGCTGAGAAGGTCCAAGACAAACTCAATCCGATTTCTTACGGTCTCATCCGGTCGGCGCCCTCACTGACGTTCGGGCCTTGGATACAACGTCTTCTTGCATGCCCGGTCATCCCGCTGAAAATGAAGGAGCCCCCCGTTTCAAATGGGGGGCGCCTTTCACGATCCAACCGTACAATCGATCGACGGTGCCTGACGTGTCAGGCAGACGTCTACCTCTTCGGGCGAGTCCGCTTCGGAGTCGCCTTTTTCAGTGTGGTCTTTCTCTTGGCGGTAGCTTTCTTGGCTGTGGCCTTCTTCCTGACCGGCTTCTTTGCCGCTTTCTTCTTCGCGGGCTTCTTCGCTGCTACCTTCTTCTTCGCCGGCTTCTTCTTCGCAGGCTTCTTGGCCGCAGTCTTCTTGGCGCAAGGCCTCTTCTTCGCGGCAGGCTTCCTCGCGGTTGCCTTCTTCGCGGCCGGCTTCTTTCTCGCCGGCTTCTTCTTGGCGGTTGCCTTCTTGGCAGTGGCCTTCTTCGCCGTTGACTTCTTACCACAAGTTGGCGTCATACAGCACCATTCCTGGCTTTCCTGTTAGGTCCCCTCGGTAGTACACTCGTGTACTTTCCTATCGACCACGATCACGCGTTACACGTTCTCGCGGGACCTTGTATGCAAGCCGCATCACTGCAGCGAGCTTTCATATACATAAATAGTATCTGAATGAAGCACGACACGTGAACTATCCGTGCGTCCTGTAAAGCTATCGGGGGGAATTGTGTCGGACATCTTCTGTAGGAACGAAGCGGGGGAAGTCTTTGACATGGTCCACCACACCACGTCCTCTTGCTTCGAATTCTCACCCTCTGTTATCCCGCTTGCCATGCACCTTTCAAAGCCCGCGCCCTGATTCTCTTTCCAACTCTCTACCTTAATATCAAATTGCATTGCTGTTGTCAATTCCATTTCGCCGGAAAGTGCATTTTTTTTTCGCCCGAATCCCGCTTGCGATCAGACATTCCCGACATCGCCGGGTACACGTATTTTCGGTTCGCTATCGATCGAGCGGCTCCCGGAGGGAGTATTTCCCGATCGATGTCGTCGCGTCCGAAGTCGCGACCTCCGAAATCCCGCTATTCATGCGCCTTCCAGAGCATCACGCATTTCCCGGCCGCGTCGCCCTCTTTTGGGTGCGCCGGAACGTTTCCGGACGAACCATCGGGAAGTTTTTCGCACTCGACCTCTTCCTCCCTGCAAAAAATCGCTCTTTCGATTTTCGCATTTTTTTTCGCGACTCGTCTTCTTCGCGTCTCTTTTCATTTTTCCGCGCGCGTTGATTTCGAAATCGTCGTGCACTACAATTCATACGGGCTTGCGCGGCAGTGCTCAAGCCTCTGAAGACACGGAAGGAGTTGAGCTTCATGTCCGGGGAAATTCGGAGCGACGAAAAGCAGACCGGCGGATGGCTGGTGAAGGTCGGGCTGGCCGAGATGCTGAAGGGCGGCGTGATCATGGACGTCACGACGGCGGAGCAGGCGAAGATCGCCGAGGACGCCGGGGGATGCGCGGTGATGGCTCTGGAGCGGGTCCCCGCCGACATCCGTCGCGACGGCGGCGTGGCGCGCATGGCCGATCCCGCCATCATCGAGGCCATCAAAAAGGCAGTCTCGATCCCCGTCATGGCGAAAGCCCGTATCGGTCATTTTGCGGAGGCGCAGGTGCTCGAAGCGCTCGGCGTCGACTTCATCGACGAGAGCGAGGTTCTCACTCCCGCCGACGAGCAGAACCACATCTGGAAGCACGACTTCGGCGTCCCCTTCGTGTGCGGAGCGACATGTCTCGCCGAGGCGCTCAGGAGGATCGGCGAGGGCGCGGCGATGATTCGCACGAAGGGCGAGGCCGGGACAGGCAACGTGGTCGAGGCCGTTCGGCACATGCGCCTGATCCAGAAGGAAATGCGCGAGTTGAAAGTGATGCCGAGGGAAGAGCTTATGTCTCGCGCGAAAGAGATGGGCGCTCCGTTCCATATCGTCGAGCAGATCGCGAGGACCGGCAAGCTTCCCGTCCCCAACTTCGCAGCCGGAGGGATCGCGACTCCCGCCGACGCATCGCTGATGATGCAGCTCGGCGCCGAGAGCGTTTTTGTCGGCAGCGGGATTTTTAAATCGGAAAATCCCGATAAGCGCGCAGAGGCGATCGTCAGGGCCGTCACGTTCTACAAGGACGCGAAGGTGGTGGCCGAGGTCTCCAAGGGACTCGGCGATGCCATGCCCGGCCTCGAGATCGACAAGATCCCGCCCAGCGAGCTCCTCGCCGGTCGGGGTTGGTGATGTCTCGCGGGGAGTCGCGATGCCTATCTACACCGCAGGGCACTCCAACCACTCCCCGGACCGGCTCTTCGAGATCATCGCGCCGTTTCGAATCACGCACATCATCGACATCCGCAGCGTCCCGTACTCGGGACGCTTTCCTCATTTCAACAGGGACAACCTGCAGCGACTCTGCACCGAGCACAACATCGAGTACCAGTGGCGGGGTGACTCGCTCGGCGGGAAAAGGGGATCCGATATCGGCTTGGATTCCATCGCGGAGCGAGAGGATTTCAAACGGGCCGTCAGGAATCTCGCAGCGACTTTTTCCGGCGACCGGGACGACAAGGTCGCGTGCCTTCTCTGTGCGGAGAAGGATCCGAGGATGTGCCATCGGTCGATGTTGATCGGTCCGGCGCTTCGCGCTCTGCAGGGCGGTGTCGACTTGCATCACATACTTCCCGATGGCACACTCACATGCCAGTCGGAGCTCGAGGAAAATCAGAGCGCTCCGAAAGTCGATCGGGCGGGCACGCTGTCGCTCTTCGAAGACAACGAGAGATAGTCTGAAAGGATGAAACGATCCGTCATGGCCACAACATCTTCAAAGGACACCTGGGCGATCGTGATGATGGCGGGCATGGGCACCAGGATGAAAAGCGATCAAGTGAAAGTCCTCCACGACATCTGCGGACAGCCCATGGCGAAGTGGGTGCTCGACTCGTGCGACCGCGCCGAGCTCACAAACAGAGTCATTGTCGTCGGGCATCAGGCCGACAAAGTGAAGGAGAGATTCCCCGACGAGACATTCGCGGTCCAGGAGCCGCAGAAAGGCACCGGTCATGCGGTGATGGTGGGAATGGAGAAGGTTCCATCAGACTCAAAGAACGTCGTGATCCTGTCAGGCGATGTCCCCTGTCTCGATCCGATAACCATCAAGGCCCTGATCTCCTATCACGCGGAGAACGATATCGCCGCGACCATCCTCAGCTTCTTCCCGCCCGATCCGTGCGGTTACGGGAGAATCATCCGAGACACCGGCGATGCCGTGCTCTCGATCACCGAAGACAAGGACCTCAAGGGCGACCAGAGGGAGATCGAGGAATGCAACTCGGGAATCTACGTTTTCGATCGCGCCAAGCTCGCCGACTCGCTGGCGAAAATGGAACCAAGCGAACGCTCCGGCGAGTACCATCTTCCCGACGCGATCCTGAACATGATCAAGTCGCGAGGCATCGGCTCGGTTCATGCCGTCGCGGTCGATGAATGGATGGAAGCGATGGGGGTCAACTCCCGCGTCGAGCTTGCGGAGGCCGGTGATTTCCTTCGATGGCTCATTTGCGGGGCGCACATGGCAAACGGCGTCACGATCATCGATCCGACCTCAACATGGATCGGCCCGGACGTGAAACTCGGACGGGACTCCGTCATTCATCCGGGCTGCATCATCATGGGTGCCACCGATGTCGGCGAGGGATGCTCGATAGGGCCGTACACCGAGCTTCAAGACGTCACCGTCGCGCGCAACTGCAGGATCGCGCATAGTGTTCTGGAAGAATGCCGCATCGACGACGACGTGAAGATCGGACCCTACGCGCACATACGTCCCGGCACTCGGATAAGAAAGGGCGCGAAGGTCGGGAATTTCGTGGAGATGAAAAAAACCGACTTCGGCGAACGCAGCAAGTCGGGACATCTCACCTATCTCGGCGACACGGTGATCGGGAAGGACGTCAACGTGGGAGCGGGGACCATCACCTGCAATTTCGACGGGGAGAGCAAGAACGTAACCGAGATCGAGGACGGCGTGTTTGTCGGAAGCGACACGATACTCGTCGCGCCCATCAAGATCGGACACGACGCGTATACCGCCGCCGGAAGCACCCTCACGAAGGACGTCCCCCCGTTTGCACTTGCCTTCGGACGCGCGCGTCAGACCGTCAAGGATGATTGGGTAAAGAAGAGAAAGATGAAGAAGAAGGACATCAACGATGATTGAACCGACAGTCTTCCGTCAGGGCTGTTCCTCCGCTTGACCCAGGCCAAGCACACTGAGCGAGTATCGCGCCACGAATCCGCACTGAGTGCAAACCGTCACCACCATCGGTATCGGTCCGAACTCGCCCTTCCCGTCCAGACGATCGAGAATACCTTTCAGACCTCCGATCTTTTCGTCAAGCTCCTGTGTCGCCGTACCGTTCACGGAGAATCTCTTGTTCAAACACATCGGACATTGCCCGACCACGCCCCTCTGCTTAAGACGTATCGTGATTTCCTGTGCCTTTTGATTATCCATTTCGATTCTGCTCCGCGGCACCGGGCCTCCCACATGACCCGGGTATCTATAGTATCCACCACTGTCAGGCCGGGATTGAAGCCGCGACTAGCGATGCCGTCCGGGCTGCGAAGCAATTTTCCCGGCATTATCCGACCATCATTGTGCGATTTTTCACATAATCTATGGTATAAAATATCCCCGCCGGCGACCCGGACTGGCACTGTATTCCCTTTTCACCGCCCTGGGGTCGCAACACTTCTTGGGTGATAAACGCCCCGGCGGAACTCACTGAGTGGAGTGCCGGGTTTTTTGTTTTCCGATTTCATGAGGTCACTCGCATGGCTCACACCGCTACCGAAGGAGAAATCACAGCCCATCGCGCCCCCTTCCAGCCGAGGATCGTCGCGTTCCTCTGCACCTGGTGCTCCTACGCGGGCGCGGACCTCGCGGGCACTTCCCGCCTGCATTACCCCGAGAACCTGGTGCCGATAAGAGTGATGTGCTCGGGGCGAGTCGACCCGGAGTTCATCATCCGCGCATTCCGGGACGGCGCCGACGCGGTGGGCGTGTTCGGCTGCCATCCCGGCGACTGTCACTACATCAACGGCAACCACAAGACCATGGCGCGAATACCCCTCCTCAGGAAAATGCTCGAGCAGATGGGCATCGAGCCCGAACGGCTTCAGCTTCACTGGGTCAGCGCGAGCGAGGGGAATCGCTACGCGGAAATCGTCACCAGGATGACGGAACAGATCCGGGCGCTCGGCCCGCTCAACTGGAGCACCGGCGAGGAACATCATGAGTGAATCGACTGAGCGAACGTGCATATTGAGTCTGAAGAGACGGAGTCTTGAGTAATGTCTAAAAGGCAAACCGGCCCGGGCGCCGGGAAGAAACCAGAGAAACTGAAGATCGGACTGTACTGGGGGGCCGCGTGCGGAGGCTGCGACATCGCCGTCCTCGAGATCGGCGACAGAATCCTCACCCTCGCCGAGAAGGCGGACATCCTTTTCTGGCCCTGCATCGTCGACTTCAAGTACGAGGACGTCCACAACATGCACGATGAGGACATGGATGTCGTTTTCTTCAACGGCGGGATACGTAACGACGAGCAGGAGGAGATCGCGGACCTGCTTCGCGAGAAGTGCAAGACCCTGGTTGCATTCGGAGCGTGCGCGCACCAGGGAGGAATCCCGGGTCTCGCCAACCTCTACCCGCTCGAGGACCTTCTGCACAAGGCATTTCTCGAGGGCCCCTCGATCGACAACCCGAAGGGGATCCTCCCACGGACTTCGTTCAAAATGCCGGAGGGCGAGATTCGTCTGCCGGCCCTCCACGAAACCGTGAGGCCTCTCTGGATGGTCGTCCCGGTTGACTATTTCATCCCGGGTTGTCCGCCGGTCGCCGACCGCATCTGGGAAGCGATCCTCGCCATTGTCCAGGGCAAACTCCCCGCCGAGGGGAGCGTCATCGGTGCAGGCGAAAAATCGGTCTGCGACGAGTGCCCGT
Organism: uncultured Planctomycetota bacterium; assembly: GCA_964354375.1. GTDB lineage: Bacteria > JAJVIF01 > JAJVIF01 > JAPKYR01 > JAPKYR01 > CAYGZQ01. Next base: position 8,128 of record CAYGZQ010000080.1, read on the forward strand.
TTCCGAAGAAAGACAAGAAGATCGAGCGGTTCTACCGACCTCACGAGAAGATACCGGAGGAAGGATGGTGTCTTCTGGAGCAGGGGATCGTATGCATGGGTCCCGCGACTCGGTCGGGATGCGAGGCGCAGTGTCTGAAGGCGAACATGCCGTGCAGAGGATGCTACGGTCCCGTTCCGGGCACGCATGACCAGGGCGCCGCGATAATCGCGGCCATCGGCAGCCTGCTCGATACTGAAGATGACGAGGAGGCCGCACGCCTCGTCAACGAGATCGTCGACCCCGCGGGGACTTTCTACAGGTTCGGACTCCCGGCATCACATCTGAGGAAAGCAAAGACATGAAGAAGGTAACCATAGACCCAATCACGCGACTCGAGGGCCACGGCAAGATCGAGATTTTCCTCAACGACGACGGCGGCGTGGCCAATGTGTACTTCCAGGTTCCCGAGCTGAGAGGATTCGAGAAGTTCGCGGAAGGACGGCCGGTCGAGGAAATGCCCCGGATCACGCCTCGCATCTGCGGCGTATGTCCCGAGGCTCACCTGATGGCTGCGGCGAAAGCGTGCGACGCGGTCTATGGCGTGACCCTGCCCCCGACCGCCGCGAAACTGAGGGAGCTCCAGTATTCCGCTTTCTTTGCGGGCGACCACACAACGCACTTCTACGCTCTCGCCGGACCGGATTTCGTCATGGGCCCGGACGCCGATCCCGCGGTGAGGAATATCCTGGGTGTCATCTCGAAAGTCGGACTCGATCTCGGCAAGGCGGTCATACAGATGCGCCTGTGGGCGCACGAGGTCGCCGGCACTCTCGGCGGAAAACGCGTCACCCCGATCAACGCCATCCCCGGCGGAGTGTCGAAGGGTCTCAACAAGGACGAACAGAAACGCTTCATCGAGATCGGCCAGTTCATGGTCGACTTCTCGAAGACCACCTTCAAGGTGTTCGAGGATGTCGTGCTGAAAAACTCGACCTACGTCGACCTGATCCTCTCGGAGGGGTACACGCACAAGACGTACAACATGGGCCTTGTCGACGCGGACAATCGCACGAATTTCTACGACGGCATGATCCGGATCACCGGCCCCGATGGAAAAGAGCACGGGAAATTCGAGCCGAAGGATTACGCGCAGTGGATCGCCGAGCGGGTCGAGCCCTGGACCTATCTTAAGTTCCCTTACCTCAAGAAGGTCGGCTGGAAAGGATTCGTCGACGGCGTCGACTCAGGAGTCTATAAGGCCACGCCGCTGTCGCGATGCAATGTCGCGGACGGCATGACCACTCCCCTCGCCCAGGCTGAATACACGAAAATGTACGAAACCCTCGGCGGCAAGCCCGTGCATCACACGCTCGCCACCCACTGGGCGCGTATTGTCGAGATAATGTACGCAAGCGAGCATTTTCTCGACCTCGCAAAGGATCCCGACATCATCGGGCCGGAATATCGAGTGATCCCGAAGAAGACCCCGACCGAGGGGGTGGGAACCGTCGAGGCCCCTCGCGGCACGCTCACGCACCACTATGTCACGGACGAAAAGGGAATCGTGAAAATGGCGAACCTGATTGTCGGCACAACCAACAACCACGCCGCCATCTCGATGAGCATCGCAAAAGCGGCAAGAGCGGTGATCAAACCCGGTCGGAAGCTGACCCAGGGCGCGCTGAATATGATCGAGATGGCGTTCCGCGCGTACGATCCATGCCTGGGCTGCGCCACGCACGCCCTCGGACAGATGCCTTTGATCGTCACGCTCAGAGACTCCTGGGGCAACATCCTGGACGAATCGGCCCGCTGAGAACCCGCTTACGGCATCTCCTCGTGAACGAAGACGCTGATCTTCTGGGGAGATGTCGCGCCGTGCAGCACAATCACGATCTGCTCGAAGTCGCTGCCCTCGATGCGCAGAGGCGCTCCGCTGATCGTGGTGGTGTCGCCGAATCCGCCGAGTGAGGTAGTCGTGTTACCGCTCACGCTCCAGACCTTGACCTTCGCCTCTCCCGTTGAGAGTTCATCCAGGACGAAAATGCGGTTCTGGTTGTCGCGAGTGATGTCCTTCGCCTTGTTCCAGGACGTGTTGGCGTCCGACTTGGAGCCCGTGCCGAAATAGGTGTTGTCGTAGGCAAGCGTTGCGCCTGCCGCGGCCCATCTGGCTGCGTAACAGTCGCTGGTGCCATTACCGTCAACGTTCTTGATGAACCAGATGCAGCTCGAATTCATGTCGCTTTCCGCGGCGACGATTGTGGTGATGCATATCGCGCTTGGTCCGGAATAAGGCGGCGGATACGAGTAATACATGTTATACAGAGGAGGCCAGAAATTGTTTGTCGGAGAGTAGCGGGTATATCTGGTGATGTAGGTGCCTGCGGGATATGGGTAGTATTCTCCATGGATCATTCCGAGATCGTTCGCATAGGATCCGGAGACCATAGTCATCGCGTCGGCCGGATAATGCTCGCCTCCATGACCGATGACTATAATCTGGTTGCCGGAAGGTCCGTACACCCAACCCTCAGTCTGTATGCCTGTAAACGCGGTCGATGCGATCATCGTGTTGTCCTGCACGCTGTTCTCGATGTACAAGGGCCCGTCAGTCCTCGGCAGCTGACCGTACACCGTGAAGAAATAGCTGCCGCTCTGGTAGAACGACGACCGCGAGTACTTGAAAACCTGCAGGTCGTCGAACGAGACCAGAAGATTACCCGTGCTCGGATTCACCGCGATATCCTTCGCGTTCACACCGCTCCTCAGAGAAATGTTCTTCGAAGGCTCGATCTTGATGTTCACATTGACCGAGCAGATGGTCTCCCCTCCATTGCCGTCCGTCAGCTTCAGCCAGACCTTACCCTGGTTGGTGGATTCGAAGAACACGAAGGGATTGTCGTCGGTTCCGGAATAATACGAGTCGCCGTATGTCCCGTCATTGTTGAAATCCCACTCGAAGGTGAGAACGTCGCCGTCGGGATCGTATGAGCCCGTCGCGTCGAATCCGAACGTCTCGCTCCATCCGTCGTATGGCATCGCGGGCGACGCCGGATCGAGGACTAGGTCGCATACTGGAGCGGTGTTTGTCGGTTCTCCGGTCACGGCCAGATCGTACCGGAAGTAGGCCGCCAGCGACTCTTCCTCGACAAGGTTGTGTGCCCCGAAATCATTCGAGTAGTCAAAGGCGTCGTATTGTGCGATCACCCAGTACTCGTTTCCGTCGGTGCCCGCCACCGCATCCGCAGGGATGTCGACATGCCATGTCGAGTGGTTCTCGTCTCCGCCGATCGGTATCATCTCGGCTGGGGTGAGGTTGTGCGGCGACGACAGCACGGTCGACTCGATGACGATCGCCGAAGGCTGTCCGAACCAGTCGAAAAGGCTGATGTCGAGCTCGACACTTCCGCCCTTGTTCGATCCGTCGACGTACCACACGTCACTGTTATCGACCACCTTACATGCGACCGCCTCCGGAGCGTTCGACGGGTGAACGTCCTCGCCCCCCCAGCTCGCGATTATCGCGTAGCCGTACTTCACGCCCGCTGCGTTCGGAAATCTCAGGAAATAGTTGCGTTTGTTTGTCGCCCCCGATGAAAATCGCCCGTTCTGATCCGCGTTGGAGTTAATCCATGACCACAGGTCCTCGTTGGTGTCCAGACCGTCCGCGAAATACCTGTACGGGCAGATGCTCGCCGTCCCGTTGAAACCCGGAGTCGCGAGCTTGCCCTGCGTGTACTGGAACAGGGGCATTCCGCCCATCGAGAATTCCCCGCGGTTGAACCATCGCGTGTATCCGTCCGGACCGCCGTTCCCCCCGTCCGGGTTCGGGAACATGAACTGGTCTTCGCCGTTCACCGGGTACGCGGCTCCGCCCGTATCGAGAACTGCCGAGCCGTTCCCCATGAAAATCCCTCTCACATCGTATCCGTTGTACTGCGGAAGTCCCGGGAACGGATGAGTTATCGCCACATCGATGTCGACATCGATGTAGTCCGCGAAGACATCCGTGCTGTTGATCTTGAAAGACAGGCCCATCGGCTTGCTGTTGATGAAGTTGACAACGTTCGCGGTGAACATGGCCTGACGGTTGTCGACCATCTCGATTCTGCCGGTGTCCGGGTCGATGCAGACGTCAAAATAGCCCCAGAGCTGAGTCTGACTTGAAACCGCTTTGGGTGGATTCGCAGCACCGGTATTGATGTCCGGGCTCATCGACGGCGCAGACGGATTGAGCGCGCCTGCGCAACCGAGTCCCACCAGCAGGAGCAGCGCCGGCGGAACGACTGTCCATAACGACCTTATCATGACGGACCTCCCCGTTTCGATCGGCATGTATTTTCTGGGGGAATTATATCATTTGTGAGTGATGTATCCAAAGCGTAACGCGAGTGGTAGGCCGGTGACAGACACCCGGTTTTGTCCGCGGGGAGTGCAAGGTGGATTGATGGTCATGTGCGGGCAAAACCGTGTGTCAGTCCCCGGCTATGCACAAGGGGACCGGCACGAATTTCGCCCCGGACGCGGGTAGGCTGCTCATATTATATCCACATCTACATGCACTGTACAAGTCATTTCCGAGCCGTCGTTGTCGGACAGGCGCAGCATGACGGGGCCGTGGTAGGAGGCGGTGTAGGAGTGCGTGGGATTGTCCGGGTCGCCGGTGTAGGAGTCGTCGACCGGCTCGCCGTAGAGACCGTCGCCGTCGAAGTCCCACTCGTACGTGATTTCATCGCACGGATCGGGATCGTACGATCCGGTCGCATCAAACTCAATCAGCGCCGGCGCCGGTCCTATGTAAGGCATGGGGGTCACAACCTCGAGGCAGCACTCAGGCGCGTGGTTCTCGGGTTCGAAGATCAGGATCTTCCCATTCGGCGACTGCCAGGCAGTCACGATCACTTCCCCGCACGGCGTTTCGTATACGAACGAAGGCAGATAATCCGCAGAGCCGAGATCAATGGAGCGTCTCAATTGCCCTGTGTCACGGTCGATTACCAGCACTCCCTCTTGGAGAAAGTCAGTTTGGCGGTGGAACATGCCAACGGTGAGAAAGACTTCTGCAGGGTCGGTGCAGCTCTGAAAAATCGTGTTCACGCCCACTTCACAACCGTCAGCATTCACAATGCGCAGGCTCCCTACGACCAGGTTGGTGACAGGATCGATAAGCCGGATGCCGTGAGTGTAGTCTTCAGCTGCATGCACGGGCGAGCCGGAAAATGGCTCGGCACAGCACAAAGCGACAAGCGCGTCGTCTCCAGGCCACCTTACAAGCGCGTTGGTGCCCGGGAAACTCGGGAATGTGCATTCGACTCTATGCTCCAGCCTTGTGAATGTGCTCACGTCCACTGCGTCCACCACTGTGAAGCCACCGTAGACAAGCTCGGGGTCCAAAGGCTCACCATCCCCGGGACTTCGGTACTTGAACTCCCCCGTTGACACAAGCAATCTGGCACCTGCGACGCTGGGCACCAGGCATATGGTCTCAGGCATTCCCCCTACCGTCGCCGTTCTGAGGATACTGTGTGATGCAATGTCGATTTCGAGCACGAGCCCCGAATTCGCCGATGCATGCTGATAGCTCCTGTTCGGATCGAATTCAGGCTCAGTCAAGGGGGGCCACCCCCACGCGCAGACGTACAGCTTCGATTCGTCCGGGGAAAGCACCAGCCCTCGTGGGTAATAGTTCAGCGGGATGGTGTCCACGATGGACGTGGTAGCGCAGTCGAAAACACTGATCCCTGGCGGCGAGCCGACATAAGTGCAGTAGAGCCTGCCGTCCGAATCAGGGCCCGCGATGTCTCGAAGATCACCGATAGCGTAGTCCATTGTGTTCCATGCTCCATTGGCCTTGGACAGCAACACAAGACCACTCCCATGCTCGAGAATCCAGTACCGGTCTGGAAGGGGATCAGGCAGGATCCTCACCACCGCCCCACCGGTCACGGTTAAGACCTGATCGGGCTGCGCTCTCGCAGTTGCGCAAAACGGCTGCACATTGATGAGCAACAAGACACAAGCCATCAGTACCCGAGAATTCAGTGGTTTGTTCGTCATTAGGCACCTCACGGGTCTTTCAATATGACCGTCTGGTCTGGACCAACGTACCAAAGATAATACCGATTACCTGCATCTATTGCCCCGAATGATATCATCTGAGACCGCGCTGCAGCGTCGTCTGGGTGTTTCTCCCACGCGACCTTCGAACAGTACTCGGCGGCCGTCTGCATATAGCAGATGACTACGTAATCACTACTCGGTTCGCACTGCCATAGATCTTCATTGAACTGGTAATCGCCTGATTTCAGTCGGTCGATTAGCGGCTTCCAGAATTCCTCTATCTCTTCATCATCCTCCTCCTCGTGGAAACGTACGTGGCCGCAGATCGCGATGAAGGGCGGGGAGGACCGACCAATCAATCCCTGCCACTCGTCATAGCATGTCCAACCTTCCGGAGGCAGGATCAGACCCGGATAGGATTCCCCTTTAGCCAAGATCCAGCAAGCTGGGCTGATGATGTACTTCGCATCAGCCTGCGGTAAGTAGTCACCAGCGAAGTCACCGCTGAAGATACACGAATCTCTAGCGGATTCCGGCGTATTCGCAGGCGGCTCGAACCCTCGAAAATAGGACTCGCCATGTCCTCGTTTTCCGAACTCCCACTGGACATCGCCATGGCCCAATAGAAACAGAATATCAGCTTCGCTCTCGACAGCGATCTGCGCCTGCAATTTCCCGCATTCAGCGACAACGTTCTCCATGCCGAAGGACATCACATTGTATTTCAGGTTCTGCCCATCACCGAGATCCTCGCACGGCAATACATCGTACACACCTCGAATCGGGGACAGCTTCTCCTCAACCAAGGCACCCACCTTGGCCGTGCTGGCGGGAGCCTCAAGCCCGTAGGCAACCGAATAGTCGCGGTAATCGGTGGCTCCCTCCAGCTGATCATCGCGGTTCGAGACATAGAGCACAGGCGAACTGAGGTCGGTGTCGTCCTCCGAGCTTCGGGGTTCGAGCGCATCAGATACGAGGATGAGATTCGCTGGGGGGCTTTCCTGCAGATTAGTTCCTCTGCAGTAAATGTGTCGCTCGTCCGGAGGTTCTGTCCCTGGATAGTTAAAGATGTCCATTATCTCTTGATAGGTCGAGACAACCGAAGGGTTCTCGGGGTCGCCGTTTGGACTCCCAGGCGTAAGTTGATAGAGATAGGTGGTAATCTGCCTATCCAATCCCTGAGGCGCAGGCGGAGGGGAGTCCTCGTAGGGAGCATTTACCGTCACAGGAATGGAATGAGGCATAGAATCCTCATCTCCGATCAGGAGCGCATAGAGGAACAGCTTCCTTTCAGCATCTCTTGTCAGAACGATGCCGTCCTCACATTCAGAACGACGGCCTTTTAGGAATTGTCTTTCCGTCCCAGGGACTACTTCGTTCAGATCATCAATGAAAGTGAGATCAACGACCTCCCAGGGGTTCTTCACAAAGCAGTCGTCGTAAAGCGTGTCTCCACAGACTACCAGCTTCGCGCGCACCTGGAAGTCATGATCCTTGAGTAGCACGCTGAAGGAGGGCCCGGTCCAGGACTCCTGCGTTATGATGCTCTGGAACCCGCTGTCTCCTGGATAGTGCTCCTTGTCAAGCTCAATCCATCCTCCCTGT
>CAYGZQ010000081.1:0-15510 GCA_964354375.1 uncultured Planctomycetota bacterium
CATCGACCTGATTAGAAGCACGCCTGACACCCCTCGTCGCAGGACCATTGAGGACGAGACTCTGTCCAGGATACGAGCAAAGGTTGACAAGCACATCAAGAACACCTATCTCAAGAGCGTCCAGGCCCCGGTCGGTGTCAAGCCGATCCTCAAGGCCTGGATGGAATTGAACTGAGCTGAGGAGGAAGTCATGGGAGTTCCTGCTATTCAGCGTTTGCGTGCGATCAGAACGTTTCCGTCGCTCGTCAAGTATCTCCGCGACGAACTGGACTGGCCCATCGAGTCGGAGGATTTCGATGAGCTGACCTTTGATTACCAGCCGGAAGAGCTGGGTCTGGACGCAAAGGCAGCCGTCAAGATCAAGGAGATCAGGCAGCTTCGCCCGCTGACACACAACCAGCCCTGGGGCATCTTCTTCATCAACTTCGAGCCTAAGCGCCTTCCCGTCGTGGCGCTCAGACGTATCCTGAGCAAGCTGGTCATCAAGAAGCGTGCATCGGCGAAGAAAGCCGATCAACCTGCATGGCATCAGAACGACCTCCTGTTCATCTCAAACTACGGAGAGGAGGAGCACCGTACCATCACGTTCGCGCACTTCGGCGAGGAACCCCACCCAACAGCGAGACCTGCCGGTGCTCAGAGTCCTTGACTGGGATGACCGGGACACCGTCCTCCACCTCGGTCACGCCTGCGAAACGCTGACGGAAAGACTTCATTGGCCTGACGACCAGGATGATGTTGACACCTGGCGCGAGCAGTGGGCGTCGGCCTTCACGGTCCGTCACAGAGAGGTGATCACGACCTCGCAGGCTATGGCAGTCCGCCTGGCTGAGCTTGCGCGGAAGATTCGGAGGACTGTCAATGCTGTCCTTGAGGTCGAGTCCGAGGACGGCCCTGTACGCAAGCTGCACAGAGCGTTCAAGGAAGCTTTGATCCATGACTTGAGCGAGGATGACTTCGCTGACATGTACGCCCAGACCATCGCTTACGGGCTTCTCTCGGCACGTGTCTCACGTCAAGCTGGCCTTGTCGCTGAAGACATGGTCCACATGGTGCCTGTAACCAATCCCTTCCTGAAAGAACTGCTGGAGACTTTCCTCCATGTCGGTGGGCGCAAACACGAGATCGATTTCGACGAGCTTGGGGTTCACGAGGTCGTCCAACTTCTGCGTGACGCGAACATGGAAGCGGTCCTCAGGGACTTCGGCGACAGGAACCCCCAGGAAGACCCTGTCATCCACTTTTATGAGCTGTTCCTCAAGGAATACGATCCGGTGAAACGTATCAAGCGCGGGGTTTTCTACACGCCCAGGCCTGTGGTCTCGTTCATTGTACGAAGCGTGGACGAGATACTCCGAACGGAGTTCGGTTTGGAGGATGGTCTGGCAGACACCACCACATGGGGCGAGATGCTCAAGCGTCATCCCGACCTCAAACTCCCGAAGCATGTCAAGCCCAGCGACCCCTTCGTGCAGATTCTCGATCCCGCTTGTGGGACTGGCACTTTCCTTGTAGAAGTAATGAACCTAGTGCAACGGACAATGCTCAGGAAATGGACAGCGCAGGGACACCGCGAGGAGCAAACGGATGATCTCTGGAACGCCTACGTGTCTAGGCACCTCCTGCCGCGGCTCTACGGCTTCGAACTCCTCATGGCTCCTTATGCCATTGCTCACATGAAACTAGGCCTCAAGCTCTACGAGACAGGGTACAGATTCGGGTCTGACGAGCGTGTACGCATATATCTCACAAACAGCCTTGAGCCACCGCACGACTTCTCCGGACAATTCCAGTTCATGGTTCCCGCCCTGGCCCACGAAGCTCAAGCCGCCAACCAAGCGAAGACGGAAATCCCTCATACAGTTGTCATAGGCAATCCGCCTTATTCTGTGCTATCTGCAAACCTGTCTGACGACGCTCGACGGCTTGTTGATCCCTTCCGATACGTCGATGGGGAACCGATTCGTGAACGTAGTATGCTCAGGCTGGAGATGCACCTTCAAGATGACTACGTGAAGTTCTTTCGGCGCTCCCAAGCATGGGTCGAATCAGCGTCGGTGGGCATCTTGGGCCTAATCACTAATAACAGCTATCTCGATAACCTTACACTCCGCGGGATGCGTTGTTCGCTGTGTGGTTCATTTGCCTGGAAATCTATTCTGAACCTGCATGGTGGTCGCCAGAAGGCGACTGCGGAGACACGTGCGGCCTCGGACCAGAATGTTTTCGATATCGAGCAGGGCGTGGCAATCTTCCTTGGATGGCGGAACTGTTTGCCTAGTCCTAGAGCTACATATTACGGGGACCTGATGGGCACTCGAGACCACAAGTACGGAGCTCTCCTGAAGGCAAGTATGGCCGACTCCGCAGCCCGTGAAGTCTGGCCAAAGCTGCCCCATTACTTCCTTGTTCCTCGCGACACCAGTCACGAACAGGAGTACGAACGGGGACTGCCTATTACTGATGCAATCGGAGATCAAATCAGCGGAATCATCACTGCTCATGACGCGCTCGTAATTGATTTTGGCGATGAGGTGCTAAAGGAGAAGGCGAGAATTCTGCGAGATGAGCAGCTAGATGATACCCAGGTCAAGGAGATGTTGTCGATCAGGGACAACGCGGGATGGAAAGTGGACGAAGCTCGTAGGGCTTTGCGCGAGACGGTAGACGATGATCGGTGGTTTAAGGATATCGCCTATCGCCCCTTCGATGTCCGGAGGATCAACTATCATCCAGCTCTAATATGGTGTGACCGTTGTCGATTGATGAAGCACATGATCGCGGGACCCAACATCGCGCTCGCAACTTGCAGACAGCTGTCTGCACCACCCTGGCGGCATGTACTTGTAGCACGGACCCTCCAAGATGACTGTTACATCTCAAACAAGAGCAAGGAGAGATCATATCTGCTCCCGATGTATCTCTACCCGGAGAGCGATTCCCTACTACGTGACGAAGAAGGAAGCCAAGTCAATCTGACTTCGGCTTTCACCAGTGCCGTTGCTTCTGCCGTTCAACTCGATTGGGTTGATTGCGGTCGCGGCGATCTGGTTCGTGACGGTACGGTTGGACCGCAGGACATATTCCATTACATTTATGCGCAGTTGCACTCCGAGACGTATAGAGATCGGTATGCTGAGTTCCTGCGTAGGGATTTCCCCCGTGTATTCCTGACTCGGAACCTCGACCTCTTTCGTGCACTATGCCAGGTAGGAGCCGACCTCGTTGCCCTGCACCTGCTAGAGGACGACTACGAGGCGGCATCATGGGAGCAGAGCACCACAGAGCGTCCGCTCGCAAAAGCCACCGAATTCGTGCCGTTTCGTGGCGAGGGCGGCAGAGAAGTCCGCAAGGCGGGCGAAAAGGGCAAGGCACTGGCCAACGTCAAGAACGGAATCGGGCGGGTGTACATCAACGAGACCCAGTGTTTTAACGACGTGCCTGAGGACGTGTGGGAGTTCCACATCGGCAGCTACCAGGTCTGCCACAAGTGGCTCAAGGACCGTCGCGGGCGGGTACTGACGGACGAAGACATCACACACTACCAGAAGATCATCGTGGCACTGAGCGAGACAATCCGCCTGATGGCAGAAATCGACAAGGTCATCGACTCCCACGGCGGCTGGCCCGACGCGTTTACGACTGGGTAATGACGGGAACGGAGAATGCCTATCAGGGCTATCGTAGACGGTGAGGAAGTCATTGCCCCCGACCTGTCTGACGAAGACTGGAAGCAGCTGCGGTCTGATGTCAGGCAGAAGAAGCGAATTCTCATAATGCGGTGCTGCAAGAATCCTGGCTTCCCCAGGATAAGCAAGCTCGGCAATAAGCACTTCGTCCACAAACGAAAGGGCGAATGCAATTGGGAGCCTGAATCGGTCGAGCACATCAAGGCAAAAACCGAAATCTTCCTCGCCTGCAAGAATGCGGGCATAGAGGCTATCCCTGAGCATCAGGGTCCTGACTGGATTGCGGATGTCTACGTACCGAGAGAGAAGAGAAGCATTGCCTTTGAAATCCAATGGAGTTCGCAGACGCTGGAGAAGACCTGGGAACGACAGGTCAGATACGAGAAGGACAACGTGCGGGCCATCTGGCTGCGTGAGGAGGGCAGAGAAGCACTGCATCGAATCGTGCCTGTCAAGGCTCGTTCGTGCTTTGAGTGGGAACACATAGGCACGCTCGAGGACTCGCTCAGTTTGTGTCGGGCACCCAGCGCGCTCATGGTCACATACAAAGCAGATGTAGCCCGGCAAGTGAATGCCGGGCTACATACCATGACTCAACCGCCCCTGTTTTGTCAGGACTGGTAAATCAGCTCACTATCGCGCCGTAGAAGCCGCGATAGTCGAGCACCGCGCCCCCGAATACGATCCTGCCCTTGTACCAGATCACGTCACGGTCGAAGTCTTCCTTGACAAGGACCTCCGGTGTCTCCCGACCGCCAAGAAATCCGACCTCGATCGTCGGTATGCTCGACGGTTTCGCGACCAGGTACCAGTTGTTCGAGTCCGTCAGAAGTGGCTCGACAACCACCTCCACCATCCCCTGCAGCACGTTCACATCGTTGTTCGGGCTGCCCGGAATCAGAGTCGAGTTGATGAGCTTCTTCGCGGTGAACTCAAGCTCCGGCGGGACCACAAGAAATCCCGGCTCGATGTTGAGCGGGTTGCCCTTCTCGCTCGTCTGCTGCCGCATGGCGGTGATGCCCGCCCCCAGTGAGGACTCGCTCAGCGCCGTTGAGCCCAGGTTGTCGTGGTCCGCGTGAAACAACGCCTTCGTGTCGTAGATCGCGGCATTGTCCCTGATGAACGCGATCGCGAAGTCGTTGATCGTGATCTGCGCCGCGTGACCCAGCTCGCGCCCGATGTTCCTGAAGGCCCCCAGGTCGTCGTTGATCAGCATCTCCCACGTGAAATTCACGCCGCGCTCGTACTTCTTCGGCGTGTATGTCACCTTGTAGCTCGAGAAATCGCCCTGCTCGTGCTCCGCACCCTCCGGCACGACCTCGTACCGGTCCGTGTCGCTCCTTCTCAGCCGCGTGACCGTCTTCATGTCCCTCAGCGGAACGATCGTAACAAGCTTGCGCCAGTTCGCCGGCGAAACGTTGTACGACCTCATCAGCTCCCGCTCGACATTGGACGAGTCGCCCACAAAATCCGCGAAATCGCTCGTTGTCGCTTCCTTCAGCTGCACGGCCTCGATCACTCCCTCGACCGCGTGCCTCTGGAATTCCTCATCGGCCAGGATTCGCCTGATGAGAGACCCCTGGAAGCCCTGCTCCTGGGCGCGTCTCGCCCATTCTCTAAGTAGACTCATGTTCTTCTCCTCTCCCATTCTCAGACCGTCCTAGGCCTGCAAAATTCGGCAATGGAACTTATTGTCGGCATCCGATGCCGTGACCGCGCGCCCGTACAGCGTGTTGCCGCTTGCCGTCAAGCTCAGCGCGTTGCCGCTCGTGATGTAGATCGGCACCCCGGCCATCACGCCGGCCAGCGTGAACTCAAACACTCCCTCGAGCTGGAAGCTCAGGAGTCCCCCGGACCCGACCGTAATCAGCGCCACCCCGTTGAAGCTGTTGATGCGGTACGGCGACCCCGATGTGTAACTCGCAGCAGCGGTCAGTGTTATGACCTCGCCGCGCGAGACGTAATTCTGCGCCATTCTCTCACCTCGTTCTCTCCTGTTGTCTTCAGGTGTGAAAAACTCCCTGCGACTATCCTACTCCCATAAGCCTTAGCGTCCGACGCTTCTCGGCATCGCGGTCCGATAAGTCTTCCTTCCCGGACCCCATCCCGCGGACCATCCCCCTCGAAGACAGCTCCGCAAGCATCTTCCGATGACGCTCTATCAGGCCTTTCACCGCTCCCTCGTATGAGTCCTCCGACTCCACACGAAGCGCCACGGCCTCCTGCAACAGAAACTCCTTTGCGCTCGACGGCAGACCGCACCTGTCGATCAACCGCGCGGCGGTCGCCTCCCTCTGAAGCGCGACCCTGCGCTTGTCGATCTCCTCCTCCAGCACGCGGACCTCGTTCAGACCTTCCCCGCTCTCGCTGAGAAGCTCCTCTCTCATCTGCTGCCTGAGAGTCTCGACCAGGTCGGGACGGGCTTCCGAAAGCTCTTTCGTCGATATGCTCTCAATGAGCCTCAGACCTTCAGCGTAGCCCGCGCTCTCGTGAAGGATTCTCTCCACATGTCCGCCCGCGGCGGCTCGCGCAACAAAATCCACCGAGTGCGCCTTCGTGATCTCCTGCACTTCCCTGACCACCTTGCCGTCCCTTCGTGCAACCCTGGTCCGACCCAGTGCATTGATCGACAGATCCCCGACCAGGTTCTCCCCGATCATGGTCAGAAGCCAGTCATGCGCACGGCTTAGTCTGATCGCGGCTCTCAGTCGACCGTTGTCGGGCCAGGTTCGCTCTATGACCCCGACCACATCCCTCACACTGCGTTCCGACTCTCCGTCCCGCGGATGATCCGCGTAGCACTGCACGCCCCTGAACACTTCATGGCTCGCCTCCACCACCTCGGGCGGATAGTACGTGCCGTTCTCCGAGAGCCCGCTCGCCAGGATGATCCCCTCTACAAGGCATCCATCCAGGTCGACTCGCGCTTCCTGCAGTTTCGTCAAAATCGGTATGTTCATCTTCGTCCTCGTGCTTTCCTTCGCTTTCCCCTGCATCAATCGGAGCCGCGCCTGTGAGGGAGCGCCCTTCCCCTCGCTTAGGTCCGCCCCGTTCCTCACAGAAAATCGCTCCCTCGCAGCCGCGGCTCATCAGGAATCCTGTCCTATTTCCCTTGCTCGCTTTTCACCGCCTCGGCCTCTTTCGACGCATCCCCGATCCAGGGGATCATCCTTCGGGCGCTCTCCTTCGACAGCAGCCCCGCATCCACCTGGTTGATCAGCGTCCGCGTGAGCAATGCCACGTCCTCCGGCACGATCGGCGGGAAATTCACTTCCACTGTCCGATCCACATCCGCTGCCACCACTCCCGCCTGAATCCCCGCTTCGATAACCCGCTGGAATACCTTCCTGAAAAACCCCTCGAACAGCCGCTGACGGTCCTCGAACTTCTTCACCATCGGAAGCTCCATGCTGCGCGCTGTCGCAAGGTTCCCGGTCGACGGGTCCCCGAAGTAATGCTCGAAAATGCCGCTCCCTGCCGCGATCATCAGCTTGATCGCCCGACCGTCCTCCTTCGCGTCGTCCGCACCGATCGACGGCGACAGCACTTCCCATTGCTCGCTCTCATGAACGACCAGGATGCTTCCCGACTTCGGAACGATATACTTCCCGGCCGAATCCGTCTCGAACGGACCCGCCGCCCTCGACGGTATCGTCGGTACCTTCCTCAGGAACGCGAATGTCCCCCTTGCCTTGTTTATGTTCAGCCTGTCCTCAAGCCATCTCTCGTACGCATCCAGCCACGGAAGAACCCGGTAGAGCTCGCTCATGCCCCGCTTGCGATTCGATACATTGTTCACCTTCACGTGAAGGATTTCTCCCCCCTCGATGACCTCCTTCACGACCTCATCTTCGAGGGGAAACCAGCTCGGGCCCCCGAACCCCTTGAACGCGTCTACCCATTCGCTGGGAAGCGCCCGCCTGCGATACTCCCTTAAATACGCCACGGGCTTGCGGATATCGTCCGGATCGGTCGCCACCTCCCTGATCTCGAGGGGATCAACCAGCGCCATACGCACCGACCCGTCGATCGGATTCGTGAAAAACCGGCAGAAAATCTCGCCGTAAATCTGCAGCTCGTTCGACATCCAGTGCTGCATCACCGGCATGTCGTTCTCAGGATCCGCCCAGAAACGATTCAGAATCTCCTGCACCCGCGAATCCCTCGCGCTGAACCCCAGGCCCTTCCCCATCACGAACCAGGTCGTCAGGTTGACGATCTGCCCTGCCATGGGATTGCGGCACCACGCAGCGTACGCGCGCCTCAGGATCGACTGATGCGTGTCCGAATCGAGTTCTCCTCCAAGCGCAATATCCCCCGAAACTCTCCTCCACTCCCAGCGGCTGATCTCCCCGGATCCCGGCGACCATTCCCCGCCTTCGGAATACTGAGATCCTTCCTGCAGACCTCCGCTCGCCTTGCCGACATCCTCGGATTTCCCCGCAACCGCCCTTCGAGCCCTTCTCATCACCGGCGGAACAAGCGCATCTACCAGCCCTCTCAGACTCATGAATCCCTCCGCACCTCTCCGTTTGTGCATTTCACCGCTGCACTCTCTAACGGGACACTTCGAAGCCCCCGCGACGACCTCCAAATCCCGGATTTTCAACTGAACTTTCCCCACTCCCTTTCGTCGTAAGAGATGGTATACTTATGCCTGCATGGAGGGCTGATCCGGCCTGCGAGCCTTCCGGTGTTCAACCGTCCAAATGCGCGGGCCTAAAACCGACACGATGCAAGGGCAGGGTTGATATGACCGCCGGAATGAAGCGAAACCTGGGCCGCGTTCGTACCATTCTTCACACTCAGATCGTCCTCCGCTGGACCGCCAGAGGCCTGGCGATCGGCGCGCTGGGATCGGTGCTTCTCTTGGTTCTCAGCAAATTCTTTCCCCTCGGCATCGACATCGTTCGCACCGCAATCTCGTTGCTCATAGCCGGAAGCGCGATCGGCGCAGTCGCCGCCCTGTTAAAGCCCCTGGACCTCTTCGATGCCGCCTTCGCATGCGATGTCCGGCTGGGTCTCAAGGAGCGGCTCACAAGCGCGCTCGAGTTCGCAGAACGCAAAGACTCCAACCCGCTTATCCCGGCGCTCATCGCAGACGCGGAACGTCACGCAACTCGTATCAGACCTCACCGCGACTTCCCGCTTCGCGTTCCGCGCGAGGTTATCTACGCCTTCATCCTCGCCGCCCTCGCTGTCGGCTTGTATTTCATCCCGCCCTGGCAGTACGTGCTCGCGTCCGAGGAAACCAAGAACGACTATGCCGTCGTGCAGGCCGAGGCCGAGCGAGTACGGGAGATCGCCCAGGAGATCACACTGAATCCGCCCGCTGAGAAGAGCGAGGAAGCCCAGGAGATCGCTCGCGAGCTGAAGGAGCTCGCCCGCGACATGGAGTTCGGCACCCTCTCCCGTCGCGAGGCCCTCGAACGCCTCAGCGCCATCGAGGAAGCCGTAAACAAGATCCAGGAGGATTCCGGCTACAACGAGCTGCGCAACGAGCTCGCCAAGCTCTCACAGGCTCTCGCCGACAGCAAGGAAATGAGCGATGCCGCCGACGCGCTCGCCAAGGGCGACGCCGAGAAGGCTAAGAACGCTCTCGACGAGCTCGGAAGCAAGCTTGAGCAGGGTAAGGTTCCGTCCGAGAATCTGTCCGATCTCGCCGACGCGCTCGACAAGGCTATCGGCCAGATGGGCGACAATCCCTCCCTGTCCGAGGTCCGCGACAATCTGGCTCAGGCGCGCGACGCATTGCGCCAGGCTGCATCAGAAGCGGGAACTGAAGGTGCCGGCGAGATGGACCCCGAGACCATGGCGAAAGCTCTCATAGACGCCATCGATCGCGCCATCCCCGAAATCCAGAATCTGAATGTCCCCCAGGACGTCAAAGATCGCGCAGCCGAAATGCTGGAAAGCGTCAAGAATGACCTCCAGCAGGCTTTGGACTCCGGCGAGGTCACGAAAGAAGACATTCAGGAAGCGCAGCAGAAAATCCAGGACGTCAAGCGCATGCTCGAGGAGGCCGGCGCGGATTTCGGCAAGCAGAATCAGGACCAGCGCTCCGAAGAGGAAGTCGCCCAGGAGCTGATTCAGGAAGCTCAGCGCCTAGCCGACGAGGCGTCTCAGGCTCAGTCTCTTGATCCTCAGAAACGTTCCGAGCTTCAGTCAGCCTGCCGGAATGTTGCTCAGGGCCTCCAGCAAGAGGTCTCACAGAACGCGTGCAACGCTCAGTCTAACCAGGAAGCCCGTCAGAAACTCGACGACGTCAGAAAACAACTCGGTGAGTCGGGCGTGTCCGAAGAAAAAATGGGGCAGCGCTCCCAGTGCAACAATCCCTCGTCCGGCCAGAACGGTCAACAGGGACAGCAGGGCCAGCAGGGTCAGCAATCCTCCTCAAGCGGCATGCCCGGCCTCTTCGGCATGTGCCAGGGACAACAGGGCCAACAAGGTCAACAGGGCCAGCAGGGCAAACCGGGCCAGTCCCAATCGTGCAACAAGGCGGGACAGGCGTTGCGGCAGGCGGGGCAGTGCATGAGTCAGAACGCCGGTCAATGCCTGGGCTCGGGACAGAAGCTCGACAGCACGAGGCAGGGGATCGGGGGATGCAGATCGAGCTTGTCCGGACAATGCAACCAGCAGGGCGGGACAACATCGCCCTTGCAGCGTATCCAGAGCACAAGCACTGCGGGCGGCGGATGGGGCACATCCACCACCCCGTTTGCCACCTCTCCCACTCCCGTGAATCCCGGCCATCAGAACCAGAACTGGAACGATCCCTCCCAGACCCCGAACTCAACCGACCAGTTCAAGCCCATGTACAACCCCAGCTTCCAGCCGAGCCAGGACTATGATGTCCAGCTCGAGGGCAAATTCACGGAAGACGGCGGCAGCTACATGTTCACCGAGATCGTCGATCCCCAGACCGGCGAGACCAGCTATGTCCCGTACTTCTCGCTCGAGCCCACCGATGTCACCGCCCTCATGGACGCGATCGAGGACCAGGACATCCCGCGCACCTACGCCGACTTCGTGAGACTCTACTTCGAGCAGCTCTCCTCCGCTGACACCACCCAACCCGCAGAAGAAGCAACTCCCTCAGAATAGGCCGCTAGACAGTGTCCTCGTGCCGAGCACGTCTCGTGCTTCGGACTAAGGACCCGACTCGTCTCGAGTCGGGAAGCGCACTCCGCTGCTTGATCTTGTGAATCAACGCGTGACGCGTTCTCTCCGATTCCCGAAATGCGAGACGCATTCGGCACCTGTCGTGCTACAATTGCTCTCGTCAGGACAACAGTGCAATGACCTTCCGTAGTCTGAGAATTCTGGTCGTCCTTGTCCTGGGAGCATCGCTCCTCGCGACCGCATCCGGTTGTCCGCGGAACGGCGGCGAAAAACCCGCTCCACCGCAGGGACCCAAGCCCACCCCGCTCGTCCCGCTCTACAAAACGCCGGGACTCCATCTCGTCTATACCGTCAACGATCCCCGTACCGGCACCATCGGCACCGTCAGCATAGCCCATGTCCTCATCGCCGAACCGGACGGCTCCCGCCGCGAGGTCCTCATCAGCTTCCCCGGCTTCATCTACCACGCGATCCCCTCGCCCACCGGCACCGACATCGCCTTCGTCGGAAGCGCGCGCGGCGAGACCGGTCAGGATGAAAGACACCTGTTTCTGTTCGACCTCGGAAGCCTGACATACGTGGATGTCTCCGCGGTCGGATTCTATTCACGCGCCGTCACGACCGCCCCGATTTTCACTCCCGACGGCAAATGGGTGATTTTTCTGTCTCGACGCTCTGTGGAGTTCGGCGAATTCAACGTGTTCAAGTGCGAGGTGGCCACGGGACGTATCGGCGGCCTCTACACCACCCCTGTCGAGGACGTCCCGCTGGAACTGACGCCCGACGGCCTCTCCTGCGTCGCTGCCAGACGCCCCCCGAACGTTTCCGGGGTCATCGAGTACATCGCCATCAACATCGGTGACGGTTCCGCCAAGGTCATTCACAGGTTCAAAGGCGTCACCAAGGTCGGGCCCGCCAACCTTGACAAGAGCGGCGCCTATCTGCTCTGCGATGTCAAACCCTCGGAGGAAGGCATCGCAGGCGGCGGGGGGGCGCCCTCCCGTCAGGTGTTCTCGGTGAATCTCGAGACCGGAACCGAGCTCATGCTCCTCCCGCCGGACACCGTCACTTACGTGTACCAGCTCTTCAAGGACTCTGAGGATCAGGACTGGCTTCTCCTCCGCCGACAGGAGGATATCGAGGGCGAGGACACTCCCATGAGCAGGATCGCCGTGTGCCTCACCGACGGCTCCGACTTCAAGTACCTCACCGATACTTCCGCGCGGTCCTACCTCCTGGGCCCTCCCCCCACCAACATTAAGCACCTGTCGCCCGATTTCTCCCTCATGTTCTTCTTCCGGCAGGATCCCGTTTTCGAGCACGAGGACATCTGGGTGATGAAACCGGACGGCACCGACCCTGTGAACATCAGCAACACCGCAGGCTACAACGAAGGCTCCGCCGGATGGATCATCATACCGGAAGCTTCTTGAACCGCTCCACCTCGCTTTGATTGGGGGAGCACTGAATAAAATCAGCCTCGACGACTGCGCTTGCCGCTGGACCGCTTCTTCGCATCCGACCCATTAGACCCCGGCTGGCGGGAATGCGCCCGTGTCGCGCCTGCATGGTCACCTCGCAATGCCCGATGCGGTCGTTCTTCTTTTCCCTGCTGACGGCCGATCTCTTCAGATTTCCCCGCAACAGCTTGCCTCTCCGCGCGCCTCCTCAGTTCCGCCTGATATTCCTCCCACCTGTATTCCCTTGTCACCTTAGGAGAGAGTGGGTGCACCATTATCGAGAAGCCGTTTGGCTCAGCAAAACCTTTCTCCAACTCCCATCTGAAGTCCTTGAACCGTTCGTAGTCCTTCTTCTCAAGCATATACGCTTCAAGGACCTCTGTGTCATCATCTTCCTCGTCATGGCAGCCTGCTCCAGTCGGGACAACCACGACGCCTGGGAATTCGGCCTCGATCCGCGAGACAATCTCCCGGATGAACTCGTCTCTCTCTGTCTCACCTGATCTCATCCCAGATCTCCTTAAATAGCTTTCCGGAGTCCTTCTTCAGTGAATCCAGCTCATCCGGCTCGACCGGGAGTTCCTCGTAGTCAGCTCGCTCTCTAAGCTCTATAGCATCGTTGAGCCACTTCTCCGTATCCAGTCCACGTTGCGAGAGTTCCGTGCCAGCTTTCCTTATCAAGCGCCTGTGTCCCCACATTCGCTTTGTGGTCCCGTCTCTCGTCGTGACTAGCGGCACAGGAATATCTCTTTCCTCAAATAGCGCCTGTACCGCAAGCCGCAGCCCATAATAGTATCTCGACGCAGCAGCATTACAGTAGCCCTGCCGGCAAGCGTCTTCGCTGACTCTCCGATTCTCAACGCTCTTAACCCAAAATGCCTTTGCCCTGGCGTGCATCGCTTTGACCGTCGCGCAATCTCGAATCTCTCGCGATCGCCGACTTTAGCACGTCCCATTCCGAGTCGCAAGTAAATTAATATGAGGCTCCGCTCTTACTCGCTGCCCTCGCCGTCTTCTGAGCTCTCACCATCCCCGCCTTCGTCAGCCGCAAGCTCTTCCGGGGTCTCTGTTACAGTAGCCGTCGCCGCTTCCTCGATCTCGCTCGACACAACCTCCGTTGGAGCCACGTCCACCATCTGCAATTCCAGGTTCTCCGTCTGATCCTCAGGCCAGTACAGCCTTATCGTGTTGTTACCGGTGTGAAGAAGCGTGGCGAGGTTATAGTACGCAAACGGATTCGTCGTCCAGTACTCGCCCCATCCGATCGCCCCGGTGATATCTATCGACGACTGCACCAGAGTCCCGTTGATCTCCACCTGCAGCCGCTGGTACGACGTGTTTTCCCTAATGAGATAGGGAAGGATTCTCAGGTAGTACGCCGCATACGGATCGTCAGGACGGAATGTTCCCTGCCAGTATCCGCCCGGCGGAATGACCCAGATTCCGTTATCGATCCACCCGCTCGTAGCGTAATCCCAGAAATTGCTCGTTATCGTCGTCCCCGTCGGAACCACGTACCAGATCTTCGAAAACGGACCGTATTTTTCCATATAGACCGACGGCCTGAACCGCGGGTACGGGTATAAATACATATACGGCCACGGGTCATAAGGATACGTGTTCAGAGGATACCCCAGATACGTCGCGAACTCCTCCAGGTCAATGAAACTGTCGCCCCTGTTCCCGCTGTTCACACTCTCGCCCCATTCGACCACACGGTTTGCATTGTACCCGGCGTCCACCACGGTGAAATCGTTCACCGCCACCGTCACAATCTCGTCGCCCAGCTCTATCTCGTTCGGCGCGAGCGCAAGCTCCTCGATCCTTTCATCGGTCAGGGGAAGCCTCGAGATGATCATCATCACGTATTCCTTGCCGAGCGCCTCGCCGACAGTGCCGTAGTAATCCCCATTCAGACCGCCGTCGGTAAGCTTCGTCTGCTCATTCATCACGAGAGGCTTCACAATTCGATCCGGCGAAAAATCCAGGATCGTCACGTAGCACTCATGCTGACCATGATAATGAATCGCGATTTCCTGGCCCGGTCGAAGCGGACCGCCCCTCGTGACATTGAACGTCAGCCCCACCGGCCCGAACACGTCGGCCGCTGCATCGATCACGCTCAGATCCGCTATCTCGAGCGACCCGAATTCATCGTCATTGAGAATCTCAGCTCTCGCAGGGACGATTACCAGCGCCATCAGCGCCAGCATCATGAGGCAAACAGGAGCAACCGAACGTATTCTTCCGGCGTTCATGTGATGCCCCTCCTTTTTTCTGTTCTTCATGACTTCGTTTTCCCCTTCCATAAAGGGAAAAGGAAACACCTCGCGGAATCCTCCCGGATGCCGCAGTTTCTACGATTATTCTACCACGTTCCAGGTTCATACTCAGTGCCGAACGCGTCCTGCGATCGGGTATCCGCGTCGCGCGCAACGTCCGTTCGCATCCGAAGCTCCGGACCCCTGAGAAAATAAGGCCTTATTCAATGCGATAATAATTGGAAAAGGACCTCCGGAACCGGTGATTATTAATGGCTTTATCGGTCTTAATAGTCGATGATGAGGAGCTCATAAGGTATGGGCTCAGGGAATGGCTTCAGGAAGAGGGCTACACGGTCCTTGAAGCCGCCGACGGCAACACCGCACTGCAAAAGTCAGGGGATGCGCCCGATATCGTCCTCCTCGACTACAACCTTCCCGACATGGACGGCCTGACCGTCCTGAAGGAGCTGACGAGTCGCCCCGGCAACCCCGTCATCATCATGATGACCGGCTTCGCCACCATCGAGCTCGCAGTCGAGGCCATGCGTAACGGCGCCTACCATTTCATCACCAAACCCTGGGACCAGGCCGACCTCGCTGCACGTCTCCACGCGGCAACGGAGCTTGTCAACCTGCGCATATCCACCGAGGAGCATCGCGCCACCGAGGCCGAGCGGTACGCGATGGACTCCATCATCGGCGACTCTCCCGCCCTCAGGCGCGCCAAGGCCCAGGGCAGAAAAGTCGCCGCCACCGACGCGACCGTCCTCTTCACAGGCGAGACCGGCACCGGCAAGGAGGTCTTCGCCCGCGCCATCCATTTCGCGAGCTCACGAGGCGGAAATGAGTTCATCGCCGTCAACTGCGCGAATATCCCCGACTCTCTCCTCGAAAGCGAGTTGTTCGGCTACGAGCAGGGCGCGTTCACCGACGCCAAGAAGCGCAAGATGGGACGCATCGAGCGCGCACACAAAG
>CAYGZQ010000082.1:0-15327 GCA_964354375.1 uncultured Planctomycetota bacterium
CGCGCAGTACAAAATGCAGCGAGGCTATCGATACCTCATCGTCGGCGATTGCGACCAGGACTACGCGACAAGGCTCTCTTACAGGGATACCTGGCCCAGGACATACCGCTGGTCGGTTGTCGGATTCAGAGTCGTCCTGGATCCGCCCACGTAGCAATGCGCCTCCGGCGCATGATTCTCTTTGTTCCCCCTTGTTAAGAACCATACGCGGGACGCGTATGACTACGAGACGCGTAAGACTGCAAAACGCGCATTTCTGCCAGGTGCGTCAGTTTCCGACGACATGCGGCGTTGTATTTCAAGAGAGCGAGATGCGTCTGAGGTCTCTTCATGATTCCTTCGGCGAACAATCCGGTCGCGCTTGCCGATCCCACCATTGTTACGGGGAATCTCTCCATCCTCGAAGAGCGCCCCTTGCTGCTCTTGAATTCCAGGCAGTCGAAAACGCCTGTTGGCAGCGACACGTGGGTGCGGAAAACGATCGAGGCCGCGCGATGGGCGATAGGGGAGGGCATGCCGCTGATCGCCTCCATCGGTATGAACACATGGGAACTGATCCTCTGGGCAATCGGAGAGTACAAAGGCAAGGGCATTGTTATCTGTCCCGCGAACCCGACCGTCCGCATCGAGGATGAGGTCTCGAAAATATCGGACGATTTCCGCCTCGATGCCGAACGCCTTGCATGGGTGTTTGTGGAGGAGTCCGGAAAATCGAGAACGCGAAAATCCTGGTGGGAAATGCGCGACCGTGTCGCCTTCAGTCTCGCCGGTCGCATCGCGCCGATCTCGGTGCGCGACGGCGGACGTCTTGAGGAGTCCAAACAGCAATGGCTGATGTCAGGACGGGAGATAGACCCTCGATTCAGGGTGAGCTACGAGGGCGGGTCGAGGTCGCGGCTGAAAATCGATGTCCCTGCGACCTGCAGGGGTTTTGTGAGTTGGGACTATCTCATACATTGGACAAGGAGGTGTTACGGTCCGTGGCCGGGCGAGAGATCGGCCGACTATTACCGTGCAATCGCGGAGAGCACCAACACCTATGCACGGTCCGCGTCGAGCACTCTCGAACGCATCCTCGGTGAGAAGCTGCTGAGGGCATCGGGGGATCACATTCGGAAAAAAAGCCCGGTCGTCGCGTTCACTTCGCTGAGCCCGTCGGACGCTGTTCCGCTGATGAGATGGCGGAAACGATACGTAAGACCGACATTCGAGCCATACGGGATCGGCATCCGCATCCGAACCGCCCTCGATGCCGGGATCAGGCCCGTTAGGTACGTGGCATCGGGGGAAGATGGGGGTTTATGGGAGTCTGTGCTGTTGCAGGGTTATGGATCGGGCGACTGGCAAGCGGAAAGAGAATGGCGTGCGATCGGCGACGTGGACTTGTCGGCCCTGCCCCCGGAGGAACTCGTTGTGCTTGTCCCGGATGATGCCGAGGCTGAAGAATTCAGGCGATTGACCAATCTGGAAATCGAGGTCTTGTCGGAACGAACCTAACCGGGCACGACTATCAGAACACCGATCCGCCGGAATGGTCCTTGGTTACCCAGATCGGCGACGACAGCGCGAGGTCGGTGTTGACAAGATCGACCCTGACAAGGTACGCGGCATCGTCGGTGAACTGGTCATCGACGAAGCTCCCCTCATACTCCGCGGCATTCACGTCGAAGGTCTTGATCTCGTTCACCTGTTGACCGCTGATTTTCAGGATCACGACCCTCTGAATCACGACCTTCGATGAAGCCTTCACCGATATCTGGGGGGGATCGGCGGAGCTGATCTCGCTCCCCATCACGTAGCCGTTGACCGCGAACTGGAGCGACACCCTGGTTCCGGTCACCCCGTAGCAGCGCCTGTTCTTGAGCGCGCTGTAGATCGCCTCGCGAGTGAAAGCGCTCGCCCAGACGCCGGTCAGACCGGGTTGGGCGTACTTCAGCGTGTCCGGCGGTCGGCTTTCGCCAAGATGGCTTCCGGGGCGGGTCATGTGTGTGTCGGTACCCGCCGTCAGGCCGAATCTCAGCCCCTCCTCCGCCAGAGCCTTGTAGACGCCGTGATTGGGATCGGGATTGGCCAGCGGCCTCGGATTTCCGTCGTACAGCGACATCCCCCACTTCGAGTAGAACTCGACGCACTTCTCGACATCAGGGTTGAAATACTCCCACCAGTTCAAGGTCGTCTGTATCATGGGATGATGTGGGATGTCGATAAAGTCGTAATTCTCCAGAGCTTTCCACAGTTCGGCCGGTACATCGTAATTCGGATCATTGCACGAGACGATGGGAATGGAGCTGTTTGTCGTGTAGACATTCCTGTGATCGTAAACCGCGCTGGTCCATTCGTAGCCGAACAAAACGCAGAACTTGCCGGGCTGATCGTATTTCGACGGGATCGACCTGTAGTAGCCGAGAGCAACGTTATTGTCGGCGGCCATCATCTCGGAGTGGTCGGTGATACCGCACCAGTCGAGCTTCGCCACGTCGCGCGCATATCTCAGCGCGAAATCGGGAGATTCGTCGCCGTCCGACAGATTCGTGTGCACGTGCGGGTCGCCGTACAGAACCATATAGTTATTATACGAATCGATTGCCGGCGACCTCTGGGGGAGATTTCCCGGCACGACGCTTTCGCGGCTGCAGCCGATCGAGAGAATCGAAGCGGCGAGCACAGCGGCGACCCAGGCGAGTTGCAGATTCACGGGAGACGTTCTCATTCAGTCGCCTCCCTTCGTGTGCAGGTCGTAGACAGCGATGCCCGCCATGTCGGCGACGTACAGAATGTCGCCGCTCAGCCTCGCCCGACGAGCGTAGCCCGGCGTGTTCACCTGCCAGAGTTTCTCGAGGGCCGGAAGATTCGCCATGTCGTACCCGATCACCCCGTCCTCCCCGCATGAGGCGAAAAGCTTGTCCCCGTCTGCGTTGAGTCCTTCTACAAACCTGGCCGGCAATAATTCACTGGCAAGGCCGACCGCCGAAAGGTTCGCGATCGAGTAGATGTATATCCTGGACGAATCGTCGTTCCGCGCGATTATCCCGAAGCCGGCGTGCCCGATGATATCCTCGTAGTTTCCCATCCGGGCCGAGTCGCTGAACGTGCCGACCGGATTCGCAGGGCCGCTGAGGAAGAAAGTCGACAGTCCGTACGGATTGTCGGCCACGAGCAGCGTGTCTGAGTCGAAGGCCGTGTCCCTGGCTCTCGTGTTCTGAACGGTCTTGATGTACGCAGGCGCCGCGGGATTGGCGACGTTGTATATCCTTACCCCTCCGTAGTAGTCGCCGAGAAAAAGGTAGCCCTGGTGAAATGCGGCCGATGACGCCCAGTTGGTGGCTTCCGAGAAAGTCTGTGCCGGATTGGACGGCGCCGCCAAAGAGAACACCTTCAGGCCGCCGGACGCGTCGCAGACGTAGAGATGTCCCGAACAGATGTAGACCCTGAATGCGTAAGTGGTCTGGACGGTCTTTACGAGCGAAGGCTTCGACGGATCGGCGATGTCGATCACCTTCAGACCGCCCGGTCCGTCCGCAAGATAGAGCATCGTCCCGTTGAGCGCCAGGTCCTCAGCGCATACGGTCCTAAGGGACCCTATCAACTCCGGCTCCTCGCCGTCCGGCGGTGTCACCGGTTCGCCTCCTCCTCCGCACGATACGCACAGAAACAGCAAGACCGGCAACCAGACGCAAAACAGTCCCGCGCTGCGTGGTGACCTCATCGATAGTAACCTCCTTGCACGGGGGATGTGGATAATCAGACTTTCATTATACACTGATTGTAGGGGCACGGCATGCCGTGCCCCTACCAGCCCCGTCAGGGAGGGCGTTGACCCCGCTGCGGTCGGGCTTTACAATCCTCCACACAGGAGGGTGGTGGTACGATCATGACCGATTGGACTGAAGAATTCCTGGGCGTACTTTTCCCTGCCGCGCCCGTTCCTTCGGAAGGCGGCACGAAGCCCGATTTCAAGGCGCTGGAGAAGTTCGCATCCTGGATGAAAACCCAGCCGGTCGACGGTGTCGCGCTGTGGACCGACACCGGCAGGGGCTCCAGTCTCTCTCGCGAAGACCGCATCGCGGTCCTGAACATCTGGCGCGATGCTCTGGAAGATGCTCTTCCTATCATTGTCGAGATCGGCTCCGACGAAGGCGTGCCCGTGGAATCCGTGGTCTCTTCCGCCATCAGGAACGCTCAGGACGCGATTCCCACCGCTCGATATTTTCTCGTCAGGCCGCCGGATGAATTCAGGGATGATCCCGACCGCGATTCCAGGATTCTCGTCTATCACCACGCTCTCGCCGGGTTTGGCATTCCGCTTATTTTATCGTGCGGATCGGATCGGTCCGGAAACCTTTTCTACAGCGAGGAGGTGCTCGACACCCTCATGGCGATGCCCGAGGTGGCGGCGGTAAAGACGAGCATGCACGATCGCCCCCTCCTGATGCAGGACCTTGTCACCCATATTCTCGTGAAGCACCTGAAGAAGGCCGTTCTGTCCGGCGAGGACCGTTTCTACGGCTACTCGCTGTACAGGGGATGTCACGGGGCGCTTGTCGGGCTCGGATCGATCTGTCCCGAGCTCCAGCGGGAATTGATCGATGCATGGTTCATGCGCGAGACGTCCCGCTTCCTTCAGCTCAGCCGCCTGATCGATCACCTTGCGGAGGCGATCTATGTCGATCCGCTTGACGGTCACGTGGGCAGAATTCTCGCGGGACTTGCCCACAAGGGCATCATTCCCGCCGGTTCATCCCTCGATCCGTGGGGACCGAAACTCACGCTGATCGATCTGGAGTTCGTGAAAGCGACGCTTGATGCGGTAGGGGAATGGTCGGATGTCCAATCCTGAGATTCTGGGATCTCTGCAGCGTGTCGACCTTGACGCTCGCGTTTCATCGGAGCTGAGGGACGATCTCGAAGGCGCTGAGCCGTCGGTTGCGTCCGCACTTGCCGACCGGGTCAGGGAGAAATATCAAGTCGATCTCGACGCGGGATATGTGGGAACAGAACTGCCCCATCCTTTCGGGAAGGCAGCAGGGCAGCTTTCGATCTCGGTCGGACAAGTGAGCGCGGACCAATCCAGCGGGCTTGCGTTCACAGTCCTGAAATCGGCGGTCGGAGTAACCCAGGGAGGCGAGGTCGGTATAGACGCCTGGGAGAGACGAGCGCCTAAGATGGTCGTTGAGCGTCGAATCTCGCGCGACGGCAGGGATGGCTGGACCGTCACATGGAAAGGCAGAGGCTGGGACAAGGGTTTCGACAAGTACGTGGATTTTTATATGGAATCGACCAAGCGGAACCCCGCTTACCCGATCATCGCATCGCTCATGGTGGACGTCACCAATCCCGACCGGGCCCGGGAGCAGGCTACTCACTGTCTCGGACGGCTTGCCGACGTTCACTCGGAGAGTGCGAAGCCGGGAATCGCATTCCTGGTGGAAATCGACATCAGCCCGACCCTCTCTCTTCTGCCCGGGTCCCAAAGGCCCGAGATATTCGAGAATTGGGTGCGCACTTCTGTAAGAGCGTTCCGGGACGGAATCGGCGACCGGGGAAGTTTCGCTGTAAAGCTGCCGAACCCCGGTCTTGGCGCTGACTTCCAGGCGATGCTGGCGAAAGTTTCCCTTGAGGAGGGCGGGAAGCACATGGCGGGCCTGGTGGTCGCGAATCGCCTGTTCGACAAGGATGCGACATTCGAGGGGCAGGAGGGGGTCGCCTTCGGGGGCTTTGACCTGAGCAACATCAATCTTGAAACCCTCGACATCCTTGTATCGGACGGGATGAATCCGAGTCTGATCGGCACAGGGAACATTTGCACCGGACAAATGATGGCCGAATACGCCCTGCGTGGCTGCCTGTCGGGAGAGATTCACACGTTCTTTCAGCTGCCCCCGTCGGCATGCAGAGCGAAGAAGGGTCCGGGAGGCCGAACCTGGCGCGCCCTTCGTGAGCTCGTCTTCCATCCCGACGACGGCCTCGTCTCAGTCCTGCTTAGACTCGGAAAATCCGGGGCCTTGCCTCAATCCGGTCACCTGATCAGTTTCAAAGACCTGCCCGGAGCCTATCCCGCGATCAAAGGAATGCGCTGACATGAACCAGAAGGGAAGCAACAACAGAGCGGAGTTCAAGCGGACGAAGATCGTCTGCACCCTGGGTCCTGCTACAGATGAGGAATCCGTCCTGCGGGGAATGATCGAGGGAGGGATGAATGTCGCAAGGTTGAATCTCTCGCATGGGCGCCTCGAAGAGCATCTTGCGCGCATGGAGAAGGTCCGGAGGCTTGCGAGCGAACTCGGTGAGCATGTCGGGATCATGTTCGACACGCGGGGCCCGGACGTGCGCATCGGCGACCTGGAGGCCGACAGCGTGGACCTGAAGCGCGACTCGGAGCTCATGATCGTGGGGGAGAACATCAAGGGCAACGCCGGGCGTCTTGGCGTCACTTTTCCGGGTCTGCCGAAATTGCTGAAAGCCGGCGACGCGGTTTTCCTTGATGACGGCATGATCGAGCTCGTGGTCACAGAAGCGGGCGCGAAGGAGGTTAGGTGCAGGGTGGTCGCGGGGGGGACGCTCAAGCCCCGCAAGGGGGTGAATGTCCCGGGCAAAACGCTGGGGCTTCCAGTGCTGACCGAGCAGGATATCCCCGATCTCAAGGAGGGCGTAAACAGGGGCATCGACTACATCGCCGCGTCGTTCGTAAATCGCGCCTCCGACATCGAATATATCAGGCAGGCCATCGGCGGGAAAGACATTGCCATTATCGCCAAAATAGAAAGCTCGCAAGGTGTTGAGAACCTGGAGCAGATAATCAGGGCTTCGGACGGTGCGATGGTGGCGCGAGGGGACCTGGGTGTGGAAATCCCGCCTGAGGCGGTCCCCGGCGTGCAGAAAGGGATGATCCGGCTGTGTCGCGAGTCCAGGAAACCGGTCATCACCGCCACCGAGATGCTCGAGTCGATGACCCGGGCGCCTCGGCCAACCCGTGCGGAGATCGCCGACGTGGCGAACGCCGTTCTGGACGGAACCAGCGCGGTGATGCTCTCCCAGGAGACGGCCGTCGGGAAATTCCCTGTCGAGGCCGTTACCATGATGGCGCGTATCTGTTGCAGGGCCGAGAAAGACCTGGGACTGGAGACGCCATCGATACGTCCGGAGACTCCGGACAGGTCGGTCAGGTCGGGGATCGCTGACGCCGCCTGCCATCTGGCCAAAGACATCGGCGCTCCGGCGATCATCTGCGTCACCGACAGCGGCGCGACAGCCGCGATCTTCAGCCATCTCAGACCCCCCCAGCCGGTTCTTGCATGCACCCCGGATGTCCGTGTTGCACGGCGTCTCAGTGTGTTCTGGGGAGTTCTCCCTATCGTTGTGGACGCCCAGGAATCGGTCCAGGCGCTGCTCGATAGGGCCTTGGACCTGGGAAAATCCAGGGGATTCGTCCGGGCCGGAGACAAGGTGGTGTTCACCGGGAATCTCTCCGGTCGGGGCGGCGAGACGAACCTTCTGGCCGCGGTCGAAGTCACGCGATAGAAACCAGCAGCCCGCGCTTCAGGTATACCAAAGACGGGAATAAGAGGATGCGTTCCGCGCCTTGAGCCTGCAAATACCGCCAAAACAAGGCCGCCCAACATGGTCGAACCGGCCCGCAAATCCCCGATATTATTAGTGATCCTGCGATCCGGTAAGACCGCAGGACCGGTGGTACTTGATGACAAGGAAGCCGTTACCAAGGCTCACGGTTGCAAGGGCCGAAGCTGAAGCGCGGATTTACAAGCAGATTGAAAAGGGCCACCTTTTCAAGTTCAAGAGCATCCCGAGCCAGGTTGTTCTTCACGACGTGCGCCTCGAGCGGTCCAAGTGGTCGCATTATAACTACGAGATGCTGTGTCGGATATTCGAGGACGATTCGGTGGCCGAACGTTGTCGCAGGGCCGGAACCGAAATGAGGTCCACCGGGCTTGCCCCGATCGGCACATTCAACAAGAATGAGGTGCTCAGCTTCCAGAAGTCGATTGCGCTCGAGATCGCGGAGCTGCAGTCGATCTACGAGCTTCTGGACCTAGTCCCCACGGTAAGGGAGTCGGTGTCGGGGAACGGGGCCGATGTCGATGCTTACCAGAACAAGAAGGTGCTGGTTCTTTTTGAGCCCGGCCACCCCGCGAAAGAATCGGTGGTCTGGTTCTTGAAAAGCCTGGGATTGGAGCCGGTGCCGATTGATGTGGACATCCAGGACGGATGGCAACTCAGGCTCGCCCTCCAGATGAAGCAGGCCGGGCTCAATATCGACCTCAATACGCTTTGCAGGGAATGATCCCGATGCCCGCCGCAGCCCGTGCGACGGTCCCGGGCAGGGAAAGAGCTACTTCCAGAGGAACAGGATCGCGCTTATCGCCGCGTAGGGGAAAATGCCTGAATTCCTCGCCAGGAATCCGAAAAGCCCCTTTAGCTCGGTGAAACACAGGGCGGGTCCGATGATGAACATCGCCGACACCCCCACCGCAGGCGCCAGGACCCTCGACGGCAGCAGGAGGGCGGTGGCAAGTACGATGAATCCGCAGGCGACCGGGAAAAGGTGATTGATGAGCGTCTGGCGCTGGCGGGCAATCTGGCCGGTTACATCGAAACCCTGTCTTCTAATGTGGAAAATCTGCTCGATGGCTTTTGTCGCGAATGTGGGCACAAGGCTCACAAATGCGATCGCCGACGTGAAGAAATAATGGCCATAACGCATCGGCTTGAAGAACAGGTATCGGGCCAGCGGCGCGACCGGGGTAAGGGGCCCCACGAGGTAGAACAAGAGGAACCACCGTCCCTGAATCTCGTGCCCGTGCGCCGCGTACGTGTGGGCCAGCCAGATACCGCCCAGAACGTTGATCATCGTTACCAGCCCGATGAAACAGAAGGAGAACGTCAACAGCACGTCCAGCTTCTCGGTCAGTGTTGCCTTCTTCGACCGCAAAAGGCCCGGCAGCTCCTTCTGAAAGAACTCGATTGTTCCGCCGATGATCTTGCGCTCGCGCTTCATGAAGGCCGTGTAGGTTGGCGGATATGATTCCTGGGCCACGATATTCCGCGTGTAGACACCGCGCAGCCCATTCGCCAGGGTCCTTCCGGCGAATCCCAGGTCCTCGGACACAATCTCCGGGAAGCCGCCCACCGACTCCCAGGCGCTTCTGCTTATCATTATCCCGTGACCGAAGCACGAGACGAATCCATACGCGTTCCTGAGAGGGAGGTTGTGCCTGTAGTAGATCTCGATGCTGGGCGACATCATCTCCGCAAAATGGGTCTGACCCCTGGTTCTTGCCGTGTGGCAGGCCTGGACGAACGCCACGTCCTTCAGGAATGCGTACGGAAGCAGGCCGGCGACGAACCCGGGAGGAATGATCTCGTCTGCGTCGCAGATAACAATGTATTCCTCCGATACCGAAGAGGAGATTGCATGGTTGAGGTTTCCGGCTTTGAAGCCGCCCCGGTCATCTCGCCTCAGAACAGTAACCCGTGATCCGTACCGCTTCGCCCACTCATCGACCGCACGCTTCGATTCCGGCTTCGTGCTGTCGTCGCAGATGACCAGCCTTGTGTTCGTATAAGTCTGGTCAAGACAGGACCGGCACGCGATCGGATCGAAGTCGTCGCACGTAAGGTACAGGATCGCCACAGGGGGACCCTCAAAGACCGGCGCAAGCTTTACACCGTTTCCGCTGTAGAAGAGAGTGAGGACCTGATGCCAGAAATTGTGAATGCCCCAAAGCCAGAACAGGATTAGTGGCAGATACAGGGCGCGGACGATGATCTCCTCGGTGATGCTTATGGTCCCGGGAAGGCTGCCGCGGAACGCGATCCAGCTCCAGAAGCTGACAGCGATCCAACTTAGGAGGGTTAGCGCGACAATGGAGCCCGATTTCTCCGCAGGCAGGCTCTTCAGACCATCGCGACGTGCGACGGGTCTTGCCGCAGGCAGAACCAGCCCCTGCGCATGGGTAATCGCGGGCGATCCGGCGAGATGTCTGGAACGCGCATGAGACAATTTGTCGGGCTTTTCCTCCAGCCTGAGCTGACCCATATTGTGAAAAAGTCACATCTTCCGACGAGGCGGTGTGATGTGACTGCTCCTGAACCGGAGAGCAATTATACTCCCTCTAAGACGCTCAAAAGTCAAATCCGGTGGCGTGATACGGGGGAAATCGTCGGGGGCATCACCGCATTGGTGAATCCATCAGGATGAAAGGATGATCATGGGGGCTTTGTCTCTTGCGGGCAGCATCCCGGTTTGCGCGAACAATCACTCCAGCTCGATGTCTTCCCATGCCTTCGAGGGTTGGCCCAGTTCCTCTTCGAAAAACGCTTCCAGAATCCTCCGACATTCTGTTTCCAGTATCCCGCCGATCGCTTCGATGCCTCCCTGCCCGAGAATATCGAACGCGCTTCCAGCCGCACCAAGCTTGACATCTTTGGCCCCGTAAACCACCCGGCTTGCCCCGTAGTGAACGAGCGCTCCCGCGCACATCGCGCACGGTTCGAGCGTGCTGTATACCGTCACACCTGCGAGACTCAGGCCCCCAATTGCCCCATCCAGGTTCCTCAGGCACATCATCTCCGCATGGGCGGTGATGTCGTTCAGAGCGCGACGCCGGTTCCGTCCCCTTGAGATGATTCTCCCGTCGCGGACCGCGACCGCCCCTATGGGCACCTCCCCCTCCGTAAGAGCCTCCCGGGCCTGTTCGAGGGCCTCCTTCATGAAATCAGCGTCGCGAGGATCATCCCCTTGATTCATACACTAGTATCAGACCGACTGGACGGCCATGTTCGACCAAAGCCTCTTCATTCATTGTCGAGATTCGAAAGAGGGGCTCGACTCTCGAGGAGGAGCGCTCTAGTCCTCCGCGACCGGTATGGTCTGCGGGAAATAGACGCCCTGGATTTGCCCGGGAAGCGTGTCCTGGTAGCCGTAAAGCTCGCACTCGACGCCGATCCAGAGGAGGATGTCGTCCGAGGACATGAGCATCATCGGCGGCAGATCGAAACCGTAAACGGCGTACCCGTCGCCCACTTCCGCGGGAATCGGCATGCACATTCCCATCAGCTCGTCGTGCTGTGCGTACGCGCAGACCTTGTTGCCGCCAGGGTTGTACCAGTCGAAAACGTAGACCGACATCGACAGCATCCCCTCCGCCGAGCCGGAACCGGAGTGATAAATAAGCGTGTTGTTGACGTTCTGGAGCTCGATCCGATAGGCCTCTGGGCGATTCGCGGAAGGCGGGAAATCGTCCGGAATCTCGATCGGCGGGGACACGGGCTCGGCGGGCGCCCAGCTCGCGTCGACAGCATAGTTGAAAATCAGGTTGCTCGGCGCGAACGCAATCTGGTAGCGTCGCACGCATTTGGATCCCGGAACGAAAGCGCCGCGCATGGCCGTATCGAGATCGCTTAACGGCGCCTCGGGATCGGTGAGATCGGTCGCGAAATATTTGTAGCCGTTCAGCGTGGCGTCGAATGCAGCCTCTGACTGTTTCTTGCCCAGCAGGCCGTCGATGTATCCGAATTGGGGCTTGGCGGGATTCGGCGGGAACTCCACCGGGTTCCACCATCGCGTGTATCCGTCAGGATTCACCAGGCGCACATTTCCTTCGCTCGGATAATACAGCGTGTCCGAAAGCGGGAAATACGTGCCGCCGTGGCTGATGAGAATGCCCGAGACATCGAACGCGGCCGCGAAATTCATGCCGGTATACGGATGGGTCAGGGCGATGTCCAGGGTGATCAGGCCGGGTGAAAAATCGACGATCTGGTCGATGGCCAGCGCGACCCCGGCGGGCGGCTCCATGAAGGCAAGCGCGTTAAGATGCGTATCGCAGGCTCTAAGAGGCACAACATCAACCGACTCTGCTAAGGGATCGATCCGGAACTCCCAGAGCCCCAGGCACTTGTGGGAGGAGGAATCCTCCAGAGATGCGCCTGACAGCGACTGGAGCTCAGGGGGAGATGCGGGCGTTCCGATCTGTCCGCAGCCGAGCGCGGTCAATCCCAAGAGTGTGATTACCAAGACGAGGGCGGCAAAACGGAATCGCATTCGATGACCTCCGGTGACCGATATCCTTGTGAGCCGATCACGCTTTCATACTACCATAACCACTGGATCGGGGAGGGCGAGGCTCCCGCCGAGCCGCTCTTTCGTATGGATTTCGGTTCGGCGGGAGCCTCGCCCTCCCAGGTCGATCTCCTGCGGTGATTTCGGTTCGGCGGGAGCCTCGCCCTCCCAGGCGCGAATCACTCGGACTCGAAGCACATCAGGTGGCTGTAATTGTCCCCGATGTAAAGCCTGTTGTTCGCGTTCGCTATGCCGCCCCAACAGTAGCTGAATTTCTCCGGGCTGACATAGTCCTGGCTCCCGTCCGCCGCATCGTATGCCACCATCTGCATGTTGCTGCCGTCGAGCGCCACCGCCAGCCACGCATACCCGTCCGAGTATATCCCGTGATCGCAGTTGCCCGCGATTGGCACCTCCCAGTTCAGGTTGAGATCGAAATCAAACGACATCAGCTTGTAGTAGGAATTCCCGGAACCGGAATCGTACCATCGCACGTTCATGAACATGTCCGTGTCGCTCAGCCAGATCCCGAGGGGCTGATATGTCCCGAGATCGTAGGTCATGGCGTCCACCCCGGTAGCCAGATTCCTCTTGTAGAGGGTGAAATAGCCGAAGTAGACGTAATCGCCGATGACGACCGGATTGTGGTAGACCGGTCCCCCCGTCGACTGCTGCCATACCTGGGAACCATCGGATGCCTTTACGCATCTGAACGAATACCCATAGGGCGCGGCGATATACCCCTGCCCCCCGACTTCCCCGTACACCGGAGGGAAAAGGGGCTGGTCGGTCCAGTATGTGTTCCAGTTCTCCGATCCGCCCGCAGCTCCTATCGAAACCATGCTGTCCTGAGAGCCCTTGAAATAGATAGTGTCGCCCACGATGACCTGCCCCTGGTGATCGAAGCTCTCGGAATCGTAAACGTGCCAGTCTTCCAAAGCGCAGTCGGCATGGAACGACCAGATGCCTGTCCCGCCTGTGATCACATGGTCCCTCCAGAGCGCAGGAGACACGCCGGTCCAATAACTGCCCATGCTCTTAATGTCCTTGTTCCATAGCTGGGCGCCGTCGGATGCGTCGAATACTCTCAGGTAACCGTTCGGGTCGGACATGTAAATCTTGCCCCGACCGACTGCGAGCTGCGTGTGGGTCGTCCCGGAGATGGTCTGCTTGTAGACAAGGGTCAGAGGCGGCGTGACGTGCGAGTTGGGATTGTAGCAGGTGTTCTGGGCGTCGTAGAAGCCCGTCGGCCAGTGGTCCAGCTCCGGTATGAGCTCCACCTCGAGCGGCTCATCAAGCAGATCGGATGCCCCGAATGTGTCGGTGACCCTCAACTGTACATAGTAGGTGCCGGGATCGGGAAAGTAGTGATTAACCACTGCGCCGTCGGTATTGCTGTATTCGTAGGACCCGTCGGCGTTGATGTCCCATTCAAAGAGTGCGATGTAATCGGCCGGCTCGTCCGGATCGTACGACCCTGTCGGATCGAGATAGACTGTCAGAGGAGCATAGCCCGTCATGGGGCATATCTCGTTGGTGACAGCGACCGGGGGATTGTTCGGGGCCTCGCCCAGAATATCGACAGACCCCAGGACGAAAGCCACAAGCGGCTCGTCGGGGAAAATAAACCCCGGAGCGCCCCCGTCGAGATTCGGCTCGTACGTCCCGACAGAGCTTTCAGCGGCGATCAACACTTCCTCAGCCCCGGCGTGAGTCAGAACGAGATCATCCAGAACGACGGAATAGACCCGGCTTGTGACCTGGCTTCCGGGCATTTCGGTTGCGATCGGAAGGATATCGACCGGTGAGGCGAAAAGGGGCGATTCGAGGAAAAGCGCCGAGATCTCGGCGCTCACGCCGCTTTCCGGAGTCTGCCAGTCGAACACCTCGACCGCGAGATGCAGCTCGCCACCCTTGTCGTCCGGAGCCTGGTAGTATGCGGTCGAGCCGGTATCCTGCAGGACGATATGGTAGGCCTCGCGCATCTGGGCGCTTTCAGTGAACGCCTCTATCGGATACTGCGGCGCATAGTCCTTGTTTGGCGCGTCCCATGATGCATCCACTGCGTACTGGAAATGAAAGTCCGGCTTCGGCCCGCTCATCGCGAACTGGATGACGTAGTTCCTGGCGTTGATGCCGGGTTGCGTGGCGAACGTGCCCCGCGTGGCGGGATCCACAGTCTCGACTCCGGCGGTTGCATCGAGGTCGTCCGCGAAATACTTGTACCCGTTCAGAGTAGCGGTCGGATGGTACGGGAAGCCGAGTTTCCCCTTCTGAAACCCGAAGATTTTTCCCTCCGGACCGAACTCGCTCGCATTCCACCAGCGCGTGAGTCCGTCTGCGTTCAAAAGCCTTGCCTCGTCCGGCGTCGCCCGGTAGAGTCCCGGAACGCTCTCGACCGGCAGGCTCCCATCCGACATGAATATCCCGCGCACATCGAACCCACGGTACATGGGAAGCGACTTGAACGGGTGTTCCAGCGTGATGTCGCAGTCGACATACCCGTTTGCGAGGTCCGACCCGGGATTGATCGTAATCTTGAGCAGATTTATCGGTGCCGGCGGCGGCTGCAGAAACATGGTGACATTGGCGTTGAACGCAGCCTGTCGAAGCGGAATGATTTCGACCGATCCCGCCTGGGAATCGATCGTGACATCCCAGTAACCCCAGCATACGTGCGAGCTGCCTTGCGCGGCGACGTTGCCGGGGGTCATGGAGTTCGCCTGCCCGCCGATGGTCGGCGAGACCGGCGTGCCTCCGCCGGAGCACGAGATCATCGCTGTCCAGATGATGACGGCGAAACCGACCCAAATGCAATTTCTGAAAAACATCACGGACCTCCGGATGACTACCTGAATATGGATTCAGCCACAGGGGACTGCATGCAGTGGACATCATATCACGGTATGCAGGGCCGTACAATTGAGCAGCACGGGGACTGGCACACAGCTTTGCCCCGCGATTATGGCCACTCTCTCAATGCGTCCCGGGCAAAGCTGGGTGCCTGTCCCCAGGTCCGCAATCCCGAAACACGTGGATCAATATCTAGAACCTTGATGCCATGGCGACGACCGTGAGAATCGTTCGCGTAGTGATCATTTCCGGTCATCCCTTTCTGAAGAGTCTATACCCCCCTGTAGTCCCCCCCAAGGGGGGGGACGGTGTATTCTGAATGTTCCATGAACACCGCCTCATAGCTGTCCCCCCCTTGGGGGGGACTACAGGGGGGCTCTTAGCCGTCCCCCCCT
>CAYGZQ010000083.1:0-15326 GCA_964354375.1 uncultured Planctomycetota bacterium
TGTTCCTGCTCCATAACACAATCGGCGCATGGTGGGCTGGAAAGAAGTTCAGTGAGAATCCTGATCTCGCATTGATTTCTAAATCAGAGGATGAACTCAGACGGGCTGTGTCGCTTCCTGGTATTGACTGGGAATATTTAAGGTTTATCAGGGAAGATGACGGCAAGGGCGCATGGAGACCGGCTGCGGGCACATTCGACGGTTGGCCGAAAGATGCGAAGGATGTAACTATCCTCGACCCGTGCATGGGAAGCGGACATTTCCTTATCGCAGCATTCCAGATCATGGTCCCTATACGGATGAAGGAGGAAGGGCTTTCGAAAGAGGATGCTTGCAATGCAGTGCTGAGAGAGAATATCTACGGGCTTGAGATCGACCAGCGGTGCAGTCAGATCGCGGCGTTCGCGCTTGCTTTCACAGCATGGAAGATCACCGGGTTCCGTGAGCTTCCCAGGCTGAATCTCGCATGCTCTGGAATCGGTATACACACCAAGCAGGAAGACTGGCTTGCACTCGGGAAAGAAACACCACGGCTGAAAGGTGGTATGGAACGGCTGTATCAGTTATTCAAAGACGCACCCACACTCGGTAGTCTGATCGATCCAAAACGAGCGCTTGGTGCTCGTGGTCTGTTTGTGGCTGACTTCGGAGAATTGCAGCCGTTATTTCAGAAAGCTCTTGAGAAGATGAGAAAAGAGGAGGATGAAGCGGGCGAAGAGATGGCTGTCGCGGCACAGGGAATTGCCCACGCTGCGGAGATTCTGTCTGAGGAATTCACGCTGGTTGCGACCAATGTGCCTTATCTGGGAAGGGAAGGACATATCTTGACGTTGATGGAATTCGCAGACAACTATGCGGCTAAGGCATCAGCAGACTTGGCCACTATAATGCTAACGAGAATATTTGGATATTTGATCGAAGGAGGTAGTTGTTGCGTAGTGCTTCCCCAAAACTGGTGGGTTGGACGCGCATATTCTAGATTTCGGCAGGAGCTGATTAGATTTAG
The DNA here is from genome assembly GCA_964354375.1 of uncultured Planctomycetota bacterium. Taxonomy (GTDB): domain Bacteria; phylum JAJVIF01; class JAJVIF01; order JAPKYR01; family JAPKYR01; genus CAYGZQ01. Next base: position 1,007 of record CAYGZQ010000083.1, read on the forward strand.
AACGTGGGTATTTACCATCGTTCTTGGTGAGGAAGCTTGGGAGACATTTGGGAATAGGGGACCTAATACATTGCTCACATGTTATTCGAACACTTTTCCTCGCGAAGGGGATAGATTTGTAGCTTTGGACCTCTCAAGCAAGCCAAGGCTACCAATCATCCCAAGAGCCCAAAAGATTGAAGGCCTCACGAACGCGACACGAAACGACAATAGCAATATAGGAAATCTCGTATTAGTAAGGCAGGATAATCAGATAGATAATCCTGATAGTAGAATCTCTTTGCAGCCTTTGGGAACAACAAAGTGGCTAAGTGAGTTTGTCATCTCGGGAGAGGGCTGTTCCACAGGAGATGCTGATAAGTTTCTACGATATCATTGGGAAATCAATTGGGATAGTTCCTGGATAGCGTACCTAACACCGGATGGGTCATCCCAACCTTGGGGAGGCAGGGAATTACTGATGTTTTGGGAGGGAGGAAAAGGCGAACTTGCGGATTCTTCTCAGGCTCGGATTCAAAATACGGAGCTTTGGACCAAACAAGGCGTTTTGGTCGGCAGGGTTCGAGGGATATCAACAACCTTGTTTGATGGTGGAGCCTTCTCGAAAGGAGGCGTATTAATCTGCCCAAGGAACGAAAATGACTTACCGAAGCTTTACCATTTCCTGAAATCCAAGAAATATGAGACCCAGGTAAGAGCTCTAGATTCTCGTGTCTCAGCATCTACAAGTATTCTGACAAAGATCAGATTTGACATGAACGAGACCGATGAAACAGAGTTGCCTAAGAAACAAGTATCTGATCCGAAACAATGGCTATTCAACGGACATCCGAAAGGCTCCGACGAACCACTACAGGTGGGAGTCTCACGGCTTCTCGGATATCACTGGCCGCGTCAGACCGGATCAAGTTTCACCGACTGTCCCACACTCGGTCCTGACGGACTTGAGCAGTTTGCTGATGAGGACGGAATTGTCTGCCTGCCATCGATTCGCGGCGAGGATTCCGGCGCATCCAGACTGAGGGCGCTTCTCTCAGCAGCTTTTGGTAAGGAATGGTCACTCGCGAAAGAACGTGAGCTTGCCGCTGCAACCGGTTCAGACGCGACAGACCTCGAACAGTGGCTCTATAACGATTTCTTCGAGCAGCACGGCAAACTCTTCCATCATCGCCCGTTTATCTGGCACATCTGGGATGGACGTGCACGCGATGGATTCCATGCACTGGTCAATTACCACAAACTAGCAGAAGGCAATGGCAAGGGTCGTAGACTGCTTGAAAAGGTTATCTACAGTTACCTCGGTGACTGGATCAAACGCCAGGAAGATGGAATAAAACGTGGTGAGGCAGGCTCAGAATCAAGGCTTGTAGCGGCATCAGCACTCAGAGACATCCTTGTCAAGATACTGGAAGGCGAACCTCCTTTTGACATCTTCGTTCGATGGAAACCGCTCCACGAACAGCCGATCGGCTGGGAACCGGACATCAACGACGGTGTCAGGCTGAATATCAGACCATTCCTGTCAGAGGATCTTCCGAAAGGCAAGAAAGGTGCCGGTGTTCTCAGGTGGAAACCGAACATCAAGTGGGGCAAGGATCGGGGGAATGAACCGAGCCGTAAAATGGATGAATTCCCGTGGTTCTTTGGCTGGGATGAAAAATCAGTCGATTTCGCTGGAAAGAAAGGCGGTTTCGACGGCAACCGCTGGAACGACTGCCATTACACGAATGAGTTTAAACGCAATGCCCGCGAGATGAAGAAGAAGGGTAAATAGTCATGGCACACTCCGAACGTACATCGCAACCGCAAACTCTTCTCGAAGCGCTGTGCATCTCGCTCAGGGCAGCATCGCGTCACGCATCGAGCGAAGTCCCCCCGGCAGCCATCCTCTGGACCGATCCTGACAAGCAGTGGAAATCCATAATTCCGCAGCTTGGCCTGATGTTACCTGAGCTTGTCGTTTATGGTGGATATGCTCCGGAACAGATGCAGGGTCCGGCGATATGGATACGCTGCGCTATCGAGCGCATGTTGCCAGAGGTCAATATCCCCGCTGAATATACTCCTATCATTTATCTGCCCGAGGTGAGTCGTCAGACACTGAGAGCCGCTGAGGATTGTCCGTGGCTGCTGCAACCGCTGGTTGAACTTCAGTATCGCGGGACGGTATGGTGCCAGAGAAACGGTCGCGACTGGACTGTCGAGGCGTTCCTGGTATCGGAGGATGGCGGACTTGAGCTGGATGTCGCGAAGGATCAGCAGACAAACCGTGCGATGCTGGGATCATTGACTCAGCTTGCAGTCACCCCGGTTTCGCGATTGAGAGACAAGCATCTGGAGGCTGAGGATTTCGACAAGCTGATGATCGAGGACACTCCGAGAGAGCTTTTGTCGTGGCTGTCGGATTCGCGAGGGTTGCGCGAGAAGTGGGATGAATCACATTGGGAGGCATTCTGCGCACGGTGTAAGTCAGAATATGGATTCGACCCGATGGATGGTGAACTGGAGGGCGGCGAGAAGCTCGGTTTACATGAAGGGTCCTGGGTTGGAGTATGGGAACGATTCGCTGAATCGCCGAGGTTGTATCCCGGAATTCCCGAACTTCTTAAACGTGCCAAACCGATATCCAAGATACTGTTTAACAAGGAATCATGGCCGGATGAAAATGACCATGCTGAGATTGAGCTTCGAAGCCAGTTATCAGCTTTCGGGAAACTGTCACCGGATGAAGCAAGGTCGAAGATAGCCTCACTGGAAAAGGAACATGGTATACGTCGGAGCTGGGTATGGGCGAAAATGGGGTTGAGTCCGCTTGCCGATTCGCTCCAGTGTTTATCAGCTCTGGCGAGGTATACAGAGAATGTGATCGGCGGTGAATCTCCGAAAGCAATGGCTGATAGATATGTGTCGGAAGGGTACATGGCTGACGATGCGGTCGTCAGGGCGATGGCGTATGTGAAGTCGGTCGAGGATACAAACGCGGTATCGACAGCAGTCCGATCTCTTTACCTCGATTGGCTGGATGAAACCGCATCACATTTCCAGGATCTCGTGAAGGCTGCCCCGCTGACTGTCTCGGAACCTCAACGGGAACCTGTATCGGCTGGATCGGGAGACTGTGTATTGTTCTTTGATGCGTTCAGGTTCGATATCAGCAAGAGGTTTATCGGACTTGCAGAGGAGCGGGGGTTACGTGTCAAACAGAACTGGCGATGGGCAGCGATCCCGACGGTGACCCCAACAGCCAAACCTGCTATAACTCCGGTCGCCGAGCAGCTTATCGGCAATGAACTCACAGAGGATTTCCATCCGCAGATAAAGGGAACTGGACAGACTTCATCCTCAAGGATGCTTACGAAACTGACCGCAGAGGAGGGATATCAGACACTGGAAGCATCGGACCTTGGATTGCCCGGACCTGAAGAGCGCGGATGGTCGGAGACTGGGGAATTCGATAAGCTCGGACACAGTCTGGAATCGAAACTGTGCGGACAGGTCGAGGAACAACTCGAACTTCTTGTGCAACGGGTGCAGAACCTTCTTGACGCGGGATGGAGAAGAATCAGAATTGTCACCGACCACGGCTGGCTCTTAATGCCCGGAGGATTGCCGAGTGTCAACCTGCCCAACTATCTCACAGAGAGCCGATGGTCGCGATGCGCCTCGGTGAAGAAGACTGCAAAGGTCGATGTACCGGTATTCAGTTGGTTCTGGAACCAGGGTGAATATGTTGCGTCGGCTCCGGGAGCGGCTGCGTTCAGCAAAGGACATGAATATTCGCACGGGGGTGTCAGTCTTCAGGAGTGCGTAATTCCCGATCTGATTATCTGGAGGGAAGAGTCAATGGAATGGGCGGCGATATCCATTAAGGAGGTAAGCTGGGCGGGACTCAGGTGCAGGATTACAGTCGGTCCTCCCGGTTTAGCGCTCTTTGCGGATATCCGTGAAAAAGTGAATGACCCGACAACAACCATTACATCTCATAAGAAGTTGGATGATTCCGGTAGAGTGTCGCTGCTGGTCAAAGACGAGAGGCAGGAAGGCAAGACAGTAAGCATCGTGATTATCGACGCCAGTGGAAACGTGATTTTGAAGCAACCGACTACTGTCGGAGGTGAAAGCTGATGGAACTTGACGTTCTCGACAAACTTGCCGCATCGGCATTCGAAGGATTCCTGGTAAGGAAGGATCTGGTTCGCCGCTACAGCCGGCATTATCCAGTACCGACTTATGTAGTCGAGTTTCTTCTAGGAAGATATTGTGCAACTACCGTTGAGAGCGAGATTGAGGAAGGCCTCCAGATAGTGGAACGCCAGCTTGCAGATCGGACGGTCAGGACAGGTCAGGAAGAGCTTCTGAAAGCCCATGCCAGGGAAAACGGATCAGTTAAGCTGATCGATCTCGTGAGGGCACGCCTGGATTCCCGAAATGACTGTTTCATCGCGGAACTCCCCAGCCTTCAACTCAGGGACGTCAGGATCAGCGATCAACTTGTGCACGATCATGAGCGGATGCTGACCGACGGATTCTATGCCGAAGTTACGCTTGGCTATGATGCGGTAATTGCACAGGAAAAGAACGGTCGCCCGTTTGAAATCGAATCCCTGAGGGCGATCCAGTTATCGAAATCGGATGTGCTCGGTGTCCTCATGAAAGGGAGGGCGCAGTTCACAACCGAGGAGTGGTTGAAATTCCTGGTCCGGTCGGTCGGGCTGGAACCTGCCGCATTGACGGAAAGGGCGCAATGGGTAACATTGCTCCGGATGATCCCGTTTGTCGAGCCGAATTTTAACACTGTCGAACTCGGACCTCGCGGTACTGGCAAGAGCCATATCTATCAGCAGATATCTCCGAACTCACACCTTATATCAGGCGGCAAGGCAACGGTTGCGAAGATGTTCGTGAACAACGCGACCGGACAGCGTGGCCTTGTATGCCATTATGATGTCGTATGTTTTGATGAGATCGCCGGCATTACTTTCGATCAGAAAGACGGCGTCAATATCATGAAGGGTTACATGGCGTCAGGTGAGTTCTCCCGTGGCAAGGAGAGCATTAGGGCGTCAGGGAGTATCGTGATGCTGGGTAACTTCGATGTTGATATCGAACAGCAGTATCGTCTCAGTCACCTGCTCGGACCGCTCCCACCGGAGATGCGGCACGACACGGCGTTCATGGACCGTATCCACTCATATATCCCTGGTTGGGAGTTCCCAAAGGTCAACCCGAATGAGCACCTGACTGATCATTTCGGGCTGGTGAGCGATTTCCTCTCGGAATGCTGGACAAGATTGCGCGACACCAGTCGGGTTCCAGTCCTGCAGGGACGCGTAAACTGGGGAGGCGCATTAAGCGGTCGCGATATCGAGGCGGTCACAAAGACTGTAAGCGGTCTGGTCAAATTGTCGTTCCCGGATCCGGAGATGCCATTGCCGGACGAAGAACTGGAAAAGATTGTTAAGGTGGCTCTCGAATGTCGCCGTCGTGTGAAGGAGCAACAGAAGCGTGTTCTGAAAACCGAGTTCCGAAACACTCACCTCAGCTTTTTCATGGGTGTTGACGGTATCGAGCAGTTTGTCTCGACTCCAGAGCTTCATTCGGAGGAAGGTATTGAGGGCGATCCACTTCCTCCAGGGCAGGTCTGGGCAATAAGCCCGGGAGCATCGGAGACTGGGCCGAGCCTCTATCGGATCGAGGCAACAACAGGGCCAGGCAGCGGTGTGAATATTCTCAATGCCCCCGTGCCACCTGCCTTTCGCGAGAGTGTCCGCTATGCGGAACAGAACTTATATACCAGATCACGAGAACTTGTCGGTGATCGTGATCCCCGAGCACATGAGTTCTCCCTGCAGCTCCGAGCAATTGATGCCAATCGATCTGGCTCTGCGCTCGGACTGCCAGTCCTTGTGGCTCTCTGCGGTGCGCTTCTTGAGCGAAGCACGAAGGGCGGCCTGATTGTTGTTGGAGCCCTGAACCTTGGTGGATCAGTGGAGCAAATCCCGAATCCCGTGACCGCGGTGGAACTCGCAGTCGAAAAGAGCGCTGTAACCATCCTTATGCCGATCTCGTCCAGAAAACAGCTATTCAACCTGTCGGACGACATGGCAACCAAGATCAGCATCGAGTTCTACGCTGATTTGGTGGATGCGTTCGATAAGGCATTGCTGGAGTGAACAACTGCAACACGACTTGGCTCTTCAGCCAGAGCAGTCCCGTCATAACCGCTCGCGACCGCAAAATCAGAGAAGCTCTAAGGTCCCAAGGATACGAGGTCTTGGAAATCGCAGCATCCGATCTTGAGGACCGCGACGCCATGACCCGTCACTTTTTCAGACTGGCTCGTTGGTTGCTTGGGAAAGATAAAGTCAGAGAAATCAGGGAGAACCAGGAATGGTTCAGCAGTGACCTAAGTCAAACATACTAGACGCGGCTGTTGAAGCTGCCGCAAAGTAGCTGCGGATCGAGACCAGCAATCCTTGGAATTGTCCAAAATTCATTAAGGGAGGAAAGTTGCCCCCTAGCCCCGTACAGCCTCGAAATTACTCCAACTGACCAAATGCCTTACCTTGCATTCTATCGGCTCTTGTAGCGCCTGCTACGTCACATGGGCCCAAAGGAATCCCAACGCCCGCTTCTGATGCGGGTTCCAGAGGGCTAAAATTGCGAAAAACACGGTTCGCGGAAGTTGATCGGGGAGGTGTCACATCCGGTCCACGGATCAGATAAGTATTGAAAATGCGAAATGCGTTGGCGGCTTCGCTGAGACTCTGGCTGGGTATCAGTCCATTGGAAGCGGCTCTTGGGGAACTACTGACTGTTTGTTTCGCTTGGCTGGACCTCGAGCACAACCATCTGCGATGGCAAGAGCGGTGTGACCTCAACAACCACACTGACGATCAGCTGTGACTTCAGTCGGATGTCAACCCCTTTCCGTAGGTGGCGTATCGTCTCTTCAAAGATCGGCCCCCCGATCACATCCGATCCCGGCACTATGTCCAATGGGGCAGATGAGATAATCTCTCCGGACTTAGGATCAAGCACCACTCCCTTCAATGTCTTTTTGAAGTCAAGCGTGATCTGGCGATATGTGGGTGTCGGATTGAAGACTACGTCCGGGAATTCCTCTGTTACGATCTCGCCTACGCTCTCTCTCATCACCAAAACCATCGTTCCTTTTGGCCAGTTGATATCGTGGATGACGTGATACTGCACAAGCGGGATGCTGTCATCAAGCCACACTCCTTGGAATGTTGAACTACTGAATGAGGATGGCATCAGAATCGGCACAACTTCACGCAACCTTCCCTCATCCCAGGGGGGCACGAAGCCCGGTGTTTTCCAGAAGGCAGCAGAAAGCTCGCCGCAGAAAAGCAACCAAGTTTTCTGCTCAAGTTCATGACCGGTTGCCTTGTCTGCCTCAATGATCCTCCCCGCTGCTTCTGCCAGATGAGAAACCGTGGGTGTGGGTGCTGCAACGGTTATCTTAGTTGCCTCGTCCTTTCGGGCCAGGAGCTTCTCGACACTAAGCCGCGTTTCGTCTGCCGCGAACTTATGTCCGCTCATATCTATCATCAATGAGTGCTCGCTAAGAAACGGTTCCCTGTCTATTAGCGTCTTGACAGCAAACAGTTTGAGTTTCTTTCGTTCGTCCCAACCAGTCCAACCTCTAGGGAACGTCGCGAACCGGCAACTCAGCAGCTTGGGAAGACTTCTGGATCGTAAGAAAGAGGTCACCAGGTTGAAAACGAAGTGTATGATACGCTTCTCGCTCACCTCCGATTCGCTGACTTGTATGGGTGTCATAGAGTCTATGAAATCCAGAATCCTGAGCCAGAAGTTCTTCCATCCTTCATTCAGTTCAGCGAATGCTCTCTCTTTGTCCTCGCCAACAAGCTTCTCCCGAATCCCGGGCAGCAATTCTGTTGCACGTCCAGATGTTAGGCTGGCGTGGGCATCACGCATGTGCTCTGCCAGGAATTTCAGACCATGCCTTCCTGGGAACTTGGCCTCCACTTTGACGAGCCATTCTGGCACCCGATCCGGCGGCACTCCCGAGTTCAAGGCCAACACGGCGAGTACCTCGTGATCGGGCCACTGTTGGCCCCATCCTGAATACACTCTCCCGGATATCATCTTCTCCGGTATGGACATCTCCGTGAATTGGTCGACCTTCTCAAGGTAACTGTCCATGCACTGTCTATTGGCTTGATCTGGCCTAGTTTCCAAGAAGTCCCGGCCAGCGAAGAGCATAGTGAGCAGTCTCTTGACGAACCGGTCGCCTGATCCAAAGAGCTTGTCCGCCTTATGGTGGCCAGGTTCGCCGTACTCCGATGGGGGATTCGCGTCGATAAGTATCGAGGCCAGCTTCAAGAACAGCTCTGCAGATTGACCTTCGGCGCGGTTGGCTTGATGGAAAGCCTGAGTCACGGTTACTAGCCTAACGCCATCCAATAGATACACGAGTTCGTGTTCGTAAGCCGAGGCATAGAATTGCTCTGGGCGAATGATTCCCAGAAGTTCCGGCCTCGCGTGCTCCATGTCACGTAACTCTACGTCTCGCTCAAGCAGGAACGGATCAAGATACTCTCGATCCAGAAGGGAACCGAGATAGGCTCCGTCTCCTCCCGTAAAGAGCAGCCTGGTTAGGAACTGATAGACTAGAGAAGCGGCAAGCTCGTTCATGACCTCCTCTTGACCCTCCGATGCAGAGACAAGCATGGCGGCTGCATAGGTTTCGAGCAACTCCGCGGCTTGCTCTACGACCTCAACGTATTGTTTGCGCCCAATCGCCTTCCCAAGCGGGAAATGGAGCTCTCCTGAGATCGCGTCGAGCAGATGCTCAAGACTGGAGATGTACGCTTCTGTCAGCTCTGTCAAACGAGATTGGCTCGGTCTTGGCATTCGACAACTCCTGATTCTTCTGGCAGCTTATTCACGGCTCTCCGCCCTCAGCAAAGCATAGAACATGATCCTCATGAGCCCCAGTACGCGTCGACGCAGCGATACTGGCAGAGATTGCGCGAGGCTCCTGAGGAGCCGGTAAGGCACGAATATCAGCCTTCTTGAGAAGGTATCCCTCAAGTCCGGCAATCGTATGCATGACTCTGCAAGTTTGACGAGCATTCGCTCCCAAGGTTCAAACGCATCACCCTGTAGGAAACCTCCTTGGACAAGCGCGAGGTTTTCATCCGGCATGTCGCACATGTCCAGCAACTCTGCCATGAAACTCGTGGCCTGATCCAGGTACCGCATGGCTAGGTCGTCGTTGCCATTCCTGAGAGACCATTCGATCTCAGCACGGTACTCGGAGACTATTGGCTCAACTCCAGTTTCCTCAGCAGGACGTTTTCTTGAAGCCTTCCTCACCGACAGCCTTCCTAGGAGCGTGTCGCCCACGCCTGGTCTGTACCCGGCCGGGAAGTTGACTGCAGCATCTCCCATGCCGAGGGAGGCCACGAGAACGTGTCTTCTAGCTTGTCCCGTGGCGCGGGATGGCGCAGGATCGACCGGCCCCGGGGGCCGATCACGCAGGAGCACCCACTTCTTGAGCAGGCTCCAAACTGCGAGATTCACGTCCGAGACAACTTCGTCTTTCCGGCACAACTGAAGCGTCTCAGCCTGCCGCTCTTGCATAGACGCGCCTAACCCGAGATCAAGATCGGCCCTTTTGGTTGTAAGCGATGCCCACTTCGCCTTGGCGTACGAAGAGCAGAGTGATCGCGGGATGGACCAGAACAGTTCGAAGTCGCCAATCCTTTTTAGGGCGCGTGGTGGCAATTGGAGGTCCTGAAGGTCTATTACGATGATAACCGAGAAGAGCAGGACAGCGACAAAGCAGACCCAGGCAAACCAAACACTCGGCTGCGCAACGCTATCGTGGCGGGCCAAGTCCACGGAGACGCAGACTGCAGAAGTAAGTCCGAGAAAGACCGCAGGCACAACAACCGAGAGACTCGCAACACGGGTGCGCATGTAATCGCTCGCCTTTCCCCGTAGCGGACCGGCAATGATGTTCTGGAACACAGGTATGGCAACTGTCACTAGGAGAATCGTTGCAGCGAAGAACGACTGCACGACCGATAGGTCACCCTCGTTGGCACTGCCTGTACTGCAGGACCTCAGGAGGTTGGCTATCACCCAGAGACCCAGAGCGCAGGCTGCCAAGCCCCACGGGTACTTGGCCACATAGTACCGCAAGGTCATCTTCACTCCTTCGATGCGCCCGTGGCGCAATCGCCAATTCTTCCGGAGGTGGCCCATCGCCTCAGACGACGTCCTCTTAGCAAACCAGTTGGAGCTTCGAAGTCTTGCAAGGACTGCACAGCTAACCAGCCACATTAACACCAAGAAGTATCGAAACCTCGCGAGGACTGCTCGGCTGACCAGCCACATGGAGTCAAAGAAGTAACGAAGCCTTTCCACATCGTCAATTCTATGGTATCGGAAATGGGCCGTCAATAGGGACAGGACCTACCGTTGGATTATCCCCCGAGTTGCGCTCCTGAGACTGCTTCAGAAACCAATGCCCAGCTCTCAGTTGCCACGCTACTTTCCTTCAGTTTTTTCCAAGGCGTTACTTCATGTGTTGCCAGCATTCTCGCCGCGGTTCCCTGAGGGAACTGCCTCCAGTGGTCCGGAGACCGGCGGACAGTAGCTTTGAGGCAAGCTGCAACTGTAAATATGCAGCTGGGATTGAATGCATGCGCCGCGATTGGGAAGCAAGAGACATCTCAAGCGCGGAAAGCCTCTTTCGGCGGAGCATCAGGAGGTTGCCACCCACATGACGGAGCTGTCTATTACCCTCAACAAGGTCCACTTCTTGCTTGCGATCAGTTTGACATCTGCTTTCAACAGACGTCTGCGCTCCGGCTCGTAACTGTAAACTACTTCCATGGGCACTGTGCGCTTGGTTCTCGATCCGACCGGGTCACCATTGGACGTAATCGAGCCAATCAGGTTTTCGGTGCCAGACAGGCGAAAGTGGAGAGTCTCTCCGGGCGCCATCCTGGCTCCATCAAGAGTTCCTCCTATCGACGTGTCAGAGACGGATGACTTCCTGAGCCTTCCTCGCATGACCTCTCCACCAAGTCTGACGCTTTCGATTCGACATGGGATCTTGCCTTGATTCTGAATTCGGACATAAGAAGGATAACCGGCCATGAAACATCCCTTTAGATCCTCATCGGTGTGGTGTTCGAACGAGATTCGGAGCCAGGGCTCATTCGCAGCCAGCCACTGTTCAAAGCTGCGCCGCTGCTCGCTCGACGCGAGTTTATATGTGCTCCAGCCTATCGCGACACTCAACACTGCCGTCAATGCCGAGATCAGGGAAATGATGATGGCTGATGACATCTACTCTCCTCCTAGCTGGCCCGCACCTGTGGCGAATCGTGTCATTATACCACGTAGGCCTTGAGGTCGACCGCGATCACAAGCCGGCCACGCCATCCCAATCGATCTTCTTTACTCATGGGGTACTTCTGGCAAACAGGCTATACCAATGGCCAGACCTCTTCCCGCACCCAAGGCCAAAAGCCTATTCGGCGACTTTACCTACACCGATCTCGAGGGAGGACGGATCAGGATCGATCCGACATGGGTCGGCGAGAATCTGATTGAGGTCGAGATTCCGCAGCTTGCGGGAGTGACCTCGACGGGTGGCAGGATCACGTTCCACCACAGGGCGTCAGAGCAACTGAGAGTCGCGTCTGGGGAGGTCGGGCAATCGACCCGCCCTTTCCAGCCCCGCCCACACCACCCCCCCCGGTCTCTGCCAGCCTCCCGCCCCTCCAGGCGGCTGCTGGATGGCCTTAAACGGCTTGCATGGGGCTGTTCCACTTGCGCCGCCAGACCCCCTTGCCACGCAGAAACCCAAGTGCCTTTTCGGCTATTTCACCTACACCGATCTCGAAGGTGAACGGATCAGGATTAGCCCTCAGCGGGTCAAGGAGATCATCGTTGAGTTCGAGATTCCCTATCTCACAAGGCTGACATCGACGCAGGGGGAGGTCCCATTCCACGTTGAGGGTGCCGAGCAGCTGAGGAATGCCTTTGAGGAGACTCGGAGGCAGGGGCTGGTCAAGCACGTTCTCGCCTGGGTGGGAGCTGGGTTGCGCGGCACACCGGGTGGAACAAGCGCAAGGCGCTGTCGAGGCACTCATGCGGGGATCGCGTTTGACTTCAACGTCAGGTGGAACGGCTATGGCAAGGAACCCCCTGCGGAAAACGAGTGCCGGACGGTGCGGCCGCTTGTCCCGATCTTCGAGGCAATCTCTGACCACCAGGGCCCTGACTGGATAGCCGATGTCCTCGTGTCGAAAGGAAGAAATGGAGCATAGCGGTTGAAATCTAATGGAGTCCGCAGGGAGCGTAGCTACTTGCACTTGCCCTTCAACCAGTTTAGAATGGCCCACGTCGCCTTAAGATCTTCCTGATTGTACGTGAGGATCTGCTCCATTAGCTTTTCGCGTGCTTGCTCGTTTTCTGTCTCCATGGCCTCAGCGTACTTCGCCATCGCCCATTTGCCCCCGTATTCGTCCTGCGAGCGCTTAAAACCTATGTATCCCTCAACAACCTTGAGGCTATAGCTCGGTAGCGGGAGTACGATCGACTTCTTAGTCACAGAGTGAAGATCAAGCAGGTTGTCCTGGACCCGCTTGGCAATGCCCTGCGGGTCGCCGTATCGCTCCACATACTTCCTCACGTTCGTACGCTCGTAGTCAGACCAGTGGACAAATGGGAGATCTCCATACTCTTCGAGCACCGCTGAGGCATGACCTAGGAAGTCCTCCCAACCTTGACGATCACCGTCCTCACCGAATCCAGCAACTGCTCCGCGGTACACCCCGGCTCTGTCACCGAAGACCTGTATCCCCCAGAGGTAGATGCGGTCCTCCTTCTCAAGTTGTGGGGGAATACCCTCCAAGTCGAACATGGCGTAGCTGGCGTATTGCGGGATATCAGGAGGTTGAACCAGTTCCTCCTTCCCACTTGAAATGGCTTGGGCTGCCTTGAGTATGGTGGCGGCTTTCTTCCCTACGCGTTTCGACTGGGCTCCTACCAGTATCTTGAACTCGCTGAGCCGTTCCTCATCGAACTGGGTGATCAAGTCCTCAATGGTCTTCACACCTTCGTCGCGGAGCGCTCCTGCTAGGGCCACATTGACGTCGGGGACGATCGCCACGTCTTGCCGCTGTTCTGCCAAAGGCCAGCACCGATCGAAGAACCGACACTGGCTGCACTTAGACCAGCCGACCGGGCTGTAGGGTTCCGACGAGAGCTGCTTAATGGCTGCAATCTCTTCAAGGATCTCCAGAGCGGCTATCTCACCCTCATACGGGATATCTATGATGTCGCCGGTGCCGCTGTGAACGTGGAGCGCGGAAGGAGGCTTTCCGAACGTGGTTTCGTAGAGCCAACCGTACAGCTGTAACTGCGACAGTATCTCGGGATGTTCCTTCCCATTGATTCTGCGCGAGATCTTCGAGTCGACAATGCGGTACGCGTCGTCTTTTTCCTTTATCAGGAAATCCGGTTCGCCCACAACCTCACATTGGATGCCGTGAAGCTCTGCCGTGGATACGAGCACGCCATGGTAGACAACCGGTGCATGCTCTTTTATCGCTTCCTTCGTCCGAGCTACCCTTAGTTCTCGTGACCCCACGCTGAGATCGACCGGCATCGGGAGTGTCTCGAGGTGGCTTCTTTCGTGGCGGAGTCCCATACGCATGAGCAGTTCGTCGTACGGGTCCGATTTGCCTTCCGGCTCGCCGTGGTGTCTAAGGTACAGACGGAGAGCGCATTGACTCGGTCTGTAATAGGTGTGAACGTCGCTCGCTGTAACCTGCAACATGACAGCCTCCTCCCACGGAGCTATTGAGGTTCTACGGCGCCCCGCTTGGTAATCTGCATGCGTGCCTGCCGATGGTGTTCAAGCTGGCGAGGTCGGCGTCGCAGAATCAGAGGGCGCTCAGCGGATCGTCCACCTTCACCGCCAGCCCATCTCGCGCCGCTCATATTATATCGACATCTACATACACTGTACAAGTCATTTCCGAGCCGTGGTTGTCGGTGAGGCGCAGCAGGACGGGGCCGTGGTAGGAGGCGGTGTAGGAGTGCGTGGGATTGTCCGGGTCGCCGGTGTAGGAGTCGTCGACCGGCTCGCCGTAGAGGCCGTCGCCGTCGAAGTCCCACTCGGAGGTGAGCTCGTCGCACGGATCGGGATCGTACGATCCGGTCGCATCAAACTCGATCAGCGCCGGCGCGGGCCCGATGTAGGGCATCGGCGTGCAAAGAAAGAGTGAGCACACAGGAGGCTGAT
>CAYGZQ010000084.1:0-14574 GCA_964354375.1 uncultured Planctomycetota bacterium
GGTGGTCTTCGTAGGTGAGGCGCAGCTTGTCGAGATCGGATTTCTCCTCCTCGATCTTCCGGTAGTTGCCCGCGATCTCGTCGCGACGCTCGTCCAGCTTGCCCAGGATGGGTTTCCAGGCATACCTGGCCATCAGCCAGAGAAAAATCGCGAAGCCGATAATGTTCGTGGCTATCTGTGCAGGATCGATGCCCAGGGTTTCAGCGATGCTTCCCATTCAGGTCGTCCTCCGTTCAGGTCACGATTTGTCCTATCCTCCACCGCCGACTGCCTTGGCGGCTTCGATTGTGGCGGTGAGAGCGGGCTGGCCCGCGAAGAATGCCACCAGCGCGTAGATCGTCAGGGCCTCGATAAGCGCGCAGCCGATTACGAACGTCAGGAAAAGTTTCCCGGACGCTTCCGGCTGGCGGCCGATCGCGTTCATCGCACCTTCCACCGCTCTGCCCAGGCCCAGCGCGCTTCCCAGAGCGGCTATGCCTAGTGCCAGCGGGAGTGCGAAGCCGATACCGAAACTAAGGTCCATTCGAGTTATCCTCCTTGTATGACATTGTCTTTCTGTTCAAGATTCCTCGGCGAATCCCTAGTGCTCCTCCTTGTGAGGACTGAGGAGCAGGAGATACACAGTCGTAAGCAGAGCGAAAACCAGTGCCTGGATGAAGCTCGAAAGCAGGATGATGGGGTAGACCATGATCTGCAGCGGGATGAGATAGCGTGCGGCGAGCATCACAAAGACCGCCAGCAGGACGTCCTCGCCGGTGATGTTTCCGAAGAGACGCAGGGACAGGCTCACAGGCTTTGCTAGCTCTCCTATCACGTGCAGCACGAGCATGAGGGGCGCCAGAATGAACTCGACGATGTGGGGCTTTTCGGAGATGCCCGCGAAGTGCTTGAGGTAGCCCAGCAGTCCCAGGGCTCTGATGCCATGCACCTGGACCGTGAGGAAGACGCAGATGGCCATCGAAGCGGTCACGTTCAGACTGCTCGACGGCGAATGCCCGAAAATCGGAATTACGCCCGCAAGATTCATGACAATGATGTAAATGAAAAGCGTGCCGACCAGAGGCACGTAGGTTCGGCCTTCCGGGCCGAGGACATCCTGGACGAAGCGGTCGAGAGTATCGAAGAGCAGCTCGACGAAACTCTGGGATCGTCCGGGTATCTTCTTCATCCTGGCGGCGAACCGGGCAAAGATGAAAACCAGGATGAGCATTATCGCCCAGCTATAGATGATGTTCACCCAGTTGGAGAGGAAATCTGCGACGGGCAGGTTGTGGGCGACATTGCCGAAGTAATTGGAGAGGATTGCGACGATGTTCGTGAGGTGCGGGGCGCTCTCGGTTGCCCCGCCCCCACCTGCAGCATGCTCGGATGCGGCCGACGCGATCTCGTGTCCCTGGAGGATGACTGCGTAGAGCAGGCTCAAGGAGTATCCTCCCTCTTAGTGACGAATTCCCCGGCACCGGCGATGATCGCGAGTATGGACATGGTCGCCAGGAAAAGCGTAAAACCGATTGCGAAGCCCACTGGATCGAGCCAATGGCGCCAGAACGCGAGCACGAGCATCCCGTAGACTATGGGGAGCTTGATGAAGAGGGTGGCCGCTGCGAGTACGGGGCTGCGTTTGACGGGATCGAGGATCGCTCTCGCCAGCAGGGCGATCAGCCAGGTGTTGAAAATGCCGAAAAGTCCGCCGACCAGAATGCCCAGGGCAAGATTCAGACCCCAGGTTCCGGCGGCACAGAGGAACGCGCAACCCGTGATCACGGCGCTCACAGGGTAGATTCTCGAGAGTATGGACAGTTCCAGACGGCTCATTTCCTCTCCCTTGCCGGCATGCAGAGTACGGGGACAGCGCTATTTCGTTTGCCAGATATCATCTTTCTCAGTCTTTTCTCCGTAGACCTTTCTGCTCAGCCTGTGGACCTCGCGGATGGCCTGCACGAGTCCCAGCAGCATGGTGATAATGGGAACCCAGAAGGGCCATACGAGGTATTTCACTGTCAGATATCCGAGCAGGAATCCGACGATGGGGTAGACGATCAGGATGGTCGGGGTCGCGTACAGCGCGCCTTCCCTGATCAGTTCCCCCGGTCTCTTCTTCCTCCCTTTCGAGCTGAGAAGTCCATCGGGAACCGAATCTCGGTCATTATTTCGCTCATCCTTCCTCATTCGACTGTCCCGATACGCTGAAACCTATGACTTGGTCCAGTTTTACGGTGAACATTATCCCGGTATCGGGCTTCGTGAAGTCGCCGCACACTTCCTGGGCGGCTTCGACAGCCGCGTCCAGAGTCTCCTTCGTTCTGATGACGGACAGAATCGTGTGGTTGTAGGCCCGGGTCTCGGGGTCGAAGATGCGCTTAAGGCTCGCTATGACTTCCGTGGAGCCGTAGAGAGTCGTTCTCCCGACGCCTATGG
Organism: uncultured Planctomycetota bacterium; assembly: GCA_964354375.1. Classification (GTDB taxonomy): domain Bacteria; phylum JAJVIF01; class JAJVIF01; order JAPKYR01; family JAPKYR01; genus CAYGZQ01. Next base: position 2,419 of record CAYGZQ010000084.1, read on the forward strand.
AGTCGAAAACAGTCGCTCCGGTAACCCCGATCTCGCGGAACTTTCGAATGATGTTTTCGAGGTCTTTGGCTTTGTCCAGTATGATGACGAGAAGATACATGTTTCATCCTCCCCCGGACGGACCTGTATGAACGGGTCCGCCGGTCCTCGGGAAAACGAATCTCAGAAGTACCGGCGTGACCAATGTCGTGAACAGAACCATGATAACCATGACCGAGAATATCTGTTTGTCGATGATGCCCGCCGACAGTCCGACCGACGCGACTATGAGTCCGACTTCTCCGCGGCTCACCATTCCAATACCGACCCGCAGAGATTCAACCGGAGAGAAGCCGCCCATCCTGGCTCCGGCGAGAGAGCCGATGATTTTCCCGACGACGGCCGCGATGCAGACGACGATCGTGAACCAGAGCATCTCGCCGCCCAGCTCCCTTGCGTTTGCCTCCAGTCCGATGTTGATGAAGAAAATCGGGACGAAGAAACCGTAGGTTATTATTCCCAGCTTCTCCGTGATCTCGTGCCGATGGGATGTCTGACCCATGATGACGCCCGCGAGATAAGTCCCGGTGATGGCGGCGACGGCGCCGATATACTCGGCGGCCCAAGCGAAAAGAAGGCCCAGCCCGATCGCGAACGCGAGCTTCGGCTCGCTCACCGGCATGCGCGACGCCCAGGACAGTATTTTCTCGAAGTAGAAGGCGCCGAACAGGTAGAAGATAACGAAAAAGAGAGTCATGCACAGGATGAGAATCGCGATCCCGACAAGACCCGAGACCTGTGCGTCGAGGCCCATGAGATGCGAGACCCAGTTTGAGAGGACCTCGTACATCTTTGCATGAGAAGTTGTCCCGCCCAGCTTGATTGGGTTAAAGGCAATGACGAGCGACAGCACGATGATGCCCATCACGTCATCGATGACCGCTGCGCCGAGAATGCAGGTGCCTTCCTTGCTCTTCAGCGCGCCAAGCTCCTTCAGGGTCTGGGCTGAGATGCTCACGCTGGTGGCGCACAGAATCGCGCCTGTGAAGATCGCCGGGTAAATCCCGAGATGTGGAACCATCAGGACCGCTACGGTTGTGCCGAACGCGAACGGGACGATGACTCCGCCTGCTGCGGCCATAAAGGCGGCTTTTCCCACCCGCTTCATCATCGCCAGATCGGTCTCCAGGCCCGCCATGAACATCAGGAAGAGAACACCGATCTCCGCCAGTATCTTGATGGCTTCCTCGAGGAAGCTCTTTCTGTCGAGCAAAATGGTCTGAAGGCCGCCTGTGGCTGCCTGGGCGATTTCCTCGCGACCGCTTTCGGATGTCGCACCCAATTCGGGCGCATTGATGACGGCATCATGGGTCCTGTTGACGATTTTCGAGAGTGCTTCCTGCTCAGACTCCTCGTCGCTCTTATCGTTCCCCGCCGCGCCGGTTGCTCGATCGGCTTTGGCGATTTCCTCGACTGCTGATTGCTGGCGGTCGAAGGCGACAATCTGCTCGCGAGACTCAGGGAACATTGGCTGTCTGGCGATGACGATGAGGGTGGGACCGAGCAGAAGCCCTATGAGAATCTCGCCAAGGACGGCGGGCTGACCGATCCTGGTCGAGGCCCATCCGGCGGCTTTGGCAGCCAGAAGGACTACGACAAGGAACAGGAAGACTTCAACGTAGTTGTGGAACATCAGAGATGTCGGTTTCCGCCCTGTGGCGGAATCACGCGCGAACACCTCGCGAACACGTGCTCAAACATTAGGTTCGCGCTATAAACCTTATCTTTTTCCATTAAGAATGTTTAAAACCGATTGATGAGCGTCAGGCGGCGGGAAAATGGAAACGGTCGTCTTCGCGTTCGCCGGGCTCGATAGGCTGATTTGCGAGGACTCTTTCCAGAATGTTGGCGATCCTCCAGGATGCCTTTCCGTCCCCGTACGGATTCCCGGCATGGGACATCCGGGCGTGCAGGTCTTCGTCCTCGATCAATCTGCTCGCCGAGGCGACGATGCGATCGGTCCTGGTGCCGACCAGCTCCAGGCATCCGGCATCGATCCCCTCCTGTCGCTCGGTCACATCGCGCATCACCAGCACAGGTATACCAAGCGACGGAGCTTCCTCCTGGATGCCTCCGGAATCGGTGAGGATCAGGTATGAGCGGCTCATGAGTGCGACGAAATCGAGGTAACCCAGGGGGTCGACAACGATCAGGTTTTTCGCTTCCCCCATTTCGGGCATCATCGATTCACGAACGATGGGGTTCAGATGGATGGGGAAAACGAACTTGAAGTCCGGGAACCTGTCTGCGAGAGCGGCAAGGGCCCTGGCGATCGAGGCAAGGTCTTCGCCCCAGCTTTCGCGACGGTGGGCGGTGATGGTTACGATTTTGCCCGGCTTGAGGTCCCCAAGGGGCTCGGGCAGGGGATGGTCCTTCGCCTTCTCCACAGCGAACAGGAATGCATCCACCACCGTGTTCCCGGTGACGAAAATCCCTGCCGGGTCCATGCCCTCGCATAGAAGCGCTTTGCGAGCATTCTCGGTGGGGGCGAAATGGAGCGCGCAGATCGTGTCGATCAGCCGTCGATTCGCCTCCTCCGGGAACGGGACATACAGGTTTGGGGTTCTGAGGCCGGCCTCGACGTGTGCAACCTTGAAGCCGTTATAGTAGCTCGACAGGGCGGAGACGAAGGCGGTGGACGTATCGCCGTGGACGAGGACCATATCGGGCCGGACCTTGTCGAGGACCGTCGGCAGTTCGGTCAGGACCCTCCCGGCGATCTCCTCGAGGGTCTGCCGCTCGCGCATGATGTCGAGATCGTATTCGGGCCTGATGCCGAAGAGGTCCAGGACTACATCCAGCATCTGCCGATGCTGAGCGGTCACGCACGATGTGTGTCCAAGGGATGGTCTCTTTTGAAGCTCGAGCACGACCGGCGCCATCTTGATAGCGTCCGGACGAGTGCCATACACCGACATCACTTGCGGAGTTTTCGCCATAGTGCCGTGTCTTCCCACTGGGGAAACGGTACTGATTTTCACCCGAGTGTCAAACGCCGGGGGGCGGCGGGCAAATCGGATTGAAAATGTCGTATACTTTACCCGAATGCCGGAAGCTCGAGGAGACATCGATGAAATACCAGTACTGCGTGGTTGAGGTGTCCGATGTCGCGTGGCAGGAGATCATGGATTCGGACGAGGAAGATGAAGCGAACCAGCACCTGAACCGGTGGGGATCGAGGGGCTGGGAGCTGGTCTGCGTGGTGCCTAAGATGGACAACGGCACGTCGGTGGGCTACGGGATCGTGTTCAAGAAGCAGACTCCGCAGGACACCAGACCTGAGCCGTGTCCGAAGAGCGACAAGGGGACAACCTAGCCCGCCCGATCTTTGGCCTGAAGGGGATCAGGAGCCTTGCAGGTTTGTTCAGATATGCGCTCCCGGAAAGACCGGGGGCGAACCGAGGAGATGCGTCATGCAGTATGAGTACAAGATGATAGAGATTTCGATTCTGCCCCGACGCCTTGAGGGGCTGTCCAACCTGAGAATAACCCCGATTCTGAACAGGCTGAGCAGGGAAGGATGGGAGGTCATGTCTCACGCCTCGGACAATGTCATGTACTCTTTTCTTCTCAGGCGTCCGGGAGAGCCCAAGATTGAGGATGATCCGGATGACCTTGAGAGCCAATGATCTCACGTGCCGCGGGGTCAGACTGTCTTCAGCGGTATGAGTCGGAGACAGGGCACAACTGCGGATTCGCGCTTCTCAAGGCTGATTCGCAATAGCGAGCACGATAAGAACGAACACGATTGCGACAGCCACCGCTGCGAGAGTGATGAGCAGCACGTTCCTCCGGGTCATCCCGTATTTCACCAGGAAGTCGCCGATTTTTTTCTCGGCTTCCAGGGACACATCCTCGGAATTCCGGAACTCCCCATTGTTGCAGAGGACAAGGTCGATTTCCGCGGGAGGCTTGGAGCTGCGAGAGTTGCTGTCCCGGGGAATTTCGAACCAGAGCCTCGACGAATAAGGTTTGAATGCGCTGCGGGAGACTGCGCGAAGCTCGGGCATCCTCAGCCCCTTTTTCTTGAAAGCAATCTCGTGCTTTTTCGCGGCATTGCTGACGGTTTGCCAGAGATGGGCCTCGGTATCCTCGTTCTGCATGTGCACAATGCATTCGTGCAGAATCCGCTTTACCCACGCCTTGGCGTCATCCAGCGACTTGAACTGCCTGTTCGCAACGACCTGTATTTGATCCAGTGGAAACGGGATCTCGGCAAGAAACCTGTCGGACTGCTTGAGAATGGCATCGCGCTGTGCCTCGTCCTGGCCATACGTGACCCAGAAAGCCAGCTCGTACTCGTCCTTGAAACACTCCCGGTACAACCCCTCGGACCACCTCCCGAGGAACTCGATGAGATCGGGATAGATGCTGTAGAGGTAGTTGTCCTGGTAGGTCTTGTGGGTTTGCAGGAGGGGCGAATCGGGATTGATCGCGAAGAACCAGCGCTCTTCCCGCTGACATAGGTAGACCAGAACCGCCAGGTCCCTCTCCGCCATCCAGGTCGCGATCCTCCCCTTGTCGACCGGCGGATCGAAACCTATGTCCAGCGGTCGACTCGAAACATAGAGAATCCAGCCTTCATCCCACAACAGCGAGTAGAGATTCTCGCCTGTCAGGTCCGCTGAGACCAGCCACGTGTTGTCGCCGGCCTGTTTCCAGTTGTCGAGTCCCTCTCTGCAAGCCACAAACGAATACGGGAACTCATCCAGAATCTGCGCAACGAAATTCGATACCCTGTTGTTAATCCCCTCGCCGTCGGGAGAAGCGGAGGAAACGGTCCAGATGTGGAGATTGGCATCCAGACGAGCGAGGTCGGCTTCGCCGATTGACCTTCGCAACGCTTCCTCAAAGTTAAACTTCTCGGCCATTTGGCATCACCTCGACCGACGAAAGACCCCTATATCATTATCACGGCCGGGAACTCGATATATTCCCCCCAGACGGGGAACGGGGAGACCTCCCCAAGAACACCATCCCCCCTGCTTGCAGGGGGGATTACAGGGGGGGGCTTTCCTGGCGGAGAGAGTGGGATTCGAACCCACGGTACGTCTTGTAGACGTACACACGCTCTCCAGGCGTGCGCCTTAATCCACTCGGCCATCTCTCCGCGTTGGTGGATTCAAAGCCCGGAGGGGGCATGCAATATATAGTCGATTATCGGCAGCTAATCAAGGCGGAAAGCGGTGAGCAGATGGTGAGTCAAGAAAGAAAGTGAAAGGGGCAGCGATCTGCTACCCCTTATACTGTGCGGGATCAGGACTGGCAATGTGAATCAGGAAGGCCCCAGGTCTATGCCCCCTTTGAGGAATTCCTGAGGTCCGACTCCTATCGCAAGGTATGCTGCGACGCTGCCATCGGGTTCTTTGAAATAGAATTTTGCGTACGAACGATTCTCCCCTTCAACCACGGGGGAGGGCGCGATCATGTACGAGTAGTTGCCGATAACGCCGTCAGGCGGCGCGGGATCTGCAATGTCTATTCCCTTAATCGAATCAGTCAACGGTTCCCATCCGTAGTACAGGGGGACATCATACCAGCCGACAGCATGCATGGGTTCTCCGCTGTACGGATTTGTCCAAGCCACGGGGTTTCGCTCACCGAGCATCTCGACATACTCGTCCAGCGTCGAAGGAACCTGATCGACGATCTCGCCGAGTCTGTACATCACGTCATTGACCCAGTAATAGACGATAAAAACAGCGACCCTTGAATCGTCTGACGCAGGCATGTTCCAATCCTCCCGGAACTTAGCGGCAGGGACGCTGCCTGCCATGCCTTCGGGGCCCCAATCCGCAACGGTCTTGATGCTCTCACCGTCGGTGACAGTGTCGCGAGGGCTGCCTTCCCAGGGAAGGTCCTTTCCGCCGGTGGCATCAGGGTCATAGACTTGGTCTTGGGGGCCCTGATAACGATAAAAATAGTACATACCCGACTCACGATCGGCTTTGTAGTAGATGTCGCCCGCAGAGTACTCGGGTGTGCTCTTGATTGGCTCGCCCGTATAGCGGTTATGATAGATCATGGGCAGAAGCCCGCTTGACAGGATCTCCTCGTACGTTTCAGGGAATTCGCATCCCTTCAGATCCCGACTCTGGCAAACCGCCATACTAATGTGCCATTCCATCAGACCTGACCTCATCTCATACCAATACGAACCGTCCGGGTTATCCGGCATTACTACCTCCTGATTCCCCTGGTCCGAAGCAGCCGGTCTTGCGGGTAACAGCTGCGGATCTGAATCCTGCGTCGGCAGAAGGGCGCGGTCCCGTTGAGCGCATGACACAATCAGCGATAGGGCAACCACTGATGCGATAATAACTGTTAGGGTTTTCATGTGACTGGTCTCCTCTCCTTGGTATTGTCTGTCTTACAATCAGGGACATCCGTAAGGCTGCTCATAGTCAGGGCAGATTCTGCCGACCTCGCACGGTCGCATTGCGTAGACATGTCTTGCGGCCTCGACCGGGTTAAGTCGCGGAGCTGTTGTTGAGGGCCTAAGCATGTTAGCCTGAGTATCTAGATATGTATCCAGAAACAAGGCAACGAGCCGATCACCGGCTGTCATAGGAGTGACATCTATGCAACCCTCGACAGGGTAGCAATAGAGCATCATCTTAATAGGTCGATTGGCGCATGCGTCCCAGTTCTGATAGTATGGATCCCCGACATTCGACGCACAAGTCCAGGTGTTGTACAGAGCTGCCGGAGTCGCTGATGTGCTGTCGCAGTCGGGAACGCGTTCTCCGTTTGCGTAGTATACCCCGTAGATCTTGATAGTAACGTGGTAATTGACGCCGCCAAAGGTCACGAGGGCATTGTAGAGTCGATCCATTGTCCCGTATCGCGCAAAGTGTTGGGCCGGGAGATCGTTGTTGCACCAGGTGAACACGTCATCCGGGTCGTAACAGGGGTGTGAGTCTGTGGGGGGGGGCCATGCTCGCGCTGGCGCCCCGATGCTTAGTGTCAGAGCGAGGAAAAATACAAAAAAGAGCAGGAGCGGGGAACTCGTTAGTGGTTTCATTGCACTGCTCCTTCATTGGATTTGTCCTACTCTCCCTATAATAATACATATTTTCGCGCATGTCAAGTGTGAAATCTTGATTACTTGCAAGCGCGTACTTACCAGCCAACATGAATAGCGAAGCATACTATTCCTGAATGCAGCATTGTCTGCGAAGCAGAAGTACAGCCTGGCGCACGACAGTGTCGATTGGCTTCACCTTTTCTCCACGTCGGGCAGTTTCGTCAGGATGAGGAGGCCGATCAGAATGAAGACGGATGCCGCGGGGCCGACGAGACGTACCCCCGTCTCGCCGACCGCCCTTGTCCCGGCTTCGGTGGCGATGGCCCCGATCGGGAGCAGGAAGTTGAGCACCAGTTGAGATAGCGCTATGCCGGTCTTGTCGAGAAGTGCCTGCGCCGCGAAGAAAAGCGCCTGTCGCTGCTTGCCGGTATTCTCGCGGTCCCGATCGATTATGTCCGCAAGAAGGCTGTTGGGTATGACGAAAAGGAGCGACAGAGGCAATCCTATAAGACCGAAAAGCACATATGAGACGGCCCGGCTCTGGAAAATGCCGGTGCCGATGAGTCCGATGAACGGCATCAGTACCGCGAAAAGCCCGGCCATGAGCATCATGGAGCGCTTCTTCCCGATTTTGCGACCGACCCAGTAAGAACCTGCCCCCGCGACCGCGGCGACCAGGAGCGCAAGGCCCAGTATGATCGTGAACGCATGGCTGTTCCCAAAGAGGAAGGTCGCGACATACCTGGCGCTTGACTCCACCATCTTGAATCCGAACCAGAAGGAGACCTGGACGAAGAGGTAGATCCGAAACGGCTTGAACGCGAGAGCCTCTTTCACCTGCGAGAATGTGGACGGCCTGGGCGGGATGGAGTCGAGGTCCGGCTCATTGGGCGGATTCACGAAGGCCGCGATGAGAAAGAAAGGGACGCACGTCAGGCAGGCGATTATCACGGCCCCCAGCGTGAACGAGAGCACATGCGGGATCAGACCGATGAGCACGACCCCGGTCAGGGTTCCAGCGATGAGGAAGATCGACTGCAGGGTTGTGACGAGGAGCCGGTCGGAGGGTGTGGGGGTGACCTCCGGGAGTATCGCGAGGTAAGGCGTGACGGTGACGGTGAAGAAAATGAAGAAGACCGGGTAGATTACAGCGAGATATACGAAATTAGCTATCGATGGATCCTGTGTGGGCGGCAGGGTGAAAAGCACCAGCATGAGGCCCATGAGGGGTGCTCCGGCGACAATGAACGGCTTGCGACGTCCGAACCGGCTGCGCAGGTGGTCCGACCTGTTGGCGATCACCGGATCGACAACCGCGTCGATGACCCTCCCGACCGCATTGATCATGCCGAAGAGATAACCCCCCAGGAGAACCAGCCCCCCGATCGTCATCGCGGCTATCCTTGCGACGCCTTCCTCGGGGATGTAGAAAATCTGGGGTATCTGGCCCACCGAGAATCCGATGATCTGCACGCCGAAGTATCCCGAGGCGTAGATGATCGCCTGGTAGAGCGGCAGTCGTCTTCCGGTCGCAGTGTCGGACATGCCTGTCTGGTTCGAACGGGCGGAAATGATAACACGAAACCGGCGTTCGAGTCGGAAGGGACGGAATGAATATCTGGATATTCCTGCTTTTCATGGAATGCTCGATGTGTTAGCCTTACCGACCATGACAGTGGGATACGACAGCACAGGCCAGCCGTTGAGCCTCATTGACCTGAGGCCGATGGACCTGGGGGATATTCTCGACGGCACGATACGGGTTTACCGGCGGAACCCGTGGGTTTTCATCGGGATAATGGCCCTGGTGGCGGGAATACCGCTTGTGATCCAGGAAAGCGCCGCGCAGCAACTCGCCGGGAAGCTACAGGAGTCTATGAGCCTTCTGGGCGCTACCGATTCGGGCCCGGAGATGCTGAACGCGATCCAGAGCTACGATTTCTACGTTGCGGTGGCTGTGTGGGCCCTCGGGGTAACCCTGATGTTCTTCTTCATGCCGATATCTCAGGCCGCGACGGTGCACGCCGTGAGCGAAACCATACTGGGTCGCTCCGCCGACATGGGCACAAGCATCCGGGCGATCCTCCCCAAGGCGGGCCATCTCATCTTAGCCTATTTTCTCGTCGGAATGATCTATCTCAGCTTGTTCGCGCCGGTTATCGTGCTCACGATGGTCGCGGTGAGCGACTTCGACCGGCTATGGCTGATCGCTTTCGTGCTCCCTCTCCTTTTTTTCGTCTACATTCTGCTTATTTACCTGTCCGTGAAGTTCCTCTTCATCCCGCACGCGATGGTGCTCGACGACACCGGGGCTATCGACGGATTCGGGCGCTCGTACAGGCTGTCGAGCGGGTACTGGTGGAGAACATTCGGCATAAGCCTGCTGGTGAGCTTGATTGTGTCGATGATCGTCTGGATGCTCGGCGGCGGGGTCGGGATGGTTACCATGTTGCTGAGACTGGTCCCCAATATCTCCGTGATAGCGCTTTCCGCGATCAGCGGGCTTCTGCAGACCGTGATCATGCTCTTTATCCAGCCGCTGACCATAATCGCCGCGACCCTTCTCTATTACGACCTGCGTATCCGCAAGGAAGGATTCGATCTTCTGCTTCTCGCAGGTGCGTTGGCGAAAGATGACTCCGGAACAGCCGATTACTCGCGCCATGTCCCTCTGGGATGAGCTGCGTGCCGACCACGTCCCGTGTTTCGGACCCTGGAGCCGACTCGTCTCGAGTCGTGACCGGCGGCTTGACCGTCAACGCGGGACGCGTTGTCTCCTGTTCCCGAAATGCGAGACGCATTCGGCACTGCAGCGAGCGATAATAACTTGGACAGCCCCGAGAAGCCTTCCGGGGCTGAGTAAGGGGAAAAAGAGTGTATAATAATATTGATCCGATGTCGGCTGGGATCCGGCAAGGAGCGTTATCATGTGGGAACGATTTACATCATCTTCGAAGCGCGTGATCAAATACGCGCACGAAGAGGCGAAACATTTCCGTAATGACGCGGTCGACACGGAGCACCTTCTGCTCGGGCTTCTGAAGGACGAGAATTCGTTCGCGGTAAAGGCGCTTCAGCAGATGGACGTGAACATCGAGAAGGTGCGCTCCGCCGTCATCCAGGAAATCCCCATAGGTACTTACGATTTCGAGAGCCTTAACTTCTCCAAGGATTCCAAGGAAGTGCTGGAGCTTGCGTACAAGGAGGCCCGGCAGCTCAGACACACTTTCATCGGGTCGGAGCATCTTCTTCTCGGTCTTCTCAAGGTGGGGGACTCGAAGGCGTGCGAGATACTGAACAACCACGGGGTGACCTACCAGAACGCCAAGAAGATCATCATGGGGATGATCCAGCAGACTCCTCCCGCGAAAAAGGCGCGGAGCAAGACGCCGACGCTGGACGAGTTCGGGATCGACCTGAACGTTCTCGCGCGTGAGGGGAAGCTCGATCCGGTCGTGGGCCGCAAGATGGAGATCAAGCGGCTGATCCAGATACTGTCCAAGCGGACCAAGAACAACCCGGTTCTGATCGGCGAGCCCGGCGTGGGCAAAACCGCGATAGTCGAGGGTCTCGCCCAGCTTATCGTACAGGACAAGGTGCCGGGCACTCTCAAGAAGGCCAGAATGGTCTCGCTCGATCTGGCCGGGCTTGTCGCCGGGACCAAGTTCCGCGGCGAGTTCGAGGATCGTCTGAAGCGCGTGATGAAGGAGATCACGTCGGCCGACGATGAGGAGCCGATCATTCTGTTCATCGACGAGCTGCACACGGTGATCGGGGCCGGGGCGGCGGAGGGCGCGATCGACGCGTCGAATATCCTGAAGCCGGCATTGTCGCGAGGCGAGCTCAGATGCATCGGCGCCACGACCAACAACGAGTACAAGAAATACATCGAGCGCAACGGCGCTCTGGAAAGGCGATTCCAGCCTGTGAACGTGGAGGAGCCGACGGTCGACGAGACCATCGACATTCTCTATGGCCTTAAGGAGCGTTACGAGGAGCACCACGGCGTTGAGATAACCGACGAATCGATACGCGCGGCGGCGCATTACTCGCAGAGATTCATAACCAGTCGTTCTCTTCCCGACAAGGCGATCGATCTTCTCGACGAAGCGTGCAGCAAGGTGGCGATTTTCCGGACGCTGGATGAAATCGAGCGCGAGGCGGCGATCGGTTCGACGGGCGCATCGGCCGGGAGCGAGAGCACGGTCGAGGTCCCGACGCGGGTCGAGGTGCCGGAGGACGAGCCGTTCGAGGGCGATGCGGAGTACGAGGAATCGGTTGAGAGAGCGGTCGAGTATCATCCCGAGGAGGAAGAAGAGAAGGACGAGGGCGTGCGCCCGAGAGTGAGCGAGGAAGATATCGCGCAGGTGGTACACGCGTGGACCGGGATCCCGGTTTCCGCGATCGCGGAAGAGGAAACCCGAAAGCTCCTCAGGACGGAGGAGATTCTGAAGATCCGTGTGAAGGGCCAGGAAAAAGCGATCGAGACTCTGGCGAGGGCGCTGAGACGCGCGAGGGTGGGGCTGAAGGACCCGAAACGTCCGACCGGATCATTCCTGTTCACCGGACCCACCGGTGTGGGTAAGACCGAGCTTGCGAAGGCGCTCGCGGAGTTTCTGTTCGGGGACGAGAAGGCCCTGATTCGTTTCGACATGTCGGAGTACATGGAGCGGCATTCGGTCAGCCGGCTGGTGGGAGCGCCCCCGGGGTATGTGGGATACGACGAAGGCGGGCAGCTCACGGAAGCGGTCAAGCGCCGACCATACTCGGTCATCCTCATGGATGAAATCGAGAAAGCGCACTACGAAGTGTTCAATATTCTCCTGCAGATAATGGAGGACGGCGTGGTGACCGACTCGCATGGCCGCCATGTCGATCTCAAGAACTGCATTATCATCCTCACCTCGAATTTGGGAACCGACTCGATCGGTGTGGACGAGCCTCTGGGATTCCGGACGAAGACGGTCGACGACATGACGCCGGATCAGATATACAAGCAGATGGAGCCGAAAGTGAAGGAGGCCCTGAAGCGTGCGTTCCGTCCCGAGTTCCTTAACCGGGTAGATGAGATCGTCATCTTCCACAGCCTG
>CAYGZQ010000085.1:0-12711 GCA_964354375.1 uncultured Planctomycetota bacterium
CGGCGAGAGCGGCACGGGCAAGGAACTGGTCGCACGGGCGATCCACTTCACGAGTTCACGCAGGGACGAGCCGTTTGTGCCGGTCGATTCCGCGGCCATCCCGGGATCACTTCTGGAAAGCGAGCTTTTCGGCTATGTGAAAGGGGCTTTCACGGGCGCGATCCGCGACAACAAGGGGAAGATCCGCAGCGCCGACGGGGGCACGTTGTTCCTCGACGAGATCGGCGACATGCAGCCGGAGCTTCAGGCCAAGCTGCTGCGCATGCTACAGGAGCGGGTTGTCACTCCTCTCGGAAGCCAGGAAGCGGAACAGGTGGACGTGAGGGTGATCGCAGCCACCCACGTCGACCTCGAAACAGCCGTCCGCGAAGGACGCTTCAGAGAGGACCTCTTCTTCAGGCTGAACGTCCTGACGATCCGTATCCCGCCGCTCAGGGACAGAAAAGACGATATCCCCATCCTGGTGCGGCATTTCGTAGCCAAGCACAAGAGCGCCGGAGCTTCGGAGAGGATTTCGGACGAAGCCGTTAAATCGTTGATCGACCATGACTGGCCTGGGAATGTCCGCGAGCTCGAGAATGCGATCGAGCACGCGCTCGCCATGGCCGACGGAAAGGATATCGCCGTTGAGCATCTGCCCGACTGGGTAAAGCTGCAAACCAGGGCGGCGCCAGGCGACTCGTTCGTTCTCCCCGAAAGCGGCGTGGACCTCGAAACTCTCGAACAGGACCTGATCAGGCAGGCGCTCGACCGTACCGGCGGAAACCAGAGTCGCGCTGCACAACTGCTGGGGATATCCAGGCCCACACTGATATACCGCATGGAGAAATACGGCATTAGGAAGAGCTGACAGGCTGATATGGCGTAGCATTCATCCCCGGCAGACTCATGCCGGGTTGTTTGTTATATGTGATATAATTTGAATGTTCTCAAAATCCGCTTACCTTGCGGGAGGTAGGGTATGCGTAATATTCCGGTCGTCTTTCTTGCGGTGGCGATCCTCACAGGTTGCGCGGGTACCGGCGTACATGAGCCGATCACCCCGTCTTCACCTGTTGCGAACGCGATCACCGACCCAGGCAACCGTTACGTCTGGGGACTTTGGGATGTTCGGATTTCCGCGGATCATCAGAGCGTTGAAGTCATCCCCTGGCGAAGCGCTGACATGCACCTCAACGTTGTGCGCCTGCTGGAGGTCACCGCATGCCATACATGCCTGACGGTCGAGAACATTCACCCTGCGGGTCCGAACGAGCTTGAGGCCGATGTTAGACTGGCTCATCCGTTCCCCGGCCTGCTGAAATTCACCGGGTTCGATGTCCGGGGCATCTTCATCGCGCAGACCGATTTCACCTTTCCCGTCAGCGGCAGGAAAATCGGATGGGGTAACAGCGTCCCCCGGATGCTCAATCCCGACGGATACACACCGCTTTTCAATCCCACCGAGTATCCGCCGACATTTCCCGCCGCGCTCGGGTACATTCCCGGCAAATACGCCACCGGCGGCGATCTCTCTGCTACCCTGAATCCGTTCGTAGCCTACCGTCAGGACGCGCCGCGTCGCATGTTCGAGGCGGGCGGCGCGGAGATAAGAACGGTCCATCTGTATGCCCCTCCCGGACCGATCCATTTCGGCTACGCCGTCGACGCGTGCTGGGAGCCTGTGGACCATGAAATAGTCGACCCATTGGTTGATTTTCCCCCCGACGCGAATTGCCTGGAGGCGTACCGGTTGGATATCGATTTCCCATACGGCATCAATTCATCCTGGATGAGCCAGAACCCGGTCACTGTGGAGGTTTTCGATCACCAGGGCGTCGAGTCGATATCGACCGTGACCATCGAAGCACCCGAGCTCTTCTCCGGAGAGGTCGCGCTGGCTTTGTCGACCCAGACGGGCGAGGAAAGCTGGCTTTTCAGCGGCATGATAACAAATGAGCTGGAAGCGACAGAGGGGACTTACCCTGCCTTGGTGATGGTGGTTGATACGAACGCGGATCAGAATCTCGGCGCAATCGACGGATTCACCGTCACGCCGGCCGAGGTCAAGGAGGGCTGGGCGAGAACATGGGGGGGAGCCGATTACGACAGCGGCTTCAGCGTAGCCACGGACAATTCAGGCAACGTGTTTGTAGCAGGCAGTTTCCAGGGGACCGTTGACTTCGATCCCGGAAGCGGCGCCGATATCCATGCCTCCAATGGCGAGAGTGACGTCTTCCTGAGCAAGTTCGATTCATCGGGCACTTTCCTCTGGGCCAGGACATGGGGCGGCGGAAGCAGTGATTGGGCCCGCAGCATCGCTACAGCAGGTTGGGGTGTTGTATATGTTACGGGCGTGTTCTCAGAGACCGTTGATTTCGATCCTGGAAGCGGCGTTGACAGCCATGCGTCGAATGGGAGCTGGGACGTCTTCCTGACCACCTTCGATTCATCCGGCAATCACCTGGGGGCAAGGACATGGGGTGGAGGCGAAGCGGACACAGGCAACGGTGTCGCCGTTGGGAACTCGGGAGACGTGTATGTCACCGGCTGGTACACTTCGGATCCCGTTGACTTCGACCCCGGCAGCGGCGTAGACAGCCATGCCTGCTACGGGGGAGAGGACGCCTTCCTGAGCAAGTTCGATCCGGTGGGCAATCTCGTTTGGGCAAGAACCTGGGGGGCGGATCTCGACGAGGAGGGCAGCGCTGTTGCTGTGGACGGCCTCGAGTGCGTTCATGTGGCGGGTTCTTATCGATCGGAAATGACCGATTTCGACCCCGGCAGCGGGGAGGATTACCACGGAGCTTTGAACGGCCGGTGGGACGTTTTCCTCAGCAAGTTCGACTCGTCCGGCGGTTTCATCTGGGCCAGGACCTGGGGCGGCGATCTGGATGACTGCGGCTGGGATGCCGCCATTGACGCCTCTAGCAACGCATATGTTACGGGTTGTTTCCAGTCGACTGCGGACTTCGATCCCGGCAGCGGCGTGGATAACCACATTTCCAATGGCGAAAACGACATCTTCCTCACGAAGCTCGATTCATCGGGCAATTTGATCTGGGCGAGGACCTGGGGCGGGAGCCAGTATGATTGGGCCTGGAGCGTCGCTGTCGACAGCACGGGCAGCCCTTGCGTGACAGGCTCCTTCGCGGATGTCGTTGACTTCGATCCCGGAAGCGGCGTCGACAGCCACACTACGAATGGTTCTCAAGACGTCTTTCTGTCCAGGCTGGATTCATCGGGCAGTCTCCTGTGGGCGAAGACCTGGGGCGGGCCTTACGGCGACGAAGGCAGGGGGGTCGCAGTGGACGGTGCCGGAATTTCGTATACAACGGGCGTTTTTTTCACTCTTATGGAACCCGGCTTGTTTGTTGACTTCGATCCCGGTCCCGGCATCGATAACCATACTTGTATTGGCTGGACAGACGTCTTCCTCAGCAAGTTCCCCCCCGACGGGAACTGGTGACATCAGTCGGTCACATCGAAGGACCGCTCGCTTACGGCGAAGGACCGCTCGCTTACGCTCGCGGCTCTGAGAATGAGAGAATGATCGGGGCAACCATACCCGCTTGCGTTATGTGATATGATTTGAAAGTTCTCACAATCCGCTTGCGTTGCAGGAGGTCTCCTATGCGGATTTTCGTTCCCGTTTTCCTCGCCGCAGCGATCCTCACAGGCTGCGCGGGTTCAGGCGTGCAGGAGCCGATTACCCCATCCTCTTCGGTTGCGAACGCGGTTGCCGACGCAGGCAACCGTTATGTCTGGGGACTGTGGAATGTCCGAATTTCCGCCGATCGTGAAAGGGTTGAAGTCATCCCCTGCAGAAACGCGGACATGCATTTCAACGTCTTGCGGCTCCTCGAAGTGACCCCGTGCCATACTTGCCTTACGATCGAGAACATCCACCCGGCGGGTCCGAACGAGCTTCAGGCCGATGTGAGACTGGCTCATCCGTTTCCCGGACTGATCAAGTACACCGGATTCGATGTCAGGGGCATTTTCATCGCGCAGACCGATTTCACCTTCCCCGTCAGCGGAAGGGAAATCGGATGGGGCGACACCGTCCCTCGGATGCTCAATCCCGACGGATACACACCGCTTTTCAATCCCACCGAGTATCCGCCGACATTTCCCGCCGCGCTGGGATATGTCCCCGGCAAGTACGCCACCGGCGGAGATCTGAGCGCGACTTTGAATCCATTCATGGCGTATCGAAAAGATGCGCCGCGTCGCATGTTCGAAGCGGGCAGCGCCGAGACAAGAACGGTGCAAATCTACGCCCCTCCCGGCCCGATCTATTTCGGCTACGCTGTCGACGCATGCTGGGAGCCTGTCGAGAATGTCGTAGACCCGCTGACGGATTTCCCGCCCGAGGCCAATTGCCTGGAGGCTTACGGGATCAGTGTCGCTGTCGCCTCAGAGCTTCTTCCTCACCCTGGAATCATGGTGCCGATTGATGTCACGGTTTACGACCATCAGGGCCAGAGCACGATTGCTTCCGTGACAATGGAATGCCCCGACCTTTTTTCCGGAGAACTTGCCCTCGGCTTCTCATCAATAATCGGTGATGACGGTTACTTGTTCACCGGCACGCTTCCAAACCAGCTCGGAGCGGGGATCGGCGAATATCCGCTGCTGGTGAGGGTGAGGGATACGCAATCGGATCCGAACCTCGGTCAGATCGATGCATGGCGGATCGAGAAGGCAACAGTCGGCCCGGATCGTGGCTGGGCGCGTACCTGGGGCTGGACCTCGGTCGACCGCGGGTATTCGGTTGCCGCCGATGCTTCGGGGAACCTGTATGTCGCGGGCGTTTTTATGGATACCGTCGACTTTGATCCCGGGCCCGGCATCGATAATTATATATCCAATGGAGAATTGGATTCTTTCCTGAGCAAGTTCGATTCCTGCGGCAATTTTCTCTGGGCGCGTACCTGGGGCGGTACCAATTCCGACCGGGGCTACCTGGTCGCAATTGATGCTTCGGGGAACGTGTATGTCATCGGTGATTTCACGGATACCGTTGACTTTGATCCCGGCTTCGGCGTCGATAATCATACTTCCAACGGAAATCTCGATGCCTTCCTGAGCAAGTTCGATTCGAACGGCGGCTTCCTCTGGGCGCGGACCTGGGGCGGGACCGGTGGGGACGATGGATATTCCGTCGCCGCCGACGCTTCGGGAAGCGCCTATGTCACGGGTAATTTCGAAGGCGCCGTTGACTTCGATCCCGGGCCCGGACTCGATAGCCGCACATCGAACGGATATTTCGATGCCTTCCTGAGCAAGTTCGATTCGAGCGGCAATTTTCTCTGGGCGCACACATGGGGTGGGTCAATCGAAGACTCCGGACATTCAGTCGCTGCCGATGCTTCGGGGAACGTGTATGTCGCGGGCTACGCAGGGAGCACTGTTGACTTCGATCCCGGGCCCGGAGTCGATAATCACACATCCAACGGCGATCACGATGCCTCCCTGAGTAAGTTCGATTCGGGCGGTATGTTCCTGTGGGCACGAACCTGGGGCGCGACAGGCCCGGACGTTGGATATTCCGTCACCGCCGATGCCTCGGCGAACGTGTATGTCGCAGGTTACTTCGAGAGTACGGTTGACTTTGATTCCGGCCCCGGCGTCGATGATCACACATCCAACGGATTCAACGATGCCTCCCTTAGCGAATTCGACTCGGATGGGGATTTCATATGGGCGCGCACCTGGGGCGGAACCAATGATGACAGGGGAGTGTCCGTCATTGCTGATGCTTCGGGGAATGTGTGCGCAACCGGCTACTTCCAGGACACCGCCGACCTCGATCCCGGGCTTGATGTCGATAATCACACATCCAATGGAGATTATGATGTTTTCCTGAGCAAATTCGACTCGGACGGTGGTCTCATTTGGGCACGCACCTGGGGCGCGACCGGTCCGGACATTGGCTACTCCATCGCTGCTGATGCCTGGGCGAACGAGTATGTCAGCGGCTATTTTGAAAATACCGTTGACTTTGATCCCGGTTCCGGCGTCGACGATCACACATCCAACGGCGATCATGATGCCTTCCTGGTCAAGTTCCTGCCCGACGGGAATTGGTGAGAGCGCAGACACATAATTCGGGTGGCCGGATCCTCCCCGCCTCCGATTGTGATGTGATATAATCAGAATACTTTCACAATCCGCTTGTCCTTGAGGAGGTTGGCCGTGCGGATTTACCTTTTCGTTCTTCTCGCGGTGGCGATCCTTATAGGTTGCGCGGGTACCGGCGTACATGAGCCGATCACCCCGTCCCCTTCGGTCGCCAAAGCAGTCGCCGACGCAGGTAACCGCTATGTCTGGGGACTGTGGGATGTGCGGATTTCCGCAGATCGTCAGACCGCCGAGATGATCCCCCTTCGCGCCGCGGACATGCACCTGAATGTCGTCCGCCTGCTGGAGGTAACCCCCTGCAAGACCTGCCTGACAATCGGCAATCTTCACGTAACCGGTCCGAACGAGCTTCAGGCCGATGTGAGATTGCAGCATCCCTTTCCGGGCCTGCTGAAGTTTACCGGATTCGATGTCAGGGGCGTTTTCATCGCTCAGACCGATTTCACCTTTCCGGTCAGCGGAAGGAAGATTGCGTGGGGTGACGATGTCCCTCGGATGCTCAATCCCGACGGTTACACTTCGCTCTTCAACCCGACCGAATATCCGCCGACATTTCCTGCCGCGCTCGGGTACATCCCCGGCAAATTCGCGACCGGCGGGGATCTGATCGCGACTCTGAATCCGTTCGCGGCGTACCGTCGCGACGCGCCGCGTCGGATGTTCGAAGCGGGCAGCGCCGAGACAAGAACAGTGCAAATCTACGCCCCTCCCGGCCCCATCCATTTCGGCTACGCAGTCGATGCATGCTGGACACCTGTCGAGAATGTCATTGACCCGCTGACGGACTTCCCCCCTGAAGCGAATTGCCTCGAACCCTACAGGTTGGACGTCGTGATCGGCGCAGGTCTTTCGTACGAACCCGGAAGCAGTGTTGCAATCCAGGTTGAGGTATACGACCATCAAGGGCTGGAGACGATCTCAACGGCTACCGTCGAGGCGCCGGACCTTCTCGCAGGCCAACTTGCCCTCGCGTTCTCTGGAATAAGCCCGAACGGGGCCTTCGTATTCAGCGGGATGCTTTCCAATGATCTGGGTGCGCCTGACGGAGAATACTCTCTGCTTGTCAAGGTCACCGACACCGGAAGCGATCCCCACTTCGGGGGAATCGCTGCATGGCAAGTTTCACGGGTAACGGTGGGTGTGCCCAAGGGCTGGGCGCGAACATGGGGTGGAAGCAACTATGACGAAGGCAATGCTGTTGCAGTTGACGGATCAGGTAATGGGTATGTGACAGGCAGCTTCTCGAGCACAGTTGACTTTGACCCCGGGAGCGCCGTGGATAACCATACATCGAATGGGGACGGCGACGTTTTCCTGAGCACGTTCGATCCCTCGGGGGCGATCAAATGGGCGCGCACATGGGGCGGAAGCAACGGGGACTATGGCGTCGGTGTTGCAGTTGACGGATCAGGCAACGTGTATGTGACGGGCTACTTCCGGGGCACAGTTGACTTTGACCCCGGGAGCGGCGTGGATAGCCATGCGTCGAATGGGTACGAGGACGTTTTCCTCAGCAAGTTCGATTCATCCGGGGCCTTCAACTGGGCGCGCACATGGGGCGGAAGCAGCGCCTATTATGACCAGGGCCTCGGTGTTGCCGTTGATGGATCAGGCAACGTGTATGTGACAGGCTGGTTCGGGAGCGTAGTTGACTTTGACCCCGGGAGCGGCGTCGATAACCATACATCGAATGAGGGCCAGGACGTTTTCCTCAGCAAGTTCGATTCCTCGGGCGACTTCAAATGGGCGCGGACGTGGGGCGGAAGCCACGATTCGGACGGAGGCCTCGGTGTTGCCGTTGACGCATCAGGCAACGTGTATCTGACAGGCTGGTTCCATGGCCCAGTTGACTTTGACCCCGGGAACGGCGTGGATAACCATACATCGAATGGGTACAGCGACGTTTTCCTCAGCAAGTTCGATCCCTCGGGGACATTCAACTGGGCGCGCACATGGGGCGGAAGCTACTGGTTGGACAAAGGCCGCGGTGTTGCAGTTGACGGATCAGGCAACGTGTATGTGACAGGCCTGTTCGATGGCATTGTTGACTTCGACACCGGGAGCGGCGTGGATAACCATAAATCGAATTGGTCGCATGACGTTTTCCTCAGCAAGTTCCCCCCTGACGGCAACTGGTGAGTCGGTTACAGCGAAGGACCGCTCGCTTACGGCTAAGGACCGCTCGCTTACGCTCGCGGCTCTGACAATGAGAGAATGAGAGAATGATCGGGCAACCATACCCGGTTGCGCGGGGATGTTATTTTGGGTATTATTGGTCGGCTTTTTTGAACATCGGGAGTTGTCGTATGGGTTTAATGCTCTTGAAGGTGATCCATCTTATCCTGTGCGTCCTCGTTGTCGGGGGAGTGCTCATGATGCATCAGAAGTCGGAAGGGCTTTCCGGCATCATGGGCAGCTCGTCCTACAGCTCCCGCGGCGCGAAGGGGATGGACGAGGGCATGCGCCGCATGATCACGTGGCTCGGCGCAGGGCTCATTTTCATGGCGATCCTCCTCGATATCATCGACCGGGGGTTCTGACACCCCCTCAGGGCGGGAAAATCCCCATGACACGGTCCCTAAGTCAGCCCACCGTCGCGAACACGTCGGGGCTTTCGGCGTCGCCGTCCGACAGCGGCCCGGCGCTTCTGTCGATTCGCGGTCTGAGAACGTATTTCCACACCGACGAAGGGCTTATCAAAGCGGTCGATGACGTCTCGTTCGACATCCATCCCGGTCAGGCGCTTGGAGTGGTCGGAGAGAGCGGCAGCGGAAAATCGGTGACTGCCCTGTCGGTGATGAGGCTGATCCAGATCCCGCCGGGCGAGATCCTCGCGGGCGAGGCGATCTTCCGAGGAGCCGACCTCCTCAGACTTCCCGAGGCGCGCATGCGTCACATCCGGGGCAACGAGATCGCGATGATCTTCCAGGACCCCATGACAAGCCTCAATCCCCTCATGACCATCGGCGACCAGATTTGCGAGGCGATCATCCTCCACCAGAAGCTTGGCAAACGGGATGCACGGGATGTCGGCGTCGAGATGCTCAAAAAGGTGAGAATTCCGCTTCCCGAAGAGCGCATGCGATCCTACCCGTTCCAGATGTCCGGCGGGATGAGGCAGCGCGCGATGATCGCGATGGCGCTGAGCTGCAACCCGTCGCTTCTCATCGCCGATGAACCGTCGACCGCGCTCGATGTCACGATCCAGGCGCAGATTCTGGACCTGATCTCCGACCTGAGGCGCGAGACCGGCATGGCGGTGTGGATGATCACGCACGACCTCGGGGTTGTCGCCGAGACCTGTTCGAGGGTCGTGGTGATGTATGCCGGGCTGGTGATGGAAGAAGGGACGGTCGAGCAGATATTTCACGATCCGAAGCACCCGTACACCATCGGCCTCTTGAACTGCCTGCCGAGAGTGGACGAGATCAGGGACAGGCTCACGCCCATCGCGGGACAGCCTCCCAACCTCGCTGCGTTGCCGAAAGGCTGCCCGTTTGTCGACAGGTGCTCCAGAGCGAAGGAATCCGGAAAGCTCGATTTCTGTCGCGAAAACCGCCCGTGCGAGACGGTTCTCGGCGACGGCAGGCGGGTACGGTGCTGGGAGCATGGGTGTCCGGGCTGAGACGTGCACATCCGCTTTTTACATCTCCCCCCTCCGGTCTTATACTTGTGTTTGCCCAGAGCTATTTTCTGGGCTTCGACAGGACGTAGGTGACGGGCATGAAACGGGACCCGAGGCAAATCATCCTGATGTGGGTTTCTGTCGCGGTTGCGATAGCAATAGCGCTCGTCGTGTACCGTGCGTGCAGGACGGCCGGTGCAGTTCGCGCGATTTCGAGCAACATGCCCAGAGTGATCGAGCAGGCTCACTCGCGGGGACCGATCCCCGCGGTCGATTCACTCATGGACGAATACCGGAAAGAGGGCTATGTGGTCGCGCGCACGATCGATCTCGAAGTGGACCCGTCCGACCCGAACCAGGTTCTGTACGAGTACAAGGTCAGCTCGCAGGACGGCAGTCAAATGCTGATTTTCCGGTGGGCATGGCGGGCGCCTAACGGTATGCCTGTGGAGAACAACCCTCAAGCCTGGGAGCGTCTCGATGAGTGGGCCTTTCTTCCTCTGACCGCCGACGCGGAGCGTGTCCAAAGCCGTCTGGGATACTGAAATTCCCTTCCTGACGGTCTTTCATGAATCGACAAAAAAGTCTTCGTCCTCTTCGAGGTCCATGTCGGGATCGAGATCGACATCGTTCGGCGGTGCAGGCGCGCCTTCGGCAGAGCGTTTCGAGGTCTGCGCCGTCGCGGACGCGTTGGGGAATTCCTGGTATGCCGGCTCCGCAGGCGCGGTCTCGCGCATTCCCTTCGGGGTGAGTATCTCCATCTGGTCGATGTGCACTTCCGTCATGTACCGTTTGATGCCGGCCTGATCCGTGTACTCGCTCCTCCTGATCCTGCCCTCGACGTACACCTTCGTGCCCTTGTCAAGATACTGGCCGCATATCTCGGCGAGCTTGCGCCAGGCCACGCACCGATGCCACTCGGTGTGCTCCTTCCGCTGACCCTGCTCATCCGTTCCCCAGCGTTCAGTCGTGGCAAGGCTGAAATTCGCGACCGGAGTACCGTTAGATGTGTAGCGGATTTCGGGCTTGCGCCCGAGATTTCCCACCAGAATCACCTTGTTGATACCCATCTTTCGCTCCTTGATTTCCCGGCTTCTGCGATTGCCCCGGCATTATAGCATGCCGAGCATCAAGCGCCATTCTAACCGATAACGTAATCGACGACGAAAAACTGACATCGATGTAGCATGCGCGTTCGTCACCGTTTGACCCCCTTTTCACCAAAAGGTTATAATACGCGCCCATTTAGGTCATTCGGAGACCCATTCCTTGTCCGCATGGCTTGAATATTCCTTGTTCTCGAATACACGCAAGAACGGAAGGACATTTACTATGGCTGAAAACGTATACATCATCGGAGCGAAACGAACGGCGGTCGGACGTTTCCTGGGCGCTCTGCAGACAACGCCGGCAACAACACTCGGGACTGTCGCCGCCAAGGCTGCGCTGGAGCAGTCCGGCCTGAAGCCCCAGGATGTCGACCAGGTCATCATGGGCAATGTATGCTCAACGGGCCTCGGCCAGAATCCCGCGCGCCAGGTCCTCATCGGCATGGGCGTTCCCCCTGAGAAGAGCGCCTACCTCGTCGGCATGGTCTGCGGATCGGGCCTGCAGTCCGCGAACCTCGGGTTCATCACAATCAGGGCCGGCGTGGCGAACGTGATCGTCGCGGGCGGAATGGAGTCGATGAGCCTCGCGCCGTACTATCTACCGAACGGCCGCACCGGCTACCGTCTCGGCCACGGGCAGGTCATGGACAGCATGGTCTACGACGGCCTGTGGGACCCGTACAGCGACTTCCACATGGGCAACACCGGCGAGTTGGTCGCGGAGAAATACGGCATCAGTCGCGAGGAGCAGGACGACTGGGCGTATAACTCGCACATGAGGGCGATCGACGCCATCGACAACGGCCGATTCGCCGAGGAAATCGCACCGGTGCTGATCCCCCAGAAGAAAGGCGATCCCATCGAGTTCAAGATTGACGAGGGTCCGAGGCGCGACACAACAAAGGAAGCTTTGGCGAAGCTCAGGCCGGCGTTCAAGAAGGACGGGACTGTCACCGCCGGCAACGCTCCCAGCACGAACGACGGAGGCGCTGCAGTCGTTCTCGCGAGCGAGAAAGTCGTCAAGGAAAAGAAGCTGAAGCCGCTTGCGAAGATTCTCGCGACCGGCATCGGCGGACTTGAGCCGCAATGGGTCATGCTCACCCCCATCCCGACCGTCAAAGCCCTCTACGCTCAGGGCTTCAAGAAAGAGGACTTCGATCTCTGGGAATTCAATGAGGCCTTCAGTGTGCAGCTGATCGCGGTCGCGCGGGAACTCGGGATCGACACGAAGAAGATCAACGTGAACGGCGGCGCGGTAGCGCTGGGTCACCCGATCGGATGCTCCGGCGCGAGAATCCTCACGACCCTGATCTACGCTCTCAAACAACGCGGTTTGAAGAAGGGCGTGGCGGCCCTTTGCCTCGGCGGCGGTAACGGCGTCGGCATGGCCATAGAAATCGTCTGATTCTCAAGGAGGACGGACATGGAAATCAGGAAAGTCATCATTTACGGTGCCGGGACGATGGGCAACGGTATCGCTCAGGTGTGCGCCGCGGCCGGTCTCGACGTCACCATGGTCGACATCAAGAAGGAATTCGTCGACAAGGGCATGGCCACGATCCGCAAGAACCTCGACCGCATGGTGAGCAAGGAGAAAATCACAAAGGAGGCCGCGGACCAGATCACTGGCCGCATCAAGACCTCGGTCGAGCGCGTCTATGACGCCGACATCGTGATCGAGGCCATCATCGAGGTCGAGGACGCGAAGAGAGAATTGTTCGCCGACCTCGACAGGAAATGCCCCAGGGACACGATTCTTGCATCGAACACTTCCTCGATTCCGATCACCAACATCGCATCGGGCACAAAACGCCCCGACAAGGTCATCGGCATGCATTTCATGAACCCGGT
>CAYGZQ010000085.1:12811-14363 GCA_964354375.1 uncultured Planctomycetota bacterium
AACATGCCGATGGGTCCGCTCGAGCTCGCCGACCTGATCGGCCTCGATATTTGTCTCGCGATCATGGAGGTCATGTACGAGGGCTTCGGCGACGACAAATACGCGCCCTGTCCGCTCATCAAGGAACATATCGATGCCGGAGAGCTCGGGCGGAAATCCGGCAAGGGATTCCATACCTACCAGTAGGTCTCAGGGACTTCTTCCCGCGCAGTGTGGAGGTATTCATGACGCTGACAAGCTCGTTCGATGACGGAAGTCTTCGACTGGACGGCTCGCTTCTCGCTCCCAAAGTCGATCCCGCCGCAATCGATTCACTTCAGGGAGCGGTGGGCGAAGCTGTCGAGAAGCTCCACGCCGGAACCGGCAAGGGCGCCGATTTCCTCGGATGGCTCGACCCGTTAAAAATGCTCTACGACGAGGAGCTCGTGCGGCTCAGGGACGCCGCCAGAAAGCTTCGCGATCAGACCGACCATCTGGTCGTGATCGGCATCGGGGGATCCTATCTCGGCGCCCGCGCATGTTATGAGGCCCTGAGACCGGTCACGCCCGCATCCAGAGGCTATTCCCTCACATACGCCGGCATTAACCTCTCCGCGCAGTACCATCTCGACCTCCTCGATTCCCTCAGGGACAAGAAGTTCGCAATCAATGTGATCTCGAAGTCCGGCACTACGACGGAGCCGGGAATCGCGTTCAGGATTTTCAGGAGTCATCTCGAGGACCGGGTCGGCCGACAGAACGCGCGCGGACTGATCGTCGCGACGACCGATGGCAGGAAGGGCGCGTTGAGAGAGCTTGCGCAATCTCAGGGTTGGGAGACATTCGTCGTGCCGGACGATGTAGGCGGCAGATTCTCAGTCCTCACTCCGGTTGGGCTGCTCCCTCTCGCGTACGCGGGGATCGATATCGACGCTCTTGTGGGCGGCGCTACCGAATGCGCGGTCGCCTGTCGTGAAAAGACACTCGAGCGGAATCCATCGCGCCTGTACGCGACGGTAAGGCATCTTCTCCACCGCGCGGGCCTGTCGATCGAGCTCATGGTCGCGTTCGAGCCTCGCCTCGCCCAGCTCATCGAATGGTGGAAACAACTGTACGGCGAGAGCGAGGGGAAAGACGGCAAGGGCCTGTTCCCCGCCGGGGCCATCTACTCGCGCGACCTCCATTCGCTCGGACAATGGGTACAGGACGGTCCCCGCATTCTGTTCGAGACTTTCCTCTCCGCCGACAGCGGGGAGCCGTCTCTGTCGGTTCCGTCGGCTGCGAACAAAGAGGATTCCGCCGACGGCCTCGATTATCTCGCCAGGCGGCAGCTTTCGGACATCAATCGGCTCGCACAGGAGGCTACAAGGGTCGCGCACGCGGACGGCGGCTGCCCGAACATGGGGATGTACGTGCACAAGCTCGACGCATACCATCTGGGAGTGTTGATCTACTTCTTCGAGTACGCCTGCGCCCTCTCCGGGTATTTGAGCGACATCAACCCGTTCGACCAGCCGGGCGTCGAGGTCTACAAGCGCAAGATGTTCGCCCTCCTCGGCAAACCCGGCTTCGA
>CAYGZQ010000086.1:0-13524 GCA_964354375.1 uncultured Planctomycetota bacterium
GGGGGCCAGGGGGTGAGGTGGAGAGGGGGGCCAGGGGGTGAGGTGGAGAGGGGGGCCAGGGGGTGAGGCGATCGGGGCTGCACCACGAGCCGCCGCGTCTGGTATACTAACTCGAACTTTCGCAGGATGGATGGTGAGGCAATGCCGATAGAAGATACGATCAGGCAATATAACGACATCGTCGAGGAGGCGCAGAAGCTTCTCATAGCGAAGGATCACGACTACGGTGAGAGCTGGCGCGACATGCGGCTCCCGTCGATAACCGACCAGATTCTCATCAAGGCGAAGCGTGTCCAGCGTCTCGAGGAGCTCGCGTCAAGGGGAGAGGAGGCGAAGGTGGCCGAGGGGAGGGAGAGTGAGTACCGGGACATCATCAACTATTGCGTGTTCGCCATAATCAAGCTCAGGGAAGAGAGAGCGGGCAAGGGATCCTGTTGTGGAGGGGATAACAGCGATGCCTAGCAGGTCGTCCCCATACAGGACATATGCGATGCCGGTGCTGGTCGGTCCGGATGGTCCGGTGGAACGGGTGGCGGTGATCGGCTACGGAAACCAGGGCCGGGCGCAGGCGCTGAACCTTATGGACAGCGGCCTTCCTGTGACCGTCGGTCTGAGAAAGGGAAGTCCGCGCCGTGCGGCTGCAGAGGCCGACGGGCTGAAAGTCGCGGATATCGAGGATGCCGTCAAAGGCGCGACGACGGTCCTACTGTTGATCCCCGACGAATACATACACGAAGCCGCGAAAACGGCGATGAAGCATGCGGGCGACGGCGCATTGCTTGTCCTGGCGCACGGGTCGAGCCTGCATTTCGGGTACTGGGAAGTGAGAGAGGGTCTGGATTGCGGGCTTATCGCGCCGCACGGACCGGGGATCGAGATGAGGAGGTTGTATACCGAGGGGAGCGGTCTGCCTGCGATACTCGCGGGAGTGCAGGATGCGACGGGCCGATGCCGGAAGCGTCTCGAGACGCTTGCAGCGGCGATAGGATGCGCCCGTCCGGGCGCGGGCATCCGATGGAGCACCCTGAGAGAAGAGGTCGAGACCGACCTTTTCGTCGAACAGGTCCTCCTCGTGGGCGGGGTGATCGAGCTTCTCAGGGCGGTCGTGGCGACAATGATCCGAGCGGGATACGATCCCGCGATCTGCAGGATGAGCACGCTCTATGAGCTCCCGCACATCGCGATTGTCTACGACAAGCTGGGCCCGGTCGAAGCGTTCAAGACGATAAGCCGGACCGCCGCGTTCGGGGCGGCCACTCGGGGGCCCAGGCTGGTCGATCATCATACGCGCAGGCTGCTGGAAGACATACTCGAGGAGATACGCTCCGGGATTTTCGTCCGGGAGCTTGTCAGCCCCGAGGCCCCGATCGTGCTGAACAGCTTTGTCGCGGGTCTGGAGGCCAGCAATCTCGCGGAGGCGGACAGGCCGTTCCACTCCAAAAATGCCGGCAAGGAGAAGAGTTGACGCACGAAGAGGAGGAAGAGGGGCGGGTCGTCGAATTTCCCCCGGACGATTTCGAGATGCCCCCGCAGCATCTCCCCGACATGATCGGGCGCGTGGAGCCGGGTCATCCTCTGAAGAGGCCGATGACGATAGCGATAATCGTCCTGGGCATCCTGCTGGCGGTTCTGATCGCTCTGTCAATCTTCACCGGTCCGCCTCCGAAGCCCGGGGAGGGCGAGGAGGCGACGTTCTCCGAGATGTATCGCGAGCCGGGCAAGATCACGTACGAGGACAAGATAATCGAGGGCTGGTTTCTGGATCAGGAAATGCAGCATTTCATGGACAAATCCGGAAGACGTTTCACGTACGTGGATTCTCACGAGAGAGAGGGCTCGCCGGTATCGGGGTACTGGCGACTCGTGGAGTGACAGGGGAATCCGGAATCCTGCGATTTTGAGACTGAAGGGGCGAGCGGTTTTGCGGGGACGGGCGTGCTCTCAGGCGCCGCTGGTACCGGCCGTTCTTTCTTCCCTTTTTTGCATTGCGGTCTGAATGTCGGCCAGCACCGCGAGGAATTCCGAGTGGCCCCCCGTTTTGAAAGCCATCGTCACTACATGACTTCCCAGGGTGCGGAAGAACGCGTCACGCCACCGCCTGGCGATCTCCGAACCCGCCTCGCGGAATCCGACACGAAGCGGTGAGTCACGTTTGACTCGTTCCTTGTTCGCGGCCTGAGCGAGACCGGCACGACTGCGCGCAAACTCCCCTGCCCGCTGAAATCCCATGCGAAGAATCTCGACCGGGGTCTCAAGAACGAGAAGGGGAAACTTCAGGAAGCTGAGTCGGCTGTAGAACCTCCGCATTATCCGGTTGGCCTGCTTCTGAAGCTCAGTCGCGGAGATGCCCAGGTCGGGAAGGAATGTGAGATAGTTCCCGTCGTATTTGTCCCAGCCGACAACGTCGAGAGGAAGAATGCGCTTCTGCTTTGCGAGTCGCTCGGCGAGACGGCTTCCGGGGACGGGAACCGGCTTCAGAACCTGAATCGTATCCAGTCTTGTGTGCCTTATAAACGAGAGATAACGGTCTGCTCTCTCCCGAAGCGTAAGGCCGGTTGCCCGGGGCGATCCCTCCAGAGGATAGCCGAAGATAAACATGCCGTGGATCATGAAGCCGTGACGCCTCATATTCCTCACGTCGCTCTCCATCTGCTCGGGGGTCTGATGCTTGGACATTTCCTCGAGCTCTTCCCCAATCGGGGACTCAAGGCCGACTGCGATCATCTCAATGCCGGCGCTCCTCATGGCCCGCATCAGCTCTTCATCGCGACCCACCGAGCTTCTCGCCTGGATAGTCAGGTTGAGCCTTGCTCTTTTGCGCTTCTGCAGATCGCTTATGAGCCCAAGCAGCTCCATCGTCCCCTTTCTTCCCTGTATGAAGTTATCGTCGACGCAGAAGAACTGCCTGAATCCGCTCTCGACCCGCTTCTCCAGTTCCCAGGCGACCCGCTCAGGCGACTTTGACCGGCTCGGGCCGAAACGGTCGTGGACAACGCAGAACTCGCAGTTGAAACTGCAGCCTCTAGTGCGCTCGAACGGGGCTATGGTCAGAGGTCTTCTTTTCTCGACGAGAAGATCGAAGTCGGGTATGGGAAGGTTGTCGAGGTCGCATATGGGAGCACGGGATTCCGTAGTTATCATGCGGGAGCCCGGATCAAGAAAGCTGATGCCGCGAATACCGTTTATGGGTCGCTCGGCAAACCAGGCGTCCAGGACCTCTTTAATGGTCTCTTCGCCTTCGCCATGGACCACGATGTCGATGCCGTTTTCCAGCGCCTCCCGGGGCAGCGCATCGACATGCGCGCCTCCGGCAATTGTGCGGACACCGAGGCTTCGGTAGAGCTGCGCAAGCTCGAAGACTCGCGGCATGGTGGACGTCAGCCCCGCGTAGAATCCGACGGCCTGGGCGGGTCGACGGGCCTGGAGGTTTCTATGGTCCGCAAGCGGATCCCCGGCCAGATCGCGCCTCGAGACCCCGCTGCGCCAGTTCAGCCCGTCAATCACTTCCACGTCCCAGAGCCCCTGCTCTTTTGCGGCTGTGGCCACATACAGAGCCCCCAGCGGCGGCATCGCAATGTGACTGAAGACATTAGGATAAGGCACCGGCGGGATGATCAGTCTAAAGAGGGGACGACGGGTTGGATTCCCGTCGCAAAGATGTTGTCTTTTCAAAATTTAAATCCCTTCTTGAATGTCAGTCCAAAAATACAGGCTCAAAGCTGAAATGTCAATCGACGGAAAGAGCGTTTCGACGGGGTCGGATGCGTTTGACCTGTCATGCTCAAGGCTTTACAATCCCGTCTTGCTTTCCTTACTAATAGAGTCGGCGCACAACACTGCGATGTGTCGCGCCTGAATACTGCGGAGGTCGATATGAACAAGCGATACACTGACATACTCAAAGCCTGCGGGATCAACGATGTCAACTCCGGCGCGTGCTTCGGGGATTGGATCGAGAAGCCGTCTGGAGGGGAACTGGAGGTCTTCACGCCGATATGCTCAAGCAAGCTGGCGACCGTACTGATGGCGGGCGAACGTGACTACGAGAAGGTGATGGAGAAGGCCGAGGAGGCCAACAGGACATGGAGAATGATGCCCGCTCCGAAGCGCGGCGAGATCATCCGACAGCTCGGAGGAGCCCTGAGGGAGAAAAAAGATGCCCTGGGCGCGCTGGTTACGCTTGAGATGGGCAAGATAATCGCCGAGGGGAAAGGCGAAGTGCAGGAGATGATCGACATCTGCGATTTCGCCGTCGGGTTGTCCCGCCAGCTGTACGGGTTGACGATGCACTCGGAGCGAGCGGGTCACCGGATGTACGAGCAGTGGCATCCGCTCGGGACGATCGGGGTAATCTCGGCGTTCAATTTTCCGGTGGCGGTGTGGTGCTGGAACGCGGCGATCGCTGCCGTGTGCGGCGACACGACGGTCTGGAAGCCGTCGAGCGAGACCCCTCTCACCGCGATCGCGGTACAGCACATCTGCAACGAAATCATGAAGGCGCACGGGCTGACGGGGATTTTCAACCTGGTCGTCGGTCGGGGCGGAACTGTCGGCGAGAGGCTGATCGGCGACAGGAGGATTCCGCTCGTCAGCGCTACCGGCTCGTGCGAGATGGGTTACCGAATAGGGGAGGTCGTGGGAAAACGACTGGGTCGGACCATTCTCGAGCTCGGCGGCAACAATGCCTTGATAGTAATGGATGATGCGAATCTGGACCTGGCGCTGATGGCGATACTTTTCGGCTCGGTCGGTACGGCCGGCCAGAGATGCACGAGCACCCGC
The DNA here is from genome assembly GCA_964354375.1 of uncultured Planctomycetota bacterium. Taxonomy (GTDB): domain Bacteria; phylum JAJVIF01; class JAJVIF01; order JAPKYR01; family JAPKYR01; genus CAYGZQ01. The sequence goes on from CAYGZQ010000086.1 coordinate 4,783, forward strand.
AGGATAATCGTCCATGAGACGGTGTACGATCAGTTGCTGGAGAGGCTGGTCCGAGCCTACAAGACAGTGCCGATCGGAAATCCGCTCGATGACGGGACTCTGATGGGTCCGCTGGTGAACGCGTCGGCGGTGGAGGTCATGCAGGCCGCGATCGGGCGCATCGGGAAAGCCGGCGGAAAAATCGTCTATGGAGGCGAGCCCGTCACGATCAAGGGTCTCGAAGGCGGCCATTATGTGAAGCCCTGCATCGCGGAGGCGAAGAACGAATGGGACATTGTCCAGGAGGAGACATTCGCTCCGATCCTCTACGCGCTCAAGTGCTCATCGATCGAAGAGGCCATAGATATCCAGAACGATGTCGTGCAGGGACTCTCGTCCGCCTGCTTCACGACGAATCTGCTGAGTGCGGAGACGTTTCTGTCGCATCGGGGGTCCGACTGCGGGATCGCCAATATTAACATCGGGACCTCCGGGGCCGAGATCGGCGGCGCGTTCGGAGGGGAGAAGGAGACCGGCGGCGGACGTGAAGCGGGAAGCGATTCCTGGAAGGCCTACATGAGAAGGCAGACGAACACGATCAACTGGTCGACCGAGCTTCCGCTGGCGCAGGGCATCAAATTCGGAGACTGATGCAGCACGCGCCTTAGGGGGCCGCTGAAAAACCTGTTTCGAAGCCGAATCGGGTGGCGCCCTCAGGCGGAAAGACTGCGCGAGCAGGCTTTCCGCCTGGGGGTGTTCGATCTATTAATCACTCTATTCATGAGGCATTCAGGTGATTGCTCCAGCACCCCCAGTCCGCCGCGGCGGACGGGGACTCGCCTGAGGGCGCCACGCCTGATTTGCCCTCCTTGCGCGAAATCGCACTCTTTCAACAGCGCCCTGGGGCGCATGGTCCTTCACTCGCTTGCCGAAAATGTGAAGAACCGCATGCAGGATGCACGCGGCACGAAAAAAAAGCCCCCGCATGAAGCGGGGGCAGCTGATATTCCTGTGATGCCGAAGCTTAGATGCTGTTGTCTATCCAAGCTTCGATCGTGTTGTTGTCGTACAACACATAAATGCAGTCGTCGAACTCGTTGTAATCCATTCGGTAAGGAGCCGAGCCGCCGTCAGGAGAAGTGTCGACAGTGTCCGACGCGGCAAGGAGATTGCCGGAGGTATCGAAGCACTGGAGCCTTGTGTAGCCGGTCTGAGGCTCATCAAGGACGTAGATCCTGTTGCCGGTGGTTCGAATGGACATGTCGATCGGGTTCTTGATCTGCCCGGTCGCCGTACCATCCGCGCCAAAGCTCGAGCTTACACCGGATGAATAAATGGTGCTGTACTTGACCACGTGAGGTGAGTCGTATCTGAGGCCGAAGAAGTTGGAGGCAACCGGAGTGCCGCCAATCGCCACAGCGTAGACCTCACCCTGTGAGCCGTCATCGTAGGTGTCGTTGGACTGACTCCAGTAGCCCAACTGACCTGCGAGGTAGGCCTGCCAGAAGTCCCACAGACCGTTGCCGGGAACCCAACCGTAGATTCGGTAGTTTCCGCTGTATCCCTTAGCGCAGTAGGTGTACACATGGCCGTCGCCTGCTGAGGTCGCGCCTACGCATCGCCCGTATGTGTAAGGCGGGTTGCCGTAGGAGATACCCCAGTAGTCCCAGGTAGCCAGAGTGGGGCCGTAGCCGGCGTCGGGGGTCATGTTCTCGTTGGTCGCGATGTGGGCATTGAGGAACTCAGCGCCCCATCCGTTAGGATAGGAGGTTCCGGCAGTGCCGCAGTCAAGCTGGAAGTCGCGGTAAGAGAAAGATAACGGGTCGCTGGCGCCGTACTGGAAGCACGGGATGTTGGCAGGGACGGACGACATATCGGGAGTATACCTGTCGACATAGCCGTAGTCCTTGTTGTTATCCCAGGCCTTATGCTCGGCCCATGCGATGTAGACCCCGCCATCGTTCGTGCGCACGGCAAGGTCAATAATGTAGTTCCCATGAATCGGAACAGGGCCGCCTAAACCGTTATCGCCGGTTGAATCGGCACCTTTGACCGTTACCGCGAACGGCCCGTCGCCCAGTGGGCTTCCGTCATACTGGACGATATCGAATGCCATCGAGATCTCGACGGCATCGACCAGAGTCGCGAATTTGCCGCACTCGTTCTCGACGTAGAGGTCGAATTTGTCGCCGTAGACGGTTGCGCTGAGGTCGATATCGCAGATTATCGTATCAGACCCGTTGCTGACAACGTTTGTGGCGTCAATGTTCGACGTGCCCTGCAACTGAACGGTGCAGGTCGATGCGCCCTGGAATCCGCCGCCCTTGATCTCGACTCCCGCATAGACATTAGCCAACGGTTTTGTCAGACCGTTCGGCGGATCAAAGTCGATACTGGTAACAGTAACATCGGGGCAGTAGGATTCCGGCGACACGTACAGATCATAGAGGAAGAAAGCGGCCAGAGGAGCTCCAGGAGCGCCACCGGGCGGGGTGAACTCGCAGGTGTAGTCGAACTCATCGTACTGCGGGATCACCCAGAACGTGTTGCCATCGGCGCCCGCGAGCGCGTCTGCAGGGATGTCCACATGATAAGTGGAGTAGTTCTCATTGCCGCCGACAGGGGTCATCTCGGTAGCATCAAACTGGTGCGGGGCACCAAGGACCGAGGACTCAATGAAGATCGTTGACGGCTGATAGTCCCAACCCCACAGGTCGATGTCGAGGATGAGATCTCCGCCCTTATCGGTGTTGTCCACGAAGTAGAGGGAGGGAGTTACGCCAACCGAGAGCGCGATAGCTTCCTGAGCATTCGCAGGATGATCCTCGGGGGCCTCGCCCTTCCACGACGCAACGACGGAGTAACCGTAGTTGACTCCGTACACATTGGGGAAGCGGAGGTAGTAATTCCGGGTGTTGGTCGATCCGGCGGTGAAGACACCGTTGGTGTCCGGATTGGCATTCACCCAGTCCCACACCTTGTCCGTCGGCTCAAGGTCGTCGGCGAAGTACTTGTATGGGTTGAGTGTGGCTGTAAGGTTAGCCTGATAGTTCGGGGTTGCGAGCTTGCCCTGGGTATAGCCAAGGACACCCTTTATCGGGAACTCGACAGCGTTGAACCACCTGGTGTAGCCGTCAGGCATACCCACGAGCTCATCGCCGTACGGATCCTCGTAAGCAAGGGTTTCCTTGTCGTTGTAGTCGTACATCTCCTGGTCCCCATTATGCATGGCATAGATGAGACCCGGGTCGTACGTCAGGCTGCTCGAGCCTGCGCCGATGAAAACGCCCCTGACGTCATACCCGTTGTACTGGGTCAAACCCGGGAACGGGTGAGTCATGGACACATCGATGTCGACATCGATGTAATCGCCCGCCACGGGAGTGCCGTGGATCTTGAAGGAGAGGTTCGTGGCAGGCTTGTTGACGAAGGTCACGACGTTGGCCGTGAACATTGCCGAGCGGTTCATCACCGCTTCCACCTTCTGGTTAGCGACATCAATGTAGATATCCCAGTAGCCCCAGAGGTGGGTCTGAGTCTGGGCCCCGTGCAAATTACCATTAGTAAGGTTGTTGTCAGGCGTCACGGGGTTTCCGCCGGTTCCGGAACAGCCCATCGCGAGTAAGGCGCTGAAAAGCACCACTGCGAGGAGCACTGTCCACCGATTCATAAGCAGCCTCCTTAGATTTGATTTTCTGGTATAGGCGCGACAAGTGTACCACACTCGACCGCGTCTTAATCAAGATTATTCCAAATCCCGCCGCAATATTCAAGTCTAATGGCCCTTTTTATGGCAACAAAAGCCGGAAAAGCGTGTCTTAATCTACCTTAAACTGGTATAAGATGCTCAACCGGGTCCGGATGGGTCCGACCGCGGAGCGTTCGTCAAAACGCCTCATCCGAATGGACCGGGGCTCCCGGATGAGCCCGTTCGGACTTGACACACGAGGACTTCCGCGTGTATATAACCTCCGGAACGAACGACTATATTTAGTGGATATTCAAGATGTCGTACTCGAAATTCCTCTTCGTCCTCGACCTCGACCTTCTCCGGCCCACATCCCGGTGATGTGGGCCTTGCCCGACCCCGGCATTGCTCCCGCCGGTCCGCCTTCCAGGGAGCGACCTTCATGAGCTAACCTCACGGCATCTCGTTGCCGCCCCCAAGGGAGGCATCGATTGCTGGACGATCAGGGAGAAAATGAAATGGAATCGAAATATGACTTCAGGGTGGTGGAGGAGAAATGGCAGGCGCGATGGTCGGCGGAGCGGATTTTCGAGACCGAAGTCGCTCAGGATCGAAAAAAGTTCTACGTTCTGGAGATGTACCCCTACCCGTCGGGGACGGGTCTCCACATGGGGAACACGAGGGTATACTGCATCGGGGACGTATACGCTCGCTATAAGGCGCTAAGGGGCTTCAACGTTCTCCATCCGATGGGGTTCGATTCGTTCGGGCTTCCCGCCGAGAACGCCGCGATCAAGCAGGGGGCGGATCCGGGACCCTGGACGGAGGAGAACATCGAGTATATCCGGCAGCAGATCACCGGCATGGGCTTTAACTACGACTGGCGGCGCGAGGTCGCCTGCCACCGTCCCGACTACTACAAATGGACGCAGTGGTTGTTCAAGCTGCTGTTCGAGCGCGGCCTGGCCTACCGGAAGGAGGGACATGTGAACTATTGCCCGAGCTGCGCCACCGTCCTGGCCAATGAGCAGGCCGAGGGCGGCATCTGCGAGCGCTGCGAGGGTCCGGTGGAGCCGAGGAAGCTGGTCCAGTGGTATTTTCGCATAACCCAGTACGCCGAGCGTCTGCTGAACGATACTGATAAGCTCGGGGGCGGATGGCCGGAACAGGTTCTCGAAATGCAGCGGAAATGGATCGGACGGTCGGAAGGATGCATGATCTCGTTCCCCGTTCCGGGCTTCGAGCACGATATCGAGGTTTTCACGACGAGACCCGACACGCTGTACGGGTGCACGTACATGGTGCTGGCGCCCGAGCATCCGTTCGTCGAAAAGCTGACTCCCCCCCAGAAACTGTCCGAGGTGCGCGCGTTCGTGAAAAAGTGCATCATGCAGTCGGATATCGAGCGGACAAGCGAGGAGAGCGAAAAGGAAGGGATGCATCTGGGACGGACGTGCGTTAATCCCATCAACGGGAAAGAGATTCCGATCCTGGTGGGAAACTACGTCCTTGCGGAGTACGGAACGGGCGCGGTGATGTGCGTCCCGGCTCACGACACGCGCGATTTCGTATTCGCCACAAAATACGGGCTGCCGATCGTCAGGGTGATAAAGCCTTTCGACAGCGATATCGCACCGAACATTCCGATGGACGAGGCGTACACCGACGAAGGAATCATGGTGAACTGCGGCAAGTATGACGGCAAGAAATCAGCGGATTTCTGGGGAGTTGTCGCCGACCTGCTGAAGGGGATGGGGAAAGGAGGTCGGACAGTCAACTACCGTCTGAGGGACTGGCTGATAAGCCGTCAGCGCTACTGGGGCGCTCCCATACCGATCGTGCACTGCGAAAAATGCGGGCTTGTGGCGGTGCCGGATGAAGATCTTCCGGTCCTGCTTCCCCCGTATGACAAAGTGAAGTTCGTCGGGGGAGGGGGAAGCCCGCTTGGGACGGTCGCGGAGTGGATGAATATAGAATGTCCGAAATGCGGCGGATCGGCGAAGCGCGAAACCGACACGATGGACACGTTCGTCGATTCGTCATGGTATTTCCTGCGCTATTGCTCTCCGAAAGCCGAAGATGTCGCGTTTCGGAAAGAAGATGTCGCGTACTGGTGTCCGATGGACCTCTACGTCGGCGGTCCCGAGCACGCCATCATGCACCTGATGTATTTCCGGTTCATTATCAAGGTTCTGCATGATGCCGGATTGCTGAGCTACGACGAGCCCGCTCCCAGGTTGCTGACCCAGGGGATCGTCATGTGGGGCGGCCACAAGATGTCGAAAAGCAAGGGGAATGTCGAGGACCCCCGCAATCTGACGAGCCTCTACGGCGCCGACACGACAAGGCTGTTCATTCTGTTCGCTGCGCCGCCGGACAGGGATATCGACTGGGAGGACCACATCGAGCGCGGTCCGAACGAGCCGAAGGACACGTTCCCGCCGACGGACTATCGCATGGCGGGCATGGAGGGGCAGTTCAGGTTCCTGAACCGCGTGTGGAGGCTTGTATACGATCATCGCGACGAGTGCGCGGGCCGCGTGCCTGTGGACGGGGCGGTCGGCGCGATCGCCGACGAGGAAATCCGACGCGCGGTCCACTACGCGATCAGGGAAATCACCCTGGACATCGACGAGCGCGAGACCCTGAACACAGCGATAGCCAGGATAATGGAATTGTCGAACGCCCTGGGAGCGTTTGCGTCGAAGCGCTACAACTCGTCCGATGAGACGAACCGATCCGATCTGGCGAAGGGGACTGGCGTAATGCTCAGGCTGCTGTCGCCGTTCGCGCCGCACCTGGCGGAGGAATGCTGGGAGGGTCTGGGGATTTCGGACAGTATTTTCCGGACTCCCTGGCCTGTCCATAACGAGGAATTCCTGAAGAGGGAGACCGTGACCATTGTCGTGCAGGTGAACGGGAAGGTGCGCGACAATGTCGAGGCGCCGGTGGACATCGGCGAGGACGACCTGAAAAAAGCTTGCCGGACCGAGAAGGTGGAAAAGCACCTCTCGGGCAAACAGATCGTCAAGACGATCGTTGTCCCGAAGAAACTGGTGAATTTCGTCGTGAAGTAGCTGTTGCGAAGCCGACCTGTAACCCCGTAACCGGGTATTCACGCGTGTTTCGGACCGACCATCCCACCCGGTCTTCCGGGGGGGATTATAGGGGGGGCATGCGTTCGGGCGGGGTTTTCTGTTTCCGTCCGCGCCAGGCTCACCAGAGCTCGATGACCGAGAATCCCGGGGTTCCGCTGATGCCAGCGGAAGCGAGACAGGCTACCTTGCCTCTCACCGCGACTCGCCCGCGCGTCTTCGGAGCGCACGCGTTCGCAACGATTTCGGGATTCGTCGGATCCGAAACGTCGATCACCGTAAGGTGGCTGTCGTCAAGATACGCATACTGGCCGACCACTCGCATGTCCGACCCTTCACTGAGTGTAGGTGTCCAGCCTGTCAGGACAGGCGAGAGCGGGTTGGAGATGTCTTTCACCGTGAGGCAGTTGCTATGTCCTCCTTCCCATCCGCGCAGGATGTAGAGATAATCGCCGTGGACCGCCATCGCGATCAGGGATCGCTCAATCTGAAGGCTTCCTGCCGCATAGGGATGCGAGACATCGCGAACATCGATGATATCAATCCAACGTGCTTGTGGTCCTGAATATAGGTACGCATAGCCGTTCCCAACGGCGATTTTGCGGGACGGGAGGTTTGACCCTCCCGACCCGACAACCACGGGCGCCGAAGGGTCATGGATGTCGACTATGGTGATCGACGTCCCGTTGCCGCCCGCTATGTAGGCGTAGCCTCCCGATATGACCAAATCCGAGAGGTCGGACACTTTCGCTGTGCCCAGCCGGACCGGATTGCCCGGATCGGTCACATCGAACGTAACAAGCCCAATGTCGTGTAAAGTCATGCAGGCGATCCCGCCGGATACTGCTATGTCCCCTACTAGCGCTTCAGTGTCGACATCCCTGACGAGTGCGGGCTGAAGCGGATTGCTGATGTCGATAATGTGGAGGCATTTACCCGTTTTCAGGTAAGCGAAATCCCCGATGATCTCAAGGCACCCGGGCGATGAGTCTACTGGTATCTCCAGCGAGCCAAGGATGTGAGGTCCGTGGGGATCACCGATGTCGATGACCGTCAGTCCGGCAGACCAGTCGGCCACGAAGAGATGTTCGCCTGAAATCGCCAGTCCGGAGGGAGCGCTCCGCCAGTGCGCCCCTCCGATAAGCCGCGGAAACGACGGCGCGCTGATATCAACGATATCTATCGCCTGCTGGTAAAGGCCCCTGTGGGCGGTGATCAGGAGATCGCCCGCCAATGTTATCCTCCCGCGCGCGTTGATGAAAATCGAGTTGACCTCGCGAGGATGAACCGGATCGCTGATGTCCAGGACAAGAAGCTTATAGTCGTCGAGCGTAACGAAGAGATAATCGCCTGACAGAGCGGCATTCCAGATGGGCGGATCGGACGGCTCCCATTGACCCACGATCAAGGGAACGGTTGGCGTGGAGATGTCGACGATGCCGATACGCTTCTTCGAGACGGCGAAGAAGTAATCTCCACTGATGAGGCCGGTCCTCAGGCCCTCCGGACTCTCCGAGCGAGCGACGAGCCGCGGATTTGTCGGCTCGGTGATATCGACCACACGAAGTCCGCCGGGAGACCGGGGGGGGGGTGTGAGCCAGTTCGAGTAGTCGGCGACATAGGCGTAGCCGTCCTTGACGGCGATCTCCTGGATGCTCCCGGGGAGTTTGATCGATCCAACAATAACCGGGTTGGACGGGTTCTGTACGTCCACGACATCCAGTGTCAGACCGTTCTCAGACATCAGAACATAATGGTCGAAAGGCTTCACCCTTGCGACCTTCGTACCGGTCACAAGCGAACCGATGAGGGTAGGGGACACGGGATTGCTGATATCTACGATCTGCAAGCCCCCGTCCTGGCACGCTACGTACGCCAAATCGCCCGATATCGCTACATCGGACGCCCATCCCGGCAGGGGCAGATTGGCCACGATGGGAGGTCCCACCGGATAGCCGAACGAAATTTCTTCCGGATCGG
>CAYGZQ010000087.1:0-12604 GCA_964354375.1 uncultured Planctomycetota bacterium
GAATAAGCGGGCGACCGCCTCGTGATTGTCCGCTCGGCGCCCCATGCCGGGGATAGTGTCGGTGGGAACAACGATTATTCCGCCCGAGTTGAGAATCTCGTAGGCTCGATTGCATATGTACTCGTCGGCGGAGCTTCTCTCAAAGAGTATTTCCGTCATGACTCCTCCCCGGTCTCGAGATTTTCCAGTTTGAAGCCCTGTGGCAGAAGCTCCCCGAGCGTCAATTCAACGCAGCCGTCCGAGCCGTCGGCGATGAGGATCTTCCCGTCCCGATCCATAAACTCGGACAGAAACTGCAGGCACATCCCGCACGGTCGGAGCTTGCCGTCGGGCGCTTTGTCGCGATTGGCGCCCGCGACCGCCAGCGTCGTTATCCTCTTCTCACCGTGAGCTATCGCCGCCGCTGCGCAGGCCCGTTCGGCGCAGACGCCCACCGGGTAGCTTGCATTCTCGACATTGCAGCCGAAATACGCGGTCCCGCTTTCACCGCGACACGCCGCCCCCACAGTGAAGTTCGAGTAGGGCGCCCAGGACGCATTCCTCTGATCCCGCGCAAGCGCCACAAGCATCTTGTCGCTGAAACAGGGCGATGCCTCGGGCTTTTCGGTCTTCGTCATGGCCTTGCCACAAGGACCCTCGGTATCCCGTTCAGGTCCGGCACGAATCTCACTGAGCTCCAGTCGCTGAATATACCAGAAATCGTCCTTTCCTGCCCGGCGCCGATCTCGGCGAGGAGCGTCCCGCCCGGAAGCAGCAGTAATGGAGCTTTCACGGCCAGCATCCTGTAGTGGTCCAGACCGTCCGCGCCGCCGTTCAGAGCGATTGGATTTTCGTGCAGACGGACCTCAGGCTGCAGATTCTCGATCTCGACCCGGGGAATGTAAGGCGGATTCGCGGTCAGCAAGTGATACTCCCGAGGCGAATTGTCGAGGAACTCTTCTGCATCGGCGAGCAGGAAAAGGACGCCATCGCATTCCAGGTCGGCGAGATTCCGTCTCGCGCAGTCGAGAGCTACGGGATCGATGTCCACTCCGGTGCCCTGGATTCCGGCCTTCTCGAGCGCAACGGAGAGGATCACGTTTCCGCAGCCGGTGAAGAGATCCAGCACGCGGGCGGGCTCATTGATCTTGTCAATGAGCTTTATTGATTCATCAACCAAGATTTCTGTCTCCGGGCGGGGCACCATGACTCCCGGCGCCACCCTGAACCTGTGCGAGTAGAACCACGCGGCCCCGAGAATGTGCGCCAGGGGAGCACCCGACAGCCGTCCGCAGACAATCTCGTACGCCCTCTGCGTCCGCTCCAGAGTGACATCCCCGGCAAGTCCCGCCAGGATGCGCGCGCGGTCGCAGCCGATGACGTGCTCGACGATCAGCATCGCCTCCGCACGCGATTCCCGGATTCCGTTCTGCAGGAGAATTCTTTCGATATCACGCGAGAGCTGAAGGGCGGGGCAGGGGGTTGTCATGATCGGTCCCCCGGGCATCCTATCCGACCTCCGCGAGCTGCTCGGCCTCGTACGCGAGCTGCAGAGCATCGATCAGCGGGTCGATCTTGCCCTCCATGACCACCGTCAGCGGTCGATCCATCCCGATGCGATGATCGGTCACACGGTTCTGCGGGAAATTGTAGGTGCGGATTTTCGCAGACCTGTCGCCAGTCGTGACCTGACTTCGCCTTTCGTCCCGTATTCTCACACTCTGAGCGTTCTCCTCGCGCTCCAGCAGATACGCCCTCAGGAGCAACATCGCTTTCTCCTTGTTCTGATGCTGCGACCGCTGATCCTGGCAGGAAACCACTATTCCGGTGGGGAGGTGCGTGATCCGTATGGCGGAATCGGTCTTGTTGACATGCTGGCCGCCCGCGGAGGATGAGCGGAAGGTATCGATGCGGAGGTCGTTCTCGTCGACCTGGACCTCCACCGGCTCCGGCTCGACCATCACCGCGACCGTCGCTGCCGATGTGTGGATGCGTCCGCCCGATTCGGTCAGCGGCACCCTCTGTACCCTGTGCGTGCCGCCTTCGAATTTCAGACGAGAATACGCGCCCTTTCCCCTGACCTCGCAGATTATTTCCTTGTAGCCACCAGCAATCGGAAGCGGATGCTCACTGATTATCTCGGTTTTCCAGCCCTGGTTCTCGGCATAGCGGGTGTACATCCTGAACAGGTCGCCGGCGAAAATCGCCGCCTCGTCCCCCCCGGTACCCGCTCTGATTTCCAGAATGACATTCTTCGAGTCCCTTGGATCCACCGGCAACAGCGTGCGCCTCAGCTCCTGAGTGGTGCTCTCGAGATTCTCTCTTGCCTCCTCCAGCTCCGCGATCGCCAGCTTCCTGAGCTCCTCGTCGGCCTCGCTGCGAACCATCTCCTCGAGGTCGCCGATCTCCTTCGTGATTCCGCGAAGCTTCCGGATGAGCTGCACAACCGGATAGAGGTCCTTGTGCTCCTTTCCCAGCTGGCGCATACGGACCCGGTCGGTGGCGATGGAGGGATCAGCAAGGGCGTTCTCGATTTCCCTGAATCTGTCCTGTATGCCGTCGAGTTTGGCGTTGATATCGGACATCACAAATCACCTGATACGATTCGCATTATATCATGCCGCGCGGTCACTCGGGTGTTGTATACTTTGGGCGGAACACCGCAATGGGCGACACTGCAGATATCCCGCGGACGGGTGCCAGGGTTACCTTCCAGGACGAATATTGCTTCGTGTGCGGGAAGCTGAACCCGATAGGGCTGAAGCTCAGGTTCGAGTATGACAGGGAGAATCGTCGCGCGACCGCCGAGGTCACGTTCGGACCTGAGCACCAGGGATGGGACGGGGTGGTGCACGGCGGGATTTTGGCGAGCGTTCTCGATGACGTCATGGCGCATTCCATCCTGACGACCGACAATCTGGCGATCACCACCGAAATATCCGTCATCTACAGAAAGCCGGTCAGGGTGGGGGAGACGCTTCACCTGGAGGGGACGGTGGATCTCCTGAAATCCCGCACCGCTGTCGCACGTGCGGTGGCATACGTTGTGCGAGGGCATGGCGACGATGCGAGGGAGGTCAGGGTTGAAGCCGAAGGCACATACTATCTCGACAAACCAAGGGGAGCTGATGAGGGATGACCGACAACTATCAACACGGCGGGCCGATTGTTCTTCTCACAGACTTAGGGGTTTCCGATCCCTTTGCGGGGCAGATGAGGGGCGTCATCGCGGGCATAGCCCCGGGGGTCCGGATTATCGATCTGTGTCACGAAGTGCCTCCGTTGAACGTGACAGTCGCTGCGATGTTCCTGAAAGGGTCGTGGAGGTATTTTCCGCCGGGGAGCATTTATGTCGTCGTTGTGGATCCGGGAGTCGGGACGGAACGTTCTGCGGTGATTATCAGCGCCCAGGATCGGTGGTTCGTGGGACCCGATAACGGCTGTCTGACTCCCGCCATAGAGGGAAACGTGGGGTGGGAAGCGGTGAGAATCGAGAATCCCGCGTACCTGCTCCCGGAGATCAGCCTCACGTTTCACGGACGCGATATTTTCGCGCCGGTCGCCGCGCATCTCGCGAACGGGGTTCAGCTTTCCGAGTTCGGTCCGCGGATCGAATCCCTCGTGCCCATCGATACTCCCGCTCCGGAGCTCAAAGGCAATGTTGTCCAGGGAAAGATCGTCTACATCGACCATTTCGGGAACGCCTGGACCAACATTTCGAAACACTTCCTCCAGGAGATCGGCTGGCTGGAGCACAGTCCCAGGATGGTGTTCAATGTCGCATCCTGCAAGGTGAAAGGTCTCAAGAAGACCTATCTTTGCGACCAGCCGAACAAGCCGATCGCCCTGATCAACTCATTCGACCTCGTCGAGATCGCGTGGCCCGGCGATTCCGCGGAAAAGAGGATGCGTCTCTGGCAAGGCGTATGGGTCGACGTGATGCTTCAGAAATAGTCTCCGGTACCAGCCATCCTGAGCTCGGTACCTGCTAGCCTGAGCGTCAGCGAAGGTAGCAGGTACCGGAAAGGTACCGAGCTTTCTTATGGGCCGACACAATGCTTCGGAAATAGTTCCCGGTACCAGCTACTCAGGCGAGGACGCCTGAGATAGCAAGTACCGGAAAGGTACCGCAGTTCAGTCGGTACCTGCTAGCCTGAGCGTCAGCGAAGGTAGCAGGTACCGGAAAGGTACCGAGCTTTCTTATGGGCCGACACAATGCTTCGGAAATAGTTCCCGGTACCAGCTACTCAGGCGAGGACGCCTGAGATAGCAGGTACCGGAAAAGGACCGGTCTGTCAGCAAAACCCCCTTTGCTCCGTTGATGGATTGTGCAGGGAAACGAGGTGCCGGAAATCGACGAGGGGACCGGTTCTGATGTCGCATGCGAGCACGGAATGGTTATGGGAGTTGGCAGCGGGGACGGTCAGTCTTCTATTCCCTCCAAGATGCATGGGATGCGACAGGGTGGATCGCGACGGGTTCTGCGACGAATGCCTGTCGCTCCTCGAATGGCTCGATCCATCGACGAGCTGCTCGCGATGCGGAGCGCCGATTGCCTCCGAGGCGCTTCTGAGGGGGGGAAAATGCGCGGCATGCATCAGGAGACCGCCCCGGTACACTCAGGCGGTGGCTGCGCTGCGCTACACCGGTCCCCTCGCACGATCCATCGTACTCTGGAAGTACGAGGGTCAGCAGGCGTTCTCAAAGCATTTCGCAGAGCTTCTGTGCGACTGGACAAGCGGGAGCGCGCCTAAATGGTGGGAGAAAATCCAGGCTGTCGTTCCTGCACCCCAGCATCCGAAAACGGTCAGGGCCAGGGGATTCTCGCCGCCCGAGGAGCTTGCCAAGCCTCTGGCGGATGCTTTCGCTATCCCTTACCTTCCCAGGACCCTGTACAAGGTCCGGCACACGCTTCCGCAGGCGAGACTGGATCGCGAGATCCGGATCGTCAATCTCAGCATGAGCATGCAGGTCTTTGACTGCTCGCTTGTCGAGGATCTCACGGTCCTGGTTGTGGACGATGTCATGACCACCGGGGCGACCATTGATGAGTGCGCGCGAGCGCTCATTGCGGCGGGGGCAGACAAGGTCTACGGGCTGGTTCTCGCGCGCCAGTCGGAGTGCAATTCCTAGCCCCCCGCATCCTCGCTCGGTGCGACTAAGACCCATTCACTCGTATTGCATACTGCCGGGCTTCCGGGTCCGATACTAACAGTGGTTGCAGGCATACCCTGCACCTGGAGGCGTATCATGACCGATATCCCGGGACCCGGTGGGAAGGACATAGTCGATGTCGACGCGCGCGAGAACGAGCCCTCTGAAGCGGCGGAGAAGTCGGCGCGTGCTTTGACCGTCGGAGTGGACCAGGTCAGCCTGGAGAGAGAAATGCTTGGGGTTTTCCTCAAGAAGCCCTCCGTCGACCTGGCTCGGATGCTTATCGAGTTCGGACCGCCGATCGGTACCTATACTGGCCGGCATCGCACCATCATCAAGGCCATCCTTGATTGCGTGCTGGCCGGCGAGGACATCGATACAGGATCGCTCCAGAAACACCTGAAGGAGAACGGCGACTGGGACAAATTCGGGGGGACCGAATACTGGAGCGAGTTGGCGACGGGCACGGACATCACTCCGGAAGAGTTTCCCTCGCTCGTTCACGACCTGAGAGATTTCCACACAAGGGAGAAATTCCGCCACACGATGGAGCTGGCTCTCGGCATGACCCGGGACAACCGTCGTGACCCCCAGGCCGTCATCAATTTCGTACAGGAGGAGCTGATGAGAGCGGGGCAGGCGGACAGCACCGACCGGCCCCAGTCCGTGGCGCAGATACTTCAGCAGCTTCACAACGATACGGAGAAAGGTGAGACACAGTCCTTCGCAGTATACGAGACGGGTTTTGACGTTCTCGACAAGGCGATCTCGGGCGCCGCGGCGAAAGAGCTGATCCTGATCGGAGGCGCCCAGGGCGTAGGCAAGACGATCATGGCCGTGCAGATCGCACGCAACATCGCCGCGACCAGGCAGGCCCATTGCCTGTACATCTGCTATGAGCATGACACCAACTATCTTTTCAAGCGCCTGGTTCCCCTGGAGAGCATCAACCCGGTCGGTGCTACCGCCTTCGACCAGGGTCTGACCGAACGGGATGTGGTCGAGGGCATCATGAAGGCCAGCGAGGGGAGAGTCGGATTCATCGACCTCCTCCGCAACTCGCACCGCGGGAAGATGGTTCTCGAGAAGCTCGAGAAATACAAGGACTTTCTCCATTTCATCAAGGGAAACTCGATCAAGACCACTCTTCAGGCCATCCGAAGCATGGTGCTCGAGGCGAAGGCGATGTACAAGGATGTCGTGGTCTTTGTGGACTACCTTCAGAAGGTGCCGGTTTTTCCGGAGCCGTCGACCGAGGACGATAAAATAACCTACATCACGCAGGGTCTCAAGGACCTCGCCCTGTCGACCGAAATTCCAATCTTCGCCATCGTCGCAGCCGACCGTGAAGGCCTGAAGGCGAAGCGGATGCACATCTTCCATCTCAGGGGATCGTCCGCGATCGACTACGAAGCCGATATTGCCCTGATCCTGAACGACAAGTCCAAGATCATCTCCAAGACCAATGTCGTCTACAATCCCTCCAAGATGAAGGAATTCGAGCAGTGGGTGATCTGCACCGTCGAGAAGAACCGTACCGGCCAGAAAATGGTCGACCTCGAGTTCAAGAAGCACTTCAAGTACTTCTGCTTTGATACTCGGGGGAGGCTGGTGCAGGAGACCCTCATAGACGAGAAGATCTACACCGAGTAGGAACGGGTCGCCGACGACCGTCTAATCACCGAGGTAGCCCAAAGCGCGCAGTTGTTCGACTGTTTGAGGGTCCATGGGGTGAAGCTCATCGATTTCCTCGCTGCCACGCGCTCCCCAGATGAAAAATGATGTCGGGAACTGTGCTTCCGGCGCCGGAAGGTAAGGGGCAAGCGGGAAGGAATCGAGCTGCAATGAAGCGGAACCGGACGGTTGGGGCACATTCGTGCCGTACGGGAAGAACCGTCCCTCCTCGACAGCCCCATCCATCAGAACAGTGGCCTCCATTGCGGACGCCCCGGGAGACGGAACAATCACGAGGTGTTTGATCGGCATTGCGGGGAGCGAGATGCCTGGAGACTGCGTAAGATCGAGCCCCGCTGTCTGATCCAGGCTGGTCAAGATTGAGAAACTCAGCGAGTCTCCGGTGATGCTGTAACTGTCGGCGGGACCGAAAAAGTATGTCTGCACGCTTTGAATGCCGCCCGGAATGCGCAAAGTGCCGGTGAAGGTGTGTGGCGGTTCCAGCGGATTTATCGCAATCAGGCAGTGGAATGCGCTCTGCTGCGGTCGAACCAGGGTCGCAATGTCCTTCGCGAGCCCGGCGAGCTGCTCGGGATGGTCGGCCTGTACATCCGTGGTTTCCATCGGATCGGCGGCGAGATCATACAAGACCACTTCTTTGCTTATGAGGCCCGCGATGCACTTGTAGGGCCAACGCAGTGAATATACCAGAGGGTTTCCCTCCTGCCGGGCGGTCTCCTCCCCGCAGACGGCTCTCTCACTCATTTCGTCCCCGTTCGCAACAACCTCCTGGAGCGGGAGACCCATCAGTTCTCTAGGCTGCGGGATCTCGAGGAATCTGAGGATTGTAGGCAAGATATCGGTGTTGGCAACGCTCGTATCGAGCTGCAGCCCCTCGGGAAAACCTGCTCCTCTGATCACTAAGGGCACATGAACCACTTCATCGTACTGCGTGAATCCGTGCCCGTAACCGTCATGTTCATAGAACTCCTCGCCATGATCCGAACAGAAGATAATCAGGGTTTCGTCCGTCAGCCCATTCTCATCGAGAAAAGCGAAAAGATCAGCCATCGCCGCATCGACATTCGCGACCTCGGCATCGTAAAGATTCCTGATCTGGCGGATTTCCTCCTCAACAGAGACAACACTGGGCTGAAGACGCACGTCTCCACCTTCATAACCCGAGGGGAAATCACCCTTGTAGTTCGGATCACAAAGCTCTTTTCTGTATTGCTCGGGAGGCTCGTACGGAGCGTGCGGATCCATGATGTGAATGAAGCAGACCCAGTCACGGTGCATGGAGTCTGAGATGAACTCCTCGGCTCTCGCGACCTGAATCTGTGCGGTTGGCTCCACAAGAAAGGCCAGAGTCTCCATACCCTGCTGAAAGCCGGATGTCGGGTTGCCGAGCCACGGAGTTGAGCAGACCGTGAACGTGGCGTAGCCGTACGGAAGCACCATCTCGCCCAACGTGCTTGTTCTGTCCGGAATGCTTCTACTGATGCCGGTTGCGCCGGCCTTGGCGGGCATGAGACCGGTAATCACGCTGGCGAATGACGGCAGGGTCCACGGAGCCTGGGATCTTGCCTGTTTGAACAGAGTCGCTGATTCGCTGAATCGCTGGAGATTGGGAGTGACTTCCGGCCTGGCTCCACAGGGGCTCACAGCATCTGCCCGGAGCGTGTCCACACCGATCAGAAGCACATTCCTGTGAGGTCTTGAAACCGGCTCGTAAATCGACGGCTGCCCCCAAAGCACTTGCGTACCGGGATTGCCGGCTAATGGGCCGCTCGCGACAAACTCAAGCTCGCCACGTACGGGACCGGGCTGCGCCAGACTTGTATCCACTGTCAGCCATGCCTGCAGGCACCCTGGAACGTCTTCGGGGGGAAGCTGATAAACCACGCGGGATTCAGCTCCACCGTCGGGCGTAAACTCCACCCTCAGACCAAGGTCGTTGGGGCCGGGCGGTCTGACAGGCTGCATGCCGGCATCAGGCGGCGGCATGTCCTCCGGACGAGGAGGAAGCGGCGGTCCATGACCGCGACCGCGGGGCATAGCCCCGGGCACGTGGTTCGAGCGTGACAATCCCATCCCGATGCCGATTCGCATCGACAGCCTCGAGTCCCGGGTCAGTTGAACCGGGAATGTCAGGACACGTTCAGGCGGCACAAGCCAGCCGTTCACGCTCTCGGTACCGATGGTCAGCGCGGATGGGGTCGGCGCAGTTTGCCTGACGGAAGCCTCGTCACCGATCAACGGCGTGCATAACAGAAGCGACTGGGCACTCGGACTCCAAGGTTTCATCTCGGACTGCGGGGCGGGGGTTTGCCCGGGATGACAGCCGAAAGCATGCAGCGAAATCGCTATGCCCAGCAAAGTAAAGCCAAAAGCACTGTATCTAGCCGTTTTCTGTACCTCAATGGCCGATGCTGCTCAATCAGAGATTCTTGATTATAACAAAAAAAGCCCCCCGAAGACCGGGGGGCCATTGATGCTCATTCAGTTCAATCCGACCGCTGCTCAGCTTCCCTTCGGAGTCAACAGTCCGACGACCTCGCCCGCGGCGAGGTTGCCGTAGCAGCCCATGTCCTCGCCGTTCTTGCCGGTATCGATGCAAGGCGAGCCGGTGTCGAGGTGGTAGTCATAGGGCGCGGTGGTGTTGTTGACGAACTTCGGATCCTGCGTGATGCAGCCGACGCCGGGACCCGTCCAGCCGTGGGCCGAATCCTGGATGTTCCAGACATCCGTGTAGGTCACGCCCACGTTGTACATGTAAGTCCCGTAGTAATACGGCATCGTGTAAGTCCCGGTGAGATTGGTGATGATGTTGCTGTGGGCGTCGTACTGGTAACTGCTGGAGCCGCCATTATAGCAGTACAAGCCATAGATGCTGGTGTACCAGTAGTTCCATGCGTGGTCGCCGTCGCACTTATCAATGACGTTGTTGGCCACCGAAGTCGTGGTCATCGGGTAGTAGATCTGAAGCAGGTACATGTAAGTCTCGTAATATGAACCGCAGTTCGGTGAAACGTGGTGGATCAGGTTGTTGCAGTACTTCGAACCGCTGGGCGGGTAGTAGGCGAAAATGCCCTGAACGTAGTTCATGGTATTATTCTGGTTCGGCTGTATGTTGGTGATCTCGTTCTGGCTGATGTCATAGGCTCCGCTTGCCCCGTAGGCATAGTTGTAGATGAAATAGAAACTGTTCCAAGTGTTGGTGGAGTTGACATCGGAGTACAGGTTGTTCTTGACTGTCATACTGTTGCCGTAATTGGAATATATACCCATAATCTGATAGCTGAGCGTCGTGCCCGTAAACCAGTTGTCGATGATCTTGAGGTTATTGGAGTAGTACGTGTAGAAGAAATAGTACTGGTAGGAGCTGGTGGGGAACGCGATCTTGAAGCCCTGGACCGTTACGTCGTTGGTGTAGTTAAGATAAAACCCCTGACTATTGGTGTTGCTGATCGTGGCCCTTCCGACCGGAGTCGTGTGGAAACACCAGCTTCTCAGAGTGAAACCGGGCTGAGACGACTGGTTGATGACGTCCGTATAAGTGGCGGAGCCCTTATCGACGATGATCTTCACACCGGACGCATGTCCGGACAGCGCCTGGTTGATGTTGCTGTACGGCTCGGTCAGCGTGCCGTTGTCCGGGGTGCTCGCGAAATCGGTATGGTTAGATACCCATTTGTCGCCTACTACCCATACTTCGACGTCCAGCGGGGTCGCCTCGACGGGCGGGGCGATTCCGTCACTGACTTCGCAGTAGATGATGTACGGGATCGGTCCCTGAGTCCATCCGGCTATGTCGCCCCAGTCGATATCGATGGTGCCGTCGCCGTTGCCCGCAACACCGCCGTAACCCGGCACCACAGTGCCGTCATCCTCTGTTACGACCCACGAGTAGCTCAGAACGTCGCCATCGGGATCGGAAGCAACAACGGTGTATATCTCGGTCGTCCACTCGATCGGCTTGACTTCGCCATCGACACCGCTGGTTATCGTCGGAGGCTTGTTGTAGGCCTCGGGCGAAACGTACAGGTCGTTGCGGAAGAATGCAGCGAGTGTCGCGGCCGGAGCGCCGCCGGGAGGGGTGAAGTCGGATGAGTAGTCGAAATCGCCGTACTCGGCGATCACCCAGAACTCATTGCCCTCCGTACCGCTGACCGCATCGGCGTTTATCTCGCAGTGGTAGGTCGAGTAGTTCGCGTCTCCGCCGGTCGGAGTCATCTCGGCCGCGTCGAACTCATGCACTGCGCTGAGAACGGTCGACTCGATCTTGATCAGTGTCGGCTGATAGTCCCAGCCCCAGAGGCTAATGTCCAGGATCAGGTCGCCGCCCCTGTCAGTATCGTCAACGTAGTAGACTGCCGGCGTTATGTCGATCATGCAGGCCGCAGCTTCGGGAGCGTTGGCCGGGTGATCCTCGGGCGCCTCACCCTTCCAGCTCGCGACAACAGCGTAGCCGTACTTCACGCCGCCGCTTGTCGGGAACCTGAGATAGTAATTCCTGGTGTTGGACGTGCCTGCGCTGAAGACACCGTTGGTGGCCGCGTTTGCGTTCAGCCACGTCCAGAGGTCTTCGTCCGCCCCCATCCCGTCGGCGAAATACTTGTACGGGTTCAGCGTGGCAGTGAGCATGGACTGGTACCCAGGCGTCGCAAGCTTGCCGGGGGTGTAGCCCATGATGCCGGGGAACGTGAATTCCTTGGCGTTGAACCATCGGGTATATCCGTCGGGCATACCCACAAGCTCATCGCCATAGGGGTCCGCATACGCCAATGTATCCTTGTCGTTGAAATCGTACAGCGCCTGGTCGGTTCCGTACTCCGCGTACTTCAGCTTGCTCGAGTACTCCATCGTGGCGGAACCGGTACCCATGAAGACACCCTTCACGTCATAACCATCGTACTGGTTCATTCCGGGGAACGGGTGCTTGATGGTCACGTCGATGTCGACATCCACGTAATCCGCCGTTACAGGCGTACCGTAGATGTGAAACGACAGATTGGACACGGGGTTGTTCACGAAGGTGGTGACATTGGCCGTGAACATGCACATGCGGTTCAGAACGGCTTCCACCGTCTGATTCTCGACGTCGACATAGACGTCGTAGTAGCCCCACAGATGTGTCTGAGCCTGTCCGACATGGCTTGAGGATCCGGTGAGATCCGGACCAGCGGTCGGCGCAGTCGGGGTTCCGCCGCCGCTCGAGCAGCCCATCGCTATAAACGTCGCCATCAGCAACGCCGCGAGGAGCACTGTCCATCGATTCATGCTTTGCCTCCTTGGCTTTATCAAGAGTATAGGTGTCGCATTCAACCGCCCTGGCTTGGACTGAGGACCTCAGGGTATTCTACGATACAAACAAATTTAAGTTTAGCACAGAGTCTCTTCGCAGTGCAAGTGACCATTGACATGCTCCAGGAAGATCTCAGCCGGTCACTTGGGCGGATTGGGGACATTGTAGCTCAGCCATCCGCGGCCGTCGATCGTCACCAGGCACCAGGCGCCGTTATCGAAATAGACCTCCCAAAGGACCTCTTCATGAGGGTTCCCATGATAGCCGGGGCGAGCCTGGATCAACTCCGTGTGCACGGGAGTTACCTGATAGTCCTTCAATGCATCGACGGCGGTCCGAATCGCTTCATCCCTGCCGACAGCCACATTGAGCTCGGCGAAGGGCTGCCGTTCCTCGAAGTTAATCGCAGCCAGCTCCCCGGATATCTCGTCCAACACGATGGAAGCCATGGTCGTACAGACTCTCCACTCACCGATCATGGAATACTTG
>CAYGZQ010000088.1:0-11736 GCA_964354375.1 uncultured Planctomycetota bacterium
GGGGGTGAGGTGGAGCGACGGGAACGGATGCATGTCCGGTTCCGGTTCATATCAGAATAAAGGACATTAAAAGTAGATTATCGACGGACGGAACCGATTGCATCGCAGAGGTCATGAAGCATGAAAGAGCTTACGCGAGAGGAAACGCTTGAGGTCCTGGCGGCGTGCCTGGACCTTCTGGCGAGTCGCGAGAATGAAATCCGCGAGCTGTACGACAAGCTGCAGGCGTATGAGCCGGAAAGCTCGTCGGAGGGGAAAGTGGCGGGAGCGATAACTCCGGACGCGGAAGACGCGGCGCGGGAGGGATCGCCCGGGTGGCCGACGACAGTGGCGATATGCGGCACTCCACTGGTGGGCAGGTCGTTGATGCTTCTCTGCCCGCAGGCGGGACTGAGAATCGTCGGGATCACCGACAGCGGTCTGGAAGGTCTGAAGCTTGCCGAAAAACATCGACCCGAATTCGCGTTCGTGGACCTTGACGTGACCGACATCGACGGCCTGGTGCTGGTCTCGCGCATGAAGGAGATTCTCCCTAACCTCACCATCGTTGCCTTGACAGGCGCCCTGCAGGAGAGCGCACTTGTGAGCGCCATAATCGCGGGGGCTAACGAGGTAATCGGAAAACCGCTTCAGGCGAAGCGACTGATGCATGCGGTGCAGAGGCTTGTTGACTGCAGGCGGAGCAGGAAACCGTCCGGTGAATCAATCCCTTCGCGATTCGACCCGGTCGACGCAATGGGTGGCCGTGAATCCTGGTCGGTGCTCTAGCCTTTCATTCTTCCTGAAAATGGCATATATTCAATCCGGGCGCAGGTCGGCTGCGCCCGGATTGAGCATTTAGGCGACCCGAGCAACCTGATCCATGCTGGTTCGATTCAAGCCGAGTGTAAACCTGAAGGACGTGGGCAAGCTCACCGAGCGGTGCGACTCGATCGGCGTCCGCTACAAGTATATCCAGGAGCTGTCCACCAGCTACCTCGTCGTGGAGAGCAACGAGCAGGCGAAGCTCGAAGAGCTTTATCACCAGTTCCGTCACATGCCCTTTGTCGCCTCGGTCTCGTACTCCAGGGACCCCGAGGACCCGCTCACCAAACTGGAGCCGGTGAGCTTCAGGCTGGGGAGCCGATGGGTGGGCCGCGGATCGAGGCCGGTCCTCATTGCCGGAAGCCCCTATCTCGAAAGCCAGAAACATTCGCTCTTGCTGGCGACCGAGCTCGCGAACATCGGCGTCAATATCTACAAGGCCGGACCCTACCGCCCGATGGAGACCCTTCCGCCGAAGGCCCTGTACGAAAGGACCGGGACCATTGTGCAGGACATCTCCAAGAAAAGCGGCATTCCGTCCACCGGAATGGTCGAGGCGCTCGGCCCGAAAGTATCCCTGATGCAGTTGCAGCCGTGCGCGTACCATGTCCCCGGCGAGTTCCTTTTCGAGACGAATCTGAAGGAACAACTGGGACAGCTCGGGGTCCCGGTTCTTCTGGAAAGGCACCCCGATGCGTCCACGGAGCTGTGGCTCAAGGCGGCGACCGAGATCGTGACAGGCGGGAATCGGAATGTCGCGCTGGTCGAGACGGGACGGATGGTCGGTGATCGACGGGAGATCGACATAGTGGAGGTCGCGCGGCTTGTCGACACTTGTCCCCTGCCTGTCATGGTGTACCCGTCCCGCGCGGCTGAGACAGCCGAGGCCGTGGGCCGGATTGCGAGAGCCTCGCTGGCCGCCGGCGTGTCGGGTATTCTGCTCGATGTCCACCCGAATCCGCTGGAGGGGTTGCTGACTGACGGCTATTGTCTCAGCCTTGAGGTATTCCGGGAAATGTTCCAGTCGCTGAAGCTGTTGATGGTTTGATTGAAGAACGAAGAAGAAGAGAAGAAGAATAACCACCAAGGCACCAAGGACACCAAGAAGAAGGAAAGAATGCGCTCTTTGTGCCCTTAGTGCCTTCGTGGTTACTCTTCTCTTAATGCAAAGGAGCGTGAAGGGTGATGAACGCGAAAAAAGAAGATACGAAGCCGGTGAAGAGCGTCGGGACGATGACGCTTATCATCATGGCGGTGGTGGCGCTCGTTCTGAGCATCATACTGCCCCTGGTTTTCCTGCTGAGCATGAGGGTCGATTTCAACGCGAAGATCGAGTCGATGAACCAGTGGGGCGAGGGTAAGGAGGGAGTGATAGCCGGGGCGAAGCCGGAGATTCGCCAGCAGACCGTCTCGATTGAGTACAAGGCGGTGTTCGTGCCGGCGAGGCTCACGGAGTACAAGGGCGCGTTCACGGGGATAGCGGTAATGTACGCGCCTCTTCTCATAACGGGATCTCCGCTTGAGCTCGACGCGAAGCCGTCGGGATCGAGTCCCGATCTCACAAGCGAGGCGCGAATAAGATTTTCGAGCAACGCGCCGGTCGCGATTT
The DNA here is from genome assembly GCA_964354375.1 of uncultured Planctomycetota bacterium. Classification (GTDB taxonomy): domain Bacteria; phylum JAJVIF01; class JAJVIF01; order JAPKYR01; family JAPKYR01; genus CAYGZQ01. The sequence goes on from CAYGZQ010000088.1 coordinate 2,414, forward strand.
TTTTCATCATCCTGCTCATCATCCTGTTCTTCATGGACCTGACGCTGAACAATCCGAACGCGTCCCTAAAATTCGTCGTGACCCTCTCGGTTCTGTGGCTCCTCTACTCGCTTCTGGTGTGGGGACTCGGCGGGCTGATGATGCGGACGGTCAACGGCGTGTTGAACGAGCTTCTGGCGCAATCGCAGCAGGGAGCCGCGAGCTTTTCGCTGGGCGGAGTGAACGCGATAGGCGCGCCCGCCAGGATTTTCCTGATAGGAACGCTGTACTGGGTGGTCAGTTTCATGCTGAGGCGCGCCAAGTCGGTCCCGCCATCCGATGATCGCGTCACGGCGAAGGAGTAACGGTCGCGATTCATGCGTACCGACCTTCTCGACTATGACCTGCCCGAGGAGCTGATAGCCCAGAAGCCCGCCGATCCGCGCGATTCATCCCGCCTCCTCGTTTGCCCCAGACGCACAGGGCCGTTCGAGGTCCGCCGATTCAGCGATCTCCCCGACCTGCTGAAAAGAGGCGATGTTATCGTCACAAACGCGGCGAAGGTGATGCCGGCGAGGCTCTTCGGGTACAAGTACCCGGACGGCTCGCGCATCGAAGTGCTGCTTCTGGAGCGACTTCCCGACGCAAGCGATCCGGGCAAGTTCAACAGGCCTCGATTCAAAGCCCTCCTGCGACGACGCAGGCGACTCGATATCGGCGACACCATCTTGTTCCCCGAAAGCACACTGGTCGCGACAGTGGTGGAATGCGATTTCGAGGTCGGGGAGGATATCATCGAGCTGGGCGGTGTGAATGATGTCGATTCGGAGATTGATCGGATCGGGCGCGTCCCTTTGCCGCCATACATCAAGGCATACACCGGGGACATGGAGAGATACCAGACCGTTTACGCGAGGATACCGGGATCGGTCGCCGCGCCGACCGCGGGCCTTCATTTCACGCCGCAGATTCTCGCCCGGCTGGAGGAGAAGGGGATCGCGCGTGTCGAGGGGCATCTGAGAGTGGGATGGGGGACGTTCAGCCCGATACGCTCCGAAAACGTGGAGGATCATACGCTTCACGAGGAATCCTGCGAGCTGTCGGAAGTCGCTGCGGAGACGATAAACCGGGCCAGGGAATCGGGCGGAAGAATTGTCGCGGTGGGAACCACGATGACGAGGCTTCTCGAAAGCGCGGTGGACGAGGCGGGGAGAGTGCGCGCGTTCTCGGGTCGGACCGGACTCTACATAACGCCCGGCTTTCAGTTCAGGGCGGTGGACGTGCTCCTGACGAATTTCCATCTGCCGAGGACAAGTCTGCTTGGGCTCGTGGGCGCATTCCTCGGAGTGGACCGCACCCTCGAAGCCTACCGGTTCGCCATCGGGGAAAGGTTCAGGTTCTACTCCTTCGGCGACGCAATGCTGGTGGTGTGAGTCCCGGTGCCCTCCACGAGCCTGGGGACTCACTCGATGTCCCTTGAGAGAAGTGCATGCCCCCCTGTAGTCCCCCCCAAGGGGGGGACGGTTAATATATAAACTTCCCGCCAAACCGACAATTGACGCGGGTCCCGGCATACCCCATCCCCCCCTTGGGGGGGATCATAGGGGGGCCATCAATCCGACGCGTTTTCATCAAGCCCCAACTGATGCGGGTCCCGGCATACCCCATCCCCCCCTTGGGGGGGATCATAGGGGGGCTATTATCCAAGGAAGACTTCTTTCCCTCCCATCTCGGTTGTGGAGGGCCCCGGGGATAAGCGCGCGGATCGGGGGCGACCGTTGACCCTCGCCCGCCGGTAACGTATACTGTATGTATAAAATCCTATCGTATGTTATAGGGAGGCCGTCCTATGACTCGGCACCGGATGCCTACCCTCCTGGTGCTCGTATCCATACTGATCTTTTCCCTCGGCTGCGCGAACAGCTCGCCTATCAGCCCTCCCGACACTCCCTCCGGAATGCACCGGGCAAGCGGAGCGCCCGATCACGGCCGCATGCTCTGGGGCCTTTGGGAGGTGAGAGTCGACCTTGAGAACGGCACCATCGACGCATTGCCGCTGAGGTCCGCCGACCTGCATTTCAATGTCGTGCCCCTCCTGAAGGAGGGCACCCCCAAGTCGCTGCTTAGATTCTCCGACCTTCTGATCGACCCTTCCTTCCGGCAGTTGCAGGTCGATGTGTCGCTGACCCATCCGTTCCCCACTCTCCCGCAGGTCGCCGGATTCGATGTGCGCGGGATTCTCTTCACAAAAGGGGACGCCTACGATCTTCTGGCGTCGGATGTCACGATGACCGGGCCCGGCGAGCCGAGGCTTGTGAACGCGGACGGGTACACGCGGTGGTGGAACCCGCTTGAGTTTATCGGGTATGGGATGTTTTCATACCAGGACGGCTTCTACGGAACTCCCAAGGCGGTTGGGGGATATCAGAGCAACCTGGCCGCGTACAAGTGTTTCGCCGACGGGATCGGCGCACTGGATTCTCTGGAGAAACTCAACATCGGCAACCGGGGCGTGTTTCGAGCCGGCAGCACGAACAAGAGAAGGTACCTCATAAATTTCGGCAGTGAAGCTGCGAACTACGTCATTTTCAATTATGCCGTCGACGCAAACTGGGGCCTGATCCCCGGATTCACGCCGGGCGGACCTCCCCCCAACGTTCCCGCCGACTTCCCCCTGACGGCCAACTGCCCTGAGCCCTTTCGCATCAGAGTTTCCGAGAGCTCGAACACCATGTCTGCCACGAGCACGGGCGGAACAAGCGGAGATGTCGATCTGAACATCGACGTTTTCGACTGGCAGGCCGCGGACCCTCTCTCCTCGGTGCCCATGGAAGTGAGCGTCGTGCAGGTCGAGGCCCCCCAGCTTGGACTCGGACCGGTCACGGCGACGGTTGTGGACGGCAGCGGCGCGGGCGGTCAGATGTCGACCTACACAGCCACGATCGCGGGCGGGACTGCCGATAAACTCGATGCGATCGACCTCATCGTGACCGCGACGTGTTCCGAGGGAGACTACCAGAACAGCCTCACTTACTTCTTCGGAGGCGACCCGCTGCAGGCGTATTTCCTGTACCGGGCGAAGGTTCTCGACGCGGACACCTACGTCGGATGGACACACCGTTACACAAAACTCCTGTATCCCGAGCAGCCGAACCAGGGCGCGAATCTTCCCGACATCGCCGTGTACAAGAAATCGGGTGCCGTTCGCGCGGCGACCGTGGACCAGTTGAACCCCGATCCCAATGGCGACGGGGGGCACCATCCCGACAGCATCAACGAGTGGGCAAACGACTACGACACCTACTCGCTTCCCGAGCATTACCACATGCCGATCGACATGCTGTCCGAAACCGGCTTGTGGAACGATTTCCGCGGGATCTGCGTGTCCGACACCAGCACCCGGTTCTTCTTCTCCAACACGAACGTGAACGACGAGTATCCGACGGGCGAAACGGACCCCCTGTACGCGTACATCACCTGGGTGTCGCACACCTACCTGGGAAACCAGGCGGCGGAAGCGTGGAACACGGCGTTTTTCTCGGCGGGCGGCTATCCTCGATACTGGGCGACCGACCCGTGCAACGGCGTGAGCATCGGGACCGATTATGTCTATTCCGTGTTTCTCTATGACGTGACGGGCATGGCGGGACCGAACCCCGGAGAGGATCCGCAGAGGTACATCATCTTCCGATGGGCGCCGCCGTACGATCTCACCGACGCGGCGACCGACTGGCAGAGGCCGTTCAATGTCCAGCCGAACGGCTCCGGCCCCGGTTACGTCGACCGCGCACAGCCCTACAATCATCGCCTGGCGGTCGATGACTCCCCGCCGCTCGACCGTTTCTTCATCCTCGATTCCAGCCAGGAAATCGAGGTCGTGGACATCGACTTCACCAAGTCCGAGTTCGACGGCTCATACCCGATCGGCACCGTGACTGTCGAGAATCAGCCCATCGACTCCACCGGCATCGTGGACATCGAAGTTGTGCAGACGAAACCGCTCGGGACATTGCGCAACCATGTCGCGGCGCTCATCAGGGTCGGGGTCGCGAAATGGCGGGTTTGGGTTTTCGATTACGATCAGACGCAACCGCTCGGCAGCCAGGCGGTTCAGCAGTGGCTTTCTGACGAGTATGACGGGGTGCCATGCTCGATGGACGCGTGCGACGATCCCATTGAGCTGCACGTCCTCCACAAAAACGGCGGCCTGATCTACGCGACGGTCTTCAGGGACTATCCGTAGGATCCGCTGACGCCACGTGTTGCTTCGGATATCAGGAGCCGCCTCATCCCCCGCCGATGGCAAGCTCTACAGCTTTTCGGCTGCCATAAAGTCCTTTATGCCTTGTGGAGGTTTCACATTATCTCTTCTCCCTTCATCCCAGCACTCGTTTCGCCCGAACGGGGCAACATTAGACCACCCGGGGGCTCGCAGACTCGCTTGTGAAGCCCACCGGGCACACAAGCGCATCTTCGGCATACCTTTCAGAAAGAAAGGCACTTTGGTTTAACCTTGAACTGGGATCGGGATGGTTATGCCAACTTGGTTCGCAACCGGTGTATAAATGTCTACATTCTCCTCTGGTGTGGATACAGAGACAATCAGTGAGTACCTCGTCGGCCGATTCCATTTTCCGAGATAACCCCTTTCCCGCCACCAGCCAATAATCGGATACACCGCAATCAGATTCGATGCAGCTAGTTCCGCAGCTGATCCTGTCCAGATATCTGAGTGAACTGAGCCCTTGTTTCGCCCAATTGGGCCGATTTTCCAATGACCCGATGCACTTGACGATGCCGGATGTCCTTCATCTTCCTGCCGAAGCGCAGCGTTGATGCGGCTCAGGAACTCTTGCTGGGATTCATCAGGCGCGTTGACGTCGAAACGCAAGCCATGTGAGGCATAGCGATAGCGGTCTTTCCAGCCGATCTCTCCAGGGCCTGGCTCAATAAAGTACGACAGCGTGATACGCATCTGGACCGGAACATCGAGGGGTAACTCACTCAGTGCGCCCTTAGGCCAGGGCAGATCGTAAGAGTGCATCTCCCGAGTCTTGAAACCACCTCCATTCGCCTTTCTATCGTAAGGTTGCAGTTCCGCCTGTGAAATCAGCGTCAGGGAATTCGATGCACTATGTAATGCCCTCTCAAGATTAGGGACACCGTATCCGCAAATACGCAGAAGCGTGGCATAGGATTTCTTAGATTCGTCCCGTAAGAACTGCGATTTCAAAACATCAGTCCACTCAGCCGAGTGAATCATCAGGCCCCGGATCGTTTCTGGCCACAGATTCGGGTATTGGCTCTGTATTTGTGCCGCGAACCAGCAAGCCTGCGCGGTGGCAGCACTCGTCATAACAAACGGGTAAAAGTGACTCGTCGTGGGTTTCCAGTTCGTCGATAGAAGGGATAGATCATCACATTCAGTCGCAAACCCATGTCCATCATGCGCGATGTTACCGCCTTCCATGACAATCTCAGGTTTGACCGGCCATCTATCTTCCCACTCCAACGACGTAGTGCTGAAAGGCGACAAACCATCCCGAGGGGCAATCGGCCTATATCCTGCAAGCGCAGGATCACGAATGTCATCCAGTTCCGTATAAGCTCCCACAGTCAATCCGTTCCACGCTTGAGCCGGGTCGTGAATCGAATCAGTTAACTGGGCATCTGGATAATTCAGGGCAAGTCGAATCTCCTCGATGTTACCAGCAGCGACAATGAACAAGCGTTTAGGACTCTCATCGGCACCGGAAGCTAGTTTGTCCAGTGCTGCCGACCAAGAGCTCGGTCGACCACGATCCCTGGTGTCGGTTGCGGTAACCGCCAAGCACAGTATCCGTTTTCGCTCTGGAGCCTGAATTTCCGAAAGACTCACAGCTTGAGCGGTAATATGACCCCATAAACCGACCGCATTCTCTCCAGGTGGGACTGGCAGCACCTTTACAGACTCTAAGAGATGCCGTAAGGTGATTCTCCCGGTACTGGACAATGTCCCCCTCAGATCTCCATAAGCAGCGATACCGGCCATCAGTGTCCCATGGTTATTGTGGTCCTCCCTGCCCCACGCAGGATCAACTGCTTGACAATCCTCATCCTTTAGCACGGGGCCAAGAAGCGGATGACCATTATTAACGCCAGTATCAAGGATACAGACCGACACTTCTGTATCGGGGTCGACTTGCGATCTATCAAGCAGATTCTTTACCCACTCAGCCTGCTCCCGATTCTCCATCTGCATCCAAAACGCTGCCGTCTCTTTTGCAGCTCTATACTCGGCGATATCATCAGACAACGCAGTCAGTTTCTGCAGCTGCTCGCGGTTTGCGAGGACGACCTTGACGGCACGCTCGGGAAACCGAATATCCCCACCCTTGACTCTTATCTGCTCCTTCTGCAAGAGCGCCTCAAATCGCTCGATTACCTGGTCTTCGTGACTACTTAACCACACTTCACACCATTTCGCCTTATCCGCAGGAATCAGACTTCTGTCGTCCTGCCAAAAAGAATCGATTAGAAGCGCTTTCCTGATATCTGAGATGCTGTTTATCAGATCAGCGTGCCGAGGCCTCCCGGACTCTGTATCTTTCTTCGCATATTCTTCTATCTTCTGGAGGAAGTGATTTTTCTTTTCGTGAGCCACATACACGGTTGCGAAAGTCCTGAGAACTTCTTTCTCCTCATGCGACTCTTCGTCCGTCACAACTTCCCTCTCTGTCCGCACATTCAGAAGACGAACCTTTCCCGAACGCAGGTCTTCAAGGCTTTTTGTTACCAGATCAGCGCCAGGATCGCTCCTGAACTCAAGATAGACGCCCTCGCGCGTGACGTGGGCAACGGCCTGTTCGTTCTCCGCCTCTGTCCATGCCTCTGCCAGCTTTCTTCTGAGAAGGGCACTATGCAATCGACGTTTACGAGAAGGTATTATCGGTAATCGTCCGCCGGTCCCGGTGGTCGTGTAGTCACGCGTATCGTGAAAGCCCTCTAATATGATATGTCGATACCGTTCCCTGGCCATTTCTCATTGAATCTCCTTTTCCACGCAGGCCACTTTCCGTTCCTTTATCAGATCCTTGAGCCTAGCATATGTGACGCTATTCCTGTTTTCCAGAATCGCCAGCTTAATAGCATCACGGCAAGCACGATCAATTTCAGAATGGCTCAATCCGTAAGCATCATTGGCAGCTTTCTCAAATGGGAAGGCTTTATGAATATATGTTCCCAGCAGGTTGGCGATCAGTTTCATCCGTTCTTCCGGCCGCGGAAGTCTGTAATGGATGACATCATCGAAACGCCGGTATAGAGCACGATCCAGAAGTCGCGGGGTGTTGGTGGCGACAATGATCAGGTTAGCGGAGGAGTCGGCTTCGACAAACTGGAGAAATGCATTAAGCACCCTGCGCATTTCGCCAACATCGTTCCCCAATGTGCGTTCTCCGCCGATTGCATCGAACTCGTCGAAAAGATAAACACCAGCTTCCTGCTCAATGAGTTCAAATATCTGACGCAGCTTGGCGCTGGTTTCCCCCATGAATTTGGTGACAAGCTTATCGACCTGGACAGTGTGCAGTTGAAGCTTCAATTCATGTGCCAGGACCCTTGCCGTCATTGTCTTACCCGTGCCGGGAGGACCAATGAGCATGATTTTACGTCGATGTGAGAGACCATGGCTCTTGAGTTTGTGCTGTTGCCGGTACTCGTGAATGATTCTCTCGACACGGTCCTTCAGCTTGGTTGGAACTACGAGGGCCGACATCGGGGTATCCGGCTCTTCTGACAGAACGAGTGCCTGGAAATCATGGGGGAACTTGAGCAATTGCGGATGTTTTTCGCGCTTGGCTTTCTCGACTATCTCCCGGATTTCATGGGCAAGCGCTTGATGACCTTGCATCGCCTCGTGTGCAGCCACTTGGAGGACGATTGTGAAAAACCGCTCTGAGTCATCACTAAAATGAGACCGAATTAGGGATTTCAGTTGTTCCGCAGTAGCCATCAATCCCTCCATCGTTTGTCTTGCGTCATTATATAGTATAGCGCTTGAATCCGGGAGATGCCCCGTTTAACTCGAGGAAACCGCGATTTCGCGCGGCTAAATCTACGACGGCATTTCGATCGGGCTGAAGATGTTCAGGAAGAAACCGTTCGTCGTGTCGCCGTGAAGCACGAAAATCCGTCCGCTGAAGTCGCCGCCTTCGATTCTGAGGCCTTGAATCCATGGTGGTTGCCCGCATGATCCGCTCCTCGGATTGTCTCACGCTCTCAAGGTCGCATCACCAGTCGAAGTCGGACGCGAAAAACACGCTCAACCTGCTCGGGATTCCGTTCCCGTGCAGGACGAAGATCAGGTTCCCGTATACAGGGCTGACATAGCTGCTGCCCTCGATGCGCAGGGGCTTCTCGCTGATCGAGTCGGCATCGCCGGCGGCGTGATCGGTGAGAGCGCTGCCGGGGGAACCGGTTTCGAAAACCTTGATGCGACCCTGTCCGGTGCTGAGCTCGTCGAGAACGTAGAGATAGCCGGAGGAATCGATGGTGATGTCCTTCGCGTTGTACCAGCCGTCATCGGACCCCGTCTGATTGCCTGTACCGAACCAGGCATTGTCGAAATGGTAATAGAAATAGGTGTCCTGTACCCATCGGGACGCGTAGTAGTCCTGGGTGGACGGATTGCCCGGATCCTTCACGACCCACCATCGGTCGGCGTTGACCGACTCGGCGCCTTTCACGTAACCCAGCCACAGACCGAGGTAACCGATCTCCGGCGCGGGAAACGGGCCGGGACCGTAGTTCTGAGTCCACCATGGGCCGGTGAAAGGCGCGAATTTCCTGTACATGTTGTTCTGGTAGTTCGAAGCCGTGTTGTGCGGCGCCAGAACGACCATTGAGTTGTCGTAGGAGCCGCCGGTCCTGCACGCCAACACATCCGGAACCGGTCCCGCGGTGCAAGGGCTCGGAGCGCTTCCGAGCTGGTTACCGTTCGAGTCGAACACCTGCGCAGGCCATCCGTGCTGAGCGTCACAGTCCCCCGACGCCGCAGATGCGATTATCTGGCCGGTCGTGTTTACGTCGATCCTGTGATTCGTGATCTGGGCGTTTCCCGAGAACGGGACAACCTGACCGGTGAAAACGTACTGAGCCCCGGACTGCGAAAAGCATGACGCCTCCGTGTATCGCCAAACCTGCCCGTCTTCGTAGAGAATCAACAGGCTGCCGTTCGGCTCCACTGCCAGGTCAGTCGCGGCTTTGTCGTCTCTCAGCGGGATGTTTTTCGCCGAGAGGACCTGTATATCGACGTCCACGCAACAATCGGACGATAGGCCCTTGTCGTCGGTCACTCTGACGCA
>CAYGZQ010000089.1:0-11703 GCA_964354375.1 uncultured Planctomycetota bacterium
TCGGATTGCGCCCGAGATCGTACTTGGTGTGAATCTCCTGCGTGACCAGCATGCGTTTGGATTGTTCCAGACACAATGATGAGCCACGATTGCATCCCAATGGCTCTCTATCTGTCAAAGAGAGAATCTGCCAAGAAACGCATGCGTAGTGCCTTCTAGAGTCTGCACTACATCGCCGAATACGAAGACATCGTTTCCGCCAACTACGAATCCGTTAATCAGGCAGAACCCGGTGCCACGATCAATGACAGCAGCAGTCTGGATGGATCCCCCAGGACACAAGTACCCACAGAACGCTTGTCCTGGCTGTACGCCCTGAACAGTTCGGCAGAGAGGAGTCTCTTGTGACTCGTTCTGAAATGCTCCGTTTCCTGCGAGCAGTACTCTGCCATCCTCCAATGCTCCAATCGCCGAAAGTTCGGCATTCAGTGACACCCAGTACCATTCATGGGTCAACCCGTCTTCGGCGATTCTGAATACTTGATAAGGGTCACGAGCCAAGCCAAACGCATAATTCGAGGCTCCGTGACATATGGAACTAACCATCACGGTCTCACCGTCGAACATGCTTTGCAGGCGAGGTGTACCATCCAGATGAAAACACTTGACGCAGACAACATCAGCCAACCTAGACTTCGATTCGACAGGCAAGGCGTTCCACGGAAAGGGAGCCACGGCATATCCTCCAACCGCAATATCTTGTGGACTGATAAGCACCAAGGACGCAATGCGATCATCGGATGGTCCTCCCCAAGTTCTTAGCCACACCGCATCGCCAAGCTCGGTGTATTTTATGAGAAAGGCATCCACTTGCCCCTGAGTCAGCAACGGTTGATGTTCGCCGGCGACAAACAGACCTGAAGGGACACGAGTAAACACACCTGTATCGGTGTCGAAGCCTTCCCATCCATACTCTCCAGCAACATAGACGGAACCCTTGTTGTCGACAAGAACATCACAGCCGTAGCTGCCGTTCCAACTGCTGGTCCACTCATATCCACCGTCCAGTCCATAAGCGCTTAAAAAACAGTTTTCCTGCGCCAACCCAACATGATCGTCCACCTTCGTTCCTGGGTCGAAATCCACGCAGTCAGCGGAAAATCCCCCGCTCACATATATTCTGGCATGAACCGGGTCATAGCACATGGAGGACGCCTCTACGGGTCCTCGCATCTCTAATAGATTCTCAGTTGCTCCATCCGGGTCAGTCCGAGTCAAGCGGAACCCTTGGCTCGACCCAGCACCTAACGGTTCATTCTGTGAAGGCGAAGCCACGGAGCTGGGATACACGTTGACTAGCACGTATATGCCTTCTTCAGGCACGAACACAGCGTCCGTTGCGGTCGATGAGTCGCCGTTGTCAGCGCTCCACAGAATTTGCACTCTCTCACAATTGTCGCCGGGATCGATTCTGGTGCCCGAAGTGGTTACAGGCTCTCTCGATGCCGAGAAACCCAGTGCGCATAAGAGGGACAATCCAACGTAGAGAACAGCGATACCTAGTTTCATTCTTGCCTCCTTGACTGATTACGGCAGTCACGGTTGTTCTGGAGGACACAGACACTTAGTCTCTTGCACGTTATTACCCTCATACCTGCTGCAACCTCCCTTCATCATTCTCTCGCGAGACGCACACACGGCACTGCAAGCCGCAACGCATTGCCAACTCGGTGTACCGCCCGACGGACAATACGCGTCCGGCTTGCGGTGACAACCGTATATGTTGGTTCGGGTTTCACCGCAAACATACTCAGTGACTGAAGGATCCTTTGTGCCGTGCGGACATGGATAAGGAGATGCATCACGGGTTACGAGAACGGTCTGCTGGGTGCATTCGCAGTAGCAATCACAAGTGCAGTCGAACATGGCGATGGTGGACCAGTAACAGTATCGGATAGAGCCATACGAGGGCTCACTCACGTGTACGTCCATATCGGTTGAGCAAACGCACACCACAACCAAGGGGGCAGGCGTAAGGCCGCCGTTCTCATCTTCTGATCCGCCGCCGATCTCAGGTTCCCAGGTATCGTGGCTTTCGCGGGGACCTAGTACCTCTCCACTTGAGAGCATCGCAGGGTCTACCGGCGCAGACCTTCCTTCCCCCATGCCGTTAGGCAGCAGCACTCCGATCCCGCCACCACCGACGGGGATACCGCCTCCGAATGTTGATCCGCCACCGCCGGGACCGCCGCCGGCGGGAGGGGAGTTGAGGAGCATGCCGGAGAGGGCGGGGAGTTGGTGGACGGGGCCGGATTGGACGAGCGAGTCGAAGCCGAGGGAGGAGGTGCCGAGCTCGGTGCCGCCGCCGTAGGATTCGATGTAACTGTTGGGTTTCGCCAAATTCGATATGTTGTTGAATGATCCGGTAGTGAGCCCGGGGGTCATGCGAGGGTTGTCGTTGAGGCGCTCGCCCGACGCGGTGCGCAGAGTGCGCGTGATCGTTGTGGACGAACCCGACGGTGTGCGCGACGCCACATCCGCGCCGTCGTTGAACAGGAGATGCGAATCCCAGCCGCCGACGCCGTTGTTCGCCTTCTGCCTGATGCCGTCCGGCTTGCGGAGGTAGTCAATGTCACAGCGACCGTAGGAGTAGGTCCACGATCCATTACCGCCGGCGGTGAACTTATGCTCCTGCGCCAATGCGTTTCCGTCATATACGAACCGCTTCAAGTCCGCATCCCAGTCGCCCGTGACGGAGTCGTCGTTCCATCTCTGCCACACGCGACCCACTCCATCATACCATATGTTCCCGCGAGTGTTGAGTCCGCTCGGGTAGGTATGCGTCTTCAGCCGATTCTTGCGGTCGAACGTGAACGTCCATTGTGCGCGGAACGAAATCTTGTAGTTCGTCCCGCTGATCGTCCGGTACGCGTCCAGTTTCTTCGTCCCGGTCATATTGTTGTTCGTATCATACGTATATGAACCCGCGGTGTCCACTGTCACATTCGCGGCCGTTGACGGAATCGAGAACCCCGTCAACTGCCCGCCCCGCGCGTACGTCCGCTGCTCAGCGAACAGATATGACTCGAGTTATGCGGGGAATACGGCGTATGAGCGCCACCGGGCTAGATCCTGTCTCTGTTACTGATTTTTGCCATTCGGAAGCTCTGATGATTCCAACTTGATTACAAAGCTCTTCCAAACGCCGCCGCCAGTGAGAAAAATGTTGCCAGCATCGTCGATGTCCATGCCAGTGGCTTGGGATACACCAGGCACCGGCTCCCATGTTCGCGAGAGAATCGTGTTCCCTTTCTCATCGAATCCCCAGAGGTAGAAGCTCTTTTCGTATCCCTTGAGGTTGAAAAGGCGTGATTGGTTTTCGGGCCCGGTATCCAGCCTGCCTTTGTACCAACCGTAGAGAAAGACGTTGCCGTCCGCATAGGAGATCGCTGGACGGTCCAGCAGAGCATACTCACCCCAGCTTCTTTCCCACAGCAGCGAGCCGTCCGCGCGGTAACATTGGAGATGGACGTCGCAGGGGAAAGGCTCTTGGGGGGGATTCATCGCTCTAATGAGTGCTGAGGACCTCCCTATCCATCCCACCACGTAAACCGTGCCTTGAGCGGACACAGCCAGGGATTGTCCTCCGGCGGAGCCCCTTCCCCAGGTTTTCACCCAATCGAAGCTCGCATCGCTGCTTATCCTCATAAGGAAACCGTTGTTTTGTCCGTTGCATGAGGGGATCACATCATGATCCCCTGGATCGAAATCGAAATCTCCATTTAATGAGCCAGTTATGTAAATCGGGCCACCGTTGGTGCAATTCATGCTGGTGAATCTAGCCTCCCCGTTGGCCCACGTCACCTTCCATAGCTCGTGCCCCTGCCTGTCGAGCTTGAACAATGTGCGTTGGTTGCCCGCTATCTGAGCTTGCCAGCCAAGACTTGACCTAAGCGTCAGGTCAGAGGCCGAGCCAAGGAGATAGACATCTCCTTGGGCATTCACATCGGCTAAGATGCGAGGAGGATGGGAAGCTGTGTCGGCCGCGGAGATCGTGACGACCCACTGGAAGTCGCCATTATTGTCGAGTTTCAGCAAGAATGACGAGAGCGTTCCAGCAGTTGCCGGACCGTCCGAGTAACCAACACCTGCCGGGTTAAAATTGACTCGTCTGTCGAAGCACCCGGTAACATAGAGGCTGCCATACGAATCCGCTCCGACTGTCATTGGAATGTCTGCACTCAGAGTTCGCGAGGGATCGAGGCCTCCGATCCTCTTTGACCACAACGCCTCTCCTTCACCGTTGAGTACGCAGACAAACGATCTCGCAGAGTCAGTGCCCTCACCTGTTCCGTCGCTTAGTGTAACCGAGCCCTTGAGAGCGGCCATCTCATAGCCACAGACCGCGATCTTCCCTTCGCTTGTCGACGTGACATCTGTCACGAACGCGCATGACTTTGGGCCCTGCTGCGCCTCAAGCAGCCGGATCCAGCCTAAGCTGTTCTCGCTTTCCATCGGCGCACGGGGCGCATCCTGCCGCTCGCAGCAACTGTTTCCGATACTAATCGCACTGATGGCCATTGAGAAGAGAACGCAAACCATGCAGCGCTTGAACAAGAGAAAGAATGCACCCTTCTCTCGTCTCCCAGAAGAACAGCAGAGACCCCAAATTCGGTGCGGCTGTGTCATATCCGAGAACCTCCGACCCACAAGTCAATCCCAGAGACTGTGCCAATCCGAGTCAGTTGGATCTTCCTGTTGGCACCTGAAACAACAGTATATCGAGTTCATGAACCGTTTGAGGTAGTCCTCGTCTAATCCGCCTGTTGAACCTATGTACATACTGTACATCCGTTCACAGCATTGCACGCTCGCCTTTGTTGGATCGTAACTGTCGCCTGGAGAGAGAGCCTCAACAATGGCTTCGCAGCAGTGCTGGTAACTCCTATATCTGGGCGCGTTTTTATTGAGCCAGTCCAGGAACCGTGTGAGGATATTTTTGCCATCCGGATGCTCCTCTATAAGACGTCTGATGCATTCAACAGCTTCCAGCCAGGGCATCTCCAGACATCTCTTGATCTCCTCTGCCCACTGCACCTTTGCGAAGAGCTGCTCAAGCTCCTTGATTGCCAGAGCGAGTAGGTCCTTGATGCCATTGTAGCAGTCTGGGTCATTCTCCATAGCGGACTCAACGACGTGAGCGAAGCCACTTTCCCCCTCCTGTGGAAGATTGGGGAAGCAACATCTGCCACGGCATGAGGCCATTGTTATGTTGAGGCCAATGTCGCTGCACTCTTGGGGCACTGTGGCCGGTTCAACTCGCGCTCCGCAGCAAGCCAGGCACCATTCGTACTGATCCGGAATCCCAGTGTCACCGAACAAGGCCTCCTTGCAGCAGTCAACACACTCATCTTCGGTCGAGCCGTTCGGACCGTACACCGCTTCATCAGCGTTCGGTCTTCCGCCGCGGAAAATCTGCCAAATGGAGCGGATTCTCTCACCAATCCCCAGTTGTGACGCGCCAGTAGCAGGCAAGGTTGCAGGCATTACAGATGGTTCGTCCAGCTTCAGCCTCTTCCGCACTGGCGGCCCGCCCGCAACCCCGTATGGGGTGTTCCCCATTCTCCCTGTGTGTCTGGCCAGTGCCGCGAGATAGTGCCGAGTGCCTGAAAGGAGAAGCGCGTCGAAGCCCGAAGTGCGGGGGTTGGTGGTGCCGCCGCCGTAGGATTCGGTGAAGGCGCCGTGAGCGCCGAGGCGTGAGATGTCGCTGAAGGAGGAGGTGGTGGGAGCCAGGTCGTTCTCGGGGGTACGCTCGCCTGACGCCATGCGCGGCGCGCGGGTGACAGATACGGATGAGCCGCGCGGGACCTTGGCGGCGATATCGGCCATGTCGCGGAAGAGAAATTCATCGGTATATGATGTCGGACCGACGTAACTCCGCTGGCGTACCCCGTCGGGCTTGTGCAGATAGTCGCGGTCGTAGCGGACGTAGTTGTAGATCCACATCCCGTTGCCGCTCGCGGTGAACTCGTGCTCCTGGGCCAAACTGTTCCCGTCGTACACGTACCTCATCAGCGTCTCGTCCCAGTCCCCGCTCGATGTGTTATCATTCCATCTCTGCCACACGCGACCCATGCCATCATACCACAAATTCGTCCGCACGTTGCTCGCGCCCTCGTTGGTGAAGCTCTTCAGGCGGTTCTTGCGGTCGAACGTGAAGGTCCATTCCGCGCGATACACGAGCCTGATGTTCCCGCTGCCGAGAGCAACGACCTGCTGGTCGACACAGCTGAAGCCTTCAATGCTGCCACAATTATCAGATCAGCATAGACTGGTTGTGCAACTGCGTCTTCAAGGCAGCTGCGGCCAATCTTCATAGCCTGGAGTCTGAGTGCCACCGGAGTCAGGGATGCAGTCAACCAGCCACCACCTGCCTCCCTTGAACCGCAAATAGATTCTCATGCGACTTCGGTCCTGAAGATCATAGCTTGCTTTCAGTTGGAGCTTGTGCACATTGAGCCACTCAAGGATCCCCGAATTGGAAATATCTGCCACGATGGTCGCTTTGTCTCCGTTGTATGCGCATTGGTAGGTAAAATGGTCCCGCAACATGCTCCGAAGAAGCTGCGTGTCGGCTGGCGTGAGAGAACCGCTCGAGTAGCTTGACGAGTCATAGTTGCCAGGGTAGAGGTTTGCCACTGTCCACTGGCGATCGTAACTGACGCTCGCGATGATGATATCCATGACCAGAGTCTCTGGCACTTTCGGGGCTGAACAGCCCAGTGTCGATGGAAGAATGGTGATGAGGATTGAGACAAGTATTGCGGTGCCGCCAGGGGAAAGCCGAACCGCCCGAGTGCGCCCAGTGCGAAGCGGTCCATACGTTGAGGCTGTCATTCGAAGTATCCTCCGCCTTCCATTGCCCTGTAGCAGTCATACACTGCGTCAAGCCAGTTGGTTTGGTTCGCCAGAGCTTGCCGAAAAGCCTGATTGCAGCATTCCTCGTGCCGCCAACGGTCAGGATCATCCGGTCCCTTCTGCCCAGACATACAATCAACGTAATGCTCGCAGAAACACTGTTGCAGAATCGCTGTCGCGCCAACTGCTGCAACCGCTTGCATCCAACTCAAGAAGAGATGGCCAACGAGCTGGATCCCGATACAACTTAAGACACATTGCACCCATAGGGGTCGGTCTATTAACACACCCTGACACTTGACAAGGCATGACGCATACCCCGCATATCCAAGAATCTCTTGCAGCTTCTCCCACAGCAGTTCATATTCCAGTGCGCAGTGACTTATAGCCTTCATCATGCACTCATATATTCTGCCTGGCTGCGGCCTTCGCCACCAAGGAATGCGCTCCCAGCCGCTTTCTTCTCCCCATCGCATACGCAGGGGCTCGGGCAATTCGACCGGTTGTCCACCTACGTAGGGGCGATTTTCGGAAGGAATGGGATGGGTCGACCCATCACACCTGACGCAGCCCTCGCAGGAAAACATTCCTGCAAGGCACGGAAATGGCTTGAGGGTCTCGAACTCTGCCCTCGTGAAGCAGCCGTACGACCCAGCCGTCTTCGTGTTCTCAGGACAAACGCATATGTAACACCAGGGGTCGCCGAAACCGGCTGCGTCCGCCTTAGCCGTCCAAGCGCCCATCATCGACATGGGCCTTCCGTTTCCCCCACTGCAGGATCCGCAGCCGGATGAGCCGCCACCGTTACGCACCGGCACACCATTACCAACCAATGCTCCTCCGCTGATCGAGCCCCCAAAGCCGAGAGCTGCGAGGGCGCCGGCGGGCGGGGAGTTCAGCAGCATGCCGCCGAGGGCGGGGAGCTGATGCACGGGGCCGGATTGGACGAGCGAGTCGTAGCCGAGGGAGGAGGTGCCGAGCTCGGTGCCTCCGCCGTAGGATTCGACGTACGAATTGGGCTTGGCGAGATTCGATATGTTGTTGAACGATCCGGTAGTGAGCCCGGGGCTCATGCGAGGATTGTCGTTGAGACGCTCGCCCGACGCGGTGCGCAGAGTGCGCGTGATCGTTGTGGACGAACCCGACGGAGTGCGCGACGCCACATCCGCGCCGTCGTTGAAGAGGAGATGCGAATCCCAGCCGCCCACGCCGTTGTTCACCTTCTGCCTGATGCCGTCCGGCTTGCGGAGATAGTCGATGTCGCAGCGGCCGTAGGAGTAGATCCACGATCCATTACCGCTAGCGGTGAACTTATGCTCCTGCGCGAGCGCGGGGCCGTCATATACGAAGCGCTTCAAGTCCGCATCCCAGTCGCCAGTCACAGAGTCATCATTCCATCTCTGCCAAATGCGACCCATGCCATCATACCATATGTTCCCGCGAACGTTGAGTCCGCTCGGGTAGGTGTGCGTCTTCAACCGGTTCTTGCGGTCGAAACTGAACGTCCACTGCGCGCGGAACACGATCTTGTAGTTCGTCCCGCTGATCGTCCGGTACGCGTCCAGTTTCTTCGTCCCGGTCATATCGTTGTTGGTGTTGTAGCTATATGAACCTGCAGTGTCCACAGTGACATTCGCAGCCGTGGTCGGGATCGAGAACCCCGTCAACTGCCCGCCCCGCGCGTACGTCCGCTGCTCCGTGAACGCGAACCCATCGACATCATAATACTTGATTTCCGTCGGATTGCCCATGAGGTCGTAGGTCGTCCTCGTCTCGCGCGTGATGAGCAGCCTCTTCGCGGTCTTGTCGTACTGCCAGATGCGCTCGATCGCGAGCCGCCCCATCCCGTCGTACTCGTAGTCGCCCTCGAAGAAGATGTCATCCTCATTGACGGGATTATTGCGGACTTGTTTCTTCCTCAGGCGGCCCATTTCATCGTACGCATATTCTACCACATACTTCTCGGGCCCGTACGTCGCCTGGTCGCTCGACGTCTGATCGACCACCGCGACCCGCGCGAGCCGTCCGTCCGCCGCGTAATCGTAGCGTTGCTCGAGCTGCGGCTTGTCCTTGCCGGACGCGTTCGGATAGATCACGCGCTCGATCCGACCTATGCGATCCCGCCGGACGAAATACGGTTCACCCTCGCCGGCCATGATCCGGGCGCCCGCGACGCGCCCGACGGCCTCAACCCCG
This sequence comes from uncultured Planctomycetota bacterium, assembly GCA_964354375.1. GTDB lineage: Bacteria > JAJVIF01 > JAJVIF01 > JAPKYR01 > JAPKYR01 > CAYGZQ01. The sequence goes on from CAYGZQ010000089.1 coordinate 9,055, forward strand.
CCGGTCATGCCGTACATGTAGCGCTGCGGCTCGGCGCAATGTCATTGGTTGAGGCGGATGAATGCCTGCAAACCGATTGTTGGCGAGTGAAGAACTGGACTGACGACGCGTGAGTCCTGTAGCAGGAGACAGGTCATGGGTTGGCGCCGAACGTAAGTAGGAGAGACAGTTGTTAGTCCGGATTGGCATAAAACAGAAATGCGTCACGGACCTCAGAGGATATATCCCCGTTGCCAAACTCGAATTCTTTCGCCGTGGCCTCAGAAGGGATATCGCATGCGACGAACACGGAGCCGCTTGGGAGGACTGCAAAGCTGGGCTGACCCTTCGAGATCCATGAGCTATATGACTGGAAAGCTCCGTTGCTGTCGAATCTAGCCACGAATCTGGTCGCCCCACCAGTTTGACCCAGTGATCGAACAGGGCCAAAATCGCAGGCGCCCTCACATACTCCTTGCACGAAGATGTCGCCCGGTCTGCCCACTTGCACACTCTGGCCCGACTGCTTGCCGGGCCCTCCCCAGCTTGCCATCCAACGGTACTCTCCCGATTCAGTGAACTTCATCAAGAAAGCGTCACTCTCCCCAGCTGATTCGAGCCGGATCCGTGAACGAGCGGGATGCCTGAGATACATGGCCCCTGAGCACGCTCCTGTCACATAGATGTTGCCCTGAGAATCAAAGATGATGGAAAAAGCGCTGTCGCGAAATTCACCTCCCCATGTGGACGCCCACTTCGGGGCTCCATCTTCATTACAGGCCAGGAGGAAGCAGTCGATTTGGCCCTCGGAAACATAAGGTTGTTCCTCCAAGACTAAATGGAAATCCTGGATCTCTGCGAAACAGCCGCAAAGAAGAGGCTCATCCTGAGGAGATATTGCGAGACCAGGACGAAACTCTATTCTGCGTGACAGGGGCCATGTCTTTTCCCATACTGCCTCACCGGAAGGAGCAAGCTTCTTGAGAAAAAGCGCATCCAATCGACGGCCTCTACTGACTTCCTCATTCGCCAAGCTCGAGTCCCCCCAAACCTGTCCAGCCACGTAGACGTTTTCCGACGAATCAACTGCTATCGCCGAAGGCCGGGCATCGCCGGGTTCGCTAAATGCTGTTTGCCAGACCAGTCTCCCATCGCGGTCGAATCTCAAAACAATGACATCATGTTGATCCAAATCTGCTCCACTTGCCAGCGCTGCCTCGCCGCCGCAAGTTCCTGTGACGAAGAGACTACCCTTGTCGGAGACACTTCCCGCCTCCAGGAGGTGGATTTCCGGCTTCACGAGGACGGACAGATTCTGCAACCACCTCACCGAAAGATTCGGCTCGTAGCAGACCACGAAGTACTGATTGTCCTGGCAGGAGTACACAGAATCAAATGACACCTTGCCCGTGGCTTGGCAACCTGTGAACACATGTCCGTCCTGAGCCGCTGCTAAAAAACAGGTGAATCCTGGTGCAAGGTCGTTCTCACTTGCCCCCATCCGCACTCCAGCTTCGCGGGCGCAACACGGCAGCTCAACCAACGTTACTAGAAGTGCCAGGAGGACAGGGTGTTGCCTGCATGCCCGATTCAACATTGGCCTCCCATGTGCTTGATGTGTTCCATGTTCCTCCTAACCCGTAATCTGACTCGGATCGGCCCCGTACTCTCTGACATATCCGTTCCACAGCTGAGGGCCAAGATCCGGACAGTCATAGCAGCATCTTAGGTTAATGAGGAACCGATTCAGGTAACCAGACTGCAACATGTGCCTCCCGAACGCCTGCTCGCAACATGTCGAGTCCTCGTCATCCCATCCGAATTCTCTCATTACCGCCTCGCAACAAGCGGTGTTGTTCAGTCCTTGGAAGTGATGAAAGATAAAGTCCTCCAGCCAGTCCACGAATCCAGGATCATTGAAGCTCCCATTATTAATCGCATCCTGAATGTCCTCAAGGATCTGCCGAACACAATCAATGAAATCCTCAATGTCCCCGTACTCGTTCGCGCAGGCAATAAGCTGCGCAATGAAGCCAACTGCTCCAGATATCTCGCCAAAGTCCTTCAGAGCTTGGAGCAGAATACCCTTCATGCCCCCACTACATTCCTCGTCATAAATCATGGCGGTTCCAGCTCTCACGTAATTGGTCTTGTCTGGATCCCACTTATAGGAGCAACAACGGAAACGGCACTCGTTTATATGGATCGCCTCGGGCTCGCAGTCGATCCATAAATAATCAACGTGCGTCCCGCAACACAGAAGACACCATTCAGAGAATTCGTTATTAAGCCGCCGTTGAACGACCCAATCGGTATCCACAGGCATCTTTTCCCACCAGTTCTCAAGGCAACACTCAGGGCAATCATACTGATCCGGTGTCGGATCGCTTGCCTCGAACAGGCCGCCAAGCCCCAGAAGCCGCCTGATAGTCTCTCCAAACCCTATGCGTCCCCCGCCAGACAGCAAACCACCGATCGATGGCAGCATAGCAGGCATCGTCGAGGGTACGACCGGCTGAAAGCCCATCATAGATCCGAGGAGCATGCCGCCGAGAGCGGGGAGCTGGTGCACGGGGCCGGATTGGATAAGTGCATCGAAGCCTTGCGTGCGGGGGTTGGTGGTGCCGCCGCCGTAGGCTTCGGTGAAGGCACCGTGCGCGCCGAGGCGGG
>CAYGZQ010000090.1:0-11619 GCA_964354375.1 uncultured Planctomycetota bacterium
GTGCTTACAGGAGCCGGCTTTGTCCTGACCTATTCTACCTGGCGTTGATGGAGGACATGGATTTCGGCTACGACGATCCCCGCCTGATTGTCACGGACGTCAACGGCATTTTTACGGACAGCGCTATCGGCACACCGGATCATTTCGCTCCCGAGTACATTTGTGAGCTTGAAGACGGCCGAGTGATAGTGACGGATGCGATATTTCACAAAATATATATTTTCGAGTGGGTCAACCATCCGCCGGTTTGTGCTTTCGAGCTGTTGACCCCCATGCCGTACGTGGGTCCGTCCCCGGCCTTGATCGAATTCAACGCGACTCCTTCCTATGATCCCGATCCGTGCGATGAGCTTACGTACGAGTGGGACTTCGACGGCGATCACGTCTTCAGCGAGCCGGTCGATGACGCCTATACCGGCTTTTCGGTCGCTCCGACTCACGCATACACTGAAGACTACCGCGGCTATGTGTACCTCAAGGTCTCCGATGGCCGCGGTGGAGAGTCGATCTGCGAGGTAGAGGTGAGCGTGACCATCCAGTGAAGCGGCAAAGGACCGCATAGCCTTGGGAACCGGCATCGCTGGAGTCCTGCCAGGTCGCGCAGCATCTGCCTTCATGTAGCAATGCGCCTCCGGCGCATGGTTCTTGTTTTTCGCTGCAATCAGCGCCCTCGGTTTCTATTGCAGGGCGTAGCCCGGGAACCCGCTCTGCTGTTACGGTGACTCGCGTCGCAGCCTGGCGAGAGCGGGTTCCCGGGTCTCGATGTCCGCAATAATCCCGGGAACCTGTTTCGTCCAGATCGTGCGGAAGTCATCGCGATGCTGTAACGAAACAGGTTCCCGGGCTACATGCTGGGATTCTCGGGGGCTATCGCGTCAGGTTCGGGACCCTTCAGCAACTCGAACATCTCCGGGTCCTGGGACCCGGTCGCCACCGCCTTCATCCAGAACCTCTTGTGCGCATCGTCTATCGCCCCCGCCGCGACATAGACATGTATCCCGTCCTCCAGAGCCTGCCTGACAAGGTCCTGATCGTAGGGCCACTTGATCGAGACCGCATATTTCGAGGCGGACAGGTCGATCCTCTCCAGAACGGCTAGGTACTTCGGCCACATCTCCGGGCGACTGTCGTCGGCATACAGGCAGTAAAATATTCTCATGCCCACGGGATAGTTGTGCGTCAGGATCAGCGCGGGCGACTCGATCGCCGCGACCATCCGGCGCGCGCTTCTGGAGTCCTCGCTCGGGCCGGACAGATTGTACATGCTGAAATGCACCGGGACATGACTTGCGGCGATTAGCAACAGGACAATACAGCCTGCCGCAACCAGCAGAGGCCCTGCCGGCCGCCGGACATGGTCACTTTGCACCCGGCGCAACAGGCGATCCGGCAATGTCGACACGAAATACACCGCAAGTCCGACAAACAGGGTCGCAAGGACATAGGACACGGCCAGCCAGGACGACGGCTCGCTGGTCTGGTAAATGAAGACCGCCAGAGCGCTTACCAACGGGACAAGCACGAGAAGAAGAGCCTGTCGCCAGTTCAGAATGCAGACAGAGACTATCCCGGCGATGACGGCAAACCATCCGTACCGTCCCATGACCGCCCCGCCGCCTTCGAGAAGCAGTCTCCAGTTCCTGAGGGTCTCGGCGTGATTCAATCGCCACATGCGGTGGAAATCGGAGGCGACGAGATAGCTCCAGAATCTGTCAAGTCTGCCTCCGACCGGACCGTCCCACAGCCCTTCATTGAAAAGCTGCGGCTGCCCGCTTCGAACGAGAACGTAACCGTACAGTCCGACCACAATCAGAGCCGCGCCAAGAACATGCAGCCATGTCTTGTAGCTGAGCAAAACCCGGGGGGAACGAACAAGGATGAAAATGATAAGGCCGGGAAACGCGAAGAAGGTCGCGGGATGGTTGGCCATGCTCAGGATGAAAAGCCACGTCGCGGCCCACATCCACCTGATGTCGTCGCCGCGATCCCATTTCAGAAGCGCCCAGACCGTCGCGACAATCAGCAGAATGTGCAGGCCATAGACATCGGGAGTGGACCCCTGCAGCCAGATATCTCGGCCCGTCGCGGCAAGCACGGCAACACAGAACGCGAGAAACGGACCGAACTTCAGAAGTCGCCCCATGCGGTAGAGAAGATGCATGGCAAGTGCGACCGCGGTCGCATTGATGAACGCCGCCCGGAACATCAGCGTTCCGACCGGGATGTGGCTCGCGATGCCGTCCAGCATAAGGTACAGGGGAAATCCGGTCGGGTGCGGAATGCCCCACACCTTCCCGATGAACGCCATCTTGGGCCAGTCCCCGTGCCCGCGCGGCTCGGTAGTGGCTGTCACGAGACAGAGAATCCACGGGATCGCAAACGCCAGCGCGCCGAGGATCATTCCAGTCCGGCTCGGCGGTGTTTCGTCCAGCCATGACAGTTTTCCGGTCGATCTGGTCATGCCGGTAGGAGAGGGCCGTACCGGGCTCGATTATGTCTCAGAAGTGGGGATTTGTAAAACCCGCCTCCGAGAGTCTGTGGCGCCCGTACGTACGCCCCGAGTCTTCGAGAGGCGTACGGACGGGTGTCTCGGCTTATCCGGAATTCAGCAATCCACATTCTGCAAATCGTGTTGCTGAGAGGGGATTCTTCATAAGGTGAGGCACCCATCCGCGCCCCAGGCGGGCGCGTATGGGCGCCACAAGACTGCGATCAGCACAACGTCTTCGTATCGCTTGACTCGATGGCAGGTGATACATTGTATATACAATGTTCTACCTGGCGGGAGCCGCGTTATGATCAAGAAACTCTCCAGACACGGCAACAGTCTGGCGCTTGTCATCGACCGGGCGGTGCTCGATCTTCTCAAGATCGACACCGAGACGCCGCTCGACATTTCCACTGATGGTGAGGTCCTTGTGATTTCGCCCGTCCGGGATGCGGGCCGACGCAAGAAGTTCGAAAAGGCGCTCAGGGACGTCAACAGGAAATACGGCCGAGTCCTGAGGAAACTGGCGAAGTGACCCATGGACCCGGATTTCCTCAACTTCGCGGCTTTTCTTCATTCATAGCCCCCCTGTGGTCCCCCCCCAAGGGGGGGACGGCATGAAGACCGTGTCGTTCACCAGATCGCGATCGGGACGATTGCGAGTGAATCAATCTTACCGAGTAAAATCGGCCTGTAAGGCCCAGATCGCGAGGGCGACGGCGATGATTGCGAGGACTCCCGCGACCCCGTACAGCGTCAGCACCGTTCCCTTGTGACCCAGACCCCGTCGCACCAGTTGATGATGCACGTGATCGTTGTCGGCTTCATACACCTTCCGGCCCGCGACGGTCCTGCGAAGTATGGCCCAGGACGTGTCGAAAAGCGGAAGGCCCAGAATGAGAATCGGGAGCACCACGGTCAACGCGGTCGTGGTCTTGAACGGTCCGAGGATGGATATTGTGGCGAGGAGATAGCCGAGAAGAAGGCTGCCTGAGTCGCCGAGGAAAATCCGCGCGGGATGCGTGTTGAACGGGATGAACCCCAGGGACGCGCCCAGCACGGCCGCCGACAGCAGCGCAGCGGCAGTCTGTCCTTTCAGCAGCGCGAGCGCCAGGAACGCCGCCGCTGCGATGGCTGAGATCCCCGACGCAAGCCCGTCCAGCCCGTCAATCAGGTTCACCGCGTTCATCAGGGCCGTCACCCACAGAATCGTGAGCAGCACCGTGAGCGGCGCGGAAAGATAGATGTAGTCCGACCCCCAGCCGGTCAGGAATCCGATCTTGATCCCGAACAGGATTCCTCCCGCGGCCACGCAGACCTGGAAAATGAATTTCCGGCTCGGCTTCAGTCCGAACAGATCGTCGAACAGTCCGATTATGAAGCTGAGCGCCGCGCCGAGCGAGATGCCCATGACGGCGTAGATTTCGTCGGGCCTGAGTTTGTCGGGGAGAAACGGGAAGCACACGAATACGGCCGCAATGACGCCCGAGAACACCGCGGTGCCGCCGAGAGTGGGGACAGGTGTCGGGTGCGACTTGCGGTCGTCGGGCAGGTCCATGACCCCCCTGCGGGTCGCGAACCGCATGATCACGGGAGTCATGATCAGGCACACAACAAGCGCGACAAGTCCCGCCAGACCGGCGGCATATTCGGGCGACAGGACCACGAATGGAATTATAGCAGGGACCGGAATGGAATTGTGGAGCGCAAGTCGCTCCGCATTCGCGACACTCTCTCATTGATACTCTTAATCCCCTTTGCTAGCATCTTGCGGTATCCTGCCCGGTTTCCCTGACCGGCGCGCAGAGGAGTTCCTATGAGACAAACACGAGTGCTGTTCTGCCTGCTCGCATGGGGAGCGATATTCTTCGTTACAGCGACAGGGTCCGAGGCCTTCTACGGCTACCAGCATGAGCCGAACGACACATGGGCACAGGCCGAATGGCTCCCACTCTTCAGCTACGGATGGCACAGTTCTTCCGGAACGGTCAGCAGCTCCGATCCATCCGACTTCTATTTTTTCTACGCCCACAGTTTCCCGCACAAGTACAAGCTGCATCTTTACAATCAGTCGAGCGGAGACATCGACCTGTGGGTGCACAACGGGACCACGTCGGAAGCGCTGTGGGCGAGCGTCGAATACGGCTCGGTTGACGAGGAGCTTGAGGGCACGCTGAACGGACCCGGCGACAACGCGTATTTCATAGTGGAAGTGAAATACCACTCAGGCGACGGCGACCTGGCCTACACGGTGTCGAACCTGAGCGGCGACCCGACAATCCCGCTTGGACCCCCATCGGGTATCGCAGGTGAATACTGGCTCGGGTACGACACCAGGTTCGGCGACCCGGACCGCGAGTATGTTGCCGACCTCAGAAGAATCCTCGTCACTCCTGCGAGCGACAATCTCAAGGTGGACGGCCCGGATGACGCCACCCTCTACATGATCCTGTGGCCCGAAAGCGCATACAACAACGTGGAATATGCGGGGTTCATAGGCTCGGATTTCGGAGGATACGCTCCGGGACAGGACCTGACCATCGATTTGAAGGACCTCGCCCCGGGCAACTATGTCTGCGAGGTGGGCATGTGGGAATCATCCCAGCGCGTGTGCCGCTACAACCTGTTGCACTACCGGATCTCGGATGACAACGACGATTGCGCGTCGGCTCAATGGATACCAGCGGCGGGCATTTCCGGCCAGACGACCGGAATCTACGACCAGGAGGACTGGTACCATTTCGATATCGGTGCCGGCTACGGACAACTCAAGGTGATCATGTACGGCGACAGGGTCGATCAGGAAGACATGTATCTCTTCAAAGACTGCCCACGCGGCGCGAGCGACACTCTTGACTGGTTTTCCGGGGTCTGGGGCGGCAATCCGGAGGTGTCCACCAATAACCCGACCGAGGGCAGCTACATTGTGAATGTCCGGCAGGTCGGAACCGGCGATGTCACCTACAGCCTTGTCATCACTGCATCGAGCGAGGATTGCAGCAACGATATCACCGCGCCCGAGACCTACTTGAACGGTTGTCCCTACCCCGACAACCTTCCCGCGACTACCACCTCCCATACTTTCGTTCTCGGCGGGCGCGACAACTGCACTCAGGCCGCGGACCTCACGTACGAATGGGCGCTGTACAAAGACAAGAACATGGTCAACGGCTGGACTCCGGAGAGCTGGCTTTTCGTCGGACTCCAGAACCTGACGCCCGGTTGGTTCGACTTCTACGCTCGCGCAGTCGACAGCGCGGGCAACAAGGACAAGTCCCTGGCGTACTGCGGTTTCCGCATCGACGAAGCGAACGGCGTCGTTCAGTTCCGCGAGCCGCTCCTCGAACGTGTCAACCTTCCCGATCTGATTCTATTGAACGATCCCTGTGCGGATGACGCGGACGCTCCCGATACCTTCATAGACAATTGCCCTCAACCCAACACGCTCCCGTCCAACACCACCCAGTACACGTTCAACGTCTCGGGGACCGATCCCAACGACTGCACGCCCGCATCCGAGCTGACCTATCAATGGGCCTTATACGGGAACAGCCTCCTGGTGCAGGGCTGGACCGATGACGATGCGGTTATCGATGTCACCAGCCTCTCGGCAGGCTGGTTCGATTTCTTCGTGCGCTCCGTCGACAACGCGGGCAACGAGGACGCCTCGGAAGCATATTGCGGCTTCCACGTCGCGGCTGTCGACCCATGTCTCAACGACACAACGCCGCCGGACACCTGGATCAACAACTGCCCCTATCCCGCCGACCTGCCCTCTTCCGTCACTCAGTACACGTTCGATGTCGGCGGCAACGACAATTGCACCGCTACAAACCAGTTGACCTACCAGTGGAGTCTGTACAAGGATCACGTCATGGTGAACGGGTGGACCAACGACGACAACCTGATAGACCTCACGAATCTTGGTCCGGGATGGTACGATTTTCACCTGCGGGCCGTCGACACGTCCGGCAACAAGGACGCATCAACCGCCTACTGCGGCTTCCGAATCAAAGCGTCGGGTTAATGAACGTCCGACCGTTAGCGGCTACCGGTAAGGCTTCGTGTCCGTTGGTCTGATCGAAAGCGCGCTACTCACGGCGAAAACCGGGCGATAAGGACATTCCAGGGGACCATTAGTTGGCCTCCCCAGGTTCGCCCGGTGAATCCGGTGATGACCGTCGAATCGTCCGACAGAGCCGCGATGGCGTAGCCGATTTCGGTGGACGCCCAATCGCTCGGGCCTGTCCTCGCCCACACCAGATTCCCGTCAGGACAGTAACGCGCCACAAAGATATCATCGTTGCCGGTCGAGTAGAGGACTGTCTCGTAGCGCTCCCCTTTCCCGAACATGAGGTCAGGGCAGTTGAAAAATCCGACCGCCACAATGGAATCATCCGAGAGCGCCGTCACCCCGGTCCCGTCGGCTCTGCCCCAGCCTTGAACCTGTTCCGTCCCCGTACTTCGAACCCATGCGAGGCTCCCGTCGAGATTGTATCGCGCGATGAAGAAATTCTCGTATCCGTTGCAGGTCAGGTATGTGGCGTTGGGGTCTCCTTCGCCGAACAAGGTGGACCCGGCGAAGGTCCCGCTTATCACAATCGAATCATCGGACAGCGCGTCGATGCCGTAGACCGATCCAAGCCTTTGTGCGCCTGTGTTTTTCGACCAGGCGAGAGTACCGTCGGGATCATACCGCTCCACAATTATGTCCTCCCTGGCCGACAGGTCCGGTGCGGTCTCAAAGTAAGCACAGACCGCGATCGAGTTGTCCGAGAGCACAGTGATCGCGCAAGCCGCATCATTCCCCCACCCACCTGCCTCAGTAATCCACATTCTCTTCCCGTTCAAATCGAGATGGGCGACGAACATGTCAGAGCCGTCCCAGTAGCAGTTATAGGCGGTCCTGTCCGGCCCCATCAGATCGCCGAAGTGCAAATAGTGACCGAAGAGACCTGCAACGACGATCGAGCCGTCCGGGAGAGCCGCGATCGCCGTGCCCGCGTCAGTATCAGGCCCTTCGCCGGAATAGGCGTCCCTCAAAGTCCCATCCGGATAGTAGCGGGCGATGAAGACATCATCCCGGCCCCCGGACCACAAGTGGGTCTCGTTGGCCTCCCCTTGATCGAAATAAGCATAGCCGGAGAAGCGGCCGGTCAACGCGATCGAATCATCAGGGAGCGCCGCGACAGCCCGAGCCGCGTCGGAACCCGTTCCGCCCGCGCGCTTCGCCCACACGAGAGTGCCGTCCGGTTCATATCGAGCCAGGAAGATGTCCTGAGACCCGGCGGAGCTGAGCGTGGTCTCATTCGGCTCGCCCTCCCCGAAAGTGGCCGTGCCTGAGAAGCATCCTGTGACCACGGTCGAATCATCAGAGAGCGTTGCTACCGCGTAACCGACATCATCTGATGGTCCACCGGCGTCCTTCGACCACATGAGAGTGCCGCTGACAACGTTTACTTCAAGCGGACTCGCGAGCGAGACCACCTGGCCCTCGTCATCGGTCACTCGGAATCCAACCTCCCGAAGGGCGTCCTGATACCATGTGTGCTCGGCCTCAGGTCCTTCCACATCCCAGGTCCCGTCATCGTTCCAGTCCCATTCGTACTTCAGGATCACCCCTCCGTCCGGATCGCGCGAGCCGGCGCCCGAGAAATGAACCGGACGCCCGTTTGGCGCAGGACTCCGCTCGACCGTGGCGATCGGGACAGGGTCGATTCCGCCCGGGAGAGGAACGGCATGCAACTTCTGTACGTTCGGGTCCTCGTTACCGTCGGGATCGACAGCGTGAACGCCGCAATAGTACTCATGACCGGCGATGAGGTCGGGTATGATGAACGGTGAGACACCATCGGGGTCGTCGACAGCCACGTGGCCGGGACCCAAAAAAGGATCGTCCAGGTCGGTAGCGGTCGCGTCGATGTAATAGATCCTGTACTTCAGAGGATGATCGCCATCCGGATCGTCGGCGGTGCCGTAGTATACGGTCAGGCATTCAAGCCCCGGTTTCAGGACCGAGATGCCGATACGGGGCTTATCCCATACCGGGGGATTGTTGTCAGGGGGTGTGGTGGGCCCGTCTCCTCCGCAAGCCGGGATAAAGAGGCAGAGAAGCGCCAGGGAGATAATCAGCAATCGTTTCGTCATCGACCAGCCTCCTTCATCAAGTTCCGGTAGCTGCTACCTTTTCGTCCTCGAAAAGTAGCTGCTACCGGAGAATTCCGACAATGATAACTTACGTGTGACCTCGGCGAAACAGGTTTCCCCAGTTCCGGTAGCTGCTACCTTTTCGTCCTCGAAAAGTAGCTGCTACCGGAGAATTCCGACAATGATAACTTACGTGTGACCTCGGCGAAACAGGTTTCCCCAGTTCCGGTAGCTGCTACCTTTTCGTCTTCGAAAAGTAGCTGCTACCGGAGAATCTTCACCTCGAGTAACGAGCGACGAAAAGATCCTGGTAGCCGGCGCCGGTGAGAATGGTTTCGCCGGTTTGACCTTCACCGAATGTGGCCAGGTAGGAGTAATACCCGGTCACCACAGTCGAATCGTCGTGAAGTGCTGCGATCGCGTAGCCGATGTCGTCATTCCCACCACCTGCGCTCTGAGCCCATGCCAGAGTCCCGTCAGGATTGAAGCGCGCGGTGAAGATATCGTAATAACCGCCCGCTGAGTGCAGAATTGTCTCGTCGGGTTCACCATGCCCAAATGTGGCCTGGCTCCCATCCGAATACCCGAAGAACCCGGTTACCACTACCGAGTCATCGGACAAGCCGGTGATCGAGTTGCCTTCGTCAGCATCCGCCCCGCCGGCGCTCTTCGCCCATGCGAGCGTGCCGTCGGCTCTGTAGCGCGCGACGAAGATGTCGGCAGCGCCGACGGAGTCCAAAATGGTCTCGTTGGATTCCCCCTGCCCGAATGTGGCTGGATCACCGGACCAACCCCCGAAGTATCCGCTCACAACAGTCGAATCATCGGAGAGCCTCGTGACTGCGTTGGCGCAATCGTCGGATGCCCCTCCCGCATTTTTAGCCCATGCGAGACTCCCGTCAGGCATGTAGCGCGCGATGAAGATATTGAGGCTGTACTCTGAGGCAAGGATGGTCTCATTGGGCTCGCCCTGCCCGAAAATGGCGGAACCAGCGAAGCAGCCGCTCACGACGGTCGAATCATCGGAGAGTGCCGCCACTGCGGAACCGTATTCGTAGTCTGACCCTGCAACTTTTCGAGCCCATTCCAGATTCCCGTCAGACCTGTAGCGCGCGATGAAAACATTGTCGTAGTCTGAGGACAGGATGGTCTCGTTGGGCTCGCCTTTCCCGAACGTCGCGGAACCACTGAAGCTGCCGCTCACCACCGTCGAATCATCGGAGAGTAGAGCGACCGCGTTTGCAAAGCCGTCACCCAAGCCCGCGACTCCCTTGGCCCACAGGACATTCCCGTCGGGCCTGAAGCGTGCGATGAAAACATTAAGGTAGCCGTTGTCGGTAATCAGGACGGTCTCATTGGGCTCACCCTGCCCGAATGTGGCTGAACCGACAAAGGAGCCGCCGACCACCAACGAATCGTCAGAAAGTGCCGAGATCGCATAACCACGACCGTGATATATTCCTGCGACTTTTCTAGCCCATGCGAGAGTTCCGTCAGGACTGTAACGCGCTACGAGAATATTCTGGTTGTTATCGCTATCAAGGACCGTCTCGTTTGGCTCGCCCAGCCCGAACGTGACCTCCCCATCGAAGTAACCGCTCACCACTGTCGAGCCGTCGGACAGTCCTGCGATCGCGTAACCGGTCGCAAAACCACCCTCCCCTCCTGCGCCTCTGGCCCAGAGAAGATCGCCGCCTGAAGTCTTGACTCTGACCGCAAGAGGGTTATCAAGCGTATCCGTAAACCCCTCGTCGTCGGTCACACGGAAGCCGACCGGGTATGTGCCCCGGGTATCCCACGCATGATCCACCTCGGCTCCTTCCGCATCCCAGACACCGTCGTTATTCCAATCCCATTCGTATTTGGCTATTGCTCCGCCGTCAGGGTCATATGACTTGTCGCCCGAAAAATGCACAGGCTCACCGGTCCATCCGGGACTCGGCTCGGCCTCAGCCTTGGCGACAGGGTCGGAACTGATCCTGATCTCCAGAGGGGGACTCAACTCCATCTGAACGCCTTCATCATCGGTTACACGGTAGCCGACCTGGTGGGCGCCCGCATCATTCCACGTGTGCTCGGCCTCAATCCCCTGCGAATCCCACATGCCGTCGTTATTCCAATCCCATTCGTACCCCGTGATCGCTCCGCCGTCGGGATCGTACGAGCCGTTATCGGAAAAACGCACGGCTTGTCCGACCCTCGCGGGATTCGGTTCGACCTTCGCCTTAGCGACGGGGTCGGCTCCTCCGGCAACGGGGACCGCATGCAGTTTTCCGGTATTCGGATCCTCGTTCCCCCCGGAATCCACGGCACGTACCCCGCAATAGTACTCATGACCGGCAATCAGGTGGGGTATGACGTATCGCGAAGCGCCGGCGGGATCGGTCGCGACCGTGTGGCCCGGGCCCAGGAACGGATCGTCCCAGTTGGTCGCGGTCTTGTCGATGAAGTAGATTCTGAAGTAGAGAGGGTAATCGCCTTCCGGATCGTGCGCCGTGCCGTAGGACACCGTGAGGCACTCGAATCCCGGCTTCAGGCCGGAGATGCCGGTCGATGGCTTATCCCATACCGGTGGATTGTCGTCCGCCGGGGAGGTAGGCCCGCCTCCGCCGCAGGATAGGAAAAACAGGCAGAAAAGCGCCAGGATAATCTTCAGTACTCGTTTTGCCATTGACCTGTCTCCTCGCGAACCCTATCGGTACTGCCGATTCCCCGCGGATTCACATTCATACCCTTCTGCGAATATTTTACCACGAAGCACCAGATCCCGGGCCAATTCCGGTTAATTCCGGTAGCTGCTACCTTTTCGTCCTCGAAAAGTAGCTGCTACCGGAGCACGTAGCCTGTCTATGAGAGGGCACGTCAAGTCTTCTTACAGCTAATTCCGGTAGCTGCTACCTTTTCGTCCTCGAAAAGTAGCTGCTACCGGAGCCCGTAGCCTGTCTATGAGAGGGCACGTCAAGTCTTCTTACAGCTAATTCCGG
>CAYGZQ010000091.1:0-11552 GCA_964354375.1 uncultured Planctomycetota bacterium
CGGCCCATTTCCGGTAGGCTTTTCCGATCTTATCGGTAATCGGTCCGGGCAGCCCAATCCGGGCTTCCCAGAGAGCGGGACCTATGACCTTTATTACCGGCGCGACCGCCTTGATGGTTCCGGTGATGAAAATCTCGTCCGCCGAGACCAGATCGACCAGTGTGAGCTCGCGCTCCTCGGTCGCGATCCGTTCCTGTCCGGCGACCTTAAGAATGAAATCCCGCGTGATCCCCTGCAGAATGCCGGAATCGAGCGAAGGTGTCCGAATCACTCCCTGGGAAACCATGAAGAAGTTGCTGGTGGAGCACTCGGTCAGATGCCCGTTTTCATTGAGCATCAGGGCGTCGTCCGCGCCCTTTCGCTTCGCCTCCATGAGGGCGAGAATGTTGTTGAGGTAGTTGCCCGACTTGATGGCCGGGTCCATCGCAAGCCGCGAGTTTCTGCGCACATCCGTGACGCACAGCACGAGGCCACCTTCGCGGAGAGCGGCGGAAAGCTCGGGAAGCTCCTTGGCGATAACGATGAGATTCGGCGACTCGCTCGATGTAGGCAATAGGTCAATTATTCCGACGCCGCGGGTGACGATGATGCGGAAGTAGGTCTCACCGGGCCATCTCTTTGCCCCGATCGCCGCCTGGACTTCCGCCTGGAGTTCGTCCGCGGACCAGGGGAGAGAAAGTGAGATGCGTTGGGCGGATCTGAAGAGCCGCTGCATATGCTCGTCCCACGCGAACAGCTTCCCTCTCACTGTTCGTACGACTTCGTAGATCGAATCGCCGAACAGGAAGCCGTGGTCGAAGATGCTGACCGAGGCCTCATCGGGAGTGACCTGGCGGCGGTTGATCCTGATCACGCAGTCTGTCTTTTCGTTGGTTCCCATCTTGGTGCCGGCACGGTACGGCTACATTATCACCCAAACAGGCTCATTGAGGCAAAAATGAGACCGTAGGGGGAAAGGCGACGCAGAAAATGGAAGGGAAAAAAGGACGGGGGGGTCTTGATTAATCCGCTATAGTATGTTATAATATAGCACTACCGCCGGGAGCGTTTGTCTCCTCGGCATGGATGGGAGTTGACTATGGGCCAGGTTGATTTCTTATACTGGAAGCTGGCCGCGGTGTGCTTCGTGGTGGCTATCGCGTTCTTCTTCTTCACAACCGAAAGCCTTGTGCGCGGCAAGCTGCAACTGCCGGCATGGGTGTTTTCGTCCTTTACGTTCGTGGTCGGCGCCTTTTTCTTCAGCGTATTCCTCAATTCGCTGACGGAATTCAGGATGGGTGCCCACTACTCGCTCGACGAACTGCTCGATGCGTGGGACCTTGTCAGCGGGTTCGCCTTTTCCGTGACTCGTTTCTGGATTGCCTAGACCCGGTCGCGGACTTGGGCTCATTAAACCATTACTGCTATAATTAGGTCCAAAGAGGAAAACGAAACCGGGACCCTGTGTCCCGCCTTGTTTCGTTTCGCGATCTCATCCTGTGGAGACTCGGGAGAACCCAATGAAAAGCGGCGAGCTGCTGAGACGGGCGCGTCAGGAGAAAGGCCTCTCGCTGGGGCAAGTGGCCAAGGACCTGTACGTTCAGGAGAAATACATCCAGGCAATCGAAGAAGGGAACTTCGAGGTAATTCCCGGCGAGGCCTACCAGCGGGCGTATTTCAAGAAGTACGCGGATTACCTGGGACTGGGCGATCTTTTCGACAGGCTCTCCAAGTCTCCGGACATCGATATTGACGAGGAGAAGCCACGGGACGAGAGCATTTTCGGGGGAAAATGGGACACGGGGCGATGGGTGAGGGTGATCACCAAGCTGGCGCTGATCGTGCTGATACCGACGCTGCTCGTGCTCGGCGTGAAGGCTCGACAAAGCGGGAAGCCCGATGCCGACAACCGCGAAAGGCGATCGGGGACACAGATATTGGAGGTTGTTCCGACCGACACAACCGCGCCCACATGGCAGCCTCCCCAGAACACGAGCTCCCCGGACGCGACCCCCAAGCTGGACAACCTCGCGCACAAGATTACACTCAGGGCGATGGGACAATGCTGGGTGAGTCTCACGACCCGCGATGGGAGCCTTTACGCCGGCAACATGCAGGCGGGGGATGTCCTGAACTTCAGCGACCTGATCGGTTTCAAGCTGAGAGCCGGCGCTCCGGAAAAGCTCGAGGTCGAGCTGGACGGCGAGGTCGTGCCGTGGGAGGCCGGCGAGACCGAGAAGGTCCTGCCGCCCGGAGCGGCCGTAAATCCAGCCGACCAGCCGTCCGGGGATTCAGGCGGCGATACGAACTAGGGCCGTATTTGTGCCCAATTGCCTTTCCCGACTCGAGACGAGTCGGGTCCCGATCCCGAAACACGGGACGTGGTCGGCATATGGTCGGCACATGGTCGGCACATGGTCGGCACATGGTCGGCACATGATCTGCAGAGGTCTCATATGAGAAGCCAACCACTGTTACTTCTCTTTCTTCTTGTCATCGTAGGATGTTCCCGGACCGATGCGCCGACATCGCCGTCTCCCGGAGGGCAGCAAGCCGTTGAGGTTCAGTCGCAGAGTGGGGCGTCCTCGCCGTATCTCTGGGGACTATGGGATGTCGAGTACGATCCCGTTACCGGCGAGCTTCAGGTGATCCCGCTCAGGGAAGCGTCCGGAACGTGGAACGTCACCATGTTTCTTCAGCCGCCCGCGGGAAGCCCTACGGGCCTGGGTGTGCAGATTCTCGACGCAACTCATCTTCTGAGCGACGGACGGATCGATGTGCGGGTGACCGTCAACCATCCCTTTCCCGGTCCGAAGCTCAGGGGATTCGATGTCCGCGGCGTGGTGATGGGGAACGGATCGATCACCGATTCTTACAACGCGGACATTCTCTATCCGGGTCAGAACGATCTTCGCCTGCTCAACGCCGACGGATACACGCGCTGGATGAACGCACCCGAGTTCGAAGTCCCGGGCATCCTGGGCTTCACGCCCGGCGCGCTCGGCTCCAAGGGCTTCGCACCCGACGCAACCATCAACGGGTACAAGTACTTCGCGGAACTGATCGAGCCCGATCAATCGGTCTATGGTTATTTCGCGTCGTCGCTGGCGTATGTCGCCAACCGCGGATCGATGACCCCGGGGACATCTATTTCGAGAGATTACTATCTGCAATTCCCGACCTCTCCTCTGCAGGTGAGATTCCAGTACGCGATAATCGCCGGCTGGGAGAAGGCCACGTCCGGAGGCGACAACCCCTCGCCTCTCGACTTCCCCCAGAACGCGAATGCATTCGAGCCGATCGGACTCTCGGTCGTGGACTCGTCGACGCTCTACATGGAAAGCCCCACGAAGAAGGGCGGCGATATCAACCTCAGGCTGAACCTAGTCGACTGGTGGGCCTACTGGGACGAAGCCAACCTCTCCGATTACATTTCAAAAATCGTCATTTCGTCCGACCAGATCGGACTTCCCGGCGGAGACTACATGGAGTTCGATTTCTCCGGGCTCGCACAGTGTCAGACATCCGCCGCAAACGCCGAGGGAGTGGATATTTTCATTCCCGACGTGAGCCCGTCGGGCCTCGAGGGTCAGGAGATACTGATCGCGGTCGAGATGAACGGCTACGACTACAGCAATCCCTTTGGCGTTCCGAACGCGGCCGGGTCGGACCCTCTCACGTCGTATTTCAGACATACATTTGATGTGTCAACCGAATTCAACGATCCGCCGGTTATAGTGAGCGGAGTGGACGGCGAGACCGACGTTTTTATCACCGATATCATAACGTACACGGTGACCGCGACCGATGAAGACACTCCCACGCTCATGTACGAGTGGACCGTAAGGGATCCGCTGACCGGCGATGTTCTGTACGGACCAGTGCCGGGCGACGGAGCAGGGGCATGGGAGGCGGACTGGGGAACGGTGGACACCGCCGGGACGGTGGAAATACATTGCATAGTCTCGGACGGAGAGAACCAGGTCCAGGCCGATCCCCTGACGGTGAACGTGAACGATGTCCTCTTCCACGCGGACCTCAACGACATCACTACGGGCGACAACGCGGGCTGGACGACAAATGAGCACCAGGGGATCACCACCTGGACCGGTTTCGTCGGATCGGACAACGTTCTGCAGGGATACGGGTATAAATTCGGGCCATTCAATGCGATGTATGTTCTCGATTCCGCGGATATCCTCGTGTCGCCCCAGATCGGGATTCCGCCCGCGATCGATCGGGCGATAGCGGTCGTTTTCCATTCATACCAGTTCGAGTACTACCCCGACCTGCAGGTGGGATTCGACGGCGGGAATTTCAAGGTGACCGAGGCGCCCGCGCTGCCGACATACGACGATCCCGAGATGGACATCCTGGCCGGGAAGAACTATGACGGCTGGCTGTTCGGCACCGCGATCGACAACCAGAAGGCTTTCGATTCCGACCAGTATACAGACGAGCTCTGGGCCTCCTCGTACGAGATTCCGCCCGCTTTCATCGGATCGAACGTCTATCTCGGCTTCGCCGCCGCGACTGATTACGCCGACACCGCCGAGAATCACGGATGGCTGATAGACGATGTGCAGGTTCGGGCTCTGCCGGTGGGCGGGAACGGTCCCCCGATTGCGGGCGGACCGGTGAGCGGCGACAGCATGGTCCCGATGCTTTCGGAATACCCCGGCAACTGCAAGGTCGTCGGATACGATCTCGAGGACGATCCCCTTTCATTCGCGTGGACGGTACGTTTGCCCGGAAGCGGGCAGATTGTCTGGGGACCGATCATGGGGCCGGATACAGGCGAGATGCTGATCGACTGGACCGTGGTCGGCGCCCCTGGGCAATATGAAGTTCATGTTTCGATCTATGACGGGCATCATCCGGGTGTCCCCGCGCCGCCGCTTGCGGTCACAGTCCAGCAACCGGTATTTCATGCGGACTTCAGCGACACAACGACGGGCGACAATGCGGGATGGTCTGCGATCCTGGAGACCGGCGCAACGCAATGGACGACGACGGTGGGGTCCGACGGGCTTCTGAAGGGCTATGGTTACAAATGGGGGGATTTCAACACATCTTACCAGGCCTCCAGCCAGGGGATTTTTCTATCGCCCGAGATACCCATCCCTCCCGGGATCACCAAGGCGTCGATCTATGTGCGCCACGATTTCCAGTTCCTTGCGAGCCTCGACGGGGGCAATTTCAAGGTGACCGTGGCTCCGTTGACACCGGATTTTTCGACGAACGAGGAGAAGATCGACGGGGGATTCGGTTACGATGTGGAGATGAACGGGACGGTGCTGGACGGTCAGGACGCGTTCGGTATCGGGATGATAAGCACGAACGGGCTTGTCAGTCGGATGGACCTCACCAGCAGCACGTTCGGGCACAATGTCAGGCTCGGAGTCGCGGTGGCGTCAGGAAATGTCTTCTACAACATGCGCGGATGGCTCATGGATGATGTCGCAGTTGCGGTGACGCCGTAATCTTCGTCAGGCTGCGTTTTTTTCACATGGCGAACGAAAACCTTGTCTACGGACCCCATTCAGTATCCGATGCGCTCGACACAGGTCGCGCCCAGAGGCTTTGGGTGCTGAAGACATCGGACAGGGGAAAGGCGGCCCGGACGCGCGAGGATCTCGCCAACAGAGCCGTGGAGCTGGGACTGAAGGTGGAATGGGTTGCACGATCCTACCTTGACGACCGGATGGGTCGCGCGAATCACCAGGGGATCATCGCGAAGGTCACTCCTTTCCCCTACACCGATTTCGACTCCTGGCTTAAGAAGAACCAGCCGCCGCAACCGTGCCTGGTGGTAATCCTGGACGGAATCCAGGACCCCGGAAATCTCGGACATATCTTGAGGGAAGCCGCCGGATTCAGGGCGGACGGCGTGATCATCCCGGAGCATCGCGCCTGCGGAATTACGCCGACCGTGGAGAAGACGTCCGCGGGAAACGCCGGGAAAGCTCCTGTGATTCGCGTCAACAACCTCACCAGAGCGATCAAGACTCTTCAGAAGGCCGATGTCTGGTGCTATGCGGCGGATACCTCCGGCGCTGCGATCCTGACGAAAGTCGAATTCAGCCCCAGATCGGCGTGGATCGTGGGGAGCGAGCACGAGGGCGTATCGAGACTCGTCCTCGAGACCTGTGACGAAAGGGTGTCGATCCCGATGCCCGGCGCCATCGAGTCTTTTAACGTGGCGACGTCGGCGGCGCTGGGTTTGTACGAGTATCGCAGAAGGTATCCAGTTGGCAACTAGTCCCCTCGATTTTTCCCATATCTGGTCCCTTGACGGATTTGAGTCGTGTGGTAGATTAAGGTAACCGCGTTTTTCAGTAGTGCCCCATCAGTTTTTCTTCAGGAGGATTATCCAATGTATCGCAGAGTTCCGGTCTTTTTGTTGTTGACGCTCATCCTGGCAGGATGCGGCAAGTCGACTGCAAACAATGCCCTTGTGCCCCCTGAGAATCCGTCTCTTTCGGCAACAGGGGAAAACGCTCAGATTCCCCGGAGCGTAAGGCAGCTCTGGGGGTACTGGGAAGTCACGATCTCGCCCGAATCGTCAGAGGCTACTGTGGAGCCGGTTCGTTCGGCTGAGTTCCACCTGAATGCGCTGAAATTGCTGGAAAAGAACCCGTGCCAGGACTGCCTGGGGATATCAAACATCCAGTTTCTGTCGCAGAACCGCATCGTGCTCGATGTGACAATCAAGCATCCCGGCCAGGGGAATCCGGACTTTGTCATCTATGATGTGAGGGGGATTTTCCTGACGGATTCGGATTTCTCGTTTCCCGGAAACGACGTGAGCATATCGTGGGACGGGACTCATCCGCGACTTCTGAATCCTGACGGCTGCACAACCCTTTTCAATGCGGTGGAATTCCCTCCCGATCAGCCGGGACCCCAGGTTCTCAAATACGTCCCTGGGAAATGGGCGACCGATCCGGATCCCGACGCAACGCTGAATCCGTTCGTGGCGTTCGAGAGGGATGCGATTCAAAGAGCCTTTGGCGTCGGTAAGCCGACGACGACGCGCACGATGCACCTTGAGGTTCCGTCGGGAGAAATCGAATTCGGGTACGCGGTGGACGCAAGCTGGGTGCCGGTCGACACTTTTCCGTTGTCGCCGAACTGTCCGGAAGCGTACGCGATTAGAGTTGAATACCTGGGAGCCCTGGGCAATTCGAGCGGCAGCGAAACCGGCATCAACGTTGTTCCAGTCTATCATGACCAGCCCTTCGGGACGACAAAGACGGTGACGATGGAATGCCCTCAGCTTTTCGAAGGCATCAAGTCCCTGAAATACGGCGGTTCTACGTCGGAGGGATACTCGATGTACACGGGACTGGTGGTGAACGATCTTGGAGCCGACGAGGGAGAATACCCGCTGCTGATAAGGGTCGATGCGAATGGATATGATCCGAACCTCGGAGCCATGTCCGCATGGACGGTGGGATCCGTGAGAGTGTCCGAAGGATCGTCCCAGGGATGGTGTCGGGCATGGGGCACACCTGTGGGGGATTCCGGTAACGGAATAGCAATGGACCTTGAGGAAAACATCTATGTCGCCGGGCAGGTTTGGGGAACCAGTCGCGACGCGTTTCTTGCAAAGACGGACTGGCAGGGTAATCCATTGTGGGCATACTCGTGGGGAGGCGAATGGGCGGACATCTGCTACGACGTCGCTGTGTACAAGGGGGGCTACATATACGTAACGGGGTGTTTTGCGAAGACGGTGGACTTCGACCCGGGTCCGGGCGTCACCGAGCTGACTGCGCAGGGGGAGTCGGATGCATTTCTGTCTTGTTTCAACACGAAAGGCCAGTTCGTGTGGGCACGCGCATGGGGATCGAATGATGCCGGCGATCCTGTGGATGTGGCAAGAGGCCTCGCGGTTGACGAGAAGGGAGACATCTATGTCACCGGCTGTTTCGGCGGCACGGTCGACTTCGATCCCGGCACTGACATGAACAAGCTGAAGGCAAACAATCAGGACGTGTTCCTGACGAAATTCGATGCATTGGGCAACCACCTGTGGGCTGTTTCCTGGGGAGGCACAGGCCTTGGAGATGTCGGGTACGGTGTGGCGTGCGACGGAGAAGGAAATATCTGCGTGTGCGGCTCATTTGAGAACTCAGTGGATTTCGATCCATCGGTCTGGCCGGAAATGCATCAAGCCAAGGGTGGAAAAGACGCGTTCATGAGCAAGTTCTCTCCGGACGGAGACCTCATCTGGGTTCGCACCTGGGGAAATACCGAGGACGATTTTTGCCATGCCGTCGCGGCACACGATTTCATGGGAATTATGGTCAGCGGGGAATATGTCGGGGGCATCGATCTCGACCCCGGCGCCGGGACATTCTGGGTCGCTTCCGAAGTGCAGGCGGACTACGTGTCCGCATTCACGGCCTCGGGTGCTTTCACGACAGCGACCAGGAGTGGGATTCAGCCGCCTCCGACAACAGGGGGGTCGCCGATATCGGGCATTTCATTCGACATGTTCGGCAACATGTATGTCTCGGGATACTTCCGGGGCACGTACGATTTCGACTATAACGATCCCGGCGAGGTGTATGTCTCAAAGGGAGAATGGGACGGATTCGTATCGAAATACACGCCCGACCTCGAGCATCTCTGGACGGTCCCGTTCGGCGGAAAGGTATCGGACTGGGGACTGGACATCGTGGTCAGCCCGTCCGGTCGAATCTACACAACCGGCTTCTTCGGAGAGAAAGTCGATTTCGATCCGGGTCCCGACGAGGACATCCATACCGCAGTCGGCGGATCGGACATTTTCCTGATGAGTTGTAGACCCGACGGGACCTGGTAACAGGTTCCGTTGAACATAAACGGGAGGAGGGGCCCTGCCTTGCTCCTCCTCCCGCCCCGCTAGCGAATGAAATCGCTCTTAGGAGGATCCCCCCATGTCTCGCTCCATTCTTGTATTGACCATGATTGCGTCTTTGCTGGCAAGCTGCGGACGCTCGCCGGGCGGGAATCCCGTGCAGCCCCCAGGCACACAATCGTCATCGGATTCAATCTCGACCCAGTCCGCCTGTCCGACCGAGAACAATCGGCATCTCTGGGGTTGGTGGAATATCCGAATCCTCCCCGAAAGCGGCGATGTGGAGATCGTCCCGATACGATCGGCTGAGATGCACCTGAATGTCGTCAGACTGCTCGAGGTCGATCCGTGCAACTCCTGCCTTAACATCGAGGATGTGAAGCTCCATCCCGGGAACGAACTCACATGCCGCGTATGGATCAAGCATCCTCTCGCGCCGACGAAGAATCTTTGCGCCTTTGATGTGCGCGGCGTGTTCGTGACCGGTGCGGACTACAATTTCGCCGGCAGCGGAAGAATGGTGTCCCTGGGGAAAGACTACCCGAGCCTTATCGATCCGGACGGGTACGCGGCGCTGTTCAATCCGACCGAGTTTCCCCCCGACTCCGATATCCTGCCGGCTCTGAGATACATCCCGGGTCTGCACGCAAACGGCGGGGACCTGAACGCGACGCTGAACCCGTTCCTGGCCTTCGCCAAGGACAGCGAAAGGAGGCTGTTCGGAGCGGGATACCCTTGGACCAACCGAATTGTGAGAATCCGGGTCCCCGAGAATCAGAGCCCCATAGAGTTCGGGTACGTTGTGGATGCTTGCTGGATGCCGGTGGAGAACGTGACAAACCCCTGGAAAGATTTTCCGCCTGAAGCGAACTGCCCGGAAGTCTACGAAATCAGGTATCAGATGGAAGAGGGTCTGAAACCTGTCGCACAGTCATACGCCAAGATCAACGTTGACGTTCTCGACCACCAGGGTTTGGACACGATCGCCTCGGTCACCGTCGAAGCTCCCCAGCTCTTCGGTGGCGAGGTCCAGCTGGCGTATTCATGCGACACGGCCGACGGGGCGCACAGGTTCACGAGTAAAATCACAAACGAGTTCGGATCGCCGGTCGGAGAGTACCCGCTCCTGGTAAAAGTGACCGACTCTCAACCGGATCCCAACCTGGGTGAGATTGCCGCCTACAATGTATTCCTGCTCTCCGTGACGACGTGCTGGGTGCAGACATGGGGGGGTGAAGGAACCGACTCCGGCAATTCCGTCGCAGTCGACTCCCTCAGCAACATCTATTCGGCCGGTCAGTTCTCGGGCACGGTCGATTTCGACCCCGGCGTCGGGACCGAGCAATTTGCCGCAGAACACGGAGCTTATGTTACCAAGTTCGCCTCCGACGGCGTCTTCGAATGGGCTAAGGTCTGGGCAACCGAGAATGGCAGCTCCGCCTCAGCCAGGGGGGTGACGGTGGATGGCTGCGGGTACACTTACGTGACCGGCTCCTTCGACGGCACGATAGATTTCGATCCGGGTCCCGGGACCGACATGAGGTCCGGCATGAACAATATCTACCTCCTCCAGCTCGATCCGAACGGCTCGCTGGAATGGGCCCGAACGTGGGGTTCATCGGGTATGGACTCGGGAGTCGGTGTGCAGGCAACCCAGGACGGGTATGTGTACCTCGCCGGCGCTTTCACGGGTATGGTTGATTTCGACCCCGGTTCGGGGAATGACTTTCACACCTCAAACGGCGGAGGAGACATCTTTCTTGCGAGGTTCAACGCTGGCGGGTTGTTCCAGTGGGCAAGGACATGGGGAGGCACGGGTCTTCTCGACTTGGGCGAAGGTGTGGCTGTTAACGAATATGGCGCGGTGTATGTCTCCGGAGCATTCAGCGAAGAGGTCGATTTCGATCCCAGCACCTCAGTCTGCAAGATCACGTCGAACGGCGCTCAGGACTGCTTCATCAGCGCGTTCGACACATCGGGCAATTTCGCCTGGGCGACGGCGTGGGGCGGATCGGACGATGATGCAGCGCACACCGTCGGCGCCCCGTGCACCGGCCTGGCCGTTGTTGCCGGGGAATTTCGCGGCGCCGTCGATTTCGATCCGGGTCCGGGCGATGACACTCACGACCCGCCCGGCTATCTGTCCTCCTTTGTCAGCGTCTTCTCATGGGAAGGGGAGTTCATGAAGTGCACGGCATGGGGCGCGACTCCCGAACCGCCTCCATCAAGCTGCGAGCCCGTGACCGGCCTCGGCGTCGACACCACCGGAAATCTCTATGTCGCCGGCTACTTCTCCGGCGAGGTGGACTTCGACCCGGGCGGCACTTCCGAGATTCACGAAGCCGTGGGCGGATGGGACGGGTTCCTGAGCAAATTCGACAGCTCGGGGGGCCACCTCTGGACGCAGACCTGGGGCGGGCTGGACGATGATCGCGGACTTGGCGTCGCTGTCGCCAAAAACGGCAGCATCTATGTGACCGGTTTCTTCAGGGACAAGGTCGACTTCAATCCCGGAGCCGAGCAGGATATCCGGGTTTCCAGCGGCGACAGCGATGTATACCTGATTAAGTACTCGCCATCTGGAGAGTGGTGAGTTACTTATATGCGTGCGCGAAAGCCCACCCCTTACCGGGTGGGCTTTCTGTTTTCGTGTTTCGAATTTGTCGGAACGGTAGCTCTCCATGTGACCGCTCGCTGACGCTCGCGGCTCTGTTATGAGGCGTTT
>CAYGZQ010000092.1:0-11394 GCA_964354375.1 uncultured Planctomycetota bacterium
GATCGTCCCTACGTTCAGATGCGGCTTCGTTCTCTCAAACTTGGCTTTGGCCATTGTCCTCAAGCTCTCCTTCGACCCGGTTCCCGGGCGTGAGATCCGGACGCCCCCTCGCGTCCGTGCCGTGTATGTCCTTTGTCTTTCCTTTCAGTCCTTCAATCGCGACGCATGTGCTGTCCGCTCTAAAAAAATCCTATTTCTTCTCGCTCCCCGACACCCGCTCGATCTCCTTCATCGCTTCTTCATAGAACGGTATTGTTGTCCTGGCGATGTTCTCGGGAAGCGGACGGTATTCCGCGAACTCCGCCACCCCGCTCGCTCGACCCTGAGAGGCCGACCTTAGATGGGTTGCGTATCCGAACAACTGCCTCAGCGGAACCATCGCTATCATGTTCACCGTGCCGTCGCCACGGGTCTCGACCCTCTCGATCAGACCCTGACGCCCGCTGAGATCGCCGCTGATCGCCCCCAGGTATACCTCCGGCGACTCTATGTCCACTTTCATCACCGGCTCGATTATCAGCGGTCCCGCGAGCTTGCACGCCCTCTCAACCGCTACCGATCCGGCGATCTCGAACGCTAGATCGCTCGAGTCCACCACATGAAAACTCCCGTCCACCAGCCTTATCAGAACATCCACCATCGGGTAGCCTGCGAGCACCCCGCTCCTCAGCTTGCCCATCACGCCCTTCTCGACCGCCGGAATAAACTGTTTCGGCACTTTGTCCCCGCCGACCATGCTCTCGAACGCATTTCCCGCGCCTCTCTCGCGCGGCTTGACCTCCAGACTCACTTCCGCGTACATCCCACGCCCGCCCGTCTGGCGAACGTACCGCTCCGCCACCGACGATGAGCGAGAGATGGTCTCCTTGTACGCAACCTGCGGGGCCCCGACATGAGCTTCCACCCCGAACTCCCTCAGCAATCGATCCACGATGATCTCAAGGTGCAGCTCTCCCATCCCGCTGATCACCGTCTGGCCGGTTTCTTCATTCCTCGATGTCCTGAACGTCGGGTCCTCGTCGGCCAGACGCCTCAGCGCCGAGTCGAGCTTGTCGCTATCAGTCTGGCTTCTCGGCTCGATCGCGATCGTGATTACCGGTTCCGGATGATAGATGCTCTCCAGGGCTATCGGATGCTTCTGATCGCAAAGCGTGTCCCCGGTCGTCGTGAGTTTCAGACCGACCAGCGCGCCAAGCTCGCCCGCCCTCAGCTCGTCCACCGGCTCGCGCTTGTTCGCATGCATGATCAGAATTCCGTTGACCCGCTCGCGTTTCCCCACGCGAGGGTTCAGTCCGACCTGCCCCTTCTCAAGCGTACCCGAGTACACTCTTGCATAGACGATCCGTCCCACATGGGGGTCGGTCGCCACCTTGAACGCCAGCGCCGCCAGCGGCTCGTCCGGATCGGTTTTCCTCACCTGGGCCTTTCCGGTCTTGGGGTCGGTCCCCTCCACCGGAGGTACGTCCAGCGGGCTCGGGCAGTAGTCGATAATCGCGTCAAGAAGCGTCTGAACGCCCTTGTTCTTGAATGCGCTGCCGCACAGCACCGGAGTGACTGCCCCACTGATCGTCCCCGTCCGGATCGCGCCCTTGAGCGTCTCAAGCTTCACGTCGCCGGCATAGTATTCCTCCATCAACTGCTCGGAGAACTGGCTCGCCTGATCGATCAACTTCTCCCGATACCGCTCGGCAGTCTCCATCAGATCGGACGGGATCGGCCCCCGCTCTATCTCGGTCCCCGCTTCATCCAGCCATCGTACCCCCTCCATCGAGACCAGGTCGACAATCCCTTCGAATTGGTCCTCGCTCCCGATGGGAAGCTGGATCGCCATGGGGACCCCTCTCAGTCTTTTTCTGATGGCATCGACAACCCCGAAGAAATTGGCGCCGATACGATCCATCTTATTGATAAAGCAGATCCTGGGGACCTTGTACCTGTCGGCCTGACGCCATACGGTCTCCGACTGGCTCTGTACCCCCCCCACCGCACAGAAAAGCGCGATCACGCTGTCGAGCACACGCAGAGACCTCTCAACCTCCATCGTGAAGTCGACGTGCCCGGGGGTGTCTATGATGTTGATCCGGTGGCCGGACCATTCGCAGTAGGTCGCCGCGGACGTGATCGTGATCCCGCGCTCCCGCTCCTGCACCATCCAGTCGGTCTGCGTAGTGCCCTCGTGGACCTCGCCGACCCTGTGGATTCTGTGCGAGTAGAACAGGATGCGCTCCGTCGCCGTCGTCTTTCCGGCATCCACATGCGCCGCAATGCCAATGTTCCGAATCCCGGCCAGGTCGTATTTCATCTTGCACCTTCCCTCAAACGTCACTGCCACCCCTTGTGGGGGTGAGTGCCAGTAACGCTTCTTTGAGGTGCATCGTCCATCGCCGGGTATCCCGCCATTAAGCACTCTATATCAGTCGAGTTGCTCTCTTTATTCAGCTCGCTCCGGATCACACTCTGTAGTGAGCGAAAGCACGGTTCGCCTCCGCCATCCGGTGCGTATCGTCCTTCTTCTTCACACTCGCGCCCGTACCCGCCGCCGCGTCCATGAGCTCCATCGCCAGTTTCTCGCGCATCGGCTTGCCCTTGCGAGCTCGAGCGTACTGGATGACCCACCGCATCGCGTGCTCCATCTGCTTCGACGGCTTGATGTCTATCGGAACCTGGTACGTAGATCCGCCCACGCGCCGACTCTTCACCTGCACGTGCGGCCTCGCGTTCTCGAGCGCTCTCTTGAAGACGTCTATCCCCTCTTCTCCGGTCTTCTCCTTGACGATCGCCAGGGCGCCGTAAAATACGCCCTCCGCCACGGTCTTCTTCCCGCGCCACATCAGCTTGTTGATGAAGCGTGTGACATTCGCGTCCTTGTAGACCGCATCCAGCTCGATCTCGCGTTTCGGTGGTTTCTTTCCTCTCATCGCTTTCCGTCCAGCTCGTTTGGTCGTAAAAAAACCCGACTCACTCTCTAGACAAGTCGGGTCGCACAAAAGCGCTTTCGCGCCCTGAGCGAGTCGTGGTTGGTATCAGGTCCTCAACTGGGGGACCCGCCCCTGCGACCCTGTATGGCAATCTGAGTTGTTTCCTTTATCCTATTTAATAGTCTCCTAAGTCTTTGGACGCTTTGTGCCGTACTTGCTCCGGCCTCGCCTTCGATTCTCCACTCCCGCCGCGTCCAGCGTACCCCTCAGTATGTGATAACGAACGCCGCCGAGGTCTTTCACGCGTCCGCCGCGGATCAGCACAACCGAGTGCTCCTGAAGATTATGCCCGATGCCCGGAATGTAAGCTGTGACCTCGATCCCGTTGGTCAGACGCACCCTGGCGACCTTCCTCAACGCCGAGTTCGGCTTCTTCGGCGTCACTGTCCAGACGCGCGTGCACACCCCACGCTTCTGGGGGTTCCCCTGAAGCGCGGGCGCCTTGTTCTTCTTCACGACTTTCTTGCGCCCGGTCCGGATCAGCTGGTTGATAGTAGGCATAATATATCCATGCCGCGCCAAAGAGACGCGAAGAGGGAATGTATCATTAGTGGCTCAGAAGGTCAAGAGCCTTACATTGAAAAAATCGAAAATACCGGCAAAAATCGCTTTTTCGGCATATATCGAGGGACTCCAAGGTGCCTCTCCCCCGTGACCACTGAAAGATTCGGCGCCGTCGCAACGCATTTTCTTGGAGAAAGCATGGTGCCTCCGGTTGACAAACTGCCAAAAATATGATATTTTGTAAACCGGAGGACAAAAGCACATGGCTCCACTCGGTGAGAGGATTAGACAAGCGAGACAGCTCAACGCCTTAAACCAGCGTCGGCTCGCCGAAATGGTCGGGGTGAGCCATAATGCCATTTCCAAGTACGAGAAGGAAGAGGACATTCCCAGTTCAGGCGTCTTGCTTAGACTTGCCAAAGCCCTCGATGTCTCTCTCGACTACTTCTTCCGTGAGCCGTCCGTCGAACTGGGCGATCCCCGCTTCCGCCATTCGAAAGGAAGATTCCTCAAGAAAGAGGAAAAGAAACTTCTGGCGGACATCCGCGAATGGCTGGAGCGATACGGGGAGCTCGAACAGATATTCGAGCGCAAGTCGTCTAATGCTTTCGTCTTGCCCGAGGGATTTCCGCATAGCGTTTCGTCGCTCGATCGTGCCGAGAAACGGGCCGAAGAGCTGCGCAGGTTGTGGGATCTGGGCTCCGATCCGATCCCGGACATGGTCGAGCTCCTTGAGGGTAAGGGGATAAGAGTGTTCCAGGTGGAGCGCGACGATTCGTTTGAATCGCTTGTCGTTCCGGTCAGCAATGAACCCGGAGATGAGTATGTCATCGTCGTCAATTCTTCCTTCTCCGGCGATCATCAGCGGCTGAGCCTGGCTCATGAGCTT
The DNA here is from genome assembly GCA_964354375.1 of uncultured Planctomycetota bacterium. Classification (GTDB taxonomy): domain Bacteria; phylum JAJVIF01; class JAJVIF01; order JAPKYR01; family JAPKYR01; genus CAYGZQ01. The sequence goes on from CAYGZQ010000092.1 coordinate 4,372, forward strand.
GGTCACATGATGCTCAAACCATCCAAGAGCACCGCTGTCAACGAAGAAGAAATGGCATTCCGCTTCGGTGCCGCGTTCATCGTCCCCAGACAGGCTGCCATCGAGGAACTGGGAGAGCACCGCACTCAGCTGGGAATCGAAGAGCTTCACTCATTGAAGCACAAATATGGACTCAGCATGCAGGCCTGGATAAGGCGCGCAGCCGAACTGGGCATCATCCGGAGTGCAGAGCCGCTCCTCTCGGAATTCGAGAGAAACGGGTGGAAGGAGAGAGAACCCGGAGACCAGTATCCCGTCGAGAAGCCCAGACGCATGCAACGGCTCGTTTTCAGGGCTTTGGCGGAGGGACTTATCACTCATTCCAGAGCCGAAGAGCTGCTTGGCAGGCTGATTTCCAGGGATTCGAGAGATCTCGTGCGGGCAGGCCAATCCGATGGAAACTGAGCTGGTTACCGACACAAGCTTCTGGGTAGACCTGCGCGATGGAGACATCCTTTTCCTTCCTTTTCAACTCAGTTTCAAATGGATTACAACAGACCTGGTGGCGGAGTTGGAATTCCCCAAGCATATCCCCGATCTGGCGGAGAGCCTCTACACTAAGGGCCTCGACCCAAAGAAGCTTGAGTCCGTTTTGGTCGAGCAAATGGGAGTTCTCTCGCAGACTAAGGAAGCCGGGCGCCTGTCGAAGCCCGATCTTTCCTGCTTTGTCCTTGCTCGTTCCAGGAAAGCAACTCTGATTACCTCGGACAAACCGCTTAAGAACTTCGCTGAGCTTGAAGGAGTGGAGGTGCACGGCACATTGTGGGTACTGGATCTGCTCGTAAACGGCGGGGTCATGGCTCCACGTCATGCAGCTCAAGCCTTGATCCGGATGCTGGAAAAGGGCAGCTACCTGCCGAAGGAAGAATGCGAACAGAGAATCAAGGCCTGGTCGCATCGCTGATCGGGGTCATCAAGCGCCCAAAAAATCAGCCTATCAAGATAAACGTATAGAACGCGATAGACTTATAAAAACAGTATATCCGATTTTTTTGTTGAAAAAGACTCACTGGTACCTTGTTTTGCCCCCTTTGACATGGTAACTAAATAGTGTAATCTATTTCCGCACCTTATCATGTTAGTCGTACCGTAAGGAGGGAGCCGAAATGCGCGCGATATTCCCTGTCCTCCTAGCTCTCGTACTCCTCATCTGTACAAGCTGTGGCGGCGGGGGTGGGGGCGCAACGTCACCTTCAGGGCAGACCGGCGCCATCACCGGTCCAAGCTCCGTCACAGAGGGCTCATCGGCGCAGTATGCGGTGGAACGGTCGGTCGACGCTCCGGCGTCCTATCGCTGGAATGTCGCTCCCGCAAGCCTGGGCACTTTCACAAGCCCCCAGGCTGAATCCACCAACTTCAAGGCCGGCGACGTTTCAAAGGACACCGAGATCGAGATCTCAGTCGAGATCACTCCCGATCCCGGTTCCCCCGTGGTCTCCAAACTCAAAGTCCTTGTCAAGGACAAACCCGACACAGGCGGTGACCCCCAGGAGCCTCAGAACGGACGCTCTCCGGTTGCGTCCGCCCAGGCTGACCCGCCTTCATTGAATCCCGGCGGATATGTCCAGTTCCTGAACCAGTCCGTCGACCCCGACGGCAGTCAGGACATTGTCACGTCCGAGTGGGACTTCTCCTACGATGCCCCAGAGGGCTTTCATGTCGACTCCACGGACAAGGAGCCCTATGTCGAGTTCCCGGACCTGGGCACTTACCTGGTCCAGTTGAGAGTAACCGACTCAACCGCCAACATGGACATGCTCGACAACCCGATCACCGTCGTTGTCACCGACGGTCACCTCACCCCGGTCGCAAAGGCCATCTGTTTCCCCGCGACCAGTCCCATCTGCGAGCCGGTTCAGTTCCAGAACAACGGCTCCTACCCGAGATCGGGCAGCACCATCACCAAGTTCGAATGGGACTGGGAGAACGACGGCGTCTACGATGAAGAGGGGCTGTTCGCCTATCACACCTGGAACACTACGGGTACCTATTACGTTCAGTTCAGGGTCACCGATGACCAGGGACAGACCGGCGAGCTCTCGAGCCCGCTGGCTGTCGTCGTCGAGAACCTACCGCCGATCGCGGACGCTTCCGCGGACAAATACAACCTCAAACTCGGTCAGTCCGTCGGTTTCGACGCATCGAATTCCCATGATCCCGACTGCGACGGCTCCATAGTGCTCTACGAATGGGACTGGGAAAACGACGGAACCTACGATGCGACCGGTAAGTTCGTCTCCCGCTTCTTCGAGTATTCCGGCGTCTACAACGTCATGTTGAGAGTAACCGATGACGAAGGCGCGTCGACGACGATCGGAAGCCCGCTTGTCATCACGGTCGAATCCGGCCAGACGATGACCTGGGGCGGCAGCGATTCGGACTCCGCCTACGCTGTCGCACTCGATGAATCCGGCAACCTTTTCGTCACCGGCTTCTTCTCCGGCACCGTCGATTTCGACCCCACCGTTGCGGTTGCTGAGCGCACCGCCCTGAACTCTTCCTCGGCTTTCCTGGCCAAGTTCGACCTCAAGGGCGCGTTCCAGTGGGTCACCACATGGGGCAACGATGATTTCAGCACCGGAAACGATATTTTCATCTCCAGCCCTGGCTACATCTACGTGGCGGGCACCTCGACTGTCGTCAAGTTCAACCAGTTCGGAGATATCCTCTGGACCTATGACAACGGAGCGGTCGGCGAAGGAGTCGCGGTCGATGACTACACCGGCGTAATCGTGACCGGTCACTTCGTCCCCGACGGACAGTCCTACGCAGACATAGTCCTCACCAGCCTGAGCTACGACGGAAACCTCAACTGGGAGCACAGATGGGGCGGCCCGGGATGCGATCAGGCGTTCGATGTCGTCGTTGACTCAAACGGCGACCCCTTCATCACCGGACACTACGAGTATTCGGTCGATTTCGATCCCACCGACGGCACCAACATCGTGAACGCCACGGATTCCACAGATTCGTTCCTGGCGAAATTCAGCTCGGCAGGCGGTCTGATGTGGGTCAAATCCTGGGATGCCACCGACTCTTACGCTATGGACATCGACGCCTCCAACTGCATGTACGTCTCGGGCTACTACGAGGGCTACACGGACTTCGATCCCGGCCCCGGCGTCAACGCTTATTCCGGAGACATGGGCAGCTACGTGGCCAAATTCGACACTGCAGGCGGACTCATGTGGGTCGCCGGCTGGACCGAATACGTGCCCCCGCCGCCCCCTCCGGGCGGAGGCTATGATCCCGCCTTCGACGTCAAGTGCGACAACAACGGAAACGTCTATGTCGTCGGGTCGTATGACGGTTCGGTCGATTTCGATCCGACCGGCAACAACGACGTGCACGGCAACGGCGGAGCGTACATCGCTCACTACACTTCCAACGGCAACTACCAGAGGGTCCTCACCTGGGGCGCTCACTATGACACCGGTTGGGACAACGCGTTCGGACTCGCGACCGACGGCTACGGACAGGCCTTCGTCGCCGGAGACTTCGGCGGCTGCGCCGACTTCGGCGTCGGAGAGCAGGAGCTCCACGCTTCGCAGGGCGCCGATGACGCGTTCGTGATGAACGTCCCCACCAGCGCCAACTGGTAAAATCCACTCTGAACAAAAATCCTCAAGCTCCCGGAGACCCCGGGAGCTTTTTTGTAGCACGCGCACCTGTGTAGTAATGCGCCTCTGGCGCATGGTTCCTATTCCTCACGGGTTTGATGCCATCCGACAACTCTCGTTGCGATTGCCCACCCCAAGAACCATGCGCCGGACGGGGCTGTTGAGAAAAGTCTCCTTGTGGAGCAGGCTTTCCAGCCTGCCTTTCGTGCGGTATCAGTAGGGGCACGGCATGCCGTGCCCCTACAAGTTCGACTTTTTCAACAGCCCCCGGAGGCGCATGCAACAACTCGCCTATATGTCCCCTCTATTCCTCGCTGAACCACACCGGACCTACGTAGGTCTCGAAATCCCAGCCGTAGCTTCCGATCACAACGGAGTTGATCTTCACCGGAGGAGGATCGATCGTCATAAGGTTTATCGTCTTCTTCTCGAGCCATTGACCGACTGGCACAACTTCCTGGAAGTGGTACTTCACGTAGGCCGGGAGCCATGACGTGTCCCATTGCCAGGTCCCGTCGTTCGCCGTGTCCCATCCGATGTATGCCTGCCACACGTTCGCATCGGCGTCCTCGTAAGAGATCCTCACGCACATCGCCATCTCGCCGCTCATCCAACCGTCCCCGTACAGTTCGTCGTACTTGATGTTGAAAAACAAATTCAGGTACAACGGATCATATGCGCTGACATCGTAGCCCGGGTCCTGATAGATATAGCAGCAGCCCCCGTCGTTCGTGCAGCATCGGTAGAAATGCACGATATGCCTGAATGTCTCATCCGAAATGAGCTCCTCGACATAGGTCACCGGGATCCCGCCGTGGGCGTGCGTCCACGCTCCCCACTGTCCGTCCCAGAAATTCCCGTTCTGCAAGATCGGCAGCGGATCAATCATACGCACCGTCTTCGTCTCGGAGTCACAGCCGTTACCGGTAACCCTCAACACAGGATCGTAGAATCCCGGCAACGTGTACGGGTGAGTCGTGTCTCCGACCGTAGCGCTCTCGTAGTCCCAGATGCAGTCCCCCTCGAAATCCCACTCATACAGGTTGATCGTTCCGGTCGATCCCGATCCCTTGAAATCGCCCGCATAGTCGATGAATCCGATCAACGGGCTGATATACGCCTTCGCGACCGGCGGCGTGAACGTCCCGACATGCGCCTGCAGCTTTTCCGACGCATCGAGCGTGTCGGTCATCCCGATCGAGTCCGTGACCCGGAGATTCACGTCAAAAGCGCCGGCCGTGTTGAACTTGTGCGTGGGATGATCGGATGTGCCTGTGAACGTGTCTCCGAACGTCCCGTTGCCGTCGAAATCCCATTCATGCTTGGTGATCGCCCCGTTCGGCGACCATGACTGGTTCGCATCGAACGTGATCGACCCGCCCGGCGCCACCCACAGGCAGTCGCACGCGGTCGCTATCGCCTTCGGTGCATCTCCCGACGGTTCTCCCAGTATCGGGGCATCGAAGAAGAAGTAGGCGGCCAGGGGCGCGTCCGATATCGCCGACCCGAAGCCGTAATCGTATGTCTCGTGGACGCCCGATGTCACCCCGCACAGCACGGTCTGACCGTCCAAACCTGTCGGGGTTACGCCCGTGATGTCGATCTCGTACACACTTGATACGGCCGTCCCCGGCGTTGCAGCCAGAGTGGTCGGATCCAACGTTATCGGACCGGCCATCAGGCTCCCCGTGCTCTCAAAGATAATCTGTCCGATCTGGTCCGCGACCGTTCCGCCCCCCAGCGAGCCCCAGTCGTAGACCTCCAGCTTCAGATGCAGGTCGCCGCCCTTCTCGTCGGGCGACACGTAGAACGCACTCGACCCGTTGTCGCTGATCGACAGGTTGAACGCCTCGTCGCAGTTCGCGCTCAGCGGGAAATCCTCCGGTATGTTCTGCGGCGGTATCGGGTCCGGCTCAACATAGCTCGCAATGACCGCATACTGGAACGTCAGCGGACCCACAGGCCAGATCAGCGAGTAGTGACGGTAATTCACGCTTCCGGGGCGGAAACATCCCCTGTCCGAGAGATTGTCCGGGTCCAAGAAGAAATCGGCAACCGATTGCGTTTCGTCGATCCCGTCCGCGAAATATTTGTACGGGTTCAGCGTGGCTGTCGGGAAGTAACCCTTCGAGCCTAACGCGCCCGGCGTGAACCCCAAAATCCCCTTCGTCGTGAACTCGCTCGCGTTCATCCAGCGGGAATAGCCGTCCGGGTTCAACTGCCTTGCGTTCTCCGGTCCACCCCATGTCAGCATCGCGTCATGCTCAGCCTCGTACTCCCAGTCCTGCATGAATATGCCCCGAACATCGAAGCCGGTGTACTGGTCCAGCCCCGGAAACGGATGCTTCAGCCCGACATCGACCTCTATGATCGTATACCCCGGCTGAGTCTCCAGATCGACCGCCATATTCTTTAGAATGAGGTTATTGATCGATCCCGCCGGAGGCTGAAGGAACATGGTGACGTTCGCCATGAATTCCGCGCCCCTCAGCCGAACGATTTCATATGTGGCCGAGAACGGGTCGATCGTGACCTCCCACACGCCCCAGCTCACGATCCCTGACTGCGAGTCGTGTCCCCCTGCGCTAGTCCCGTTCGCGCCGACCGGCGACTCGCCCGATACGTTGCATCCGGCGAGCAGCAGCGCCGACACGATTGCCAACCCTATGTAGCGGATCATCGTACAGACCTCCCAAGCTTCGTATTGTATAAACAATTATAGCAGAAAAGACCGCGTGCTTGAATGCCCGTTCATCCCCCCGTATCCCGCCCCCCTCACTAGAATCCCATACCCATGTCCTTCATCATTTCCGTCATCGCCGAGTAGTCGATGTCCACCCCGTCGATCTTCCACACCCCCTTCTCTTTCACCAGCACGTACTTCACGTACTCCGCGTCGCTCGACCACACCTTCGCCGTGTTCCCGTCGATGCTGCTCTCCAGCTCCGCCATGATATCCGTGACGCTCTGCTTCTCGTCTTTCGAAACTTTGTAGTCGGGCATCATCGACAACTCGGTGTCTGCCCCCGCAAGACTGACATTCGCGAACCTCTCGGTGCAACACCTCTTTGCCTTGTTCAGGTCCTTGTCCATTATCGCGATCGCGAACCTGGCCACCACCTTCTCGGGCGACCCGCCCCCGCAGCTCACCACGGTCCCGCACAGCAGGATGAGGACCGCGGCAAGACCCGTCAGCGCGACAATCCTCGACGCAAAACGCTTTTTGACGACCATCGGTTGGTTCCTCCTCAGACAAATCGGCATATGACGGCACTACAAGGCTACAATACCGCTCCGACCCCCTCTCAGTCAACAGTCCGAACCTCACCCCCCTTCTCCCCCCTCTCCATAATTATGGAGAGGG
>CAYGZQ010000093.1:0-11176 GCA_964354375.1 uncultured Planctomycetota bacterium
ACTGACCGTCTCCAACATGGTCACGACGACGGGGGCGGCTCTCCCGGAGGACGGTCACCTTGACGGCGACGCTTGCCCTTAAGAGTTTCCAGACCCAACTGGAGAAGAGCAGACAGACGCTTTGGTCCGGGCGGGGACATATTCACTTCGTCAATTAGGGGGTTTTGCTGTCCTTCGGAGGCGTTATACTCACTGATGGCCTTGGCGACGTAGTGCAAGGCCGGGACCCTGGCGGTGTATTCTCTGCCAGTGCTATCGGTCTTTCGAATCGTGCCACCCAGGTCTAGGATTCGGGCTTCGGGATGCGAATTGTCTATCTCGATGCTACCGTCCGGAAGAATCTGAACGGTATCGGGGTCATCCCATGAATCGCGGACTTCGGCTGGGCTGTGTTTCTGAATCAGTCGCCGGAGTTTGCCCGCTTTCTCAGCCGTGTCAATCGGAGCACCGCCGACCATCCGCTGCTGGTCGCGCACCGCCTCATAAAGGTGGGCAAGCCGTTGATCGGCTTCTTCTGGAAATCTCGCATATGTATCACGTGGAGGACTGCCGTAGAAGTCAGTGACAATCTGCTTAATCTCCTGACGAGTCAGTCCGGTAGTCGCCATTATTTCCGCGAGGCTTCTCACAATGCGCTTGAAGTACCTCTGCGTTCCGTCGGTGCTCCAATTGTAGCAAGGCGAGGATTGCTGTCAAGCGACACCACTCGAAAACGTGCATGTAGTGGTGAAGTCAGGAAAGGCCGGGTACACCAGACGGTCAGCCAAACCGCGTTTCGTCCTGCACGGCGTTCTCACGTGCGCGGAGCGTTCAAGGCGCAGACCAGATGGGACGCTCATCCCAGCGGAACAGGCCCAGCCCTGCCGCCCTGTCGAGCACGGTCTGACCGGCGCGGCCCGTCCCATCCGCACGGTACAGGACCAACTCCGGATCACCGTCGAGCACGTCCAGCATGGCGCGGGAGGTCCCATTCGCGTCGCACACGGCCAGCCCCGGTCCAAGTTCGTCGGACACGCACAGCGTGGCGCAGCCCTTCCCATTCTCGTCGTACAGGTACAGCCCCGCCCCATCGTCAGTCGCGGACAGGACGCCCCGGACACGCCCCTGGGAATCAACTAACTCAAACCTTTCAGCCCGAATGATATTCTCTCCTGCCTGAGCCTGAACGGTTCCCGTGGCGCTCGTGAGTGCCCAGGCGACAGCCAACAGCACCAGCCCGATCAGCAGATACTTGTTACGTCGCTTGGCGGCGGATAGCCCGCGCTCAAGTGATTCAAGGCGTTCTTCAATTGTCATGGTTTCATCTCCTATGTGCCTATCATAAGCGAAGCATGTGTGCACTTGACTCAGTATTATACACCCGCGGGTCTGTGCTTGTACTCCGGTTATCGGCGATCCCCGGACAGCCTGTTAGCCCGTGCCGACACTCGCCAGCCCAAATGAAAGCTCGGTACCAGCTACCTTCGCTGACGCTCAGGATAGCAGGTACCGAGCATTGTAACTGAGCATTCCTTCCGGGAGAAGAACTGGTGCCGGAGGTGGGACTCGAACCCACACACAGTTGCCTGCGGCAGATTTTGAGTCTGCTGCGTCTACCATTCCGCCACTCCGGCGGGTCCGTAGGCCATTCTAACCTCTAACCCCGTATTCCGCAATTGCATTTTCGGGCAGTCCAAACCCAAATCCTGCTATACTTCCAGTAATCGCGGTTGTCATAAGGAACATATCGAAGGGATGGGTTTCCGGTGATTCACATGCGAAAAACGATCAACTTCACCATCCTTGTCATCGCTCTCATTGCCGCCGCTCTGTCGGCAGGATGCGGGTTGGACAAGAAGCCTCCGAGAAAGGCTGAGACGCCTTCCGGGGGAGGCCAAGGCGGTTCCGACAACCCCTACCTGCTCGCGGAGATCCTCGCAAAGAGAGTCATTCTTTACAGGCTGGCGAATCAGGAGGGCGACCTCGGAGTGTTCACGGCAATGCCCGACGCCATAGCGAATCTTGATGTTCCAGTGATGGCGAAGCAAGTCAACGAGATCTGGTGGAAAATTCCCTGGGAGGGCGTGAGGCTCGCGCCGCTTCCGTCCACGGAGATCACCGCGCTGGAATCCCGGGTGTTCCCGCTTATCACAATCAGTCTCGTGGAGTCGGACGAGGAGGCCGGCTGGGCTCTGTTCTCGCTCGGCTACGATCCGACGGCCATAGCGCTGATTGTCGCCGATGCCCACAGTGAATGGACACAGGAGGAGCGGGAGGTTTTCCTCGGTTTCAGAAACGAAGACTGCTACCAGGTGTGGTGTGTGAAGGCATCGGGTGAGTGGAAGATCCTGGCGCATCTGCCTTGCCAGGACAACGTAAGTCGCCCGACGCCGCCCGAGCCTCCTGCGGCCGATCAGAACGGCGACGGGGTCCCGGATTCCGATGAGGGGCCTCCCACCTCAGGTGAAGACAACTGACGTCCCCGAATCGCAGCCTGAATCACAGCTGCTCTCGATCCGCGACCCGTCTCAGGATCAGAAACTCGTTGCTCTCGAAAAGCTTCACCGCCGGACCCATCGTCAGGTTGTGGAAGGAGACTCCGTACGCCAACGCGAGGGGCATCATTACGAATGCCAGCCAGTCGAGTCCGAAAACGTGCGGGAGAATCACCAGAGCGGCAGGAAGGGCGAAGGCTATCGCGAGCGCAATCATCACGCCCGAGTTCACAACGCCCAGGATGACGGTCGATCTCAGGGTGAATGACGGCTTGTCCAGCGGCATCCAGTACGGCCAGATCGATGACGTGAAATTCCCGACGCTCAGAATCAGCAGGAACATCGTGAGCATCAGCGAAAGCGTCGCGAAAAACGTGTAGGGTCCGGGGAAGAATATCAAAGCAAGGGCGCTCATGATGAGCGCGTCGAGCGCAAACAGTCCCGCAAAAAATACATTTTTGCCGATCAGGAGCTCCTTCCTCGGAGTCGGCAGAGACATCAGAGTGCGTATGTTCATGTCTTCGAAACCGAACTGGTTGCCTGCAAACAGGTTCGCCTGTCCGATCACTATGAACAGGATCAGCACGACCGTGACCGTGAGCGCCATCGATCTCCATTCGCCGGTGATGAGCCCCGATGCAGGGTCCAGGTTCCATTTCATCGCCAGAACGATGATTATCGGCGCGATAGTGCCGGGCAGGAATTTGTAGATCAGGAAATACGGGCTCCGAAACGCGTACTCCAGCATGTCCTTTCTGTAAAGCTCGAAGGCGGCGGGTCCGATGACCGGCGAGAGGATTCCGGACAGCCAGGTCAGCACCGATGCCGCCGGATCGTTCTCCCTGACGCTCGACACGGCGACACGGCCCTTGATGTCGCTCTCCATCCAGGAAGCATGAAGGAGGTAGTTCAGAACGAGAACGCCCAGCGTCCAGACGGCGAACCCGAGAAGGGGATGGGACGATGACACGAATACCTGTCCCTGGATCGTGTATTGGGTCGTATTTAGCCATATGTCGGCCCATTTGCCGTCGAGGATCGCCCCGAGGATAATCGCGATCTGACCGCCGGGGTAGAGCCTGAAATGCTCGATTCCCGACGGCACGAAGAAAATGTGAAAATTGAACCAGCTCTCCGGGCTCCTGAACCCGCCGAACGCCATCACGAGCGACCAGATCAGAACCGCCACCATCGCCGTCACAAACATCTTGACCGTGCTCACCTTCGGGAGCATCACATACAGAAGCACGGCGATGGTCTGACCGCACAACACGATAAAGAACAGGTACAGGAGGATGAAAACAAGCCCGACGATAAACTGCACGAACGTGGGGCCCGCGGCAAGAAACACGGCCAGGAACGCCGACAGCGGGCCGAGCACGCTCAGGTCGAGCATTGCGCCCGCAAGGTTCGCGAAAAAAATCGAGCTCAAGGGCAGGGGATAAATACGCAGACGGTTCAGATCGTAACCTTCATTCAGGCGATAACCGATCAGGGAGAATGCGAGCCACATGACCAGGACCACTGTCAGGACGTCCGCGAAGAGCAGGCGCGCAGGCACAAAGCCTCCTCTGAGCCCGTGCTGCGCAACGTGCACTAAAACGAGCCAGATCGCTGCGATCCAGAGCGTATAAATCAGCAGGAAGAGAATCGTCTCGACCGACGCGAGCGTGTGACGCGTGTACATGCGCCAGGTCAGCCACATTTTCATGCGAACGAGGAACCAGAGCCTCATGAGCTGGCACCCTCCGGACCTGCCGCCCCCACCAGTTTGAGAAAGGCGTCCTCAAGAGTTGCGGACGAGTCGCAACCGGCCGCCGTCTTTATCTGGGGCAGGGTCCCGACCGCCAGCAGCCGCCCGTTGTGGATTATCCCGACCTCGGTGCTGATCCGCTCCACGGTCTCAAGCACGTGCGAGGAAAAGAAAACCGTGTGACCGTCGGCGACCATCTTTCCCAGCGCCGTGCGAACCCTGCTCGCCGTCGTGGCGTCGATCCCGCTGAACGGCTCGTCCAGAATGATCACCGGAGGCCTGTGGATCAACGCTGCTGCCAGCGCCGCTTTCTTCTTCATCCCAAGCGAAAAAGCCCCCATGAGCTTGCTTCCGTCAAGATCCAGCATCCCCAGAAGATCCCGCGTCCGTTCCTCGATCAATTCCCCGGAAAGCAGGTACATCCGACCCACAAATGACAGGTACTCCCGCGCGGTCATCCTTTCGTACAGCACGACCTCTTCCGCCATGAATCCCGTGAGCGCCTTCGCCTGGAGCGGCTCCTTCTCGACATCATGCCCGAGAATTCCGATACTGCCCTGTGACGGCCTCAGGAGGCCCACCATCGCGTTGATCGTGGTCGACTTCCCGGCGCCGTTTGGCCCAACGAAGGCGAAGAACACTCCGCGCTTTACGCTGAGGGTGAGGCCCTGAACAGCGTACACGTCTCCATAGCGTTTATGGAAGTTCCTGATCTCGATTGCGTTGGCAGTCGCATCCGTCATGAGAAGCTCCTGGTCGAGCCGTGGGCTGATTTTGTCACAACGCCGTGACGGTGGCAAGCGGGACTCAAAGACCCAATGTAACGTCGCATAATAGTTATTATGTAGTAATGCGCCTCTGGCGCATGGTTCTTCGCGTTAGCCGTTAGGAACCATGCGCAGGATGCGCATGACTACTCTCGTGGTCCACTATCTCCCGTCAAGATGGTCTTCCCGCACCTTCTTCTTCGTCTTGAGCAGACGACCGAGTGAGTCTTCCGCCGCCTGGTCGTCTGCGGGAGTTTCCGGTTTCCGAGCGGAGAACCCTCCCCTTGTGACGGGAGACCTGGGACGAGTGCTGGAGAGAATCTCGCGTATTCGTTCGTCAGTTTCCGATGAGGGAGATTGCGGGATCTCAGGCCTGGCGGTGAGGCGGTACTGCTCCTTCACTTTCTTGAGCTGATCGATATGCGACGGTTTCTCGCGGGCGGCCGATCTGGCGGAGAGCGCAGACTTGATGAAGGCCCCGACCCTCTCGCGGACGTACGCGGTTGATTCCCCCGTGATGCTGAGGCGGCGCACTGCGATGTCAAGCGGCAGAGCACAGATCGCGACCAGAAGAAGGTAGTACCAGAGGTCGAAGTAACGGTTGATCGGGACGGTCGTGCTGCGAAACACGTCTGAGGGAGGCAGGGACATTTTTCCGCCCGTTGTGTCGGCGAGCTGGGACAGGAGAAACAAGTTGGGACCGGTCTGGTCGTATTCCGGCGGAAAGCTGACCGAGAATCCGCTTGACACCTGGTCGATCACATTGCCCTCAGGGTCCTCCCGATAGATATTGGCCAGGTATGTGCCCACTTCGGTCGCATCGATCGATTCCTCATATCGGCCTGGGGCGACCTGAAAGAGGCTGATCTCCATCGTCTCGGAGCCCGGGCACACGACGGAGGCCTTGATCAATGCGTCGGTGGCGATATCCCCGCCGGAATCGAACGCGTCGACCGATATGTACGCCTGCCCTCCCCTGAAGTAGATGTTCGGCACGAGGTTGCCCTGCATCTCGCTCCCGACGAGCCATCGGACGGACTGTGTCCACATCTGCTCGAATCCGGGCCAGTTGATCCAGCCCGCCGCCCAGTGAGCCTTGGCATCGGACGTAAACGCGAGGCTCCTCCCGAGCCCGTACTGCCAGTGCGCCAGGAGAGGATCGTCGCGATGTGTCGATAGTGCCTCGGTGGCAAGCGATTTAATATTGGTAGCCACATATCCGAGTAGGGGTGGCGATGATTTGAAATCGATCGCCTCCGTCGCGGGGGAAACCTGTTTCGCGACCGCAGTGAACGGCTCCTCCACCAGCGCGCGTTTCGACATCTGGAACGTCTCTTTCGTGAAAATCTGCGGCACCGCCTGAAGTGAGTCGCACTGGTAGTAGCTCCCGCCGCCCCAGTTGGCGAGGTCCTGCGCCAGTGGAACGTTTGCGTCGGTCCCCACGGCTATCGTCGTCAGGGTGATTCCATGGCTGTTCATGTCGTTGGCGAGCCCTTTGAAATCGAACGGCATGGAGATGTAATCCGAGAGGACTATCATGTGCCGCACATTGGCGTTCGATTTTTTCAGCTCCTCGAATCCACTGTTCATGCCCGGCCAGATGTCGCTCCCGCCCCCTGCCGTGATCGCGCCGATCGTGTTTATGATGCCGGCCTTGTCCTGCACTTTTGTGAGCGGGACCATCGGACGCGTGCTGAAATCGTAGGCGATAACCGCCAGCTCGTCGCTTTTATCCAGAAGCTCCACGACAAGCCTGCATGCGTTTTTCACGATCTCCACTTTCTGGGAGCTGTCCGGACCCACCCCGCCCATACTTCCCGAGCAATCGATCATCAGGCAGATCGCGATCGACGGCATGTAGCCCTTGTTGGACAGATCGAAATCGACCGGCAGCATCTCCTCGATCGGGGTGCGGAAATATCCGCCCGGACCGAACGAGTTCTCCCCCCCGATCATCGCGAATCCGCCCCCGAGATTGCGGACGTACGACTGGTAATTCCTCATCGTGTCCGGCATCAAAAGCTCCGCGCCGACGTCGCTGAACATGATCGCATCGTAGGGCGCCATGCCGACAAGACCGGTCGGCAGACCGGAGAGGTCCACGAAGTCGGCACGTATGCCCTCTTTCTGAAGCGCGTGCACGAGGAACGGGCGCTCGCCGGGATCTCCCGAGACGTAGCAGATTCTCGGGCTCCCCTCCACTACTGTGTAGTCGATCGCCTGGTTGTTCTCGGCCTCCATGTCCCCGTCGGCAAGCACCTGGACCCGGTAGCTGTAGAATCCGCCTTCGGTCTGACGTCTCGGAAACGTGAACACGTTTTTGCCCGGAACGAGATGCACCTTCTGCTCGCCTATACGCTTCTCGTTCTCGTATACCTCGACCACCGCGTCGGTTTCGCCCTGCGACTCGATGACCGCCCTGACGTCGAACATCTCGTTCTCCTGCACTCGTCTGGGCAGAATCAGCCGTCCCGCGGAGACCTCGCCCTGCGTGGGCTCTCCGAACGGCACTGTGTCGATCTCCACTCCCCTGTTGGCGGCAATGCGGGCCGCCGTCATCGCGTCGCCTATGTTCTCGTTCCCGTCAGACAGGACCACGATCCTCCCGCTTGCGTCGTTCGGAAGACTTGCCAGGGCAAGATTGATCGCGCCGGAGAGATTGCTGAAATCGGGCCTCAGGTCGCTGGCCAGAATGTCGAAATCCTTCAAATCGGTCCCCAGGTTGGCCTCCACCAGCGCGTCGCGACCGAAAGCCACCACACCGCCTCGTTTCCGCTCGTTGTCGCATTTCTCGGACGCCTGCCGGACATAGTCGAGCATCTTCGACCTGCTTCCCTCCCCCACCGAATGGCTGCCGTCCAGCACGAAGTAAACGGCGAGCCGGTCGGAAGCCTCGACAAGCCTCGTGTCCGCCAGGGCCAGGATTATCGACGCGAGAATCGCAAGACGGAGTACCAGGCTGAGCGCCCGTTGCCACCGCCCCATGTCGCTGAAGCTGAGGAAATGGAGTAGGACAAAGAATGGGACAACCAGAAAAAACCAGAGCGCTTGTGGTGATCCGAAATCCATGCTTATGCCCCCCCTGCAGTGCCCCCCGGACGGTAAAGAGAGAGGCTATGGCTTGTGGTCGTCGCCCCTGAGACGTTTCTTGGCCCTGAGGAGACGATCGAGCGAACCTTCTTCGTCGGGTTTTCCGTGCTCGGGCTCCCTGCGCGGACGCTCGCCTACGGTTCTTCTCGGCACCGGGAGCCTGTCCTCGGAGTCGTATTTTTTCTGCGCCAGAATCTGCCTGACACGTTTGTCCACCTCGGCTGAACCGCCGGCGATGTCGTCTGATCCCGCGGTCAGGCGATACTGTTCCTTCACTTTCTTGAGATGATCGATGTGGGTCGGCGCCTCACGTTCCCGCGCACTTCTTGTCAGGATAGCCGTCACCGCGCTCGCCACCCGCTCGCGGACATACTGAAGCGATTCGCCCGTCAGGCTGAGACGCCGAACGGCGATATCTATCGGAAGCAGGCATATCGCAGCGATCAGAAGGTAGTACCAGAGATCGAAATACCGGCTGACCGGCTGGTTCGTGTGCCGGAAAACCTCCGCAGCCGATGCCGCGAGCTGCCCGCCGGTCGCGTCGGCCAGCTGCGAAAGCAGGAACATGTCGGGTCCGCTTTTCTCGAACTCAGGGGGGTAGCTCACGGAGAACCCGCTGGAGACCTGGTCGATTACGCTGCCGTCTTCGTCCTCCTGGAAAATGTTCACGAGGTAGCTTCCGATTTCCGTCGCGTCGATCGATGCCTCATATCGTCCCGGCGCCACCTGGAAAAGGTTCAGCTCCTTGACATCGGATTCCGGGCACGCCACCTTTGCCCTTATCGCGGCGTCGGTGATGATCTCACCCCTCGAATCGATGGCGTCGACCGAAATATACGCCTTCCCTGCCCTGAAATAGATGTTCGGCACGAGATTGCCGGCCATCTGGCCCCCCACAAGCCATCTCGCCGCCTGCGTCCACATCTGCCTGTAACCGCCCCATTGCAGCCATCCCGCCCCCCAGTGAGCTTTCGCGTCCGACGTAAACGCGAGACTTCTCCCCAGGCCGTACTGCCAGTGCGCAAGCAGCGGATCGGTGCGATGCGTTGTCAGAGCTTCGATGGCGAGCGGCTTGATGTTCGTCGCCACATAGCCCAGAAGCGGCGGCGACGATGTGAAATCGATGCCTTCAGTTGTCGGCGAGACCTGGTTTCTGAGAGGCACGAACGGTTCTTCCACGAGGGCGCGGTTCGACATCAGGAAGGTCTCTTTCGTGAATATCTGCGGGACCTGCTGGATGCTCTGTGTCATGTAGTGATTCCCGCCGCCCTTTTTCGCCAGGTCCGCCATCAACTCCAGATTCGCGTCCGATCCCACCGACACGGTGGTCACCGTGATGTCGGCGTCGTTTATCTGCTTCAGCAGGCCATCGAAATCCGCCCACGCAGTCACACCGTCGGACAGAATGATCATGTGCCGGATTTTCACGTCGGCGTTCCTGAGCGCCAGGTATCCCTGCTCCATGCCGGCATAGACCGATGTCCCGCCGCCGGCGCGCATGGTCCCGATCTGGTTGATGACCCCTCGCTTGTCCCTCAACTGCTGAAAATTCACAACCCATTGCGCCGCGAAGTCGAAACACACGACACCGAGCTGGTCGGTCTCGTCGAGAAGGTCAACGACAAGCCTGCACGCTTCCTTGCAGATCTCGACCTTCTCCACCCCGCCCTCCATCATGCCCATGCTGCCGGATTTGTCGACGACGAGGCAGATACCGATCGAGGGCATGTACTCTTTCTTGGTCAGATCGAGATCGACGGGAAGCATCTCCTCGATCGGAGTCCGGAAATATCCGCCCGGTCCGAAGGAGTTCTCTCCCCCGATCATCGCGAACCCGCCCCCGAGGTCTCTCACGAACGACTGGTACGACTTCATCGTGTCCGGCATGAGAAGCTCCGCGCCCACGTCGCTGAACATGATGACATCGTAGGGCGCCATGCCTATGAGACTGGTCGGAAGCCCGGAGATGTCCTTGAACTCGGCGACGATGCCCTCACGGCGCAGCGCGTCGACCATGTACGGTCTTTCGTTCGGGTCCCCCGAGACGTAGCACACCTTGGGATGACCCTCGACTATGGTGTAGTCCACCGCCTTGTTGTTCTCGGCTTCCACGTCGCCGTCCGCCAGTACCTGCACGCGATAGCCGTAGAACCCGCCCTCGGTTTGCTGCCGCGGAAACGTGAACACGTTTTTTCCCGGAACGAGATGCACCCGCTGCGTTCCGATCAGCTTCTCGTTCTCGTACACCTCGATCGTCGCGTCGGTCTCCCTTTCCGACTCGACCACCGCGCGCACATCGAACATTTCGTCCTGCTCGACTCTTCGCGGCAGGATGATGCGTCCCGCCGCGACCTCGCCCGCCATCGGCTGTCCGAAAGGCACAGTGTCGATCTGAATGCCTCTGTTCGCCGCGATGCGCGCCGATGTCACTGCGTCTCCGAGATTCTCGTTGCCGTCGGAGAGCACGACGATCCTCGCGCCCGTGTCCGGAGGCAGGCTCGCCAGCGCCAGACCTATCGCGCTCGAAAGATCGGTAAAATCCGGCTTGATGTCCGACTCGACCGATGTGAAATCCTCAAGGTCGCTTCCCAGCTTTTCTTCCACGAACGAGTCGCGCCCGAAAGCGATGATCCCCGCCTGGTCCCGTTCTTTGTCCGAGCTTTGGAAGGCCTGCTCCATGTAATCCCGCATCGCCTGCATGCTCCCCTGCCCTACCGACCGGCTTCCGTCCCACAGAAAAAACACCGACAGCTTGTCCGACTTCTGGACAAGGCGCATGTCCGCGAGGGCGAGGATTATCCCCGACAAAATCAACAGCCGCAGAACGAGGCTCAGACCTCGCTGGAATCGTCCCATGTCGCTGAAGCTCCGATAGTGAAGCAGCACGAAGAACGGGACAACGAGGAAGAACCAGAGCGCCTGTGGAGTTCGGAAGTCCATAGCTATCTCGAAGCCGCCCCCCTGCAGGTTCCCCCACGTGCGAGGGACGGTGTAATGCCCCCCCTGTAGTCCCCCCCCAAGGGGGGGACGGTGTAATGCCCCCCTGTAGTCCCCCCCCAAGGGGGGGGACGGTGTAATGCCCCCCCTGTAGT
>CAYGZQ010000094.1:0-11019 GCA_964354375.1 uncultured Planctomycetota bacterium
TCACTGAACTTCTTTCCAGCCCACCATGCGCCGATTGTGTTATGGAGCAGGAACAACACCATGTAATCTTCGGTGAAAAGCTGTGTGACAGCAGGAAGCTCATCGGCGCCGATCTTCACACCGGATTCATTGACTTCCTTTTTCTTCTGTGACTGCCAGAACTGGTAGACCCATCCGAGAGAGTCGTCAGCCTGGAACACCTCGGGCTTCAACTCCTGCAGAAGTTTTTCCAGTTTCAGGCGGTATTCGCGAGTGAGCTGGACTTCCAGAACCGGGTCATGTGTGCGGAATATCTGTGGAAGCATCCTCTGAGCGTACTCAGCCGCGAGTTCCCATGTATCGACCTTCTTCTCGCGGGCGAGTTCCTCGCAATCCTGAAGGCTTATCGCGACGCCGTACTCAGGCTCGATGAGAAGGTCATTCTCTGCGAGAAACCTCGCGAACAACATCCGGTGCCAATGTTCGTAAGCGCACTCGTGAACAAGGTGGCTGATTTCCAACTCGTCTTTCGGGGATTGTTTATCTCCAAGCTGACGAGCGTGCGCCCTCAACCTGACACGGAGCTTTCGTTCATCGGGAGTCTGGTGTTTATACGGTTCGTAATGGTGAACCGCAAGCGCCTTGATCGCGATCTGCGCGCCTTCCTCAGCGACATTCCTCGCCTCGATGATTGTCCTCTCAAGCTTGTTCCGTAAGTCACTCGGTAATGCCTTCATTGCAGCGCCTCCATCACGAAATCACAACCGGACCCTTCTTGATCTTATCGAGAAGCATCTTCTCAGTGCCTGAAATCCATTCCTTGACATCATCGGAAGTTTTCAACGTCTCGCTCTTGAGGTGGAGCGGCTGGACTTTCGGTTCCAGCAATCTCGAAGCTGCCATTAACGCTCTGTTAAACTGTTCGCGTAATGCATAGGTGCGTGTTATCCATGATGGGAGCGGGAACTGTTCCAGAGTGCGGAGAAGGGAATCATCATCGCCGATTGATAATTGGGGGATTCCGTCGATGCCCTCCTCATGCAGGATCTCAGCCTGCTGGTCCTTACTTAGCCGTTTCCATGCCTCGTTCTCAGTGAGAGCTTTCATCTCACGCTCGTAGGTATTGGTATAGTCCTTAAGTTTATGGTTAAGCACTTGCCTGAGTGTGTATGCGACAAACTTATGAAGTGCGGGTACAGGATCGGATGCCTCAAGGAGTCTGCGTTCATCGCGTATCGCATCGACCTGTTTCTGGATATCCTCTGCCTCGGGTAACGACCGGGCATGTGACACCATACTTAGAAGCCGTATCCAGCCTGGCATGCGCTTGGCGATAAGGTCGCGGAGTTTGGTCCAGTCTTTCGCCAGTTCTTCAAGGGATTCTCGCTGGTTGAGCAGTTCAGTGAGTTGTTCGTTACCGGCAAGCGCACGGAGGTTTTCGATATCAACCGTTTTGGGTCTCGGTGGCAGCGGTGGATCGCCGCCAGCATGATTGGCGAGTTCGAGCAGATGCGCGATAAAGGCACCGGCAGCCTCGATCTCCTCGCTGGGTCTGCATGGGAGATTGCACGACTGGATCAGCTTCCTGATTTTGATCTTATCCTGGGCACTCAGGACGGCCTGCTCGACACGGAAGTCTGTGACGGTGATTTTCCCCTGGTCGAGTTGTCCGGGCGCAAGTTCCTTGCCGTTATGGCTGGCTTTGAGAAATCCCGATGTATGCAGCACGATTAGGGCAGCATCGACAGCGTCGCGAGGCCATCCGTACGGGCTTTCCTCAAATGCCGACCGGATTTCACGTCCCTTCTTGCCAGAACCGGTCATTGATAGAACGGCTGAACAAACAGGGTGAGATTCCGTTTTTCCTGTCCAGCCGACCGCTTGAAGTGCATCCTCATCCTTATTCTTGGCACGATTGATGACGGAGCTCCATCGGTCATCATCGGCGTCGCGGAAATGGGGGAACAAACGGTCAAGTGATGCTTCTGCTGCTGCCCTGACTTTCTCAGTGAGTCCGAGTTCATATTTTTCATTGCCTCCGCCCTGGAATACCTTGGCGTTGATAATGATCTGGCGGATGAGATCATCGCGTCGGGTTTCAGCGTCCTTCTGTCGGGAAGCCATCGCTTCGCGTGCCTCACGTCCGGGATCCGAATCCGGCACTCCTTTGAAATCGATGGTGGCTCTCGCGGCTTCAGCATCGACAATGTACTTCTTCAGGTCTTCAGCGCTCGTCTTGGTGATATAGACAAACACGATCGGGCTGTCCGGACCGGCGCTTCGTGCGTCGTTAATGACCGTGCTTTCTTTTTCATCCCAGCCGTCGCGAATCCAAACGGGGATTTCGCTGCCCTTGACTTCGGGAGGCTGCTCCCCGAAATGGATGAACAACCTTCTGGGCTCCTTGCTTCGACCATGAGATAGCCTGATTCCATTGATTACCTGCTGGCATCCGGCTGAAAGCAACGATGCCCGTCGCTCGGGGAGGAATGACACCTCGTTCATGTATCGGGACTGTCGATTTCTGAATTCGCGGTCCCATTCGCTGCTCTCACGGGTCTGGAGGGCGTATCCGTCCTCAAGTTCGATGAGATCGCCTGCATCGACGAGTTTCTTGAGGATGCCGGGGATATCGCGTCTGAGTGTGACACCGTCTTTGGCAAGGTCGCTGACGAGAAGATCAGCAAGCATATCTGCTGATGCTCGTACACCGATGTCAATGCCAGGGTCTTTCGGTAGTTTGCGGATGAGGAAGATTAACCCGCACAGCCGTTCTTTCAACTTCCCTTCGTAAGTTCCATCGTCGAACTTGCGGATCATCTCGTCGAGTTCGCGCAGGAGAAGTCCGGTGCGAACCAGGTCGGGCTGAAGCTGCTCGAATATGAAATCCGCAGGAATGACTATTCCCAGATCACATTCGGCTGTTTCCTTTGCGGCGTCGTGGACGATTCTTAACTGGGTTCGAAGCTGTGCGGCGGTACCTTGCACGTCGCAACTTCGAAGGACATGCTCCCAGAACCGTCTGCGGACGGGCAGTATCGGGTAATCTGAAACGAGGTAACTGTCATCTGTGGCTCGTGAGCCAATCCCTGTCCCCGCAAGCTGACGTGATATCTCGCCTGCATGACTCTTCAGACATTCCTCAATATCCTTCTTCTTATCAGCACGTTTCGCGAGGACAACCTGACGTGTGACGACCTCGACATCGACGTCTGATAATTCCACCGGTATAGTGAATCGGCCTCGTAGGCGCTGCAAAAGAGGCGTATTTGCAGCAAGAGCCGTCTGGCCAGCTCCAACAAGCAGCACCCGACTGTCCATCTGTTTACACAGTGCCTCCGTGACATCCTGGACGTCCGTAGATCGCTGTGGACTGTCGCCGATGTACAACTGAATCTCGTCTAGCGCAATCACGGTACAGGGGATCTGACCATCAACCGCGAGGACTTCACGCATGTTTCTGATGAACTCGTTGGTCTGGAGGTCATCGACATGTCGGAACTGGTCACGGAGTACTGCTCGTGCCTGTTTCTCTCCGTCGGCAAATGTCGGATCGACTGTGAGGAGAGCTCGGGCGATAACGGGGCTCGCGTACAGGTCGTTCAGTTCACTTAAAAACTGCCTGCCTGCCTTCTCAACTTCCTGTTTCACCTGGTCATAAATACCGTTCTTCTTCAGCCAGAGACAGAACTGCGCCTGGGGAAGTGATTCCGGTAATCCCAGTGATTGGTAAATCATCCCCAGCACCGCGGGTTTCAGACTGACTCCGCCACCGGATGGTAATGTGCCCGAAGCGGCGTGCAATCCTCCACATCGTTTCCCCAGGGTGTTGAGTTCCTTGAGATAATCAGACACATCGTTGGGAAGACGGGCTAATCCCCTCGCGGTTACACCATCCGAAAACGGTGTATCTACCCACAGGTATCGAAGCATTTTCAGCAGATGAGACTTGCCGCTGCCGTAGAATCCGCTCACCCATGCTGCCGGTTGTACGGTCGAATCGACATTTCCCGTGTACGAATCGAGGATGCGGACAATTCCATCCTTGTACTGACCCTCGCAGACAAAGTGCTCCAGCTCGTACCGGAGGGTTTCAAGCTCCTTCGTAGATGTTGCCTCGTTAACTGCGGCAACACCGTCGTTGAGGAGCTTCGATGTGAGCGGGTCTCGAAGATAGATCTCGCGGTTTTTCATATCGGTTCCTCACTACCGTGGAGAGTTATCGGTACGGCAAGATAGTTCCAGCCGTCACGGGCATCGAGCAATCTGTAGTTGTGGTTCTCATACGTGCCCGGGAAGAAGAGGACAAGCCGCCCTCGGACATCGCGTTCAACTTCCTTTATTACCAGGGAAACCTTGGTGAACCCGTAAAGACACCCTGCGCCCAGCACTGCGATGATCGCATCCTCGTCAGCCTCTTCGGAATTCAGTGCCGTCCTCAACTCATCGGAAACGAATCGCACAAAATCGCTCTGGAGTTTCAGGTTAAGGTCGGAAGGCTCCTCGAAATACGCATTTCGGTAATCCATTGAGGACATCCACCTTGCGAACGCATCTGTCACATTGAATGGAATCCACTTATGACCGGCACTGACGGCCGCTTCTTCGAATAATCCTACCTTCGCTCTCACGCGCCTTTCATCTGCCTTGTCGTACACGAGGAAGACCGTCCTCTGAGGACCGGCCAGGTTGCGTTGCCATGGAGCCGAGATGTGCCGACTGAACTGGACAGCAAGATCATCAATTCGTCCCATGAATCAGCCGCCTTTCTTCGTCGGTCAAGAGCCGAGTCGGTGATAGTTCCACGACGCCGCCTGCGTATCTCATATCTATCAATCCCAGTCTCTTTGCGTCCAGGGACAGATAGATAAGCTGGCTTGCTGTGGAATCCAGAACCTTGGTCCAGAGAGTTTTATAAAGATTCGACCCTCGTGCTCCGAGGATATATCCGAGTAACAGGGCATACGCTACAACATACGGATTGGGTTCGACCATCCTGCGGGTCTTTCTGCTTCTTCCGATGAGGTGACCCGACTGAGTCCATGAAGATGCGGTGTTGCGCAATACTGCCTGGATCACCGTCGCGTTCAAACGGTTACCTGCGAAAGTGGTGATCGCATCGAGCATTTCCTGTTTGCTCAATTCTCCATCTGCTTTTAACCTGATTATCGCCGGAGCGGTGACCCTGAGTATCGGGTCACGGGCAAGCGCTGCCAGCAATGCGATTAATGGTTGGCTGGAGGGGGACATTTCCCAGATTATGCGGAAGATGCGGAAGATTAGAACCGCCTGGTCGAGAGTGTATAGCTCGCTAAGACGCTGAAATGTGATTTTGCGTGTCGATACGGTTCTTTTGGCAAGAATGTTATTGTCAGTCACCAGTGCTCGATAATCGTCTTTCGTTGCGCCTAAAGGTGCTGAAGCGAAAAGCATATTCAATTCACTGAGCATGATAGTCCGGCTTGTATGGGAACCACTTTCACCAGTCCGGATGCCGACTTCAGCCTTCGTTGCGATATCTAAATGAAGGTTTTGTGGGTTAAACCCGAGTGCGATTGGATCGATGCTCATGATTGCTCAGCACTTAGCCTGCAAACTAGCAGGCTGAATAAGGCCAGTATACGATACACATTCAACTTTGTCAATGCCCTTCAATTGTGTAGTATTTGATTTCGTGTCTAGGCTTGAACTGCCTGCTATCGTTTAAACGGGATGAGATTGACATTGGGGCGACATAGGGGTAACATTATTACCTCTAGCTCTCCACAGTGTCAACTGATCGGCATTGGTACTTGACAAACTGGCGAGATAGTGGTAGTATTACTGCATCTATGTCGCCCTAGTGTCAAGCGGGTGATCGATATGGATTTAAATGGCTTCTTTGATTATCACCCTGTTTTCTCCCTTGATGAAATGGAGTCCTTTCTTGCATCACAAGGCTCAAATAACCGCCAGACTCAGAAGAAACTGCTTGCGTATCACACGAAGCAAGGTAGGATTCTTAGCGTTCGGCGTGGTTTATACGCTGTCGTACGGGGTGGAAAGGATGGCGAGGCTGGTTCGGCTGATCCCTTCCTCCTGGCTGGGAAGATGACCAGTGATGCAGTCCTCGCGCACCACACTGCCATGGAGTTCTTCGGGAAGGCATACTCAGTATTCTGGAAGCTGTATTACCTGACTGAACGCAAGTCTCAGCCAGTCACGTTCGGTTCGCATGAGTTCCGATGTGTGCTTCATCCTCGCGCATTGGTCGAGAAGGGCATGGCCGGTTATGGGGTTATCAAGTCAGAGCGTCAGGGGATCGAGCTTCGAGTGACAAGCCTGGAGCGGACTTTGGTCGACATGCTCGACCGTCCTGACTTGTGTGGCTCATGGGAAGAGATATGGCGATCGCTGGAGTCGGTCGAGTTCTACGATTTAGACAAGGTTGTCGAATATGCGCTTCTCCTCAACAACTCCACGACAATCGCGAAAGTCGGCTTCTTTCTTGACCAGCATCGAGAGAAGGTATTCGTTCAGGATCATCATCTCAAATCGCTGCAGGAGCATCGTCCGTCAAAGCCGCATTACCTGGAACGTGCGAATCGCAAGGGTGGAAGGTTGGTGCACGATTGGAATCTTGTCGTGCCGGTTCAGGTAATTGAGCGATCCTGGGAGGAGCCATGAGAATATCGCGTGAGAAGCTGATTGAGGAATCGAAAGCGTCCGGTTTCCGTCCGGACATGCTGGAGAAGGTTATTCATCTTCTGAATCTACTGGAAACAATCAACTCCCATCCATTTCTCAAGGGAAAGCTGGCACTCAAGGGCGGGACTGCACTGAATCTGTTCCTGTTCGATATTCCTCGGTTGTCGGTTGATATCGACCTTAACTATATCGGATCAGGCGATCTTGAGAACATGCGAACCGAACGTCCAGACCTTGAACGGGCCCTGGTTTCAGTATTCGATCGTGAGGACTTCACGGTCAAATCCACTCCCGGCGACGAACATGCTGGTGGAAAGTGGAGATTGGTTTATCTGAGCAGTGCCGGCAGTCCAGGCAATCTCGAAGTCGATGTAAATTACATGTATCGGATTCCTCTCTGGCCAGTTCAACAACTGAGTTCTCGAACAATTAGATCCTCGCACGCGAATGGAATCCCCGTGATGGACATCCATGAACTCGCTGCAGGCAAGATAGCCGCATTGCTTGCTCGTCACAAAGCCAGGGACTTGTACGACTGTCGTGAGCTGTTCGCATCCGGTCTGCTTGATCCTGTCAAGCTACGCATCGCTTTCGTCGCTTATGGGGCTATGAATCCGAGGGATTGGCGGACGGTATCGATTGATGATATCCAGTTCGACCCGATCGAATTAGTGAACGAGCTTATTCCCGTGCTTCGTGAGGGAACAGCTAAAATCGCTGGTGATGCACCTGATTATGGACACAAACTCGTTGAAGATGTGCGAAACGCTTTATCGGGAATCTTGCCTTTGACGGAGACGGAGATCGAATTTCTACATCTGCTCCTGGACGATGGGAAGATCGAGCCTCCTCTACTGACTTCGGAAGTAGAGCTTCAGAATCGGATTATGCGTCATCCTGCTCTGCAATGGAGAGCGCTGAAGGCGCGGGAAAGGCATTAGCTTCGTTCCACACATGAAGAAAAAGGACACGACCTTTCGGTCGCATCCCGTTTGATTGGAGGCTCTTGTTATTCCGGCAGTCTAACCGGCATGATGACTGCGATTCTCTCAGTCTCCGGATATTCGAAAACCACAGGATCGAGGTCGCCTGAGTTGCCTGCAACCAACGCGGTAAGCCCGGACGAGGCTGACTAGCCCCAAGCCTCTCTGGGTCAATGTGGAGTCCTAAAACAGATTCTCGCGGGAATTTTCAGTTTAGCCCTTGACTCGTTAACGGAAAGGCTGTATATTCAGAGTATGAGGGTAAGCGGGAAAATTCCCGCGAATGTCACCGGTGCGATATCAATGGCTTTGACAATGACCGAACTTAACCCGCCCTTGAGTGAGAGATGACCAGCAGACTTGTCAAATACAACCCTTCCTTCCTCACGGACGAGGAACTCATCGACTCCTTCGTGGTAAGACAAGCTGACCTGATTTGGCTGCTGGGACACCTGAGAGAGAAGCCTGCCCGTCACATCCTGGTCCAAGGGCTGCGAGGTACCGGCAAGACCACCCTCGTGTTGCGTGTCGCCGCCGAGATTCGAAGGGATCCCGAACTCAGCAAGCAATGGTATCCGCTGGTCTTTTCAGAGGAGACCTACACAGTCGCCACCCCTGGCGAGTTCTGGCTAGAGGCTGTGTCTCATCTTGCCGAGCAAACGGATAACGACAGGTTGAGGAAAGTTGCAGGCGAGCTACTTGATCAGAAGGATGAAGGCAAGCTGCTGGAATGCGCAAGGAACGAGATTCTCAAATTCGCTGATTCTCATCACCAGCGCGTCCTTTTTATTGTCGAGAACTTCAACATGCTGCTGGACAAACAGATCAAGCACGAAGGTGCAGCGGAATTTCGAGACTCCCTGATGTCCGATCCGCGGATAACCATTCTGGCGACTAGCACAAGCCGATTCGAGGAATTGGACGGACCAGAGGGTGCCTTTTCCGGTGTCTTTGACATTCGTCAGCTTCAACCTTTGAGTGAAGAGGAATGCCGGGCGCTTTGGCGTTTGGTGGCCGGTCAAGAACCTGATCCGGGTCGTGTTCGGGCTATCCAGATTCTCACTGGGGGAAACCCAAGGCTGCTGGCGATCATATCGAAGTTTGGCGCTGAAAAGTCATTCAAGCAGCTGATGGAAGACCTGATGGCTCTTATCGATGATCATACCGAGTACTTCAAGAGCCACCTTGACAACCTGGCACTGACAGAGCGCAAGGTCTACCTGGCTCTGGCAGAAATCTGGGATCCGGCGACCGCATACGATGTGGCCAGGCTCACTAGGTACACCACAAGCACTGCCAGCTCGTATCTGAATCAACTGGTGCGGCGCGGTCTTGTTACTGTCGTTGAAGAACGCGCTCGCAAGAAGTGGTATCAGATCGCTGAGCGGATGTACAACATCTATTACCTGATGCGTAGACGGGGGACGTCATCAAGCAGGGTGAAGGCGCTGGTTGATTTCATGGTAACCGTGTACGGGCACAGGCAGACGACTCTGCTCGTAACAAGAGAGGCCTGTGGGCTTGAGCCCGAACTAAGGAAAGATCATTTTGCCGCCTATGAAGAAATCATGAAGGCTCCGTGTGGATTCTTGCGGGGTAAGCTCCTGGAAGAGACGCCCAAGGAGTTTTTTGAGCTCCCCGACCTTCCGGATTCGATTGAGGAATTGACCTTACCTAAGCTCGTTGCAGCATACCCCGAGCCAAGCTTTGAAGATTTGATCCAATATGGCAATGCACTGATGTATCAACGAGGGGATTTCACTACGGCTTTGGCGGTGTTTAGGGAAGCCATCAAGAAAAATCCCGGTCATCCCTTGCCATGGGTCAACCTTGGCATGGCATACCATGAACTCGGCAAGCCCGCGAAGGCCGAGGCATCTTTCAGGAAATCCATTGAGCTCGATCCGGGCTACGCGAAACCTTGGGCCATGCTAGGCGAGCTACTCAGGAAGTTCCCGGACCGCTACCATGAAGCTGAGCTAGCCTTGAGGAAGGTGATCCAGCTCCTTCCACATGCTGCGATCGGGTGGATACAGTTGGCCGAGCTGCACCACAAGCAGACGGAGCGCTTTGAGGAAGCGGAAGAAGCCTACAGGAGAGCCCTGGAACTGGAGCCCGAAAACCCGATGCTGCTATTGCAGCTTGGACTGCTCTACGAGGAGCACCTTGGTCGCCATGAGGAGGCTGAGATTGTCTGCCGAAAGGTGACTGAACTGGCTCCAGATTTTTTGCCAGGATGGGAACTACTTGGCCAGATCCTGTTCTACGGTGGAAGCCACTCTGAAGAAGCAGAGGTCGCTCTCCGCAAGGCGATAGAACTCGATTCCGATGCTCCGGGTCCGTATACGTGTCTACTCATCATCTTACTCCGGAAACACGGTTGCAGTGACGTGGCGCTCGAGCCACTACGCAGGTACCTTGCGAAACCCGCTGTGGTTGGCAAGAGTACTGACGAGGCAATCATTTTGCTTGAATGGTTGGCAGCATGGGATTGCGGGAAGGAAGTGCTTGATGTCATCGAGCGTTCGCCGAGTGCAAGTATTCTGGAACCGCTTATCGTGGGGTTGAAGCTCTTTCTCGGGAAGGAAGTGAGAGCGGCTCCCGAGGTTTTGGAGGTTGGCGAGGATGTGATGAAGCACATCGAAGAAATGCGTGAGCAGTTGAAATATCCATCCGGAGGTGATGACGTACCTCCTGAAGGATAGAGGGTAGATCCCCCGTAGGGACCTAAGAAGTAAGCTCCCTTCGGACGGGGAACCCGGCATCGAAAAGGGAGGCGAGATACATTCTGCGGCAGCCATGCGTGCCGTGCTGGGAGATTTCTTGCCTTTTTGAAGGCATTGAGGCGATTTCAATGACAAAGATCAGGGCAACATCGCGGTTCAAAGTCGTGGTCAAATTCTCCCCCACCCCCATGACCCAGGCCGAATGGGAAGCGAGTGAGGACCTTCTCGCACGGATGGTCGCGAGAATGATCGCGGCGGACCACCCGGAGTGGTTTGGCGAGAATGCAGCATGAGACGAAAAGGGATGATTCAAGATGTCTGAAAGCTGGACACGGGTCGGCAAGACCGACTACTACATCAAGAGCGATCGCCTGAACTGGATTGTGGCCCGTAGGGTGCCGTGCAAGAAGTCCAAGAGCTTCCCGGATGGCCACAAGCTCGTTAATGAGACGTATCACCCTCAACTGAGCAGCGCGTTTAAACGCATCTTCGAGGAGACGACCAAGCTCGCCCCGGCCAAAACCGTGCAGGACATCCTTCGTGTCTGCGAAGAGACCTATACCATGCTCAAGGAAGTGCTCGATTACGACTTCAAGGACGTGAAATCAGCCGCTTAGAGGCGTCTGACAGCCGTCTGGAGCGTC
>CAYGZQ010000095.1:0-10948 GCA_964354375.1 uncultured Planctomycetota bacterium
ATTCTTGTAAGGCTGTTAGATGATAATCCTTCCTGCGCGCTTGTCAAGTCCCCCGGCGCTCGATTCCACAACCCTTTCTTCGACAACCGTACCCCCTCCTGAAGTTCATTCCGATCCGGCAGCCGGATTCCTCCTCAGGACCGGATTCGCGTAGCAGTAGAGACAACCCCCCCTGCAGACCTCGTTGTACCACCCTATGTCCCAGCTTCTCGTGCAAGAGCATCCATCCCTCTGACTGCGGGCCTTGTCGATCGGAGCGGGCCTCGAACGGGGATGAAGATCGGACAGCGTCTTTCCGTCGATGCATCCCGCCGGACGCTCGCCCCTCTCGCAGCACCAGGACAATTCCATCCCGAGCCGGGATGCTTCCGAGTTCATCCTTGCGCGGATTTCGCTCCTCAGACCGATCGACAGGTCGACCGGCGTGAACCGGCCGTGATACCCAAACCGTTTCCGCACTTTCGGATATAAGAGGCAGATCGAGGTTATCGCGCGGGTCATACCGCAATCGAGGAAAGCTCCGGCCAGGTCCCGGAATTTATCAGTGTTGCTGAACTTCTCGTTTCCACATTCCCACACGAGGATCGGATCGAAGCGCCATCGAATCCTCTGAGGGTTTCCCAGAAGTCGGACCAAAGCAGGCAGATGCTCCGTGACGGCGTCGGGAGGAGGGACTCCCGGCTCCAGCTCGCTTCCACCGAGACCGGTCACGGTGAGATGCAGGAAAATCTGGTCCAGGGAAGACAGGATTCTGTTCAGGCGCTTGTGCCTGAGCATGTTGGACGGATCCTTGGTCCAGACCACGAGCGTGTGGATTCGGTCGGGGTTGATTTTCGTGAGCTTGTCGCAGAGGACCTCGGGAAACCATGCCACAAGGTCGGTGCGCCGAGAGGCCGAGATGACGAGCGTGGAACGAGACATGCCCACGCGTCAATTATACTTCCCTGCGGGGGTCTTGTTTGACACTCCGCGGCCATGATCCTATGATTCCAAATGAAATCTAAGGAGGCGCTAAGAGATGACTTCAGATGAGAAACGCAGCAACGACGGGTTCGGGCAGTCGGCGGATTCCCTGCCGGCGAGGCTGGTGCAGGTTGAAGGTCGTAACAAGCGGATTCAACAGCGAAACAGCCTATGGATGATCCCGGTATGGGCTCTCATCGCGATCATCCTGTTGTCGGCGTCGTGCGCGGCGTCCCGGGGCGTCGACGCGTCGCCGTCGAAACCGTTGCTTGCGCAGGAACTCGGGTCGGACAGTAAGCGCATCATGGATGAGGCCGGGCAGCTCTGGGCGGAGATCAGTATCGGCTCAAGCGCCGGCGTGGTAATCCGCATTTCGGATGAGAAGCACAAATGGACTTTTCAGAAGCGAAACCCGACCAATTTCACATCGCCCCTGACCATCGAGGGCCAGCCGTACGGGCAGCGATGGCTGCTTTCGAGCGGGACATCGGGGCTCAGAGTCCTTTTCTACACGGAGCTATGGGGCTCCAACCTTGAGGTCAGGAAGAGCGACGAAGTCCTGTTCTGGATCGGATTGCCCAGTGAAGCCATCACCGAGTACATACCTACCGATACGGGGCATCTCATCGTCATTCAACGGTAGCCGGCTTTCGAAAGAGTGAACTAAACGGAAGCATTCACAGTCTACGCTGGCAGAGTTTCAGCAGTGCGGTCGACTGGTCAGGTCGAGCCTCGGAGGAAAGCCATGTCAATCAGATCAGCCTTCGCGTTGACGGTTGTCCTTGCGACCGTTGTCGGGTCGGGCCTCGCAGCCGGTCCGTCCCCGGCGCAGGGCGAAGCGGCACCGTCAACGGATGCCGGATACCTTCTCAGATGGAGCCCTGAGCTCGAGGCAACCTACGCCTACATGCTCTCGACATCAGGAACCCGGGGGGAGAGCATCGCGGTCAGGACTGAGAACTTCACGATTGAGGTCACGGGCGGTCCCTCAGGGCCGTTCACGTTCACCGCGAAGGGTGAGCCGGTTCCTGAAGGGGCGCCCCTTGCGCTGAGATTCCAGCGGGCATTGTTCCCGGAGTTCCGGTGGACGGTTGACTCCCTTGGCCGGACCGAGACCGAGAAATCCCAGCCGTTTCCGCCTTTCTGCAACATCCCGATTTTTCCCGAGGGCGAGGTACGGGAAGGGTCGACCTGGTCGGGAGGACCTGTGGCTGTGCTTCCCGACGCGAACGTGTCCGCAATTCCGTTTACGTTCGAGTCCACATTGACGTCGGTGTCGGATTTCCAGGGCGAGAAGTGCGCGGTTATCGAAAGCACATATTCCGTGTGCCTTCCGGAAGGCGCGATATCGTACATGCCGTTCCTGGGACTTGTCGAGGGAGACGTGCCCGAGCAGGCGGGCACCGGGGCGCCGGTCGGGGGAGTGGTTGAGAATTCCCGGAGTGCTCAGGCGGGAATCCAGCCCGGAGACCTCATAATTGAGGCCGAAGGACAGCGCATTCGAGGCTGGGGCGGACTTGAAGACCTTATCCCGACACTTATCCCGGACCTCCCAGTCGAGTTCAGGTTGCTTCGCGGCGAAGAGGAGTCATCGGTCAAGATAGCCCCGGAACCGATTCCGCTTGCGCACATCGCCGGGACCGGCGGACTGAGATCGACATGCTACTTCAGCCTCGATCGGGGAATTCCCCTGAAAACGGATGTGAACTCCGAAAACCTCGTTTTCA
Source organism: uncultured Planctomycetota bacterium (assembly GCA_964354375.1). Lineage (GTDB taxonomy): Bacteria > JAJVIF01 > JAJVIF01 > JAPKYR01 > JAPKYR01 > CAYGZQ01. The sequence continues at coordinate 2,691 of CAYGZQ010000095.1, forward strand.
CTCTCACCAATTCGGCCGGTGAGCAGGAGACAAGAGAGGCGGATTTCCACATTGTGCTGGAGTACCGGTACGGGGGACGCTAGGGTCGCACGCAGGAAATCGGGAGAACGCTCCCCCATGGTGGTGACATTTTAGCCGGTATGTGGTAACCTTCTCTTTCGCGTCTCCAGATTGGACGTGACGTATTTTTGTGCCTTTTCACAAACGGAATCAGGCAAGCGCGAGTCGCGTGCCTGTAAAGCACTTTGTTCAGCGGAGGATTTCGAGCGTGTCTATCAACCATCAGGCATCTGAAGAACCCAAAACGGCTCAGTCTCCCGAAACATCGGGAGAGGGAGCCGCGGAGCAGCAGGCGGGGACAAGCACAACGGCGGCAACCCATACGGTTGAGGCGGAGTCCGTGAATCCACAGGAAGCGGCGCTCGCCGAGATGGGCGCCATGAAGGTCTACCACCGGGGCGATCTTGTCGAGGGGACGATAGTGCAGGTGACCGACGATTCGATAATCATCGACATCGGCACGAAGACCGAGGGAGTAATCAAGCGCGATGAGATCGGTATCGGTCCGAACCCGGACATGTCCGAGTTTTCGGTCGGCGACAGGATCAGCGCGGTCGTGGTCGGAGAAGAAGACGAAGAAGGCCAGTACCAGTTATCGAAGCGACGCGCGGACCAGAGGCTCGTGTGGGACATTGTGGACACGTCTTTCACGAAGGGAGCGCGCATCCAGGCCACGGGATTCCGAGCAGTCAAGGGCGGACTTCTCGTCGACATCGGCACGATTGCGTTCCTTCCGCAAAGCCTCATGGACATTCGTCGCGTGGACGAACTCGAACCGTTCGTAGGAGAGAAGTTCGAGGTCAAAGTTGTGGAGTATGACCGAGAGGCGAAGCCGCACCCGAAGATCGTCGTCAGCAGGCGAGCGGTCATGGAGGAAGACCTGACCAGGGAGCGGGACGGGTTGTACGATTCGCTGTCGGTCAATTCCGTGGTGGACGGCAAGGTGGTCAAACTGACCAACTATGGGGCGTTCGTCGATGTCGGAGGCCTCCAGGGGCTTCTGCACATCTCGGAGATGAGTCTCGGACGGATCAAGCACCCCAACGATGTCATGAAAGAAGGGGACACGATCAAGGTCAAGATACTCAAGATCGATAAGAAGCGGAAGCGCATCAGCCTGGGTCGCAGGGAGCTTTTGCCCAATCCATGGGAGAACATTCACGAAAGGTATAAGCCGGGTATGGTCGTCGAGGGAGTAGTTGTCCGAACCGCAGATTTCGGCGCGTTTATCAAGCTGGACGACTACTTCGAAGGCCTTGCTCACATCTCCGAGCTTGTCGACAACAAGATCTCGCATGCGAAAGAGGTCTTCAACCAGGGCGACAAGGTCAGCGTCCTGGTCATGAACATCGACCGGAAAAACAGGCGCATTAAGCTCTCCGTGCGTCGCGCTGCGGACGCCCAGAGAAGAACCGAGGTCGAGGAGTTCATGAAGAGCCAGGGCGACCTTCAGAACGTGTTCGCCACTCAGCTCCAGGCGGCGTTGCAGGAGAGCGAACTCGATCTTCCTACGGCGGGCGAGGCTCCTGCGGAGCCCGAGCCTGTGCAGGAGATATCTGAACCTGCTCCGGCAGTCCAGGAAGCGCCGGTTGAGAGCGCCGGGGAAGCGGTTTCCCCCGAGCCTGAGCGCATGGAACCGGAGGGGACTTCTCCCGAGATGAACGGGACGCCGATAGATTGAAATAGTCAAACGAGCTTAACTCGGTTAATATAGGGCCCACCATCCGGTGGGTCTTTGTTTTGACTGCACGCCGGTGGGACCAACATGGCTCCCCAGAGAAAATACAGGATAGTCGGAATCACAGGGGGGATCGGATCAGGGAAGAGCACGGTCGGAAAGCTGCTTACCGACCGCGGATTCTGCGTCATCGATTCGGATTCCATTGCCCGGGAGCTCACATCTCTCGGCTCGGCTGCATTGAAGGAGATTGTCCAGCGGTTCGGCGCGGATGTCCTGACTCCGGGGGGCGAACTTGATCGGGCGAAGACGGCTGCGATCGTGTTCTCCGACAGCCGCAAGCGGGAAAATCTGGAGCGGATCCTGCACCCGAAAATCGTCGGGGAGCTTCACAGACGCGCCGCCGAGTGCGGCGACAGGTGGGTTTTTGCGCTTATGCCGCTTCTGTTCGAAGCCGGGCTGGAAGACTCGGTGGACAGGATATGGCTCTGCTACTCGCCGGCGGAGATCAGGCTGGAGAGGGTCATGAAACGCGACGGGGTCTCGCGGGAAGCGGTTCTGGCCAGGATGAACTCCCAGAAGCCGGACGAGGAGAAGATCGAGCGATCCGATGCCGTCATAGATACGTCGGAGGCTCTCGGGGACGTTGGAATCCAGGTGGACAAGGCCCTGGCGGATCTGGAGAGCGGTGACTGATGGTCTGGTCATTCGAAGAGGCCGAGGCCTATCTCAAGGATACTGCGCCGCAGGGCAAGAGCGTTTACGGTCTTGGCCGGACTAATCATCTTCTCGCACTTCTCGGAAGACCTCAGGACGGCTTCCCATGCGTGACCATCGCGGGCACGAACGGGAAGGGATCGGTGCTTGCGTTCATGGAGTCCGTCCTCCGGGCTCACGGACTGAAGGTCGCGTGTCACGTAAAGCCTCATCTCGAGTCGGTCACCGAGCGAATAAGACTGAACGGGTCGGACAGCACGCCGGACGAATTCGCCGAGGCGCTCCGGGAAGTGAAGCAGGCAATAGACGCGGGCTGGGACCGTGAGGACAAGGCGACCTATTTCGAGCTTATTTTTGCCGCGTTCCTGTGCGCAGCGAGATCAGGCGGGTCCGACATCGCTCTGCTTGAGGCCGGCCTGGGCGGTAGGCTTGACGCCGTGAATGCCGTCGATGCGCCGATACTGGTCCTGACATCGGTAGGGCTCGATCATACGGAGCTTCTCGGGGATTCGCTGGAATCTATCACGAAAGAGAAAATCGCGATTGCGCGTCCGGGCGCTCTGCTTGTCTGCCAGGTCAACTCGCCGGAGGTAATCGCCACCGTGCGGGCATACGCGGCCGAGAAGGATGTGCGGCTTGTTGAGGCCACCGGCGACTGTGAGTTGGCGCAGTCCGACGACGGGGCCTTCGTTTACCCGCCCTGGGCGGGCGGACCTCTCGATCGCCTGACCCTGGGGCTCGGGGGACCCTATCAGCCGGTGAATGCGGGTCTGGCTCTTCTTGCACTGCAGGTCCTGGCGTCGGACGGTTTGCCCGGGCTCCTGCCGAACGGACTTCGCGAGGAGGCGACCAGGGTTGGGCTGAGGGAGGCGCGCCTGCCCGGAAGATGGGAGAAATTCCGGCCCGAGGCTTTCGGGCCGCTTTGGATACTGGACGGAGCCCATAATCCATCGGGGCTCGATCGAGTTCTCAAGGAATTTGGTAGAATCGGAGCCGGCAAGGGTACGGTGGTCTTCGGGATGAAAAAAGACAAAAAGGCCGCCGAAGTGATCCCCCTGCTGCTGAAGTCTGCGGCGGTCGTTGTTTTTGTGAGAGTTCCTGAAGTGGAGTGTCACGCTCCTGAAGACCTCGCCGCGATCGCAGCCGGGAGTCTCGAGTCCGGGTGCGGATTCAGTAATATTCAGATCGATTGGACGGATTCTATTTCGGAGGGGCTTGAGATCGCAGCGGATTCGACATCGACCGATGGCACGATTCTGGTGACAGGCTCCTTGTACCTGGTGGGGTCGGTAAGGACCGCCTTGCGAGGAAAGAAACTCTGATCCTGAACTGGTCGAAGAGGATCGTATACTGGTACAATGGTGGAAACGTACACGGGGTGAACAGGAAATGTCGGGGACACCAAGCTCATTCCTGACCAAAAGCATAATCCTGCTGTCGCTCGTGCTCATATTCATGGGCGGCAGCATGTATCTCGGCAAGGAACTGGGGCGCAACATCATGGCGCTCACGAAATCGAACATCCAGGGTCGCATTCCGGGAGGGGACTCGGCGGCAGGTGGCGAAGGGGAAGGGCTCGCGATCGATCTTCTCGGCGGGCGCTCGTCGTTCGGGTTCAATGAGAGCACGTATACGCCGGACCAGTTCCCTCATGGTTGGGCAGACCCGTCGGAAAGCGATCTGTCGGTGACGAGTGAGGAACCGGCGGTGGAAATCGCGATTCTCGACGAAAACGGGGCCACTGAGGAAGGAGCGGAAGGCTCGGAGGCAGGCGTGGAAGGAGATTCCGGGGAGGCCTCCGACTCGCAGGCCGGCGATGAAACCCCGACCCGCAAACCCATCGATTTCGGCCTTGGCGATACGACAACGTTCCGGATACAGGTGGGCACGTTCTCCGATCGCGCGAACGCGGAAAATCTCTGGAAGGATCTCAATAAGGCGGGTTTCGACGCAAGTATCTCAACCTTCAAGGACGGCGACGTAACGAAGTATCGGGTGACTGTGGGCACTTACCATACGCGGGAGGAAGCCGACAAGGTCGCGGAGCAGATCAGGACCATGGGCTTTGACGCGTGGGTCCAGCAGCTGAGTTAGACTACATTTCGCGCAACCTTAACGTATCAAGAGAGTCTGATTCTGTGGAGGTTTGTTACTATGAGCGACCAGGATCGAGGTCAGGGCGGAAAGTCTGGTGTTCCCCCGATACAACCCAAGCCGGCGACGCAGCCGAGACCGCCCGGGCAATCCAGGGGATCTCTGTTCGGGCAGGCGGGACCCGTTAATCTCAGTACTGGCAGGAAGGACACGCTGGTGCTTGGAGACCTGGCAAAGCCTCACGAGCAGCCGGTGGCATCTCCGCCCGCCCCGGAAGGGGACTCGGGGATGATGTCCGGACCCATGTCGGAGGCATTTGTGCGGTCGCCCGAGCTTGGGGCGCTGACCGAGCTCTCCAGGAAAATGCCGAGTCCGTCGACGAGCTGGTCGCCGACTCCCTGGAGGCCTCGGATAGAGTCGTCGTCCTATGTGCATCCCCTGGGCGCCGTCAGCGGCAACGTTCAGGTCGGAAAGGAAGTGTTTGTCGCGGCGGGCGCGGTGATCAGGGGCGACAACGAGGAGCCGATCTTCATCGGCGACGAATGCAACATCCAGGAGGGCGCGATCCTCAGGGACCTGCCTACCGTCATCGACGGCAAGAGGCTCACGCAGCGGGTTGTCGACGTGGGGAACGACAAGTACTCCCTCTACCTGGCGGGCAGGGTATCGATCGCCCCGCAGGCTCAGGTGCATGGTCCTGCGTACATCGCCGAGGGGGTGTATGTCGGTATGCAGTCGCTCGTGTTCTGGGCGAGGATAGAGGCCGGGGTCGTGATTGAGCCCGGCTGCCTTATCATGAATGTGACGATCCCCTCCGGAGTCTTCGTTCCCGCCGGACTCAAGGTCACCACTCAGAGTGTTGTCAAAGACCTTCCACCGCTGACCGAAAAATATCGCTTCAGGGGGATCGGGGAAGAGACAGTGGCCTGCAACCGCGAGATGCTTAAGGGCCACAGGTCTTTATCAAGATAAGACAAGATTACCGACCCGGCTTTCCTCTGCTTCACCAGCGATGAACTCGTGGCTCCCACAAGCGGAGTCTTCGTAGCTTGTGGGAGTCTCATATTATTCCGAAAACAACGCCGCTTGCGTTATCGATTCGTGTGTTGTTTGGATGCTAGCCGACATGTACTCACGAATCATTGCGTTCATAGCGTTCTACCTTGATGTCGTTCGATGCAAGCCGGACCCGCCGCCTGGGGTCCAAGATGGCGCGATCCCGTATAGCGTTCGAATTATCGATATCTACAGAGAAACCGGCTTCCCCTCGAGCGACGCTGAAGTATTGGCTGCCTTGAGCTTCAAGGTGTACGGCCACCACTTCCTGAAAATATCCGCGAAGTTGATATCTATCCCGTTAGTATATATAACGGCCAGATGGTGTTTCGGTATCCCTGGCGGTTCTGAGTGGGCACTGAGCCTGAACGGGCCCGAGACCCTTATATTCTGTGTAGGCGCATACGTGGTGCTGGTGTCCTTCGCTGAGACTATTTCTTGGTTACTGAGCTATATATACCTCTTGACAGGCAGCAAGTGGGGTGTTTTGATCTTGAACATAGCGCTTGCTGCTTTTGTTGTGGCCGCGCCCCCAACGTTGCATGTGATTCTGGCAGCCGATCGACCGTGGGTGGCGGACCGTGACGTGTCGATAATGGAAGTCGCGTTGGCTACATTGGCAACGGTCAGCGCAACCGCGATATTCACGACTGTCGTCAATGTCGTCCTTGTGAACTTGATCAGGATAAGGCTGAGGAGAATGAGGGGAGAATCAGTGTAGCTTGGCACGGTATATTGAGTGGGATTATCTCCGCGGGGCGGACGGGGACGTGATCCGTCGGCGGAAGCCCGCCGAGGCGCCCGAGCCGGATCGTTTGCATTTCAACGATCCGCTTGGGACAATCAAGGGGCAGTCGAAACCGACTCGTCCGGCCAATCCGGTGGAGACGTACACGATGAGCGCGGAAGGCGAGCCGCTTGAGGCGCAGACGACGGACATGCCGTCCAACATCCGGTTCCACGGCGGGTACCTGGAGGGGAAGGAGTTCGACACGCCGCCGGGATCGGATCGCGGGCACCTGTATCGCATGGGCGTCCGGCACTACTCCCCGGCGCTGGGGAGATTCCTGCAGCGGGATCCGATGAGAAACTTCCGTGGGCCGAACGCCGAGTACCCGCTCTCAGCCAACCCATATGTGTATGCGTTCAATCAGCCGCTGCAGTACGCAGACACGACCGGCTATCAGGCGTGCTGCCCGGTTGGCGGGCTCACCGGCTCGCAATATGGTACGGGCAAGATGGAAACGCCGGGTGGCGGCGGAGGAGAAGAGGCGAGCTGCCGAATAGGATGGCCTGATCCCGTCTGCGGATGCATGCTGCTCAAGAGCTGCTGCGTGTTCGCTTCGGAACCAGAGCCCACAAAGCCCTGCGATGCCTGCCCTGGGCTGATAACCCATGTCATGTGCCCTCCCAGTGATTGGACCGAACACGACTGCTACTGCTGGTGCTGTGAGCAACGTGCTGGGGGGCCGAATGCGCCAGCTCATTGCGGTCCTTCTGGTGTTGGGGCCATCGCTCATGGACCCATGGGTCCTCCTGAGTTGGGGCCATGGGGTGACGGCCAGGTGCCTGTACCACTCCCCAAATGGCCGGATCCATCTGTGCCGGGAAGGCATCCTTCCCTCCTCGGTATTTGTAGAGTTTTCTCGCGTCCCGGCCAGGCAAACATCCAGGTCGATCTCGGGGGGTTAGGAGAGAAGCCCAACTGCAGATCAGTGACTGGTGTTGTACTTGGTGTGATTGATGCCAGCGTACTTTGGCTCTGTGATCACATCACAGCAGTTAATTGCGCGGGGAAGACGGATCTGGCGCGGTGCCTGTGCAACGCATGCCAAGCAGTTAAGAATTGCTACAACTACATGGGCTGGACATGGTTCTGGTTGGGGCTTGGTATTGGCATCATTGGCGGTCTGGCTGGCGGTGGATGGGTTGGAGGCTATCAGATTACGATGCTCTTCTGGCTTATCGGGGCCATCTTAACTACGGCAGCATGTGCCGGGGCACTTGCTGCTGTTGAAGAATGCTACCGAACGTATGGGTGACGGTCATCGTAGGTCGGCAACCAGGATCGGCCCTCCTTGTTCTGCGGATCCGCTTCCCTTTCCGGATTGTGAGCCGAGAGGATGTCATGATGAACAAGAACAGCGCGGATGCAACGCAGCAGCGACGAGAAAGATGGACCCTCGTTGCCTGCATTAGTTCCCTATTCGGCCTCTTGCCGCTGTTTTACCTCTGGGGAGCACTGGCCCAGAGGGCTGGGGATCACGTGATGTTTATTGTGCTGTACACCGGCCCCATTCTGATTGTGCTTGCAGGATTCATGGTCCGCGCTATTCGGGGATTTGATAGCCCTGAAGAGCCAATGCTGCCATGCGGCATTGGGAGAACTACCGCCATCGTGATTATGTCGTCCATGATAATCATTGGTGCAGTCTGTCTTGTAGCGTTGTGGAGGCTCGGAGGATGACCGACCATGGCGCTAGCCGTAAGAATCCGCCACGGGGGACGCGGCGGACATAGGCGGACGGGGATTCACGAGGTCCGGGCACAGGCAGGCTCGAGGACTCGCTCAGCCTGAGCCCGGCACCGGGCTCGACCTTGAGTGGGATTATCTCCGCGGGGCGGACGGGGACGTGATCCGTCGGCGGAAGCC
>CAYGZQ010000096.1:0-10687 GCA_964354375.1 uncultured Planctomycetota bacterium
GCGCGCTGCCGGGGTAGTCGAAACTGCCCGAGGCGTAACGCTGGTAGAGCCCGTATTCCCAGGAATCGAGGTTCCACTCGAAAATGTTGCCGCACAGATCGGCGACACCGTACAGGCTGTCGGATGCCGGGTAACTGCCGATGGGCTCGGGATTTCCGAGCGCACAGATCGACGGATCATAGACGTTGCCGTAGGTGTAGATTCTGCCGTCCGTGACGCGTCCCGACTTCTCCCATTCCGGTTCGTGAGGGAGCCGCCCGCCTATGTAGTTGCAGCAGGCCATCGCTTCGTACCAGCTCACTCCGCCGACCGGATAGTCGGGATACGCGTCGCCTATGAAATACTGCTCGTCGTTCCAGTATTCGGGCGCTGTAATGCCGTTGTTGTTCTTCCAGCTCCATCCACCCGCGGCCCAGTATGACTGCGTGTCGTATCCGCCGTCCGACATGAACTGCGCAAACTGCGAGTTGGTCACCTCGTAACGCCCGATGTAGTAGTTGCCAGTGCGATTCATGTGAGGCGGGGTTTCCTCGTTGTAATCGCAGATCGGCGTGTAATAGGGATCGTTGTCAGGGTCGGACCCCATGAAGAAGTCTCCCCCGGCCACGTAACACAGGGGCATGGGCGCTGAGACAACGTTTGCGGTCCCCGACTCCTGCGGGAAGTTGTGATAGATCACTTCACCACCGGAGAAGACCATGTCCTTGTAGCTCTGGATGGTGAGGGCGGTCTGCGCTGAAGGTGGGCTCTCGCCGAGGTCGGCGGTCACAAAAAGCACTGTGTAGCCGCTTATGGGAACGTTAAGGCTTCCGATCTGGATTCTGTTCGATGGACCGCTGGGGATCGGACCCGCGACGAGGGTGTCCAGGCCGGGTCCGAACGTCTCGTCCCCGTTGTCGAGCCAGACCTCGACCGCGTCGATGATCGACGGATAGCTCCACTGGGTGTACATCTGCAGCGACTGAAGAGTAACGTTGCCTGCGTGGTTGAGGATGTCCAGACGCATCGCGGGCATGGTCAGGGTCTGGTCATACACCGTGCTCGCAAACATCGGGACGCTCTTGATTTCTATCTGTCCCGCATCGGGAAGGTATTCCATTTTGACGGAGAGGTTGTAGTAGGTCGCCTGGCGCTTTGAGCGGACCTCGATGAAGTGGTTGCCGGGCACGTACACATACGAGCGCAGGTGCTCATCGGCGTAGGTTGTGTCGGTTACCTCGATCGGTCCGCCGCCCCCGAGCGACCAGAGGTACAGAGCGAGGTCGACCGAATCGGTCTGCGCATCGAGCGTGACATCGATCACCGCGGGTTTCGCCACGGTTACCTGCCAGTAGTCCGACGGGTCCATGTACTGGTCCACTTTTCCGTCGGGCTTGCCGTTGGGAGCGGGCACGGGCATAACGCCCGAGTCGTTCCACACGTTGTTGGGCTCGACCTCGTTCACTTCAAGATCGCCGGGTATCCCGACGATCAGGTCTGCGGTCATCGTGCTCACTGCGGAGACATTGAGCACCTGCACCATGGTCTCGGCTCCGCTGTAGGAATCCGAGTTCGGATAGCTTGAGTGATTGAAGGTGCTGTTGTTGCCCAGGTAGTAGGGGTCGGTGGCGTCTCCGTTGTTCGTATTATGGTCGATGTCGTCGTGGCCGTCCGCCTCCTCGACATCGTTGTGCTTGTGGTGCCAGTCGTTGTTGTTCGACACGGTGTCATCGACATGCCAGATCATCAATCCCTCGCCGGGCAGCACGTAATCGTATCCAGTCTGCTTGACCATCTCGACAAGGAAATATTGCGTGCCCATATCGCCCTGGTGCCATAGGCGGTAGACGGTACCGTTGTCGGACCTCGGAGTGAAGGGGACGTCGTACTGGTCCATGCTGACGGCGATCGGGTCCGTCCATCCGAGATCGTACCGCGCCTTCGCGCACATGTACGCCTCGCCCTTGCCCATGAGGCACCAGACGCCGACGCCCGCCGAGACAAACGTGTAGTCGTAATAGTCCGGCAGTCCCATCATGTGACCGAATTCATGCGCCGCGACGCGATAGGTCATGAGGTTCTCGCCCACGAACATCAGGGGGCCGACACGCACACCGTCGACAAGATAGTCACCGTAGGTCGCCCAGCCCCAGTAGAACTCGCCCCATCCGTCCGTCTCCCCGGCGTAAATGAAATAGACGCCGTCGGCTTCCATGTTCCCGTCGGCGTCGTACTGCGAGAAATCGTAGACCGCGTCAGCCTTGTCCAGTATCTCGCCCAGCAGGTCGTTATCCCAGGTGTAGTAGGACTTCACATTATCGGCGACCCAGTAACCGTCGGTCTCGGCGGGATTGGTGAGGACATCTCCGCCGAGATCGAGCTTGCCGCCGGAAACCTGCGCGAAATACGAATGAGTCGTGTAGGTCCCCGAGCCAAAGAACATGTTGGTCCAGTAGTCGGAATGATGGGCAGGATCTGGACCCACGTCCGGGAATTTGAGCGGCAGCACCACGCAGCGAGCCTGACCGCTCGTCGGGGACTTGCACGCCTGCCGAATGAGCGCGGGGGACTCGAAGGCAAGCTCGACGAAATCCCTCTCGTCCATGACGTTGTCTTTGTTGAGGTCGTACCGGGGATAATATCCGGTCTCCCCGCTCGTCCGCTCGAAGCCCTTTGTCAAACCCCGCGCGAAATCCTTCGCCACATCCGCGGGGCTGACGCTCGGAGGATTCAGAAGAGGCTCGAGCAGCTTGTTGGCCCGATCGATTCTCTGCTGCAGATCGGGGGAATTCCTGAGCCATGCCGCGTCCGCATCGGACGGCGGCTCGATAGCCATCGCGGTCCCCGCAAGAAACGCCAGTACCATAAGAATGCTCAGGCCGATAAGTGTCAATGTCTGCCGCTTCATCGCGCCTCACCCCCCACATCCAGGATGAGACGAGAGCGAAGGGCGTTGTAGGCCACCAGGTATTCCCTGTCGGCGATGATCCATGGAGTCGAATCCTGCTCGCCGAGCCTCCGGAACCTCAACGTGCAGAGTCGCCCGTTGCCCCGAAGGCCGGAAATCCCGTTGAAGCGCACGAACGCAAGAGGAACAAAGCCCTTCCGATCCAGCGTCTGGAAGGTGGAGTCCTCCTCGCCCAGCTCGTCGCTCCACTCGACCGCTACAGGCGACAGTTTCTCGGGGTCGAAGCCGACGCGGAAACTGAGCGCGTAGAGATCCACAGCCCCGGAAAACTCGACGGGCACGGATATTCCGTCGCCATCCACAACCGGAGTTCCCAGACTTATCGTGCCTCCGGCAAGATCCCCGACATCATCGGGCGCCATGGGGGAACCCGATCTATGCGAGCAACCAAGCGTGAGGAACAGAATGATCGCACCCAGAGCGAGTACCCGGACAGGTGAAAGCCTATTCATACTTTGAACCTCCGAGAGTAAATCATTCGAGTCTCTGTTCAGGGAGTTCGAATGACTCGTCGCGTAGCCCGCGACCTTTACAGGAGCGGATTATAGGTTACGCCATCGGGGGGAAATGGTCAAATACCGGGGTTAAATGTCCTGAATGCACCTGAAAGAAACGGCCATTTTCATGCCCGAAATGCCCTCCCCGCGTTCTTACGCGCTGCGAATGCGGGTTCGGACTGCTGGGGCGCGGATGGTCACATTATTACGATTTATATCAAACCCACTGGCCAACTCATCAAAGACATAGTAGAATGAAAATGCAAATATCTCCCTCACGGGGACGCGATTTGCAGGCCTGCAGACCGTCTCGTAGGATCGGTCAGCACACCCATATGATTCCCAAACGGAGGTTCAAAATGATTTCCCGCCTGCATGTCATCGCCGGCGCTCTCCTGATTACACTCATCGCCACTGTCTCGTGCGCCGGTGGTGATTCCTCAAACACAGTCCCGACAACTCCCGATCTCACGCGCCAGGTCGAATCCACCGAAGCCGGCCATTATCTCTGGGCCTACTACCGGATTTCGGTCGACCCGGTCCACAACATGTACGAGATCACTCCGTTCCGGCAGGTCTCCGACCACTGGAACGTTCTCAAGTTCCTGGAAAAGGGTCCCTGCACAACCTGCGTGGCCATTCTCGGGATGGCGGACGGCCCCAACGGTACGAAGCTTTTCGATGTTCAGATTTCCCACCCGTTCTCGTCGGCCAACCTGACCGGCTTCGATGTCAGGGGCATAGCGATGTTCGCGGCAAGCCACACATTCCCGACCGCCGGTCTCACCACGTCGGACAGAGAGGCCGGTGACGGCGAGCTGGTCAATGCGGACGGGTACACGGCCCTTTACAATCCCAGCACCGCCGGATCGGGCCCTGGTGGATTCCAGGGATACTTCAAGGGCAAGTACACGCCACCGCAGGCTCCGAACGCCCTTCTCAACGGGTACAAGCGACACATATCGCCCGGAGCGACTAATCTCCGGAACGCTTTCTACACTGGATCGGCCGTGGTTCAGACCTACGAGCTCGACATGCCCGACACCCAGTTCATTTTCGGGTACGCGGTCGACGCATCCTGGGCGGTCCCGACCACGAAGCCGGTCACGAACCCCAACACCGACTTCCCACCCGAGGCCAACTGCCCCGAGCCGTGGAAAATCGAAGTGACCCAGGAAAACATCGACCAGGGTCTCACCGACCAGGGAGGGGAGGTCAAGCTGTACATCGATGTTTACGACCATCAGGGCAAGAACACCAATTTCGCGCCGAAGGTCGAGTGTCCCGAGTTGTTCGGCGGGAACTCGACAGCGGTATGGTCGGCGGATTTCACTGACTACACGCAATACACAGTCAACGTCCAGAACGAGAATGTCGCTCCCCAGGGAGACTACAGGTGCCTGATCGCCGTCAAGGACACCGCGTCCATCGACGCGCCCGACTGGCTCGACCTCACGGGGTACCAGATTGTCACCCTCACGGTGGCTCCGTATGTAACGCCGGAAAATCAGCCTCCGGTAGCCGCCGCGCATGCCGACCCGACCAACCCGCTTCCCAACGAGATCGTGCATTTCTACGACGACTCCACCGATCCGGACGGAGCCGACGACATCATCAAGTGGGAATGGGACTTCTCCTTCGACCCGGTCGACGGTTTCCAGCCGGGAAGCGAAGAGCAGAATCCCACCGTGCAGTATCCGGACCCCGGCATCTACAAAGTGCAGCTTCGCGTGACGGACAGCGCGTTTCACACTGACATGCTCGACACGCCTCTCACGATAACCGTTGAGGGCTCGGGCAACACGCCGCCGATCGCGTGCGGCGACGCCGACATGACCAAGGCGAACATCCAGACCCTCATACATTTTTACGACTGCTCCATCGACGAGGACGGTCTGAGCGACATCGTATTCTTCGAGTGGGACCTTGACGGGGACGGTTTCTACGAGAAGACCATCAAGGACGTCACCAAGATTTACTCAACCGGCGGCGACTACAACGTGCAACACCGGGTCACCGATACGGCATCCAATGTCGACACTCTCGATGAGCCACTGGTAATCGAGATCAACGGTCCGCCGATTGCGCAGGCCGAAGCCAGCTCGTACAGCGTCGCCATGGGCGAGATTGTCACCCTGACGAACACGTCCATTGATGATGACGGCAACGGACCCATTGAGGAAGTCTACTGGGACATGAACGGCGACGGCGACTACACCGATCCGGAAGATATCCAGGATCAGGATGAGATCATGACGTCGTTTTTTATCGGGGGCGTCCATGAGATCGGATTGATGGTGGTCGACCAGGGCGGGCTGGAAGAGGAAATCGATCCACTGCTGTCGATCACCGTCCAGGGGTTCGATCCCTTCTGCCTGGATCTCATCGATCAATGGAACTCGGCCGATCATCTGTTCGGACAGAGGGTTTTCAACTACTACCAGGGTGAGATCGATCAACTGATTCCCGATCTCGACTACAAGACCCCCAACGGTCCATGGGACTTCACACAGGTTCCCACCGCTCAGCCTGCGATCTGCACGTGGTTCACGCCCTCCAACATAGACGATGACACTCCGGTCGGGATCTGGCCCGACGCTGACTTCTTCTTCAAGGAGGACGCGCCGATCTCGGGCGGCGCGATCTACGCCCCTCACAGGTTCGACTTCCTCCCCGACAACATTAACGGCGATCTGGTCCTGCAGGGGCAATGGCAGCCCGGTCAGACTTTCGACTACGCCGATACATTCGAAATCACGCACCCCATCTGTCAGTACTGGACCGACGGCGGGACCGGGGTCGGCAATTTCGCGGGGCTTCTCGATGTCAGCATCTCCTGGACCATGGAGTGCCTCGGCACAGGTCCGGCGATTTTCATCGTCGACGGCGAGCAGATGATCCTCAACTGCGCGCTGATCCGTCACAAGATTTCATTCGTCGATATTGACTACGGCGGCGCGGTTCTCAACTTCTCCCTCCTCAACTACCAGTGGATCGATGAGGATGGGAATGAGGTCGCGTTCATGGAGGCCACCAAGGGCCTCGACGGGAACAACTACTCAGGCAACAACTACACGGGCGAAGTAATCTGCCGAACTCTGAAGTCGATGTCGTAAGACATCCGTCACTCCCTGCCAATAAGCGCGGCCCCTCGGGGCCGCTTTTTTTGCGCCTTCGCTCGGAAATGCCCTTGTTTTGGCGACGCAGTGATTGCAGTATTAGGTAGGGGCACGGCATGCCGTGCCCGTACGATGAAGGATGGTGTCTACATGGGACAAGCGAGCGTTTCCCAGATGCTCAGCTCTATCTTCCCCGCTGAGGATCAGATCCCCGGGGAATTCAGATTCGACAAGCCGGTTGTACAGCGGGAGTATCTCATCAACGGTGAGATCCGAACATGGGACGGTCCTCTCATGGACGCCTTCTCCCCGATCTGCACCAAAACCCCGTCCGGCCTGGCGAGGAAACAGATCGGCTCGTTCCCTGCGCTCACAGAAACCGAGTCTCTTCAGGCTCTGGACGCGTGCGTGAGGGCATACGATAACGGTCGGGGCGAATGGCCGACACACACGGTCGCCGGGAGAATCGGCCACGTGCGCGATTTCGTCGCCATGATGGGCCGGCATCGCGACGAGATCATCAGGCTGATCATGTGGGAGGTCGGGAAGCCGCTCAAGGATTCCGAGAAGGAGTTCGACAGGACGGTCGAGTATATCCTGGACACGATCGACGCCTTGAAGGACCTCGACAGGATTTACTCCAGATTCACAATTCAGCAGGGGATCATCGGGCAGATACGTCGCGCGCCGCTCGGAGTGGTCCTGTGCATGGGGCCGTTCAATTACCCCCTCAACGAGACGTTCACGACCCTGATCCCGGCTTTGATCATGGGGAACACGGTGATTTTCAAGCCGCCGAAGCTGGGGGTGCTGCTGCACAGGCCGCTTCTGGAGGCTTTTCGAGATTGTTTCCCGCCGGGCGTGGTGAACACTATTTACGGTTCCGGGCATGTCACCGCGCCGCCGTTGATGAGGTCGGGGAAGATCGATGTCCTCGCCTTCATCGGGACCAGCAAGGCCGCCGACGCTCTCAAGTCGGCGCATCCGAAGCCGCATCGGCTCAGAGGCTGCCTGGGTCTCGAAGCCAAGAACCCCGCGATCGTCCTTCGCTGCGCCGACCTGGACAATGCGGTCGAGGAGTGCGTCACGGGCGCGCTTTCGTTCAACGGCCAGCGATGCACGGCGCTCAAGATTCTTTTCGTGCACAAGAGTGTGGTCGATGATTTCCTTTCGAGGTTCTGCGACGCGGTCGGTCGACTGAAATGCGGCTTGCCGTGGGATGAGGACGTGATGATCACGCCGCTTCCGGAAGCCGAAAAGCCGAAATGGCTGACCGAGCTTATCGAGGACTCAACGGCGGGCGGCGCGAAGGTTGTGAATGACGGCGGCGGGACGCTCAATGAATCCTTCTTCTACCCGGCGGTCGTCTACCCCGTCGACCGGCGCATGGAACTCTATCATGAGGAGCAGTTCGGACCGGTCGTGCCGGTAGTGCCGTTCGACGATATCGAAACGCCTATCTCGTACGTGGTGGATTCCAACTACGGTCAGCAGGTGAGCGTTTTCGGCTCGAACCCGGACCATATCGCGAAGCTGATCGACCCGCTCGTCAACCAGGTCTGCCGCGTGAACATCAACAGCCAGTGCCAGAGGGGTCCGGACGCGTTCCCGTTCACGGGCCGTAAAGATTCCGCCGAGGGCACGCTGTCGGTGTCGGATGGATTGCGCGTATTCTCGATACGCACCCTCGTTGCGTGTAAGGATAAGGACCCGAACAAGGAGATCGTGAACGACATTGTCCGGGGGCATAAGTCGAATTTTCTGTCGACCGATTTTATCTTGTAGTGTGGCTCCGGTAACGTGCCCTTTCACTTCGGGTTTATGCGATGTCCGCGGAGACCCAATCCGGTACTGCGGAGAAAGACGGAAGCCGAAGCCCTGACATAGTCTTATCTCCTTCTAGTTAGCAGCCTTCTCATTCTTTCACTGGTGCAGAACCTCTGGCCTCCACGCCAAACATGTAGCCATTGGGTATCGCAACCAGAAAGGCGATCGCTAGAGAGGCATCTCCTGTGGCGAAAACTACCCCGTCCTTGAGAATCACGTCGCCTCCCCCAAAGAAATGAAGTCTGACCAGGCTCATTAACACCAGAGCCAAGAAAAGGAGGTTGTAGATGATTGTGAGGATAACGGTCAGCGCAACTCGCACTCTTTCAAACTCACGATTCGGCTGAAGCTTGATCAGGTCCTTCGTGACCGCAGTTATGAACCAAAAGGCGAGAATGGCCACAATGATATTACGATAATGATAAGTGATGAGCAGGAAACTGTCCTTGAAGGTCGCCCAGCCAATGTCGTAAACCAAACGCCCATAGGGAGGAACTTCCGACATCGGCACAACTGCAGCAATATAGAGGGGAACGACCGCGAACACATAGCTCAAGAGCCAAATGAGTGTGAGATAAAAACGCCACCGAATCCCGGCCCTACGTGCTGGCGATATCCTAGACACCGGCTCGTTTCTCCTTTCAGAGCATCATTCCACAGGCGCGAACCGCTATTCTGACGCGGATGGAGGAGATTCGAAAACTGCAAGATCACTCTGTAACCTGCTAATGACGAGAGAACTGAAATATGCCTTGTTGAAGGAGAAATCCGAAGGATACATTACTTCGAGGGCCCCACCCTGCACAAGCAAGGGATATACGCTGAGTTTGTGATGCCGTTGCCCCTGAATATCGGTGGTTGTTACAAGATCAACCCAGTATCCAACCCCAAAGAGATATCGCTCCAAGCGCTTGCCTGGGTTGCTGTCATTGTATGCCTTCAGCTGATCTTCAGGTAGAACAGGAAAATCAGTGAGCAACCGCGAGCATAAGCCGCCTTCGACCTGTGGATGCTCAACGGGAAGCCATCGTGAATAGCCCAAAGCCCCCAAGGAATTGCAGACTTGGGCGAAGACGGCATCGTGGTCAAGGGAAGCACAGCCCAAGTCCACGAAGGGATGTTCCTCGTTATCTGTTTGGAGGCCACGGTATCCGTCCCAGATAGTTTTGGGATCAGGCTCTACAGCCATTTCAATCTCCTGCTTCACAAGGTTCAGCACCTGATTGACTAGCTCCTCCTCTCTCTGATCAAGTTCCCTTCCGATAGCTTCCTCAATGACCTCAAGCAGGCCACTGTTCGAGAGAATTCCCTCAAGCAGCGTCTGCATTTGCGCCGCCACCTTCTCGTCAACCTCTTCAGTAATCATAGGTTCGATTTCACGCATGACGGAGGCGTAGACCTCATCTACGATCCCCTCGTAGTCGGTGGATCCCTCCGGTTGGGCAGATGCGGTTGATGACCAACAGAGGAGACCTGTGAAGAACGTCAATAGGAGAATCAAGAATCTCGAGGTTTCGCAGCAAAAGAATCGGGGCATTACGGACCTCCTTGTTTGTCTTGCGCGTTCACTCTGGATCACGCAAGGTACTTGTGCTGCAAATGGAATCCTACGCTATCTTTCAATTTATGTTATATGGGATTCTCACGGCTGTCAAGACCCGAGAGTCAGTATGCCTTCCTTCCTCACCCCGTATATGTGATATCATTTTGGCCAGACATCCTGTTTCCCTCATCCCTTAGGGATATGTGGGGCAGCTATTAATGATAGAGCGCGGCGGGATTGCCGAGATTCTGAAGGGATCCGACGAGAAGGTTCTCATGGACCTTCCCGCGATGCTTCCCGAGCTGTCCCAGACCGAAATCTTCGACCTCCTCGACCTCATCGAGTCCCCCGAATTTTTCCAGCACAGGCTCCCGCTGAGAATCCAGCTTTACGGGAAGATCGCACAGCACGCGCCCCAGCATTCCCTCAAGCTGATCGCGCTGCTGAGGCTTCTCAGGCGTCTGGGAGCAAGACAGGACGTCCCCGACCTCGGCGATATCCCCGAGGAAACCGGCGATTTTGCCGAGTATCTTGCTCATCGTGCCTACGAGCTTTGCGAGAACGAGAACCTGGCGTTAGCAGTCGAGGCGCTTGCCTTCGCCACGTCGGCGTATCGGTCAGGGGATGTAGTCGGCATGGATTCGGCTGCGGAGAGCGGCGTCGAAGCCCTGTCGAAAATCGAAGCGTGGGAAAATCCCCCCCTTGAGCTCGATCTTGAGTCGCTCGCGCTTGCCGAGGCCGGTCATGAGCTGAC
>CAYGZQ010000097.1:0-10110 GCA_964354375.1 uncultured Planctomycetota bacterium
CTGACGGCGACAAGGTGTCCGCCTGCTTCCGCTACCCCCTCACCGTCTCGAACGATGAGCCCTTATGGATCCAGGTAACGAGTCCGAATGGCGGCGAGGAGTGGGAGGTGGGCAGTTCTCAGGAGATCACATGGGAGGCGAATCCCGACATCCTGAACGTGGCGATCGGCCTGTCGCTCAACTCCGGAGCGAACTTCACATACCTCGTGGCCGCCTCCACTCCGAACGACGGGAGTTTCACCTGGGATCCGATACCGTATCAGGCATTTGGAGCGAGCGACCGCATTAAGGTAAAAGACGTGGACAATGCCGCAGTGTACGACGTATCCGATGCCGATTTCGCAGTCACGGGAACGTGGCTGGCGGTCACCTGCCCGAACGGGGGGGAGGTGTTCGTCGCAGGCACGGACGAGGAGATCACCTGGGAATCATCCGAGACAACCGGCCTTGTGACAATCGACTACTCAAAGGACAACTTTGCGTTGGATGTCCACCAGATCACGGTCGATACGCCGAACGACGGCGGTTTTCTCTGGGAGGATATTCCCTGGGACCTCTCGGACACGGTCCGCGTGCGGGTCCATTGCGCCGCTCCGGAGATGTCCGACGCGTCGGACGGCGATTTCAGCATCGTGGAGCCCGAGCCGTACATCGAGGTCCTTGTCCCGAACGGCGGCGAAGTATGGGGTTTCGGGCAGTCGCACGAGATCACGTGGGACTCGTATGAAGTGACGGGCACGGTGAACATCTGGTACTCGAAGGACGATTTCGAGTCGGACATCCACACAATAGCCACTGGCGAGCCGAACGATTACAGCTACGAGTGGGAGAACATCCCGGTCGATCAGTCCGATAGTGTAAGAGTAAAAATAGGTTCAACGTTAAATCCGAGTATCTATGATGTCTCGGATGATTATTTCAGCATGCAGGAGGGCGGCTGGGCCAGGACCTGGGGAGGTACTCTGGATGACCAAGCGTGGGCAACCGCGGCCGATGCCGACGGCAATGTCTATGTCACAGGGTACCAGACCGGCTCCATTGGAAATCAGTCTGTCTTCCTGTGCCTGTACGGCGTCAATGGGGATCTGCTGTGGAAACGGACCTGGGGCGGCGTGGGCTACACCATGGGCAGCGGCATCGCCTTGGAGGAGGGCGATCCCGACTATGTCTACCTTGCCGGCACCTTCGAGGGCACGGATATCGATTTCGACCCGGGATCCGGGACAGACCTTCACAGCTCAAATGGAGGAAGGGACGCCTTTCTCTGCAAATTCGACTCTTCAGGCACCTTTGTCTGGGCCGTGACATGGGGCGGCAACGGCACTGATCAAAGCCTGGGTGTCGCCTTAACCGGTTCGGGCAGCGTGTATGTCACAGGGTGCTTCGCGGGATCGGACGTCGATTTCAATCCGGATCCAATCGGCGCCGACCTGCACAGTGCGAAGGGGATTACGGACGCTTTCCTGACCAGGTTCAGCGATTCCGGAACGCACTCCTGGGCCGGAACCTGGGGAGAATCGTCCTGGGATCAGGGCGCGTCTGTGGCAGTCGACTCCAGCGGTCGAGCCATCGTGTTAGGCGTTTTCTCGGGCGTAGATGTCGATTTCGATCCCGATCCCCTCGATTCCACCCTCGCCAGTTCAAACGGGAGCTCCGACATATCCATCAGCTGGTTCAACCAGTTCAACGACTTCCAGAGCGTGCTTACGTGGGGGGGAGTGTTCTGGGATGATGCACTTGGCATGGATATCGACGGGCTCGGAAACATACTCGTGACAGGCACATTTAATGGGACCGATGTTGACTTTGATCCGGGCGGCGGCACTGATCTGCACTCCTCGAGTGACTCTTATGACGTCTGCGTGAGCAAGTTCGACTCATTGTTCTCGTTCCAGTGGGCGCGGACCTGGGGCGGCACAACAGATGATTTCGGTTACGCTGTGGTCGGCGATGGATCGGGCAATGTGTATGTAACCGGCATATTTGGAGGTTCGGATGTCGATTTCGACCCCGGACCAGAGACTGACCTGAGAAGCTCGAACGGCTTGAATGATCTATATTTGAGCTTCTTTACACCCTCAGGGAGCTATATGACCGCTTACACCTGGGGCGGTCAGTGGACAGACGAGGGTCACGGGTTGAGCTTTTCTAATAATGGCAGGCTGTATGTCTGTGGCACGTTCTCCGCTACCGGAGTGGAGTTCGCGCCTGTCGACAGTCCCTGCTACGAGGAATCTTGCACCTGCGACTCAAACGGCAGTAACGATGCGTTTCTGGTCAAGTACTTGCCCGACGGCTGCTGGTGAGTAGTGTCTTCCCCGTCAGGGAGGACCCGACAGCCCTCCATCGTTACACATCACATCAGGCATCGGCTGTCCGTGACCGGGGTGTTGTGAGCCACATCTGATATCCGCCCAGGGCAGGGTCCGCTTTTCTAGCGATTCCATAGGATTTTGGCCCGAAATCAGCTATCATTTTGGCCGCGGTGTGTGGTTAAATTAATCATAATTAGCCGCCTGTGAGGATTGAGAGATAGTCAAAGAACTCTTTGTGGACAATCTGCCGCTTCTTATCTGGTCAATCATCCTCGTACCGGGGTGCTTGTACTGGATAATCGGCGGATTCCTTGACTACAGGCAGACACGACTGGTCCGCCCCCTTGTCAAGCTCAACCCCCCTGACCCGAAGAGATGGCCGAGGGTGTCTGTAATCGTTCCCGCCTGTAATGAGGCTGCCACTCTCGAACAGGCCGTCAAGTCCAAGCTGGACTCCGACTATCCCGACTTCGAGGTCGTTCTGGTCGACGACCGCTCAACGGACGGAACCGCCGAGATCGTGGACCGTCTCGCCCGCGAAGATCCCCGCGTGAAAGCGGTCCATGTGAGCGATCTGCCGGAGGGCTGGCTGGGGAAACCGCACGCCTTGTCAAAGGGCCTGGAGACCGCCACAGGCGACTGGTTCCTTTTCACCGATGCCGATGTCCACTTCTCCAGAGACATCATGAAAAGAGCCATCGCGCACTGTGAGGACAAGCGCATCGATCAGCTCGGCGTCCTCCCCTACGTCTGGACAGACAATCTCCTTTTGAATGCTACGCTTCTGACATACATCCGCCTTTTCAGCCTGCTGTCCGTGTTCTGGGGCATGTGCAGGGCTAAGTCGAGAGCGTACACCGGGATCGGGGCATTCAACCTGGTTCGAAGGACTGCGTACGAAAAGACAGACGGCTTCCAGTGGCTCAAGCTGGAGATCACGGACGATGTCGCTCTTGGCATGCTGATCAAGCGTTCGGGAGGCCAGGTCTCGCTTCTGAACGGCAATCGCGACGTCAAGGTCATCTGGTATCCCGGCATCAGGGAGATGACCGTGGGGCTCGAGAAAGGCACCTATTCCTCCCTGGGCAATTTCAGTTTCCGCAGGACAATCTTCTGGGCCGGCATGTTTCTGGCTGTGGAGATGGCACCGATCATGGCCATACTGACAATCGGCTCCCCGCTTACCCAGGCCATGGGCGCCATCGCCTGGACTGTCGGTCTGCTCACTTCCATCAGGATAAGCAAATGGTCCAGCGGGACACTCCTTCCCGCGTTCATATTCCCGCTCGGGACGGTCATTTTCGTGTGCATGATCGTCAGGGCCGGCTGGCTCGGATGGCGTCGCGACGGCGTCCTCTGGCGAGGCACATATTATCCCGACGAAGTACTGAAGAACGGCAAGCGTTTCAGTCTGCCCTGAAAGGCGAATGCCCCGGCGTCACCCCGCCTTGTTGATGCGACCCTCGACTTTCGGCGCGACCGGCGAGAACTTTTCCAGATAATCCACAAGGATGTCGGAGACAGCGCGGCCGAAATCGTACGGGTCTATCGCTTTTTCCGCGAGAATCACGTGACCGTCCCCGCCGCTCCGCAGGTAATCGGTCGCGGCGACCTTGTACACGGTCTCGTCATCAAGCGGGACAAAGGCACCTTCCTCGTTTCTGACCATCACGTCGGTGACCCGGCTACCGACGGGTTTGTCCGGGTCCCATGTGAATGAAAGCCCAGCAACCTGCAGAAATCTCCCCGTGCCTTCATTCTGGGTGCTCTCGGCCCGACTCACCCCGTACTCGAGCGTCTGCCTGAGATCGGAGCCCTTGAGTCCCAGGGTGGCCAGCGTATCGAAGAACGGAAGCACTTCCAGCACTTCCTCCATCGTGACGGGGCCTTTCGGAATGCCCGTTCTCAGCCCGCCGCCGTTGTACAGAGCCACCTGCACGCCCTGACCCTCGGTCTCCCACAGCATGGCGTCGGTGATGAGGTCGCCCAGAGCGCATTCCTCGTACCGGCTCAGCTCGCTGGGATTGGTCAGGTCGACCGCCGTCTCGCCCACGACCTGGTTTCTCAGGCTTTCCACTTCCCCGCTCATCTTCTCGATCTCGGCGGCGACCTCGTCGTCCTCCGGCACGGAATTATCGAGGAGGATCGGATCGCCGGACCATTCCGCGACAACTCCTTCGGCATCGAAGGTCACTTTCAGGTCGCCGAGATATTTCCCCCACGACTGGGCGGTCACCACAAGCACGGGGTCGCCCGCGGGTGACGATGCCATTACCGGGTACGGTCCCTCGGCCTCCATGTCGGTGTTCGAGAGGAGTGTATGAGTGTGACCGCCGAGGATTATGTCTATCCCGTCGACAGCGCCCGCCAGCTCCATGTCGGATGCAAAACCGATATGGGTGAGCGCGATAACGATATTCACGCCCTTCGCGCTCAGCTCGTCCGCCGCCTTCTTTGCCGAGGACTGGATGTCGTGAAAGATTATGTTCGGACCCGGATTCGAGACCGACGGCACGTCTTCAGTTGTGAGACCGATGATCCCGATCTCGTGCCCGGCCACATCCAGAATCGTATACGGCTTGATGATGTCCTTGAGCGCCGGCTCG
This sequence comes from uncultured Planctomycetota bacterium, assembly GCA_964354375.1. Taxonomy (GTDB): domain Bacteria; phylum JAJVIF01; class JAJVIF01; order JAPKYR01; family JAPKYR01; genus CAYGZQ01. Next base: position 4,922 of record CAYGZQ010000097.1, read on the forward strand.
TTCGAGAAATCCACGTTCGAGGACACGACGGGGAAGTCAAGGCCTCCGGCGAACTCGGCCAGCTCCGACGGCCCGTCGTCGAATTCATGGTTCCCGAGCGTCATCGCATCGTAACCAAGCTCGTTCATGAAGGTCTGCGCGGGCTCGCTTCTGTACAGAGTGTAAAGGAGGGTGCCCTGGAACTGATCGCCCGCGTCCACCAGGATCACGTTTGATTCCTCGCCGCGGATTTTGTCGATCATGTACGCTCTCCTGGCGACACCGCCGAAACACTCGCCTGCCGCGATCTCCTCGCTTCCGCACGTGTTCCCGTGCTTGTTGAACTGCGCGAAATGTGAGTGCGTATCGTTGGTGTGAAGCACCGTCAAAGTGAATTCCTCCGCCTTGGTCTCAGTAGCGGTTTTGGTCGCTTTGGGACAACCGGAAAGAAACAGAATCAGCAGGGTCGCCAAAACGAGTGTGTATCGCAGGGGATTTGCTCTCATTGAAGGCCTCTCTTCCATCTGATGTGCGTCCAGAAGGGACGAGTCTTTATATCAAAACCGTCCCCGGCTGGCAACAACGAGATATCAGTGCCCCTCCCCGAAATCCCTCTCATTCTGATAGATTTCCCCAGCGACATGTCCAAGGCCCGGATGCCCGGTGGATAACCTGCCCTTCTGAAAGTCCGATCAACTGCGGTGCCGGGACAATCTCCGAATTTTCCCGCCGCTTCCGAAGTAAAGGCATCCTTCCTGCACATCCCGGTACAGGAATGATATTCGCTGAATAAGGAGAAACTGCCATGAAGCACGAACTCTACCCCCTGCTTATTTCTCTCATGCTGATCCTCGCCCTGGGCGCACTGGGGTGCGGTTCTCGTCTGACCGACCCCGTAAGCGCTCCCGCAGACCAGATCGGCGCGCAATCCGCGGACACCGGCTCTCAGGACTCCGCGGCAATCATGGGGATCTACGATGTGACCTTCGATCCGGATTCCATGACCCTGGAATCGACGGAGGTCCGCGATGCCCAGACCAACTACAACATCACGCCGTTCCTGAGCGGACACGTTGTCTTCAATCTCATAGGTTTCGATCCTCTCACCCGGATCCTGGACTTCGAGATGCAGATTACCAACCCGTCCGCTCTCGATGTCTTCGATGTCAGAGGCTTGTTCCTGTCCCCCTCGACCTCGGGCTATTCGCTCCTGGAAGCCGATAACTACACCAAGCTCTTCAGCCCCTTCCCGCCCCACGTGGTCAATCCGTTCAAGGCTTATGCGAAAAGCACGCCCGATCGCATCTTCGAAGCCGGCGCGACTCATGGCCAGAAGTACAAGGTTCAATGTCCCGCCCTCGTCACGCTTCCGCTCAAGTTCCGCCTGCTCGTGGAATGCTCCTGGCCGTCAAACTGCGAGGAGCCATACCTGATCCAGAACCAGGCCTTGTCCAACCCGATCAGCACCGTTGTTCACGGGACGATCTCGATGGATGTCTTCGATCACCAGAACAACGCCGGACCGGTCTCCGTGGACACGACGCCGATCACCGGCGGACTGACCATGCTGGCGAACACGGGCGGAGATACCTGGAGCGCCGACATTTTCAATTCGACGGGAGCTCCAGCGGGCACGTACAAGTGCCTCATCACCGCCGAAACCGTCGGGGCCAACTACGCCATCTACGATTTCGTCGATATCGAGGTTATCCCCTGGACTCCGATATCCGGCTGGGGATGGGTCGATTACCCGCTGCCGGCCGATGTCTGCTCGATGGACCTCGGCGTCATCGCCGATCCCGGCGGACCTCGCGACAGCAACATTCTCATGGCCGGCAACAGCGAGCTCTGCAGCACCGTCAACAAGTACGCTCCGTATTACACTGTGTCCGGTACCTATGTGGACCTTGTGGACTACGATCCGAACAATGCGCAGTATCAGCCCTATCCGGTGCTGAGGATCGACGCGTCCAACGACGGCGCGTTCAGCTTCACCAACACCAATTCCACCCTGCCCTACCCGAACGCGGCCTCCAACGTCTACAACGACCAGATCTGGAGCGCCTTCGATAACGTCCCCTACCTTCACATGGGTCCCGAGCCGGACGAAGGCCGCTTCTATTTCGATTGCTGGCCCGACGCGAAATCTTTCCCGGTTGATGTATGCGACGATTTCGATCTCGGACAATATGCACTTTTCACAACCGGCGGCAGCACCGAAAGCCATGACCTCATCTTCATCGGAACCACCCCATCCTACACTCACGACAAGGTCAGGTTCCTGACAGCGCTCGATCCGTGGATCGGAATCGGCGACGGTTTGGTCGATCCCGGCAGCATATACGCCATCGATGTGTACTCGTACAAGCCTCCCACGGGAGGTCCCGACGTGGCCATGCTCTACATCCTGGAGGATTCCGGCGGAATGCAGCAGGTCGAGGTGTTCTGGGTTGTCGATACAGGCGCAGGCTGGGATTACGACATGGTCGGCCCGTCAATTACGATCAACATCTCTTATCTCTCCAATCTGCCGTACCCCGCGCTGGGTCATGACATCGAGCTCCTCCCGATCCATAAGGACTATGAGTCTGAACCTAATGACCTCGTGCTGTGTGTTCTCATCAGCTGGTCCGTCGGACCGGTCAACAATGGAGAAGTCCTGCTTTACAACGCGGACACGGGCGCCTTCATCGAGTCGATCGGCTCCCTCGCCTCCCCGTCCTTGCCGAACTGCAATCCAAAGTACCTGGATACTGACGACGACAACTGGGAGATTCACGTGACGAGGTACGACAGCGCTTCCTCTCCCCTTGCCACAGTGTTCACCTACTATTGACGATCTACGAGTCTCCACTTTCCCTGTAACGGGCGCCGGGTCAACATCCGGCGCCTCCTTCCTTGTCAAGATGGTTCATTCAGGCATAATCTGAGACTCCCACAATCCGCCGTGGCGGACGAAGACTCCGCTTGTGGGAGCCACCCACGCACCGGACCTCTAAGTCGGTTCGAAATATTCCTTCAGCCATCGAGCGAGCGCGCGGAAGCTCTGACCCCTGTGGCTCACGAGGTTTTTCTCTGCGGTTGTGAGCTCGGCCATCGTTCGACCGTACCCTGGGTGCCAGAAAATGGGATCGTACCCGAAGCCGCTCTTGCCGCGAGGCTCCTCTATCAGCGTCCCCTGGCAGACACCTGGAAATGTCTCGAGCATGTCGGTGACGGGGTCGAAAAAAGCGGCGACCGACACGAATGCCGCCGACCAGTCGTCGCTGGGACGTCCCTTCATTCGCTCCAGCACCTTGGCGATCCGCTCGGTGTCGGTTTTCGCGAGGCGCGCCGAGCGAACCCCGGGCCATCCGCCGAGCGCCGGAATCGTCAGCCCCGCGTCCTCGGCGATCGTGGGCAGGCCGGTGAGATCGCCGTAGTAGCGGACCTTCGTCCTGGCGATCTCGTCGAATGTCCCGCCTTCCTCGGGAGCCGGGGGAAGGTCTTGAAGGTCAGGGAACTCGGGATCGTTCAGATGAATGCAGTCGATCGGCAGGTCCTTCAGGAGCGACCTGATTTCGCGGACCTTACCGGTGTTCGTGGTGGCTATGAGAATTTTCGTAGTCATTTGAACACTGCTTGTTTGGATGGGGTTTTTGTGTTGAGAGCCGGTATGAGTCGGTTTCGACGGCCCTCAATTGTCCCCTGCTGATCGCTGAAATGCAACCGATGCGGGTCAGGGGCCTCCTGGACGAAGTCCGGACCAAAGTAATACTGGCCGGTGGCGTCTACATGCGAGATGGGCCGGAAGAAGTCGTTTAGGGATCAATGGCCCCCCTATGATCCCCCCCAAGGGGGGGATGGGGTATGCCGGGACCCGCATCAATTGCGGGTTTGTGTATTGACCGTCCCCCCCTTGGGGGGGACTACAGGGGGGCTCTTAACCGTCCCCCCCTTGGGGGGGACTACAGGGGGGCTCTTAGCCGTCCCACCCCTTGGGGGGGACTATAGGGGGGGTATAGATCCGACATGTCCTCTCGTCTCGACAAAATAGGCTTCCTCAACCTCATCCCGCTACCCATCCTCTTCGAGCGCGCGAGCCGTCCCGAGCTTTCCGGACATCCCTTCGTCGTCGTCGGAGCCGTGGGCAATCGCGGACTTGTCGTGGCCGCGTCGCCCGAGGCCTTCCGCGCCGGTGTCCGCGCAGGCATCACCCCCGACCAGGCCCGCTTCTTCCTCCCCGACCTGAAAATCGTCGAGGAGCGCCCGGCGGTTTATTTCGCCGCAGCCGAGACGGTCCAGGACATCTGCGAGCGACTCATTCCGATGGTCGACGCCGAACGTCAGGACGCCTTTACGCTCGACCTCACCGGAACCGACCGTCTCTACCCCGACTCGGTCAGGCTCATCCGCACCCTGCAGGGCGAGATCGAAAATCAGATTCATCTCCCCAGCCGGGCCGGACTGGGCCCGAGCAGGCTTGTCGCAAGGCTCGCGTCGATGCGCGCGGGCGAGCATGAAATCTGGGAGGTGCCCGCCGGCGAGGAGGGCGAATTCCTGGCGGATTACCACGTCGGCGTGCTCCCCGGCGTCGGCGTGCAGATCGCGAAAAGGCTGAAATGGCTGGGCGTGCATACGGTACGGCAGCTCGCGATGGTCCCGCCGCAGACGCTGGAGGCGGCGTTCGGTCCGAAGGGGATCGATCTCATCCGGGCCGCGCGCGGGCACGATCCTCGCCCCAGACGTCACAGCCAGGCTCAAAAGCCGCTCAAGCGCGACGTGACCCTGGAGCAGATTTTCTACGAGCCGGTCGCGATACGTGTCGCGCTGCAGCGCCTCACCGTCGCGCTCGGACTCGAGCTCAGGAACTCGGCCATGCAGGTCCGCTCCATCGGCCTTGAAATCAGGTATCCCGACATCCCCTCCCATCACAGGAAAAAACGAATCCCCCCGACCGACCTCGACATCATTCTCCAGCCCATCGCGGAGGATATGTTCCGGAGCATGGCGATCCGCCGCGTGCGACTGAGGGGCCTTGCCCTCTCCTACGGACGCCTGGTCCCGCGCGACGATCAGCTCAGCCTCGAATTCGCCCGCGATTTCACCCATGAGCGACAGAGAAACCTCGAGGCCGCGCTCGACAGGATTCGCAACAAGTACGGACTCGAGACGATCGGTCCCGGCCAATGGTGGCTGTAATCTCACCCCCCGTTCCCCCCTCTCCACCT
>CAYGZQ010000098.1:0-9802 GCA_964354375.1 uncultured Planctomycetota bacterium
AGAAAGATGCGCCGGAAATTCGCTGGTTGGGGGAGCAGCACCCCAGTGGCATCTCAAAGCGCTCCCGCCGTTGATCACCTCGACAAGCCCGACGGTCCGGTCCGGAATTCTCGACACGTCCCTTGCCCGGCTTTTTGTGGCGGTCACGAAAAACCACTCGCCGTCGGCCTCCGGAAACGAATGCTTCAGGGGGAATTCCTCGAATGGTCCCGGAACAGGCGGCACCGTGTCCCTCTCCAGACGCACCGACATGTTGCCCGCGTTCGCCTCCGCCCATCCCCGGTCGGCAAGAAGCTGTGCGACCCGCACCAGCGATCTCATCTCAGGATGATCAAGCATTATCTTCCCTCCCTGGACGCTTCAAGTGGATTCCCCGGAAGCCCGTTTCGCCTTCGAGCTTCTCTCACAATCGGGCGCACGTCGGCGTTGAACGCGTCGGACAGAATCCGGTCAGCCGATGACACGTCGAGCCGGTCCTGAGCTTCCTTCAAACGATCGAACCCGACCATGAGCGCCCGAGCGTAGGCGATCTCGATATTCTCCACCGACTCGAGCAGCTCCTCGAACGGGTCCTTGACATTGTGGCTCTGGTCGATCATGAGCGCCAGGTCCTCGACCGGCGTATAGCCCCGAAGCTCTCCCTCGATAAGATTTACAAATATACGAAATATCTGGTGCGGATGAAGGCTCCCCGTCGCGAGATCGTCGTCCGCATACCAGCTGTCGTTGAAATGAAATCCGCCAAGCTTTCCCTGCCTGACAAGCTGCGCAATGATCTGCTCGACGTTCACGCCGTGCGCGTGATGGCCCAGGTCCACCAGCACCTTGGCGTTATCACCCAACAGCCACGCCAGATAGAGGCTTCGTCCGTAATCCTGGATCGCGGTCGAATAGAATCCTGGCTCGAAGAGCTTGTACTCGATGAGCAGTTTCCGCCCGTCCAGCGACGCGTTGATCTCTCTCAGCGTCCCCTCCAGCCGGTCCGCCTGGTCGTACATGCTCATCTGGCCGGGGGAGTTGGTGCCGTCTGGCAGCCACAGGACGAGCGTGTCTGAGCCGAGGATGTCCATGTAGTCGATGCAATCGAGGCAATGTCTGACCGATGCGCGGCGGACTTTTTCGTCGGGATGGGTGAGCGATCCGAAACGCAGCGTGGCGTCGAGCGGACCTTTGTTCCTCGGCGTGAACAGGTTAGCGTTCACCGATCCGGCGGTTATTCCCGCGCCCTTGAGAGACTTCCTGAGCGCTCGGACATCCGCCTTTGAATTCCCGTCCCAGGGGAAATGCAGCGCTATGGTCGCGCCTTTGCCGGTGAGCGAGTGAAATCTACCGGCAGCCGCGATCCTCTCCTCGACCGATGTCGGCTCGTCTCCGGCTCGATACACTGCGAAACGAGTGCCGCCTCGACCGAACCCCCACGACGGCACCTCGATCGGCAGCCTCGCCACGCGGTCTATCGCTTCATTCATGCGGTTTTCCCCGAATTCGTACACAAGCGAGTCCAGTCGCTCAGGCATCGGATCTGCTCCTGGTGGGTCCGGTAGCAGCTGCTTTTTCGAAGACGAAAAAGATAGCAGCTACCGGGCTATGCTTCATGGATAACGACTCTGACCAGTGTCCATTATGTAAATCAACGATTCAAAGGCATGGGGAAAGAATGAAATAAAAAGCCCAAGAGCAACTACAGCCACCAGCAGCCCCAGGAGCAACCATGCCCATACGGGCGTCGCCTTTTGGGGACCGCTGATCAAATAGGCGGGGATCAGGAAATGACGCCAGAATTCCTCGTTCATCCTCCAGACGGCGGGGTAAACCCGCTTCATACGGTCCATGCTCCGCTTCAGCTCTCCGAGGTTGGCGCCGCGAAGTTTCTCCAGGAAATCCTTGCCTGCGGCCTCGAGCCTGTCCACGCTCGACCTCAGTATGAAATGCTCGAACAGCTGATCGGCCATCTCTCTTATCGGCTTCAAAATCAGGGGATCGTTCATGAATTCTTCGCGCACCAGGTCCGCTTCCGCGCCGAGCTCGAGGTCCACCAGCATCTCTTTGAGCGCCTTACGATCCGGCGTCAGCCGCGACGCAGCCTCGACGAGAAGCCGCGCCGCCTCCATTTTCCGGTCGTGCACAAGCCCGAACGACGAGTTTACCAGCGCTCCCGACGTGTACTGCCTGGCCTCCGTTTCCTCGGGCACTGCGCTCTCAATCCGTCGAAGCTGCTCCGCGAGCCTGCTGGGTTCCTCCGAATAGGCGAGTGTTACGAATCCGTACAGCAGCGCCTCGAAATCCTCGAACGCCATCCTCCCTTTCATTCCCACGGCCTTCTCAGTCCATTTGAACGCTTCCAGAGGCTTTTTCTCGGCGAGATGGGTTTTCGCCATTTCGAGGTAGGCGAGCGGATTTCGTTCATCGAGCTCGATGGCTCTCAGATACTGCTCCCTGGCGCGGCCCAGAACATGCTCCTTCGCCTCGTCACCCTCGACGCTCTCGTAGCGGTTCATCAGCATGTTCGCCAGATTGATCCGGTACAGCGGCACCCTGGGAAATCGGTCAACCAGCTCGGTAAGTGTCTGGATCGCGTCACGGTAATGCCCCTGCTCGAACTGAACCATCCCCAGAAGCATCAGCGCCTCGCTCGCGCCGCCCGTCTCATCAACGATCCTGCTGATGAGCTGTTCGGCGAGCTTGTATCGGCTGTGGATCATCGCTGCGAACGATTGGTTGACCAACTGGGCGATCTCCTCGCCGCAGCTCATCAGGTTGTCGTACTCCTCCCGCGCTTTGGGATCGATGAGAGTCCGATACGCCGTGTGCAGAGCCTTGAAACCCTCGGGGTCCTTGTCGGGAGGGTGCTTCGGCGCCAACCGGACAAACGCCTGATGGATCGCGCCGGACGGGTCCGCCTTCTCGACGCCCAGCACGGAGTAGAGATCGCGATTTTCCAGATCGCTCAACGTCATCTGCGTGGGCGATTATGGTAACACATGGGCGAGTCGAGCGCTCAATGCGCGCTTGGCAGACAGGCAACGAGACGTGAAAAAACCCACCCGTACGGGTGGGCATGTTTATGCCTGGCCGGAATTGCGCCGTCAGGTTACAGAATGCCGGCTCCCGAACATTATGCGGGAGGCTCTACGCAGCCCTCGCCTATCGTGAGGTCGTACGTGATCGGCCCGCCCTGTTCCGGCGGCCTCAGGTAGTTTACGTGAATGTAGTACGTGCGGTTGGGCTCGCAGTCCACGCTAAGGTCCTTCGTCAATCCCGAGAACTTGTAGCCCCCCGGATTGTCGAAGAACGGCTCCTCGTAGATGGACATCGCGACCGGCCAGCGGTAGCACCGATCGTAGATCTCGATCTCCGTCTGAGGGTAGTCACTGGTCAGCTTGACGGCCAGGGAGATGGTGCCGTTCGGGCAGCTATCATGGGTGGTGTACTTGTACCAGTCGTCCACGTTGTTCCCGTTCTGGAATTTCTTGCCCGTCACCGAGCCGACGTAGGAATCCGCGGTCTCCTGGGTGGCGGCGATCTCCGTCGCGTCCCTGCAGGAATCGTTGGTCGGAGCCAACTGGACAGGTCCGTGTTGCTGGATAATCGAAGGGTGTGTGTCGCCGGAGGGCGGCGGCGGGTTATCCGCCAGCAGGGCGGTCCCCACGACCATCAGCAGAAGGAATGTGGCGCAGGCAAGTGCGCTTAGGTACATTGAGTGTCTTTTCATGTCTGATCTCCTCAGCGAGCCCCGCCTGCCGGTATGGGGAAGACTCTGTTTCGCCTCCCATCGCGGCTCCGGCGGGTCGCTTTTTCTCCTTGTTACTGTAAGTATATGAATCTCGACCGGTTGCCGTTCAATACCCGCCTAAAGCGAAGGAGATGCCCCGAAGCATCCCCCACCTGTCCCCAAACTAACCGCATCATATCTGATTTAATGAGGCTTTTCAACAGCGGCAGGCGAGGAGGGGAGATACCGCTTCGCGGTAGCGGCTATTTTCTCGACGTTTCGCGAGGTAAACAGAGCAATCGAGAATCCTGGAGCGACCCGTTGCGTGGGCGGGAAGTAGTGGCGACTCGGGGAACCGGATACTGGTGTTTCAGGAAACTCGCCTTCCGCGGCTGCATACCCTCTCGAATTCCTCAACCGACAGATAGGAGAAGCTTTGCGGCGGAGCGAACGAATCGTCGATCAGAGCAAGAGGTACTCTCTCGTTAAATAACTCGACCCGCCCAATGGCGATTGCGACGCCGACCTCACAGGATTCGAAGTATGACGCAAACTCGTCCCTATCCAGACCACTGATGTTTCTGTATTTCGCCCAGAGTTTCCTTGGGCTTTGCACGTCGATTGCTGAGACCTTGAAACAGCCGATGATCGCCTGAATCGGTTTGGTCGCGTATACAAGAACGTGCGAAATCCCGTTTCTGAACCGGGTTCTCCTGAATTCCACTCTCTTCTTGCCTGTGGCGATCAGGTCCGCATACTTGGGGCGGATCGATAAAAGGGCAATCTTGCGGTCAGCTCTCTTCGCAGCCACTTCAGAGACTCCCTCGGAACAGACTGGATCGACTGTGGAGCGCAAGACAGGACATTGTGCTGTTTCAATGTGTTGAAGCGCAGGGGCTCGCTGAGGACTCCCGAGTGTCTGAACAGTATCGCGAGCACATCCCGTTTGCAGAGATGCCGAATCTCCTTGTAGGAGTAGATGGTCCTCTTGCCCACGAACCGCGCGATCTTGTCGGCGTCTCTGCCTACAGTAGTATCTTCGACCACACCTGTGGTCGTTACTGCTCTCCTCTTTCCCGACGAGTAGAAAAGCAGGACATCGCCGGGCTTCAGGCTTCTGATCGGAGCGTTACAAAGATACGCTTTCCTAATGCCGTTACCGAAAGGATTGAAACCCGGAAATAACTCCGTTTCAGCATCGGGGAATAGCAGCTGATGGAACTCCGGTTTGATTGGAACCAGATGAATGCAGACATTCGATAGCTTGAACGAGTACGGGCCGAATCGTCTGTTGAATTCGAGGGCCTCGAATCTCTCAAGATCGTCAGTCGCAAATGTCAGTTGCTTAACAAGACGAACTTCGCCTGTCGGTTTCTTCTCTGCCGTTTCTCCAAACCCGTGATCCTTCAAGATTCCTATCAGCACGTCGTATTTCGGATAGATATCTACGAATAGGTAGTCGAAGGAATTGACTAATGCGTATTCGAATATCGTTTTCAAGAGAAGCTCCGCATAGTGGAACCCGGAGTATTCCATGGAGACCTTCAGACTACATATCTTCAGAATTCTGCCTTCGAGCCCAAGGTTTTCTTCTTCCTCAAGCTTCACAATGCTGACTGCAGCATACGGCGTCTGGCGCCCCTCAATGATCCAGGCCAGTCTATGTTTGCGCTTGCACTTTGTGATCCATTTGTTAAACACCTTCGCTCCATAGTCACTCCGGAAGCTGTCAAAGAAGGAATCGAAGTGGTTCAACTCATATGCGGCCAGACCCCTCACGGGCGGTGGAGCAGGGGGGCGCTTCTCAAACAGTACTTGCACGGCTCTGAGGGCCTCACCGAGCGTTAGAACGCGCGCCTGCAATCCCAGTCTGGCCGCCTTGTTGCGGAGATGCTTGTCCTCCGTGACTATGTAATCTACCGCATCCCGATACAGCGCAACGATGAGTTGATTGTCTACCCAGTCGTTTGAGCCCTTCGGTGGCCTTCCGATCAGCGAGGTGATTTCCCTCGGAGCCGAGGGGGCCGTTGGGAGCACTGGGTATTTTTCGAACAGGACCTTTCTGTATCCTCGCCTTTTCTCGTCAGTGTCCCTCTCGATATCAAGCCGTTGGTCGGGGTGAACAAACATCTGATGGTTGGCTGTTTGGACAATTCGCGCCAGTTCGGCCGCTTGGGGTGTCGTAGCGGTCACATTACTTGGTGAGGTCGGCTCGAGGGGAATAAGAATGTTCGTGTCTATGAGGAATTTCATGGGCCGCTCCTCTCTTCTACTGCATTCGAATAAAAGCTAAACATTAGTTTAGCATGATTCGCGACTGATTTCAACCCCCTATCACGGATACGCCCGCTCTATCGTCCTTGGAAATGGGATGCAGTCTCGGATCGAGTGCACGCCGGAGAGCCACGCGACCGTCCGCTCCACTCCCAGTCCGAATCCGCCGTGAGGATTGGTGCCGTACCTCCTCAGGTCCAGGTACCACTCGAACGCCTCCTGCGGCAGATCGTGTTTCCTGATCTGCTCGAGCAGGTAGTCGAGATCGTCCGCCCTCTGGCCGCCCCCGATTATCTCCCCGTACCCCTCCGGCGCGAGCATGTCGACCGACAGCGTCGTGCGCTCGTCGAGGGGATCGGGCGCCATGTAGAAGGCCTTGATTCCGCGAGGGAAATGGTGCACGAAAATCGGACGATCGTACTGCCTCGTGAGCAGATCCTCGTCCGGAGCGCCGAAATCGCCGCCCCACTCGAACGAGGCGCCCAGCTCCTCGATCTCGCGCTCGATTTCCGCGCGACGGGTGGGGTCGGTCGCTTTCTGGAGCTCCGTCTTCAATTCCGCGGCCTTTTTCGGCTTGAGCTCGTTCAGCATTTTCACTGCGTCATCGTAATGCAGTCGCGCGAATGGACGTTTGATCTTCTCCAGGAACGAGATATCCCTCTCCAGCATCTCGAGCTCGCTTCGACACTTCCCGAGCACCCACTCGATGATGAACATGGTCATTCGTTCCATCAGGTCGAAGTTGTCCTCGAGCGTGAACCACGCGATCTCCGGCTCGATGTGCCAGAACTCGGTGAGGTGACGCCGGGTCTTGGATTTTTCCGCCCGGAAGGAGGGACCGAATACGACGATTTTGCGATGCGCCATCGCGCCCGCCTCGCCGTAAAGCTGCCCCGACTGCGAGAGATACGCCGTGGTGTCGAAATACGGGACCTCGAACAGCGTAGTGGTACCCTCGCACGCGCTCGGGGTGAAAATCGGAGCATCGAAAGTGATGAATCCGTCCTGGTAGAAGAACGTTCTTATCGAGTGAATGACCTCGGAGCGGATGCGCATCAACGCCCACGGCCTTTTCGACCTGAGCCACAGGTGACGTCGCTCGAACAGGAAACCCGGCCCGTGCTCTTTCGGGGTGATCGGGTAGTCTTCAGCGATCTGCACGATATCGATCCCGCCGGAGATCACATGCAGTTCGTACTCATTTTTCTTGGGGTGCTTCGACACTTTCCCCGTGATGTGGAGGGACGATTCCTGGGTGAGGGACTGGCCGGCCTGCCATGTGGCCTCGTCGACATCGTTAGCCCCGATCACGGCCTGGATGATCCCCGTGCCGTCGCGGATTTCCAGGAACTGGACCTTTTTGCTCTCACGCTTGTTGTAAAGCCAGCCTGAGAGCACGACCTCCCTGCCCACAAACTGCGAAATTCGATCGATCGTGGCTTGCTCGGCCATTTTGACGCACCTCGTTCTCTGATGCCGATGTGGAGAATAGCAGAGCGCACCAACGCGGGCAAGGGCCGGCGTCGATGGTTTCATCCTTGCACCGTCCGATTGGCGTAGTACAATAGGTGCTCGATCCCGACTTGAGCCGCATGCCCGAATCAACTCGAAAAAGAAGCGCTCTGAGACCCGTGCAGATTCTGGCGGGGAGCTTCGTCCTGCTGATCCTCGCGGGTGCGGGTCTTCTCATGCTTCCGGAGTGTCACGCTCCGGGTCAGACGATAACCTTTCTCGACGCTCTCTTCACCTCCACAAGCGCGGTTTGCGTGACCGGGCTGATCGTTGTCGATACCGCCACCGCCTGGACCCGGACCGGACAGGTCGTGATACTTCTCCTCATCCAGTTCGGCGGCATCGGCATCATCAGTTTCGGCGCGCTTTTCGCCATGCTTCTCGGACAGAGAATCAGTTTCCGGCAGAGACAGCTTCTGAAGGAGCAGTTCGGCGAGTTCACGATCGTCAATATTCTGGACATCATCCCAGTCGTAACGCTCCTGACCCTGGCCATCGAGCTCCTCGGCACGATTATCCTGCTGCCCCGATTCGTCCCGCAGTACGGGATCGCCGTCGGTTTATGGCACGCGGTCTTCCATTCGATATCCGCCTTCTGCAATGCGGGATTTTCCACCTTCTCCACCAACCTTGAAGGCTTCAAAGGCGACGCTCTCGTCAACCTGGACATCTGCTCGCTCATTGTCCTGGGCGGCCTCGGCTTCCCCGTCCTCGCGGAAATCCTCGAACGAAAAGGCAACAGAAAACGCCTCAGCCTTCACACAAGGGTTGTACTTCTGACCACCGCGACCCTCATCGTCGCAGGGGCTCTGTTTCTTTTCATTATCGAAACGGGCTTCAGTTCAGAGTTCCGCGATCTGCCCCTCGGCTCGCGAATCCTGGCAAGCCTGTTCCAATCGGTCACCGCACGAACCGCGGGGTTCAACACCATCCCCATCGGGAGAATGGCGCAGGCGTCGCAGCTTCTTCTTGTGTTCCTGATGTTCATCGGCGGAAGCCCGTCGGGCACTGCCGGCGGCATAAAGACCACAACATTCGTGGTCAGTATCGCCGCGATCTGGTCGGTCCTGAATCAGCGGACCGAAGTAAACCTTCTGGGACGCCGTCTGGAAAGAAACAACGTGCGAAGGGCCCTCGTGCTCGTTGTCCTCGCGGCGATCATCCTGTCCGTCGGCCTCTTATTCCTCCTCATCTTCGGAAGCGGCAATCTTATGGAGCTACTCTTGGAGCTTGTCAGCGCCTTCGGCACCGTAGGCCTCTCGACAGGCATCACTTCCAGCCTTACCGCCGGACAGCGCATCGTCATAATCCTCACGATGTTCGTTGGGCGGCTCGGACCCATGACATTCGCACTTGCACTGGCACGTCCGCGCGCGGAGCAGGTCAGGTTCCCCGAAACCAACCTTCTTACGGGCTGACCGCGAAATCGCCCCCTGTATCGCCGACGCCATTCGATGGTATACTCACTCCCATAAACATCCGGAACAATGTGATGACCAATGGCGGCACTTAACGAATACTGTGTCATCGGGCTGGGAATGTTCGGAAGCGCTCTGGCAATCGAGCTATACGAGCGCGGACACGTCGTCCTCGGCATCGACAGAAGCGAGAAGGTGGTCAACGAGCACCAGGACCGCCTCACCCAGGTCCTGCAGCTCGATGCCACCAATGAATCGGCCCTCAGGGCTGCGGGCGTGCCCGACTACGACTGCTGCATCGTAGCGATCGGCGACCATATCGAGGACAATATCCTCGCCACTCAAACCGTGCTCGACCTCGGCATGAAACGGGTATGGAGCCGGGCTGAAAATCAGCGCCACGCGAGCATCCTGGCAAAAATGGGCGTTGAGCGCGTCGTCGACCCCGAGCTGGAGGCCGCCCACCGATGCGCGCGCATCCTCGCATCCCGAAGCGTCCTCGACTTCATCGAGTTCTCCCCGGGGTTCTCGCTCGCTCAGATCGTCGTCGGCGCTGCTCACAACGGGAAGTCCCTCAAGGAAATCAACTTCCGCCAGAAATACCAGGCCACTGTGGTCGCCATACGCAGGCAGGACCAGAGCATCCCGCTCGTCGATCCGGACGACCTGATCTATGAGGGCGACATCCTCTTCGTCGCCGGGAAAACCGAGGCGGTCGAGAAAATCAGCACGATCTGAACCGGCACCGCTATCCGATCCTTGTCCGGTCCTTATCCGGTAGCTGCTACCTTTTCGTCTTCGGAAAGTAGCTGCTACCGGAAGCTACCGGAAAAAGAACTCCCCGGACCAAGCCGGGGAGTCCAAGAGAGATCCGTCTGGTGGAGCT
>CAYGZQ010000099.1:0-9750 GCA_964354375.1 uncultured Planctomycetota bacterium
GATCGGGATCATAGGAAGCGGCCGCGTTGAATTCGATCAAGGCGGGGGACGGGCCGATGTACGGCATGGGCGTGAGGAGCTCCAGGGCACAAACGGGCGGATGGTTGACCCACTCCAGGATGTATATCTTGTCGGCCAGGGCATCTGTGACCATTACTCGATGGTCGTCAATTTCACAGATGAACCAGGGCGTGAACCCCGGCGGCGTGACGGCATAGTCAACAAAGTCTCCGCACGTATCTGTTACAATCAACGGGAATTCCCAAATCCTGTCATAGCTTACGAGTGACAAATACATGAAGCCCGGACATTCCTCGCTGATAAAGGCACGTGATACGCCCGATTCATGACCGTCAAGGTATTCCACTCGGATCGAGTCCGCGACTGCCCCTGTCTCGGGATCAATAAGCCATATCGCATCACCATACTTCGGATCCTCAGAGTCTGAGTACAAGGTCACGCCAAAAAGGGCAACAAAGGACTCATCCCATATCTGCAAGTCGTTGGTCAGAGGCCAATCTGTATAGTTGCTCGGAATCTCAGCAATCTTAGTAAACGTATCTAATGCGATAACATCCGTCGTGCTCTTGGGCTCCTGATCATCGTCCTCCCAATATTGCTTTTGGCAAGACACCAGTAAGGCATCATCGTTCCAAAGACATATGGTCTGCGGCCACGCGCGGACGGAGCACGTGCGAAGAACGTTGCCGGAAGCAATATCAACCTCCATGACAAGCCCGCTGTTCTCAGAAGCTTCCTCCGGGGTATTCACATCCTCATCCGTAGTCAGTGCGCAGACGTACAGTCGCTCTTCGTCTCCTGAAATGGCAATTGCGCCGATACCGTATTCCCATGGCAGATCGATGGTATCTGTGAACTGTTGAGCGGCACAGTCAAACGCCACAATCCCAGTATCAACGCCGGTTCCCGAGGAGGAATCATATGTGCAATAAATAAGACCGGTGGATGTGGGACCGACCGCGTCCACTATTCCGTATCCCGAAAAAGTCTCTACTGACCATAACCCAGGCTGATCCTCGGAAAGAAGGATCAGGCCTTCGAGAAACCCGACTATCCAAAATCTGCCTGATTGCGCATCAGGCAATATGCGCGAAGGTGAGACGGCTAGTGAGAACTCCTTGTTGACAAGCAGTTCAGCCCTCAAGGGCATGGTGCGGAGCGAAAATAGGAAGCATGTCGCAAGGAGAAGAACCGGTACGGAACAGGGACAAGATCTTTTGGGTCGCATGATGCATCCTCCGATTCGGCTTTGGGCCAGTCGGCATCAAAGTATCTTGGCTCTCCAATCATGGCGGTACGAAGAGCCAAAGTTGTGGAGAATCCAGGTCTCATCACTCGAGACGCAAATTGCGTTCTGCATGAGCCCCCCAGAATTCCAGGTGCAAGTTTTGATATAATAGATCGCCGCCTCCATCCAGGCAATGACGACCTTCTCCCGAGGTTTTGTCGTGCCCAGGGCACGATCCCAGTGGTTACTATCGTACCCTCCCGTTGAGCTTGTAAGGCATTCGCTGAATTTGGCCGTGAACACGCCCATGTTGGGAAAAGACCTCTCTAAACCTCCGAATCCGCACACGGTCGTTATGCTTGTTTGCTTCGGAGTCTGGCGCCTGATGATATATTCCCAATCGTCGAAGCCAAGCTTGATGCCTTGCTTGCGATAGTTTCCCCTGTTCAATCCGTAGCACGCCACCAGGGCGATCCATTCGGTATCTGACCCGAGGGGGCAGGCATCCCTCAGCGTATACGGTGTGATGTATGCTTCGGAGCCCTGTGGCGAGAGGCCGGGCTGCGTAGGCCACCATGAGAATTGGAAAATGTAATGGTCGCAAGTAGGGTCCGGAGGGATCGATAGGTATGTCGAAGGACCGCCGTGGCAGAACATGAACGCGATGTCAGGCATGCTTTGCACGGGCAGGGTTGCCTTCCTGTCGCTCACGGTTGCCTCGATGACCTCCTGGCCGACGTTCAGCACGCTCTGCATGTAGTTCTGTTGTCCGTCTTCCCCATCGTAGTTATCGAGTGCGAAGTAGCCACGATTCTCGCCGTAATGTGCGCCTGGTACGACCCATTCTCGCATCTGGGCAAGATTCCACTGCCACCAAGGATCTTCAGGGTCGTTAGCTACTAACCTGGAGTAATCGGGGTCTGCATCGTGGTTGCTGACATACAGAAGCGGAGTGCTAAACTCTACAGTAGGGGGATACGGCGATGACGTCTGGGAATCTGTAATCCTGATGTTCGGAATACCGCTCTGAGGAACGCCAATGATAGCCGGGTTATACATGTGGTCTCCCCGACCATAGACGTAGTAGACGTAAGGCGGCTCTGAAATCCACAGGCCGCAATTGAAGTCGGCCACTATCTCATTGCGGTTTGGATCGTCTTGAGCCAGTTCGTAGAGATATACGCGGATGGAATCGGGATTGGGTTGCTTATCGTAAGGCGCGGTCACCGTTACCTCTATCCTGTAGTCTTGTGCGTGATCGCTCAGAAGCGCATACAGAGGGAGCTCTTCGTTTGAGGTCGGCCTGTGTACGACGAAACCGTCTCCGGGATGGGTATCTGATAGCCGTGCATCCGGCGCAACATGATTAGAGTCCCATGGCGTGAAATCGTAATGGCATTCGTCATCCCAGAGACTGGGGTCCGGATATCGGTCGCCGCGGAACATGAGGTTAAGTACCAGCCTGTTTTCCACGAAGCAGTCGTCGTGAAACGTGAGCCCACAGACAATCAGCCTTGCGCGGACCTGGAACTCATGATCCTCCAGTAGCACGGTGAAGGACGGACCGGTCCAGGATTCCTGCGTTATGACGCTCTCGAACTCATGGTTTTCAAACTTTTCCTGATACTGTTCCTTGTTAAGCTCATTCCATCCTCCCTGTCCGTTGTCCTGCAGAACAAACCACTGGATCAATTCCCCGACCTCGGTCAAGTTGAATAGCTCATCAACGCCCGTCATTGCGGCCTCGAATACGATCGTGTCGTCTTTTAAGAACTGACACCTGTCGTCCGGAGTCTCTCCGCAACCGGACGGCTGGACTATCTCAAGGTCCGGAATCGCAGTGATGAACTCCGGGCTTCGGCGCCAGTTGTTAATGTCGTCGGTGGTCCTGAGACGGAAGCTCGAGATGTCGCCGTTCAGGAGAGCGCAGTCCACCGGAAGAATCCACACTGAGAATTCGCCCTTTTCGTCCCCGTCGGTCGGAAGCCGCATGGGTACGATCTGCTCGCCGACCGGCACAGGCCAATATTCCTCTGTGAGCTCGTCGGGGGCGTACGGGCTGACGTCAGCGTAGAAGAGATGCTCGGCCATTTCGTCATCCGCGTAGTTCTGCCCAAGATATGTGTAGTCTCCGGCGAGGAATTTGTTGATATAGCGCCCCTGATCCGACGGCTTGTCCTGAGCGCGAACCACGACCACCAACTCGTCATCGGCAACAACACACCCGACATTACTCCAGTAATAGAGCCAGAAGTCCTGCTGGCTGATGACCAGAGCGCCGTTCGACTTGTATAGGTTGCCTCTCTCGACGAGATCGGCATAGAGACTGGCGATATACGGGTCCGAGGACTGATCTAACTCCGAGCCGAGCAAGACATCGATCCCTCCGTAGGGATCTTCGATATTGTCGCCGAAGAACGGAGGATCGTGGTCCACGAATATCGGGCCATCATCGAATCCTTCACCGTTCCATGAGCCTTTGGATTTGAAATACGCCGGTATCTCGGGATCGCACCAGTTGCCGTCCACCTCGAATGACCACCACCCATAACTGCACCAGCTCGGGGGGTAGTAACTGTGATCTCTCTCATAGAACACCAGTTGCCAGGCGAACTGCCCGTTTCCGAAATACGGCTCCGACTGACTGGCATGCCAGACTGTGTCATACTCAGCATTCCAGGAATTCAGAGGGTCCAAGTGCCCTTCGGCAACCCAGTTGTGCCGTGCGATAACAAGGTTGTAGCAATTCCGCCAGGGATACCACAAGGGAGGCCAGCCCATGACTGGGATCGGGACCTCGGTATTGAAGACAGCTCTTGGCTCGCTGTCGCTTGATTCCAAAGAATGCCGCTCAATGAACCAATCGAGGTCGGGATCACAATGTCCTTCTGACCTATGCCCGTATATGGCGCCCTCCTCACAGCCCGGCCCGCTCTGCGCTGAGCGAGACTCGGAATCACTGTCCTTATCAGCCTCCGGCAGCAGTTTGCCGACGACGTCACCGAGCAATGACTCAAATCTGACCACAGGCGAGGAGCCGTCAGGGGGTAGCCACGACATGTCATCGACTGACAGCGGGTCCGCCATCCCCAGCGCCACCGTGCGGTTGTCGGAGAGCATCTCAACGCTAACCTTGTCGGTGCTGAATTTCTCGCACGTCCATCTGGTCAGGTCTCCAAGCTGGGATGCGGGCATTTTTCTCGACAGCGTTGCGTAAACCTTGCCATCTTCCCCGATTCCCACCTGCATGAAAGGCGGCGAATCCACTACCACAAATGAAAATGTCCGGTTGTCGATGCCGACCGCTGAACCGGCGTGAACCTGAACATGATGCATTCCTCGACCCAGGCCCGCAATCTGAGCAGTCAGTGTTTTCCCTGTGCAATCAAAGGGATAAGGCTCACCATCCACCGTAAGGTTGACAGTGCCGTCGAATTCGTCGGCGTTCGTACCCCAAAGGCTTGCGGCAAACGTTATGGATGCAGCGACAGTCGCGGGATAATGTCCCCAGCCTTCCTCGAGCAAATCCGCCGGCTCAGTGATCATCCAGCGGAGTTTCGGAACGGCGGGCTTCGCGGGCTCGCCGGAGCCGCCGCGATCAAGAAACAGACTCGGGGCAGCGTTATCCGTCAGCGACGGCAAAGCCGGACTCCCGCCCCCTTGGCAACCGCACACAAGAAAAGTGCAAACCCCGATGAAGAGAGTTAAGCGGAGAACCAGCACTATCCTCATTGCCTTGCTCCTCAAGGAATTGATCTAGACTAATCAAACATAAACTCTAAACAAACATTCTGTCAAGAGCAAATACACATTTTTGGAAGTAAGTAAACGCGGACTTACATCTGCGATCATAGACCCTTCCGCTTCCGCATTTTCATGTCGAGCCTGTACACGAACGCGAGCACCTCGGCGATCGCGACATAAAACTCCTCCGGCACCTCCTGCCCGAGCTCAAGGACATACAGGCTCCGCGCGAGCGCCGGGTCCTCGTGGACATGCACGTTGTGCTCGCACGGATCGACATGACCCAGAACATCTATACGGTCTGGGTCGACGATCAGAAATACCTTGACAATGTGAGCTGCGGAAGCCAGGTCGCTCACGATTCCTTCACGCATTTCTTCGTGGGAGTCTGCAACTTCACGTGAGACGGCTCTAACAGCGTCATCTACTACGATGACGTCTGGCTGTACTGGGAGTACTAGGGCGAAGAACCTGCTGAGAGAGCAATACTGTGGGGGCAGGCGTTCCGGCGGAATCCCGAGCCCATTGCCAAGAGACCCGCTTTCAGGGATAATCTGACCTCGGCCGGTTGTTCTGCGACCGGCCGTAAACATGTGCTTCGGCTCGCTAAAGCCAGGCGTCTGGTCCCTGAATCACTCGATTCGGCCGATTTGAGGCCCAGGAATCGATGCCCTCGACCCCCCAACTGACATAGTATTGATGAAGCGGACACCGGGTGATTTCACGATACTCGGCGCTATTCCCGGCTGATGGTTTCGAACAAAGGGTCTCGATTAAATGCAACCGGCAGGCTTGACGAAAAGGATGAAGGAGATCGTGATCGGCAAGGCCCGAAGGCCGGACGATCCGACCATTTTCCATAAGATATCCCTTATCGCGTTCTTCGCCTGGATCGGGCTCGGTGCGGACGGTCTCAGCTCCTCCAGCTATGGCCCTGACGAAGCCTTCAGGACTCTCATCGCGCATCCTTCCCTCGCAATCTTCGTGGCGTTGGGAACCGCAATCACCGTTTTCGTCATAAGCGCCAGTTATCAGCAGATAATCGAGTTGTTTCCGACCGGCGGCGGGGGCTACATAGTCGCAAGCAAACTGCTCTCGCCTACCCTCGGGATGATCTCCGGATGCGCTCTCCTCGTCGACTATGTGCTGACCATAACGCTCTCCATTGCGAGCGGAACAGATGCCCTTCTCAGTTTCCTTCCCCCGGGATTGCTCGAATTCAAGGTCGAGATCGCGATGGCGTTCCTGCTCCTGCTGACAGTGGCCAACCTGCGGGGTGTGAAGGAATCGGTTGTTCCACTTGTGCCCGTCTTTCTCGTTTTCGTCCTCACTCATGCCTTTGTCATATGCTACGCGATCATCGTGCACCTTCTGGACATCCCCCGTCTTACGGAGGTCACTGTTGTCGGCGTCGGGAATTCCGTGAAGGAACTGGGCCTGATGGGCGTCCTCGCACTCACCCTTCGCGCATACAGCATGGGGGCCGGAACTTATACCGGAATCGAGGCGGTTTCCAACGGCATACCGATACTTCGCGAGCCCAAACGCCAGACCGCGAAGACGACCATGAGGTACATGGCGGCATCTCTGGCCATAACGGCCGGCGGACTGCTGATCGCATACGTGCTCTTTGCAGTTATCCCCGAGGCCGGCAAGACCATGAACGCGGTTCTGTTTGAAGCCATGACCAGAACATGGAGTTCGTCGACCGCCCGTCCATTCGTCTGGATAACCCTCATCTCGGAGGCCGCCCTGCTCGTTGTGGCCGCTCAGACGGGATTTCTTGACGGGCCCAGGGTTCTGGCGAACATGGCGCTGGATCGCTGGTTCCCGAACAGGTTTTCGTTTCTCAGCGATCGCCTGGTCACTCACAACGGGATTCTGCTCATGGCCGGCGCCGCGACCATACTGATGATCTTCTCGCGAGGCAATGTCCGCTTCCTCGTCATACTTTACAGCATCAACGTGTTCATCACCTTCCTGCTTTCACAGCTCGGCATGGTGCGTCATTGGTGGATCAATCGAGCCGTGGTGAGAGACTGGACCAAGAAGGCTGCGGTCAACGGAGTGGGTCTTCTGATGACCGTTTTCATTCTTGCGTCGGTCATTCTGATGAAATTCAGGGAGGGCGGCTGGATCACGATTATCGTCAGCGGCGGTCTCGCGCTTGTCGCTTTCGGCGTGAGAGCTCACTATGCTCGCACGGGAAAGCTGCTGAGAAAGATCGACGATTTCGTGGAGATCGCAACATCTCCCGGCGGAGAAAGGATAACCGGCATTGTCCCCAATCCGGACCCCGGTCGCGGACCTGAGCCGGAGGCCAAGACCGCCGTGGTGTTTGTCAACGGGTTCAACGGGCTCGGGCTTTCCGCATTGTCCAGCATTTTCAAGCTGTTCGGATCAGTGTTCAGAAACTACCTCTTTGTACAGATTGGTGTCATCGATGCAGGCGTTTTCAAGGGGGCTTCGGAGATCGAGAACCTCAAGGCCCATGTTGAAGGGGGCCTCAAGCAGTACGTGACCTTCATGGAGGAGCGGGGCTACCATGCGGAGGCGATCGCCGCAGTGGGGGTTGATATCGTTGAAGAGATAGACAACCTGGCTCCGGAGATTCTTCGAAGGTATCCCCAAGCGGTTTTCTTTGGGGGACAACTCGAATTCCCCGAGAATGTCATTTACACCAGGGTGTTACACAACTACGTCACCTTTGCCCTGCAGAAACGCTTTTATCACGAGGGGATTCCGTTCGTGATATTGCCCGTCAGGGTTCCGTCGAAGTGATGAGTTCGGATTGATACCCCCCCCCTCAATCCCCCCCCCAAAGGGGGGGAAGTCTGGATGCTATCCCCCCTTGGGGCGGACTACAGGGGCGAATGCTGTCCCCCCCCTTGGGGGGGACTACAGGGGGGGTATCGATTCCCCCGCGCCGGATTACCACCCGCCGTCAGGAAGGAGCTTGATCAGGAACGCATCGGGGTCGCTCGTCGATGTCGTGTACTCAAACTCGTCTTCCGGGGTGAAGCCGACGCTCCCTCTGAACATGCCTGTCAAGAATATGTTCCCCGACCCGTCCACAACCAGCGACGATCCCAGGTCGTAGTTGGTTCTGCCCCAGGCGTGCGCCCAGAGGTAATCGCCGCTAGGATCGAATTTGCTCACAAACACACTCCCTGCCAGCCGGTCGACAGCGTCTTCCGCCGGGTCGGGATCGAAATCGACCGTCTCCCTGGACGTACCGGCTACAATGGCGTTCCCGGCCGGGTCGGCCGCTACAGCCATTCCCAGCCCGGTGCCCCATATGCGTCCCCACTGGAACCCCCCAGACGAGTTGAATTTGCTCAGAAACGCGTAGCCCATCGATTCCGGGACGAACTCCGCGACGGCAGAACCGGGGTCAAGATCGGCGGTGCCCTCGATCCCTCCGGTGACGTATATGTTCCCGTTCCTTGCCGCCGCTACGCCCAACGCATAGTCGCTCGCCTTGCCGCCCCAGGTTCTTCCCCATTGTGCATTTCCCCTCGAATCCAGCTTGTACAGGAATGCGTCCTCAAGTCCCGCGGACGAATGCCATCCGAAATTCATCTCAAGACCCCTGGTTGTCGGAAGCAGGAATCTGCCCTGGAAACGACCGACGACGAAAATGTTCCCTCCGCCGTCCGTCGTTACGGCCGTCCCCGTGATCTGGTCCGAATCCAGGTTGTCGCCGCCCCATGTCGCGGTCCACGCAAATTCGCCGCCCGATGAGAACCTGCTCACGTAGGCATCCGATGCGCTTCCCGCAGTGACATCCGGCGCAGGATGCCGTTGATCGTCATCAGTGGGGTTGAAATCCATCGTCCCGAGGTACCACCCGATCACCAGTGGATTCTCCCCGGCATCCAATGCGATGCCTGTCGCATCCACCTCGCCCCGCGAGCTTCCCCAGCTCCACGCCCAGCGAAGGGATCCGTTCCTGTCGAAGCTGCACAGGAACACGTCGTTGGGGCTCTTCGCCTGCAAAACCTTCATCTTGTCTTCGCCGGTCCGGGGATCGAAATCCGCCCTGCCTCTGTAAGCGCCGGCCACGTACGAATTCCCGGCTGAGTCTACAGCCAGACCCACAACGCGGTCGTTGAACACCCCCCCCCATTCTATCGCCCACAGGAGATTCCCCGACGAATCGAACTTGCTCAGGAAGCAGTCCTGCTCCCCGACCGAATCAAGCTCAACCAGGCCGGGCCCAGGATCGGAATCTAGCGATCGATTGAAGACGCCGGCCACATAGAGATTTCCGGAGCCGTCCATGTCCACGCCCTTGACTGCGCTCACGCGCGACTGCCCCCATTGACGCACCCAGCCGTCATATTGAGTCGCGGAGCCTTCCCCCACCACTTCCTCTATGCTTCCCGCAGACGCCGAGGCTTCCGTTTCTTCGAGATTCTCGGTCTCTGCTGTGGAGGGCCCTTCCTCTGTCGCGACCGTTTCCGTCTTGTCACCTTTGCCCAGCTTCAGCTTATCCCTGACGAATTGCGTATCGCAGGCGCTCGCCGCAAAGCAGAAGGCGAGCAGGACAGTCAGAGTCATTATCGTGCGCATCTGAATTCCTCCCGACTGCATTATAGCCTATCGGACCGCCGATCGTCCGTCCCTCGGTAAGGGCTGTTGAAGAAGTCCGATTTCGCGCAAGGAGGGCATATCAGGCGTGGCACCCTCAGGCGAGTCCTCGAGCCTGGGGGTGCTGAGCCAATCACCTGAGTGCCTCATGAATAGAAGGATCA
>CAYGZQ010000100.1:0-8591 GCA_964354375.1 uncultured Planctomycetota bacterium
GCTGACAAGGCTCACAGCTCTGAGTACATTCTTGCACATCGGCCTACACTCCTGAAATCGAAACTCACGTCAAGTCAGAACATATATTCTATGCCATCAATATACCGCAATTTTCACCCACGTGAAAGGGACTGCATGATACTCCCCCACAACCGGTTATGCCTTTCGGGAGCTCACGGGACGGACGTGACGAAATCCAGGCCGAGTTTCCTGCACAGGATTTGCACGACATGTCGTCCCGAGTAGATGCAGACCGGGACGCCGCCGCCGGGCTGAACCCACTGGCCCGCCATGTAGAAATTGTCCAAACCCGGCAGGGTCTTCGGGATTCGGGCCATGATCGTCTTCGGGGTGGGCAAGAAACCCTCGAACGCGCCCTTGCGAACGAGAGTGTAGCGCCAGTAGGTGTACGGGGTCGCGACGTCGGTCACCTCGACCTGCGACGAGATGCCCGAAAAGCACCCCTCCAGCCCTCGGAGTATGTCGGCGGCCACGCGCTCCTTTGCGCCATCATAGGCTGCCCGATCCTTTGCCTGAAGATCGTTCCACCAGTCCCATTCGGTCTCGACGTAACACTGTATCGCCGTCTTGCCCTCAGGAGCGAATTCGCCGCTGTAGTTGAAAATCCTGACGCCCAGATGATCGACCTTCCGTCCCGCAAGATCGAATGGGTCGGACAACCTGATCGACACAAACTGCGGTTCCTGGGCAAACTGACGATTAACGCCGAAGCTTGCCACTATAATGGGCCGGATAAGCCCCCAATCCGAATAGCGCCGGTCGATCGCGCGGTTTGTGTAGCGCCCGCCCAGCATGTCATAGATGGTCGAATAGCCATCGGCTGCGGACACAACGACGTCGCCTGTGAACTCGCGGCCGTCGGTCGTGCGCACCCCGACCGCCCTGTCATTCTCAACGAGAATTTTCTCAACAGTCGACTTATACGATATTTCGCCTCCCAGGTTCTTGTACCGCTTCTCAATCGCGTCGACGAAACCGGCGGAACCGCTGACAGGAATGCCCATCTGACCGTCCGCCAAAGACGCGATAAGCATCAGCAGGAACCATGCAGGCACGTCGGGAAAAAACAGGCCTCGGATCAATTGCCCAAGCCAGGGATCGTGAAATCGACCGGAGTACTCCCGGACCGATTTCGAGAACTTGCCGAAGAAAAACCTGCGCATCCCCAGCATTCCCCACATCAGCCTCATCGAGTCGGCAAAGCCCATGAGCTCCGGGGGCGTCTCCATGTTCGCGCCCATGTCCATGCCCCTCACGGCTTGCACCGCGGCGACAAGCTGGTCCACCTCGATGGAATCGTCCGGGGCGAGAGTTTTCAGGTCGTTAGAGAGCTTGTCCAGATCGCGGGTGATCTCGATCGACCGTCCGCCCGATTCGTCATGCACTGCCATGTAGCGCTCCATGTCCAGGAACTTGTTGGACTCGAACACGCCCACCTCGCGATACACTTCGTGCAGGCGCCTCGGGGGGTTGTGATCCATGACGAAATGGATGCCGCCGTCGAAAAGGTACCCGCCGCGCCTCCACGATGAGAGGACACCTCCGTGCGCAACGGAATGCTCGACGATCTGAGTCCTGAAGCCGTTCATGCGGGCGTAACAGCCTGTCGAGAGACCCGCAAGACCCGCTCCGATGATTACTATGGTTTTCTCGCTCAATGTTTCGGACCTCCGAGGGGTGAACGCCCCCCTGTAGTCCCCCCCAAGGGGGGGACGGTAAATATATAATTCCCGCCAAACCCGCAATTGATGCGGGTCCCGGCGTACACCATCCCCCCCTTGGGGGGGATCATAGGGGGGATATCAATCCAAAGATGACTCTTTTCCGGCCCGTCTCGCATGTGGACGCCAGCGACCTCTCGGCGAACAGCTCCCCGGGCGCGATCTCACCACCGTAGAAAACCTCGTAGCCGAGACCGGCAAACCAGTCCAGCGCGGCTTGCTCTACGGTTGATTCTGTAATCGACCTTGTCATGTCAGGCTCTCAAAGCCGCGCCTGATGATATTGGCCATCAGGGAACGACGTCTCTCAAGAAACTCCTCGAACGGCAAAGTCTCCCATCCTTCCGGCAACGCGTGCATTTCGCTCATTTTGCGCCAGTCACCGTCTGAGAATCTGTTCCTCATTAACGGCACATATTCGCTGGGAGGAGCATCGCTAATGTCGAGATTATCCGGCCATTCCAGTAAAGCGTAGTTCGCTTGCTGGTTGATGAGTTTCCTTTCTGTAATTCCGCTATTTTCCAGCCATGCACGGGGAAACAGGTGGTGTCTCTCTGTCGCCTTCCTCTTAGCTCTTACCGTTGGGTCCAGCAAATCAGAGATCTTCTTATGCGAGAAGAGAACCGGCGCCGACAACTTGTTCTGCGCTGCATGGTAGGCGAAGAGATGTGGATTTCTTGCAGATGAATTCTCGAGTTCATTCGGCAGATTGATGTCCCAGAAGTCGCCTGTAAGCGTATCCTGGATAATCCTGTCCAGTGCATCAACAAAAGCGTCACCGTCTGCAAGGTCCTTTAAACGATTCAAATCACTATCCATAACCGTCTCAGGGGACCCGATGTACCGTCCCGATAGCGTGGCTGAATAGAACCACCGTCCTATCAGTTTCTGCAGAATATGTTCGGGCACTTCAAAACGGGTCCTGCCGATCAGGTAAAATACATATGAATAGAGAAGGGTCAATTCAGAGGAGACAAGTTCCCCACTCCTGAAACCGGCACCCACGAGGCATCCAAAGAATTGGTGCCAGTAGTTCAGGTTAATCACCTTGGCCTGCGCTTCCTTCAGACGGGTCATCTGCTCTTCCCGCCGCTCTGCTGAAAACTCGCCTGTTTCCGGATCCTTCCCTCGCAGAACCTGATACACGCTCTTCAAGCGTCCACGGTAGAAACCCAGGGCTACACCGACCCGGAGCAACTGGTCGGGACCCGGCCATATGAAATGATTGTAGGGTGAAGCTTTATCCCCTGTCGTTGGGATTCCTGAAAGACGGCTGAATGTTTCCAGTTCCTTTCTGCCCTCTTCCCAGAACACAGATAGCAGCGTGAGAATGAAGTCGGCCTGCTTCAGTTTGACACCCTCGCTGTTGATGCGGACAAAGATATCAGCTACTTCCTCTTCGTCCACAAGAGGCGCTATCTCCAACGCCGTGAAAGGATATTTTTGAATGTCGAACAGGCGATCAAGGTTATTGCTGATCTGCTCCTCCTCGTCCTCGGTGAGTTCCTGTCCGGATTTCAGCTTGTCAAGGAACTCGTTTATCGATTTCCTTATTGATTTTCCTGAGACCCAGAGGGCCGAGATGTCGGGGACGAATTCAGGGTCCTTGCGAATCGCCGCATCTGCGACCTCAAATCTGCCGTCGCGGGGACGAAAAGCGATCTCGATCTTCCGTTCCCGGTAATTTTCATCCACTATCGGTTTGCCGCGGAATACAGCGTAGAGAGACGTCAGCCTCTGCTGACCATCCACAATGAGCCGGTTAGGCACCCGGTGAGGTTTGTCGCCTGTTCCTATGGGGCGGGTCTCGTCGGCTACTTGATTCTCCCAGAACAACAGGTAACCTACCGGGAAGCCGCGATACATGGAGTCAAACAAGTCACGCACCTTCGTGTTTGACCAGACGAAAGGACGCTGGATGTCCGGCAGGCCTATGTCACCGAGGTCGATGTAGTTCAGCAGACCCGAGAGGTCGTAGTCCACTCGTTTGAAACAGGTTTTCTCTTCGTTCATGCTGCACTCTCCTGGCCGGGCGGGGACTGCACGACGGGCATCACCTACAGCCCGAACTTCTGCTTGATCGCGTTACCGATATTCGGGTCCGCCCCAAGGTGGGTGTCGACAACGTTGCCGTCCTTGTCTATGAAGACGAGATAGGGTATCGCGTTAGTGGGGTACATGGAAGAAATGGTTTTGTCGGAGTCGTGGATTACCGGGAAGGTGATCCCCTTTGCCTGGATTGCGGCCTGTATTTTGCCCGCCGAGCCGGCATCCTCATCGGAGACGGCGATAATGACCACCTTATCGGAGTTCGCGGCGTAGAACTCCTGCAGCACAGGCATCTCCGCCATGCATGGCCCGCACCAGGTGGCGAAGAAATCGAGGACTACGGGCTTGTCGCCGATGAATTCGGAGAGCTTGATGTTCTGCCCGTCGATAGTGATGTCGGAGAAATCCGGGGCAGCCTCCCCCTTCTTCATGACATTGCCGCCCCCTCCTCCGCCCGGGCCCTGTTCGCCGCATCCCGGCATCCAGACCGCGAAATAGGCAACAAGAGCCAGAATGATGACCGTGGCGATAATCCCGCCTCGAGTGGAGTCTTTCATTGGTGTCTCCCCGTTGTGAATTGGTATCTGCAGGTCCTCGGCCCGATGTTTCACTTCCCGCGATATCCGGGCTCATACTCGGCGCTGCTGCCCTCGACCGTCCCCTGGTCGCTGACTATGGAGCCGGAACCACCCGACCCGTGTTGCTCAAGGCCGATGGCAACCGCGTCCTGGGCGATAATGTCACCGATATCGTGCTGTATTTTCTCGACATATTCGTCGTCCTTGAGCCGCACAAATGTATCCCTCAGAAGGTAACCCAGGTTTATGTCCTGCCGCCAGTTGTCGTAACAGGCATGATAGGCCTCCAGCGCCTCATCGGGCCTCTTGAGCTCCTCGAGGTACTGCCCCCGAAAGAAATGATAGTAGGGGATCAGCGCGTCGGAGATTTTCCCGACCTGTGCCGCCGTGAGCAACTCCTGGAGGGCCTCATCCGAGCGGTCAAGTTTCCAAAGGGCGCGAGCGCGAAGGTAGTGGGCAAGATCGTCGTCGGGATCGCGACGGATCGCCTCGTCGGCCTGCGCCAGGGTGCCGCTGAAGTCGCCCTTTGCCAGTGCGCGGCGAGCATTGTACTTGGGATCAAGGACCTCGATCGTGTGCTGCCTGGCGAAACCGTCGACTATCGTGTCCTCAGCCCTCTGAGTGTCGGGTTTGATAAGGATCATGCTGACACGATAGGATTTCCCCGCGATGGGATCGTCGGAGACATCGTCCAGCCTGATGATGCGCCAGCCGTCCCAGGAGGAAAACGGCTCGCTGATATCTCCCACCTTCATCGTGTAGGCTCGTCGCTGATATTCCTCGGGGGTCTCGGCCGTGCCGAACGGCCGCACTTGCCCTCCCTCCCGGGCATTGATCCCCGACGAGTACTCCCTGGCCAGTTGAGCGAAATCGGCGCCGTCCTCCGTAATCTGACGATGCAGCTCCTTCGCCTGCTCTTCCATCAACTTGTCGGCCACCTGCGTGATTTCCCTCTGGCTGACATCCACCCCTGGAAGGCGCTTGACCTGCTTGCGCACCTCGGCATCTATGGCATGCTCGCGCGCGGCCAGGATTTCATCGGGAGCAAACCCTACAAATGTAGATATTCGAGTGCGGCGGGATTCGCGGTACTTGTCGACGAACTCGGACACGTTCGCCTCGTAGACATAGTCCGTGTCGACTTTCGCCACCTTTGCGGTTCCCGGGACGGCCTTGGGCCGGCAGCCGGCGGCCGACAAGACCGCGGCGGCAGCGAGGAAAGCCGCCAGGAGGCTGATAAAGACATGGCACGATCGTGCTTTGTGAGACGACTGAATCATAGGTTCAAAACACCGCCATGAATTCTACCACCAGCGGCGTTGTTCTCCCACCCTCCAAGGTATAGAACACCGCAAACCATGCAAGGTTCACGGACGTTTGAGTTTCGAGATGAGTCTCCGCATCAGGGCGTCGAGATCCCTGGGACGATTCCTGGGAGAGGGCCTGCCGACTGAGTCGCTGAAAAAGCTCGCTCCTGCGCCATGGGTAATGCGCGGCGATGTCGCCCACGTGGTAAGGGGAGCAGCCATTCGACTCCATGTAAACTCCCCTCGCGCACGGACGAACGATTCCCCGTACGCCCCCCTGCCCGATCGAAGCACCTGGATGATCGCCTTGCCGAAGCCCGACGGGTCTGACGCAGGGACAACCACACCAAGTCCGTTCTCAGCTATGTAGCCCGAGTACTCATCCCCATCCGACACCACCAGTGGGAGCCCCATCCAGATGGCATCAAGAAAGCGCGTCCTGACCGCGTACCTGGCCTCCAGACCCTCGGAATGCGCGCTCACGCAGCAGGCCGAATGAGCCAGAAGACCCAGGTACTCGTCCCTCGCAAGCCATTTGCCGAAAATCAGGGTGTCGGCGACACCAAGCTCCTTCGATAGTCTCCTGACCCGATCGACCGACTCCGGCCGGGGTACGTGGGGATTGGGGTGCTCCGTTCCCGGGAAAGCCAGCCGGGCCTGCGGGAACTCCGCGAGCACCTCCGGCCATGCGCGAACAACAATCTCGGGCTTCAGCCAATCCCACATCCCGCCGCCCCACACGACCATTGGGCCGGAGGTCCTGTATTCATCCGGCAAGGGCAACTGATCGGCTGACGGGGGCGCCTGGTCCGGGATTCCGAACGGCACGAGACCGACAAGCTGCTCGGGTCCGGCTTCCGGAACCCATGTTGACGGATTCACACGATTCAGCGCCATGAGCGCCCCAAGAAACAAATCCACCTGGTGCTGTCCGGCGGCAAGGAAATAGTCTCCCCTGACGAGTGCGGCCAGAATCGCCGCAAGGTGCCTCTCGTGCTGGAATTCCCTCTCGGAGGCAGGGGAACTTCGATACAGCTCGAGGTTCTCCCACACGACCGGATCGAAGAGATCGACGACCAAAGGCAGGTCGGAATCAAGAAGCTCGGGGAAGGTAAGCGCGACAAGCGGAGGCGCAAGGGCGGCTCGATAGGCGGCGAAAAAGGCGGGCGAAGGCTCAATGGTACTGCGCTCGATGAATCGGACATGACCGATCGACTCCTCAGGGGCAGGACCGTCGAAGATGACATCCACATCGGCCAGCCGGGCAAGCTGTCGCGCAAGCGCCAGACATCGAATCGCGGGTCCCGCTTGGACGGGTCCGAGGCGGTCATAGGCGGCAATCAGAAAAGGCTGATTCGACATGCGCAGGGAAATATTATAGCAGCAACTCGGCACCGATGCCGGGATTCGGAGCCGAAATAGGGGTACTGGAAAAAGAGGCAAAAAATTGTCTTATAGCTTGACAGCTACGTTGCTCTATGGTATCATCGTACTATGGATGTAATACGCTAGAACCACAAGACGGTGGTCGGCGGCATCCGAGGAGAGATGACCATGAACCGCAGTGAGCATCAGTCCAGGATTGCCAGAAGGAAGCTCTATGCAGCGCTGGCGTTGCTGACCGATGAGGAGCTGGTAGTTGTCGTGAGGAAGGGGAATCCGGAGGGATACCAGGTTCTTGTCGAGAGGTACGAGGCGCTGGTCCGGTCGGTGGTGGCGAAGTGCGTAAGGAACGATCCGATGACGCTGGAGGACGCATGCCAGGAGACATTCCTGAGAGCCCTCGCACGGATCGCGGACCTTAGAGAGCCGGCACGGTTCAAGAGCTGGCTATGCGCGATCGCGCATAACCAGGCGCTTGACACCCTGCGACGGCAGCGTCAGATCAGTTCGTGCGATATTTCGGGCTCAGGGGGAGACGAAAACCAGCCGGTGTGGCAGATTCCCGACACGAAAGCGAACCCGGCCGAAGCGCACTCGAGACGGGAGGTCGCGGGAGTGGTCCGGGAAGTACTCAGCGCTATGCCTGATCTTTACCGGGATCCGATCACTCTGAGGTATGAGCAGGATCTCGATTACCAGGAGATCGCTGAGCTTCTCGGGAAACCTCTCGGCACCATCAAGAGTCTCATACATCGGGGCAAAGCAATCATGAAAGAGGAGCTGGCACGTCGCGCGGGCGGGTACGAAGGCGCAATGGTTCTCGCGGGCTGAAAGCGAAGTGGACTGCCGCAGGGAATGACTCAAAGTGGAAAGACTCGGTAGCTGCTACCCCAGGCGTCCTCGCCTGGGTAGCTGCTACCGAGGAGGTATCGCGAAAAGTGGTCATGTAGTACAATAATGCCCTAGCAGGGCGAGATTCAGTCGCGCGGGATCGGCGGGTGATCGCAACATGGCCAACATCAATCTTGACCTCAAGAGCAAAGTGCCGATCTACATACAGATCCGCGACCAGCTGCGCCTGATGATAGCCACGGGCGAGCTTGGGGAGGAGTCGCAGATGCCTCCGGTGCGGGACCTGGCAAGCGAGCTTCTCATCAATCCGAACACGGTGCAGAAGGCGTACCATGAGCTCGAGCGGGAGGGCTACATCGAAACGCGCCGGGGCATGGGCACATTTGTCACCAAGCGCGCAGAGGCCTCGATACATGCGAAAGAGAGAATCCATGCAGCAGACATCGCGCGCCATTTCGTTGTCCGCCTCTTGAAACTGGGCCTCACCCCCGACGAAATCGAGATCCTCGTGAAAGATGTCCTCGCCTCGCCGGGGGAATAGCCGGGTCCCGGGATCCCATTTCGGCGAGACGGTAGCGGAATTCGAGGTCTCGAGCAAAATGGGATCCCGGGCTACATACTGAAGCTGGGCCTCACCCCCGACGAAATCGAGATCCTCGTGAAAGATGTCCTCGCCTCGC
>CAYGZQ010000100.1:8691-9660 GCA_964354375.1 uncultured Planctomycetota bacterium
CGGGGGAATAGCCGGGTCCCGGGATCCCATTTCGGCGAGGCGGTAGCGGAATTCGAGGCCCGGGACGAAATGGGATCCCGGGCTACGAGCTACCACGCAATGAGAATATCAAGGAGCCAAACATGGAACCAAAAACGACATACGGACTATCCTTCGGATGCTCATTGCTGGTGGCTTGCTGTCTCGCACATTTCTTCAGTGCCCCTGTCAGGGCGGAGCTGATTGTCTCAGACGTGATTCCTTTAGACAGCGTTATCGGGCCTGACGCTCAGCCGGATCGCATACTCTCTGATCCCCAGAATGGCTGCTATTGGATTATAGTATGGTCTATCGGTCTGGCACGTCTAGAGGAAACGCAGCCCGGAGTATGGTCAATCGAGATGTACGCTGAGGATGAGTATGAAATAGAAGATGCAGTCGGGCCTACTTCGGAAGGCTTCATGTACTGCCCATACACCGCACCGCAGTTTGACCCCATTGACACTGGCATAGTTGTCTTTGACTGTGCTACTCGACAATATGTCAGGACGATCGATCTGCCGTGGGAATACGGTCTATCGGCCATAACCATCTCCCCGGATGAAGAACGCTTGTACGTTGCTGTATCGACTACCGAAATCGAGAACGATTCACCAGAAGAAGCGTCAGAGAATAGCGGACTTGTCGCGGAAGTCGATATTGCCTCGGGCAGCGTCCTGCGCACATGCTCGGTTCGCGCCTGGCCTGAGACCATATTTTTATGGGATGACTGCATGATACTGGTCTCATGCCAGAAGGGATACTGGGTGGAGTATGAGGACGATCAGAAAGAGATGAAGAGCACCACCGAGATTGTCTCTCTGGATACGTTCACAAAGGTCGCTCAGATCCCGAGCGGCGCCGGTGTATGGCCAACGACGAATGATTTCGTCTTGTGGGATGAGTCGAGAGTGGGGCTGCTCAACGCGATCTTGAATTCTGATTGGGATG
>CAYGZQ010000101.1:0-9239 GCA_964354375.1 uncultured Planctomycetota bacterium
CCCACCGCAGTATATCTCACTCGTTCTGGTAAACGAACCGACCGCCACAATGTCCACAACGCTCTTAAACTCCTCCAGAGAATCAGTGGGGTCCCATGCATGCTGCCAGAAATCGCAAGAAACCAATATCACCTGGTCATTCCACACGAATATCGAGTTAGCCCAAGGCTGTATCGAGGCCATTCTCACCACGGATTCCGATGCTATGTCGATCTCTATCAGGAGCCCACTGTCAACTGGAACAGGTCGGTCCGATGTCGCGTGTTCTTGATTGGTGCCCGCGGTTACATAGAGTGTATCCTCGTCCTCGGAAAGAGCAATCGGGCGAATCGGATAATCCCAGGGCAGATCTATCGTGTCAACGAATTGCTTGCTATTCGTATCGAATATCGCGATATACCGCTCATAATCTGGAGCGTCGGAAACGGCAGTACAATAGATTAGTCCGTCTGACGTTGGTCCAGCGGCATCGACCAGATCATCATTGGGCACTAATTCAATGCCCCAATCGCCAGCAGAGTCTTCCGCAAGAAGGTATAAGCCGACCAACCTAAACACGACCCAGTATCTGTTAGACTCATCATCTTGAAGAATGCGAAGCCCTTGCTCTAAGCTCATTTCCCGGGGATCTCCCAATTGAAACTCGTGTGTAATCGTCATTTCGGCTCTGAGAGTCTGAGCAGGTGCGAAGGATAGCAGCACAATGGCGATGGGAATGATCAGAAAGTGCAATTTGGTCATGTTATGATCCTCCTTTCCAAGATGGGTGTCTCACAGCAAGGTAATTCTGCAGCACGTAGCCCGGGAACCTGTTTCGTTACAGCATCGCGACGACTTTCGCACCATCCGGACGAAACAGGTTCCCGGGCTACGCGCTACCCCAATGACAAAATAGAGTCGGAAAACTATTCTGTCAATGCCAAATGCACAGTTTTACTTGTAAGTAAACGCGGACTTACATCTGCGATCACAGGCCCTTCCGCTTCCGCATTTTCATGTCCAGCCTGTACACGAACGCGAGCACCTCGGCGATCGCGACATAGAACTCCTCCGGCACCTCCTGCCCGAGCTCGAGGACATACAGGCTCCGCGCGAGCGCCGGGTCCTCGTGGATATACACGTTGTGCTTGCGCGCGATCGCGAGTATCGCCTCCCCGATCGGGCCGAGCCCTTTCGCGAGCACCTTCGGCGCTCGATCGCTCTTCGGGTCGTACCCGAGCGCAATCGCCCGACGTATTTCATCCCTGAGATTCATATCCGTATATCGAGCCCCCCCTCGCTCTTTTTCGATGGCGGCTTCTCGTCGGCCTTCGGTTCGTCGGTTTTCACCTGCAGAGCCGTCACCCGAAACCCGTCCGATTCGATCCCTCGAGCCTCCAGCGCGCGTTCGAGAGCGGGGACCGACGTCCTGATCTCGTCCGCTGTGTCGCCGACGGCCGTGAAGAGTCCGGACACCGACGGCGCGGACACGACCCGGGAATCCTCCTCAATCTCCCGGTATTCCAGCTTCGCGCGGATTTCTCCGAGCGCCTGCGTTCTCACGCTTATGATGCCGGTGCAGCGATTCTCCTCTCCCCCTTCGCCGCGATCCCGCGCGCCTTTCTCGGGAGAACCCTGACGCTCCTGGTCGGACTGGAGGATCACGAGCTGCGCGTTTCCGCCGGGAAAGAGAAGAGAGAGAAGCAGGCGCGGGACCATATCCGGGACATCCGCCGCATGAGTGAGCAACGGAGCAATGAGAGCGCCCTCGAACGCATCGGCGAGAGTGGTCAATCGTGACGCGTGCGCGGCGATCGTCGCCGATTCCTCGACCTGCCATCGACCCGTACGGGCGACCCGTTCTGCAAGCGCAGCGAGCACCCTGATCCCGAACAGGATATCGCGCGACGGATTCGAGCCGCCTCGGTCCGATTCCTCCCCTGCACCGGCCGAAACGGTCGCGGGAGCCGATTCACTTTCGTCGGGGATCGCGGACTGCACAGCGCCCGGCAGAGTGGTCCCCGGCGGCGCAACCTGTTTGCCGATCTGCGCGGCAGGAACGAGCGACGGGTCCGCAGGGAGTACGGCGGGTCGAGGACCTTCCGTGCCGGGAGGGAGCTCGCTCGCCGGCGCAGAGCTCGGAGATGTCCCGGTCGCTGGTTTCCCAGAAGCTGCAACCACATCCGCGCCCTTAGCGGTCAACGCCGGCTGCGATGCGGTCTGTGCTTCGCCGGTTTCCGTGGGCCCGACACTTTGTCCGGTTTCTGCGGACACCCTTGCGCTGTCCGGGGAAGGGCCGGTCGAAATGCCAAGCGCCCTCAGCGTCGCGGACAAAGCCTTCATCGCATCGGCCAGCGCCGTCGCGGAACCCGTCATCGAGATGTCCGTCGCCGGCAATGAATTGACGGAATCTCCGACCGTGTCGGCAAGAGTTGTCAGCGACGCAGTCAGCTCTTTCGCCGTCCCCGGCGCGGTCTGACTCAGCTTCGCGATATCCGCGCGCAGAACGGTGAGCGAGTTTATGATCGCCGATTTGATTTCGGATGCTCGCAGGCTGAAATTCTCCGGATTGATGAAACCCTCCGAGATCGCCGCGCGAAGCACATTCGCGACCGGCTTGGGAAGCTCGGCCCATTTCGGCGTCTCGACAAGCTTCAACAAAAGCTGGTCCGTGATCTCTCCTGCCGGACGTCCCGCAGATTCGAGCGCGAGCGCAGACAGCTCGGCCAGGTCGGGCTTCGTCGCCGAGGTCGCGGATTTCGAGACATCGCTCGATTGTCTCTTCCCGTTCGCCGACTTCGACGCCTCGACCGCCAGAAGTCGAAGCACGAACGATTCGTCCGCAAGCTCGAGGACCTCAAGCGTCACACGGGCGCCCTCGGGAAGGGACTTAGATACGACGGCCTCGATAAGGTGCGAGGCAAGCGCGATTTTCGCTATGCCGCCCGAATCGCTCCCCGCATTCCCGGTCTCCCCGGTCTGACCGTACGGCTCCATGCGATAAACGCGACCGTGCAGAATCTGTCCCGGCATGACATTCAGCCGGGTGAGCGCCTTCCCTGTCGCCGGCGAAAGGCGCAGCAACTGCATATATCCGTACGGATTCGTCGGCATCGCTCGTCGGGGATCAAACGCCCCCTCGGTCCTCAATCACGATTTTATCACGGATTCGTCCCGCCATCATAAAGAGTCTCAATGCGATGCAATCGAGTCTCAAAGTCCGGCAATTCGCTGCAAGATCCAAAAAACCCCGTCCCCCCCTTGGGGGGGACTACAGGGGGGCTCTTCGAACTGACCCGCGTGCCCGTTGATTGATGGCCCTCCCTCAATCCCTCCCCAAGGGGAGGGAGGTGCAGGGACAATCCCTCCCCAAGGGGAGGGAGGTGGATGGACAATCCCTCCCCAAGGGGAGGGAGAAGCGAAACCCCGTCCCCCCCTTGGGGGGGACTACAGGGGGGCTCTTCCCGCTTACCACCGACTTCGATTTTCCCTTATACTTTCCCCGATGCCGGTCACTCGCATTCCAAAGGACAAGCTCGAGAAGCTTCTCGACTCCATGCCGCCCAAGCCGGGCATCTACATCATGCGCGGCCACGCGGGCAGGATTCTCTATATCGGCAAGGCCAAAAACCTCAGGAACCGCGTCAGATCATATTTCCAGGAGTCGGCGAACCATCCCAGGCGGACGCGACGCATGGTCTGGCTGGTCGCCGACATCGACATCATCATCACCGCCACCGAGCTCGAGGCCCTCACGCTCGAGGCCACCCTCATCAAGCAGCATCAGCCGTACTACAACGTCGCCCTCAAGGACGACAAGAGCTACCCGTACGTGAAAATCACCTACGGCGAAAAATATCCGCGCGTGGTCCTGGCCCGCGACCTCACCCGCGACCCCGACGCCCGCTACTACGGTCCCTTCTCCGCGCTCACCGTCCGCCGCGCCCTCGAAATAATCCACGACGTCTTCCCGCTTCGCGAGTGCAGCGACGATCTCGAGACTCAGAAGAAGCGACCC
Source organism: uncultured Planctomycetota bacterium (assembly GCA_964354375.1). GTDB lineage: Bacteria > JAJVIF01 > JAJVIF01 > JAPKYR01 > JAPKYR01 > CAYGZQ01. The sequence continues at coordinate 3,998 of CAYGZQ010000101.1, forward strand.
TGCCTCCAGTACCAGATCGGTCGATGCCTCGGTCCCTGCATAGGGGCCGTCGAACCGGACGAATACCTCCGCACAATCAAGGACGTCGAAATGTTCCTGCGCGGCGAAGGCGAAGAACTCGCCGAGCGCCTCGAAAAAGAGATGGTCGAGGCAAGCGCGAACATGGACTTCGAGCGCGCCGCCGATTTGAGGGACCAGGCGCGGACGATCAGGGATGTCACGGAGAAACAACTGGTCGTGCTCGACCGCTACGTGGACCAGGACTACATCGCCCTCGCGCTCGGATGGGGCCGCGCGCTCGTCACCGTCTTCTTCATTCGCGGCGGGAAGCTGGTCGGGAAAGAGAACTTCTCCTTAAGCGGCACCACCGGAAGCGAGTCGGAGCGCACGGAGAGCCTCTACGCATTCGTGCAGAACTACTATTCCCGCGCCGGTGTCATACCTGCCGAGATCTACATCGAGAACGATCCCGGCGACGGAACGGTTCTCGAAGAATGGCTCTCCGGACTGAGGGGCGGGAAAGTGAAAATCCGGGTGCCCCAGAAGGGCGACAAGCTGAAAATCCTCGAGATGGTCCGGGACAACGCGCGCATTGAGCTCGAGAACCTGATCAGAAAGGAGGAGGATGAGGAGAAACGCCTCACCGAGGCTTTGAAGGAGATTAAGAAGTTCCTGCACCTCCCCAAGCGTCCCCGATGGATTGAGTGCTATGATGTAAGTAATCTCGGGGTTGACAACAAAGAGCGTACCGCAACCGCCTCTCGTGTGGTATATATAGAGGGTAGGCCGTCCAAAGACGACTACCGCCGCTACCGCATCAGAGACGTCGACATCCAGGACGACTACGCCATGATGCGGCAGGCGATCTTAAGGAGGCTGAACGAGTTCAAAGAGGAGCCCGGCGAGGCCGGACGCATCGGTCTGATGTTGCTGGACGGGGGGCGCGGGCACCTGGGAGTTGTCTGGCAACTCTTGCGCGATACGGGATTTGACGATAAAATACCATTAGCTGCGCTGGCGAAGGCCGAGGAGGAGTTCTATATACCGGGCCGTGAGTCGCCCATCAAACTCCCCGAGAGCTCGCCCGCCCGAAGACTTCTGAACGAAATAAGGGATGAAGCGCACAGATTCGCCAACCGTTACAGAGTGACCCTCGAAAAGAAACGATTAGAGACTAACATATTGGATCGCATTCCGGGCATAGGTCCGAAGCGCAAGGAGGCATTGCTCCAGCGCTTCGGCAGCGTGAAAAAGCTCAGGGGGGCAACAGCGGAGGAAATCGCGGAGGTCGAAGGTATCGGCCTCGAAATCGCGAAACAAGTGTTGGAGGCACTCGGGCGGGCCGCAGATCTGTAGACTCGACTGGTCGGGACCGCTCCTCGGCCGGACCTTTCGGGTTAGCGTAGTCATATCGAAGACCCTCGGGACAGGGGTCAGCGCGATATTATCCATAGACGCTAAGGAGGGCATATTATGCCGTTGTTATGGGTCTGCATCGGAGTTGTGGTTATCGCGGTCGCATGGGCGTTGATCGCGGCTTACAGCGGGAGGCCTAAGCCGACTAATATCGACTATTCCGCTCCTCCACCTCCACCCATTCCTGAATTCGAGATGCCGGAAACACCGAAAGCCAGCACGTGGCACGAAGGCGCCAAGGCGGGTGTCAGCAAGAATTTCGGCAAGGGCGGCATACCGAGCGGCGTCTCCAGAGACGCGGGCGGCATTGCGGTCAAGAGCGCTAAAGACGACGATCTGGAATGGCTGAAGAACGCTCGACCGTTCGAGCCAAGAGCCACCAAGCTGAACCTCGATCAGGACCTGGAGGAAGTGAGCGAGAAGACCTGAGCGCCCGAAATCAGGCCTCCCGCGCATTCGTCCATTTGGGGTCTTAATCCCCAGGGAAAGGCTGTATGTATGCTCGTATTCCCACGGGGCCACCGGCCTCTTTTTTTGTCGCCTGCGACCGATTACCTCGTCCATGTAGCCCGGCTTCGCGGACCATATTGCACATCCAAACCATTGTCCTGCCTCGCGAATCCGGCTTTCTTAATAAATTCCCGCGATTTATCGATGCATCCCGGAAATGTGCATCCGCCGCAAAGACAGCATGAAACGGGATTCTCTCCTCCATAAGCACATTTGCACAGCAGCCTTGCTCAACTTGTGACTGCGCCGCCTTGCGAGTTATTCGGGTGTTAAATGGTCTATAAGGCTATTTTTTTCCTTGCTTTCGTTATCAGATTGTGCTATATGCTTGCGCTTATAGAAGAGAAGCAGGACTGATAGGAGGAATCACCATGAGGAATCTGGTTCTTGCACTGATGGCGGGAATGCTGCTGTTTGCGCTCAGCTGCGGCGGCGGAGGTGGAAGTCCAAGCCTCCCGCCGGCTGACCGCGATCTCAGTGGGCTGGTAGGGATCTGGGACTACACGGTGATCTACGATGGAACAATAAGTGGGCCTGGCGGTTCGGGACCAATGACATTCGATGAATCTGGCTTTTTTATTGTTACTCGAACATCTGTTACAGATTATGACGGTGACAATATAGCTTGGAGCTATGACGGTTCAATGCTAACACTCCTGGACGCTGATAATCTCGTAGTCTGGGATGCCACTTGTGGCAATATGCTCTGGTCGGCGACTATTCAATGGCGAATCCCGTTGAGCCCTCAGGCCACTTTCGGAAACATCACCGGCTCATGCAAGATGTCAATCACATCCCAGTACTGTCCAGGCACTGCTACAGGCACGCTAGCTGTCACCGGGACCATGTCCCGGCGATGAGGATGGCCTGTGCTGTCTTCAAGTCTTGTATCAATCCATTTGCCGGCATTCTTCCATTAATTTATGATGTTGCGGGAAGTGGATTGCCGGGACTGCGGGACTCAGGAGCGAAACAGCGCAATGGTCGATAAATCTGATCAAATCAAAGAAGTCTTCGAATGTTACGGAGAGACCATGTTCCTTGCGCAAGTTCTCGAAGAACGGATTCCGCTTCTGCTGGTTGCCGCGAAACTACCTGACAAGGACAAGTACACCCTCGACGACATCAAGGCATTCCTCAACAAATTATACGGTAACACCTTGGGCAAACTTGTCGGATCTCTCAGGGAGAAATACGATTTCACTGACTCAGAGCTCGAACAGCTTCAAGAGGCACTGAGAATCAGGAACGAGCTTGCCCACGGATACTTCCCTCGAAACACAATCGAATTCCAGACGGTTGACGGCAGGATTAAGATGGTAGAGGACCTACGCGCTACAAAGAAGAGATTACAAGCCATAGATACGGCCTTGTCGAGAAGACTGGATGTAATCCTATATGATGCAGGTGAGACTCAAGAGATGGCCGACCGTGCCAGAGAGATACTGGAGAGCGGGGACAAGTCATACTTGAGACCATAAAGCCGGGTGCCGGGCACAAACTGAGTCAGTCTTCGAACGTGTCTGTGCCCGCGATGTCCTGTGGCAGCATACCCGTGCAGCCTGCAACCGAGTCCCCGACCTTGTAGGTGTCTCCCCTCATCCACCACGGGGACTGTCACCCGACGCATCCCCCGCCCGTTCCAACCTCCAATCAACCTCCACCCGCCCTAGCGAGGGATGCGTCGGTGACTGTCCCCGCTCAGTGATTGAACCGGAGCAACTTCCCCCGTATAATAAGGACACCCACAAGCACGCTCGGGCACTCGCTCAGTTTGTGGGCGGCACCCGCTACCGCAGCGCGTATGAGAATGCGATACAGCAGAAGGCCGGAGGTGAACTCATGTTCAGGCCCCGCAAACCTAGCATCAGGCGCGAAGAGCTAGCTGACCAGACGAAGATCAGAGCGTTCATAGTCTGGTGGGTAAAGAACGACAATCGCGTCGATGTAGCCAACGTAAGCATTCACCTCATTTTCACCGCAGGCTGCCAACCCAAGATATTTGTTGGGCAGGACCCGGAAGGGGAGGGCCAGCAGTTCGATAGTCCAGTGGACTGGTTCGTTGCCAAGGTCTCGGGGGACCTACAAGCACTGAGCGGCGCATCTAAACAACAGTTCAAAGACTTCATTGACAGTCTCACGCAAGCCGGAACGAAAACTCTGGTCGCCCTTGGTGAAGCGGCCGAGAAGTACCGAATTGACTGCAATTTCGTGTACGCCAGAGAGATCAATAAGATACCCGAGGGCGAAGAGCGGCTCCGCTTCAATCAGAATCTATTGGACGACTGCATGGTTTGGAGCGAATCGCGCATTCTCGGATGGGTGTACCAGCAGTGGTTCGGAGAGGCATATCAACCGCCGGAGGCGAGGTAACAAAAGGACGCTGCTGATGGGAATCATTTGGATAGCCATCTGTATTGCCGCAGCATTCAGGTTGTATCACACCTGGGCATTCGTCATAGCGCTGCTAGTTGCCGTCGCAAACGCTCTGTCCTTTGGCCTCATGCTGGTCACGCATGAGTTGGAGCCGGAGATCTTCCCCCTGGTCAGGCTCTACACGTCAATCAACGTGGTCACCACACTCATTGGAGTAGGCCTGCTGATCTACTCCTTTGTGGCGGGTTGATCCGCTGTCAGTCAGTGTATACCCTGCCGGGTGCCCCTTCTGTCTGCGTTTCGCCGGGGTGGCCGGCACCCGGCAGGCAAGGAGAAGCCAATGAACAAGAAGACATGGGGTGACTACTCTATTGAAATATGGGAGTTTATACTAAGGGCATCGGCAGATATTGGGGTGTGTATAGCGGTCTCATGGGCGCTATTGGGCCTAATATTAATCGTGTTTGGATGTTTATCAGACTTGATATCGCTAGTAACACTAGGGCATTTTGACCTTAACAACATTGTACTGAACCGCGTTTACACATTGGACGGGTCCATCAAAACTGCCGTAATACTACTAATCGGTTGGGTTCTGCACTTTGGACTTACAACTCAATATTCGCCGGAACACAGGAGGTATTATGATGCGAACCTCCCCTTCACACGCCAGGTACTAATCAGGAAAATTGAAGAAGGCCACAGGAACGAAATCTGGACTCTTCAAGACGAAAATGAGCAGCTGCGGCAAGAATTGGCAAGCCGGGTGCCGGGCTCAGGCTGAGCGAGTCCCCGAGCGTGCCTGTGCCCGTCGTTAGTAGGTACCCCGGCAATCGGGATCGTGGGAGCAGCTTGACCACGGACACGTAGTCTCGGGGGGCTTTGCCGGGTGCCGGGCTCAGGCTGAGCGAGTCCCCGAGCGTGCCTGTGCCCGTCGTTA
>CAYGZQ010000102.1:0-9016 GCA_964354375.1 uncultured Planctomycetota bacterium
GGACTAGCCTCCTCCGAAGTCTCCGCCGAACCCGGCGTTCCCGATTCGGCTGGACCGGCGGCCCCGACGCCCGCGGCTCCCGCTTCCGCTCCCTCAATCGGACCCAGGTTCTCCCCCTCCGGCTTCGATGTCGACTCCTGAACATCGGAGAGGTCGACCGGAATCGTGCCGGGAGGTACCGACGGGATCACCCCCGGAAGCCTCGGCAGCTCCGTGCCCGGAATAATGCCCTCAAACAGGACCGATCCCTCCCCCATCGAAGTCGATCCGGGCTCCCAGGGCACCCAGCCCGCCGGAAAATCGGTCGCGGGCCTCAGGGTCCCGAAGCCCGGCGGAACCGTGTACTGGGGCTCCTCCTCTTCGGCTACAACCGGCTCCTCCAGAAGATTCTTCGGGATTTCCTCGACCTCCGTCTGCTCCTCCTCTTCCGTGTACCACAGGGTGAATTTCTCGCACTCAGCATGTTTGTCATCCTGGTGGAAATAGACGACATTCCCCCCGGACGAGCGAAGCTGCAGCCATCCGTCCTTCCCCTTCGTCTCGGCCTCATCGCATGTCACTTTCGTCGGGACGCTCAGGAGGGCGCGAGTGATCTTGTCGCCCCTGGACGGCGGACTCTCCCGGTCCTCCACCACTTTGTTGTCGTAAAGCCATTTCCCGTCCTTCTGCCAGAATTCGCAGCTCCCCTCGAACAGCGCGTACTCTGTCTCGTTCTCACCGTGGAACTCATCGCTCTGAGCGTACTTGTCGGTCTGCTCGAAACGGACCCCCCCGTGCGCATCGAAAATGTCCTTGTCGTAATTGTACTCGGCGTCGGTGAAGGTGACGGTCGTGTCCTGCTGTTTCAGCGCGTATTCCAGTCTCTGACGCTTCGTTGAATCCTCGCCCGGACGTTCTGCGTCCTTGTCGGCGTAGACCAGCATCGTGCTCGAGCCGCGCATGTAGATCGTCTTCTCATCTTCGGAATCGTGTATCTCCAATTCGTCGCATTCCAGCGTGAAATCCTTGTCGTCCACAAAGACCCTGCCCTCGCCGAAGAATCTGTAAATCTCGTTGGTTTCGTCCAGCGTGGCCTCGTCGGAGGAGATGATTGTCGTGTCGTAGACAACCATCACATGTCCGCGAAGCTCGGTGAGTCCCGCGCTCTTCTGGTAATAGATCCAGTCGGCCGCGACGTCAGTGAATTCGACCCCCTCTTCATTTATCTCGGGAAGAGGGCCGAGTTGCGTGACGTCGGGCTCCGGCGCTCCTGCCACGACCTCCTCGTAGAACGGGTCCCTCGGACGGGCTGCGAATACAGCCCTCTCGGCCTCGGATGGACTCAGGTCGTAAAGCTCCGCATAGTCCGGCAAGGCGATCTCGGGAAGCGCGAACTCCCCCTCGGCCGGCGGCCCGATCAACGCTTCGCCGTCCGCCGGCGAAAGATCCGCCGTCTCTGCCGGCCCCGGGATCAGGAGGTCCTCGCCCTCGAACGGGCTCAGGTCCACCGGCTCGGACTCCATTCCGCTTGGCTGGACGGCCTCCTCCGATCCCGACCCGGACAGGCCGGCAGTCTCACCCGTGCCGTCGGCGGGGCCCGTCGGCGAGCCTGAATCCTGGGCATACAGGCAGAACGGTCCAATGATGAGAACCATCACGACCGCGATGATGAGCCTGAGGACCTCCCTCAGTGCGACATCATCGGGCGACGCCGGGAACCGATCATTAGCGGGAATTCGTTGTTTCTTGCCACCGTTCATGCACGTTCTCAACGGGTCAGGCCCCATCGCCCGTATTGCCTTCGCCTTCCGCCGGAACGAACGGCGACGGTACCTCCGGACCCATCGTCTTCTGCTTCTCGGCTTCCGATTGCGCCTGCGATTCCGGCAGATACTCGATCGGAGGCGGTCCGGGCGGATTCTCTATCTCCTCGGTCCAGTTGCCCAGACCTTCCGCTGTGCGCTTCTCAAGAAGACGCGCCCTCGCGTCGTCCTCGGGCTTCTTCTCCTCATCCTTCCTGAATTCCTTCAGGTTCTCCCGATATTCCTCGGGCACAATGTTTCTCGCGATCGCCGCTCCCTCCGCTATGTACTCTTCGAGCATCAGATCGAGCGTCAGAAGCGCGCACGAGAGCTTCTCCCCGTCCTCGTTCCCGTAATCGACGCTCCCGGCCATTACGAGTATCTCCGTGTTTTCCTCGTACTGGCCGCGATCGCCTTTTATGACCTGCTCCTCCTGACGGAAAACGACATTGCCGAACGCCCAGCTCACTTTGCGGCTGTAGGAGAGTATGGCGTCCGCTGTGACCACGCTCGGATTCCTGACATCCTCCCTCGCTCGCTCATTCCTCACTTCCTCGATCGCTCCGCTCGAGACCCACCATCCGCCGCTGAACTGATGGACGATCACATCTCCCCAGGCCTGGATCATGTCCGAGTCCTCGCTGTACACGACGTTGTTGGCCTCGATGTCCTTCTCCGGCTGCATCACAAGAACGCGACCGTACCCCTCAGTGATGTTCTCCCTCCAGTTGTGAACCAGGTAATTTCCGATGAATTGGGTCGGCGTCTTTCTTATGGCCTGCGCAGCCCGGCTCTTGGGGGGCTCATGCTTCGTGTCCTCAAGGTTCTGGAACCGTGCATCGGCCTGCCTCAACGCCTGTACCCGATGCCCGCCAAGGTCGATATGCAATTCCTCGCACCAGATTTTCTTGTTCTGCCGGTAGCAGAACACCAGACCGTCGCGCATCTCCGTCGACGGATTGAAATCCGGATTCCCCTCGAATGACTCGGAGTACAGATCCGGAGATATCTTCCAGTCGGTGATGCCGGAGTAGTCGGGCGCCGTGAGCACTTTCTCGGGGTCGGAGCGGGGAATGCCGGGAAGATCGAGAGTGACATCGCCCGAAGTCACCGCACCGCTGATGTCGGGACCCATGAGGCCCTGCCCCGGAGCGCCGATTGACGTGCGTCCCGGGCTGTCCGTCCCCATCGACCCGCCCATGGGAGATGTCCGCCCTCCCATCAGCTCGGGATCGTTCGGATCCACGCTCGCGCTCTCACCGGGCACCGTCGAAGGCTGCTCCGCCCCCGAGGTATCGACCGATCCGTTGTGATTCCGAAACGGGCTCCCGGCAGGAAGCAGCGAGTTGGTCTCTCCCCTCAGAAACGCGAGTTCCTCGGGGCTCAGGTCCATCTGCGCGACGCTTTTCTCCAGCGCCTCTGCGTACGCCGGGTCGTTCAGACGCTCCATGATTGCCGCTACGGAGGTCTGAGTCGCCCCGGGCAGCTCTCGACCGTTCTCGTCCAGGTTGTGAAGGCTGCGCACGTTCAGAGGGATGTACGGATAGCACTGACAGGCGCGATCGCCCTTGTCGTAGTGCACGTAGGACGCCAGCACGTTCATCCCGTTGCCCTTCTCTTCACCCTCGACCTCCTCTATCGGAAATTCGCCTTCCCGCGTAACGAAATTCTCCCCCTCCAGCCCGACGATAAACATCTCAACCTTCCCCACAAAATCGATCGTCACCAGGTCGTCGTCCGAGTAAAGCGAGTTCGCCACAATGTGATTGTCCTCGACCCGGAAATCGACGGGCACGGGGCACGACAGAACCTTCTTCTCCTCCTCCCACGTCAGCTTCTCCGTCTCCAGCCAGGTTGTGCCGTCCGCCGATTCGACCTCGACATTCCCCGTCAGCGTCAACCTTTCGTGAGGCTTGTCCCATTCCCCGTGATCGCCACGGATGATGACGTTCTCCTCGCCGCCCTTGAAGAGAATAAGCTCATAGATACGCGTCAGATCGCTCGATTCGGTCTCCTTCTCCTGCCTTGCCACCTCGCTTCTGAGCTCCCAGACCTTCGCCCCATTCTCATATCCATAGACGACAGGCTCATCCACGACCGTGACCGTTTTCTTCTCCTCCACAAACGTCTCGAGCTCGCGTTTGGCGGCCTGCCCGCTCGTGACAACCAGATAGATGAGCGCCAGTATGACCGCAGCCGCAATCGCAAAACTGCGTACGCCAATGAGCAACTGGTTTTTCCATGTGTACCGGGATTCCATACAGGCCCACCGCTTCCTCTGACACATTGTAACCCGCTGCTGTTCAAAGGGCCAGTAAATTAATGTTAAACGTGCAAACCAAAATGAGGAGGGCGGCCGTCCGGGGAGGGGAAGAGGAGATGAGTTCGGATTGCGGTCCCCGGGTTTCTGTCGGCCGCCCCGTTATGTGGATCGGTACGTGATCGGCGGCTGATCCAGCGGCAAGAATGTCGCGTATTTCCTGAGAAACAGCAGGAATATCTTGCCGATCGCCCCGTTTCGGTTCTTGGCCACGATGAGCTGCGTTTCCTGCTCGTCGTCAGGATCATACTGCCGCCCCTCCTGCTCCTCCTCCTCGGAGATATCTCTGTGAATAAACAGCACGACATCCGCGTCCTGCTCGATCGCGCCAGACTCCCTCAGGTCCGACAACTGCGGCATTTTCTTCCGACCCTCTCTGCGCTCGATATGCCTGGAAAGCTGGCTGAGAGCCATTACGGGCGTTTCAAGCTCCCGCGCCAGAGCTTTCAGGCTCCTGGATATCTTCGAGACCTCCTGCACCCGCATGTCGCCCGATCCCAGCTCCCCATCTATCAGTTGCAGATAATCGACGACCACCAGGTCCAGCCCCTGCTGCTCCAGCTTTATCGCCTTCACCTTCGCCCTGAGCTCGCTTATGGTGAGCGACGATTCGTCGTCGATGAAAATCCGCATTGGATCCAGAACGCTCATCGCATTCCTGAGACGATCCCAGTCGGTGAGGCCTTTCGAGTCCTTCTTGTCACTCAGACGTTTCTGCCTGAGCCGGTACGAGTCGAGCTGACCCGCCGCGCATAACAGCCTCATGAGAAGCTCGGTCTGACCCATCTCAAGCGACAGAAACGCCACCTTCCCCCCCTGGGCGCCTACGTTCCGCGCTATGTCCAGCGCCAGCGCAGTCTTGCCCTGCGACGGCCTCGCAGCAAGAATGATCAGATTGCCGGGCTGAAACCCCAGAAGCATGCGATCGAGGTCCGAATACCCCGAGGGCGTACCCGGAGGATCCTTCTGCTCATACGTGTCGCTGTACTTGCTGAAGAAGCTCGTCGCGACCGGACCGATCACATCGTAGGATTTGTGCTCCTTCAGATCGAGAAGCTCCAGGAACCTGTTCGAGGACCAGTCGATGACCTCCCTGACCGGACGCTTGCCCTCCCGCGCGAACGCAGCCATCTCGTTCCCAAGCCGCGCGAGCTGTCGAAGCTTCGATTTCTCCGCTACGATGCGCGCGTAATGCTCTGCGTTCCTGACGGACGGCACCACGTTGGTGAGTCCCGCTATGTACTCGCCGCCGCCCGCGGCTTCGAGGTTGGCGGACGTCATCAGCGCATTGGTGAGAGATATGTAATCCGGATGTACGTTCTCGGCGAACAGACCCCTTACGGCTTCGTAGATAATGCGGTGGGGAGGGTGGAAGAAGTCCTCCGGCTTCAGGTGGGCGAGAATGGTGAGCAGAGCCGCCCGATCCATAAGACAGCATCCGAGCACGCTGCGCTCCGCCTCAAGATTGTGAGGCGGGACGCGCGTCTGCTCAGTTTGATACGACTGGCTGGAATCGACCGTCATGCACCCTTTTCCTTCCGCCCGGCAGTGTAGTCAAAATGTCGCCATAATTCTACATTTTTGTTAAGATAATTTCCACATTATTGTCCACAGCATGTGGAAAAATCCTTTCCCACCCGGCACTAATTTCTTCAACCCAGGTTGATTTTCCGAATTTGCAGGCACTCTTGTTGCAAGAACCTTATGTAATTAGTGAAGATTTTCAAGAAATAATATTGACTTTATGAAAATCATGGAGTATCTTCTCCCTGCGTCCTGAAAAACCGTCCAGTGCCCGGAAATCGGCCCTGCCATGAGATACTACATGAACAACTGCCCAAAGTGCGATTCACACCTCAACGTAACTCGCTACGATTGCCCGTCGTGCGGAACCAGGATCGAGGGTGAATTCAAAGGTTGCGCTTTCTGCAGACTTGGCGATGAGGATAGACTATTCGCCCTTGTATTCATCCAGACGGAGGGAAACATGAAGGATGTGGAACGGCTTATGGGCATAAGTTATCCCACCGTCAAGGCCCGGCTGGCAAAGCTCAACAGCTCGCTGGCCCCCGAAACCCCCGACATCCGCTCCCAACTGGTATCCACCGAGGATACCAGTGCAGGGATACCGGATGCCCCGAAAAGAAACCGAATTCTCGATCGCCTGGCGTCCGGCGAGATATCCGCAAAAGAGGCTTCGAGCCTCCTGCGCGGACGGACCTCAGAACCCGGCAGTCCGGCGTCCCATAAGACAAAACAAGGAGACGATGATGAATAGCGAGAAGCTCAGAATTCTGCAGATGATCAAGGACGGCGCACTGTCGCCGGAGGAGGGCCTGGACCTCATCGAGGCGCTGGACTCATCGGCAACGCCGATGATCTCAGACCTGTCCGGCAAGGCCCCACAGGCGCTTCCACAGGGCAAACCCTCGGACGAGCCCGAGGATGAAGCCGGTCCCGTTCGGAAACCGCGATGGCTCTACATCCAGGTGCATGACAGCGAGGACAACAAGAACGTCAACATCAAAATCCCTATCTCCCTTGCCAAGTTCGCTGGTAAATTCATCCCGAATGACGCGAAGAAGGAGATGAAGGAGCAGGGGATCGACCTCGACCTGGAGGGCCTCATGGACATGCTCGAAAAGGAAGGCAGTCAGGACCTTGTCGAGGTCAACGAAGGCGAGGGCAAGACCGTCAGGATTTTTACTCGATGACACCCTTCCAACGGCCAGTGAGGCCTTGAGAATATGAAGGACACGAAAACGGACCCTCTCGCGGGTCCGTTTCTCGTTGTCCTGATCTGTTCAGCGAAGAAATTTATTCCTCGGTTTCCTTCCTCTTCACCACTTCCACCTGGCCTTCAACGACAACATCGGTGTGAAGCCTGATTATATACTTGTGCATCCCGAGAATTTTGATCGGCTCGGGGATGCTGATCCTGCGCTTGTCGACCTCGGCGCCCAGGTGCTCCGCGATTGCGTTCGCCAGAGCCTGGGACGTGATGGAACCGTACAGTTTGGCCCCGCGAGCTCCCGTCTTCCCTTCGATCCTGACGATATGCCCCTCGAGTTTCGAGGCAATGCTCCTGGCTTCCGCCAGCTCACGTTCCGCGCGCCTGATCGCGACACGCTTGATGTCCTCGATCTCCGCGAGGGCCTTCTTGGAGAGAGCCTCCGCCAAGCCCCTGGGAAGAAGGTAGTTTCTGCCGTATCCCGGCTTTACTTCCACCACGTCGCCCGCATCGCCCAGTTTGGGCACATTCTGAATCAGTACGACCTTCATTGATGCTGCTCCTTCCGGCGGAGGGGGTTTCAGCGATCCGACCGGCGCATGGGCCGCCCGAAAGGCATCCTCCTCACCGCCTTCGTGACCTCAAACCTGCCGGTTCAGTCAATGCAATAGGGTATGAGCGCGATCTCGCGCGCCTTCTTGATATGCCTGGCCAGCTCCCGTTGATGCTTCGGGCAAGTCCCCGTACGGCGACGGGGCATGATCTTGCCGCGATCGCTCACGAACTTGCGCATCGTATCGATATCCTTGTAGTCGATCCTGCTGCCGAGCGTCGTGCAAAAATAGCACACCTTCCGCCTTCGCGGCCTGAATGGCCGTCGCTTTCCTTGGGAGCGGGATGAGTCGCTTCTTCGACGTCCCATGGTCTAATCGTCTCCTCGATAATTGAATCTCATCCCGAATGACTTCGGGAGAGAGAATCGTTCACGGCTTGAATTCCAGCGGAGTCCCGTCGGTCTCGTCGCTGAACCACGGAGCGTCCGCGTCATCGTAGTCGCTTGACCCGACTGCGTCGGGCGGCGATTCCGGCACAACGCTTTCTTCCACCGGTGCCGGTCGCGCAGCCACCTCGACAGGTTTCTCGGCCCTCTCCATCGCCTCAGGTTCCTCTTCGACCGCATCCGCCCGAGGCTTCGCCCCCTCCAGGAACCGCACGTCGTCCGCATGTATCTCCACCAGCACCCGCCTGTCGCCGTTCGGCGACTGTAGAATCCGATTCTGAAGCTTCCCGTCGACCGCTATCATCCGGCCCTTCTCGAGGAACCGGCAGCACGTCTCCGCCAGCTTCCGCCACGTCACTACCCGGAAAACGTCCCTCTCATACCGTCCCTGTCCGTTCGGAATGCTCCTTCGGACGGAGAGAGAGAAGTTCGCTACTGGTATTCCGGTGGATGTATGTCTGAGGTCCGGTGTAGATTCCAAACGTCCAACCAAAACTATCCTGTTCATAACCTCACCAACCTGTCGAATCCCTCCGCTTGTCGCCGACCACTATGTTCTGACCGTATAGTTCGGTTTCTTGTCTTCCTTGATCGTAATCATGTACCTGATGATCCGCTCGTCGATCTTGAGCTGATCGTTCAGCTTGTTGGAGCTCTCGGGAGGCAGCTTCACGTCGAACATCGTGTAGATGCCCTCTGTGCAGTCCTTAATCTCGAAGGCAAGCTGCCTTCTCCCCCACGGATCCTCTTTCTCGATCGACCCGTTGAGGGTCGAAATCTGGTTCCTGACATCGGACCGTATCGTCCCGACCTCTCCGTCAGTCAGATCCGGTCTCACTACGAAAATAAGCTCATAACTCTTCACGTCATGACCTCCGCGTGACCCCAAAGGGCGTATGCTACCACAACCCAACCGCCCTGACAACTGGTTTTCAGGTGAATTTCCCCGTCCCCTTGCAAGTGGCCGGCGCCGTTCGCACAAACACCGAAGTCCGCGCCCTGAAAGCCCCGTAGCTTCAGTTCGCGTGCATCCATTCCGGGGGGACGTCAGAAAGGTTCTTCACCGTCCCCCCCTTCTGGGGGACTACAGGGGGGGTATAGACCCCTGCTATGTAGCCTGCGAACAATCGGGCACAGTCCGCCGCGGCGGATCGGGGACTCGCTCAGCCTGAGCCCGGCACCCG
>CAYGZQ010000103.1:0-8914 GCA_964354375.1 uncultured Planctomycetota bacterium
TGATGCAGCCCCTGAGCTATTACCAGGAGAACCTCTGCAAGGTGTTCCTCATGGTGCACTCGAGCGACGCTGTCGCGCTCGCTCTCGCCGATAACTACACGGTCCAGCTCGACATTCGCAGGGGGGACGAGTGGACGAACCAGTACATCATGCCGACGATCGGCGAGGGAATCTGGGTCGACGGGGACCCGCCGTACGATCAGGAATGGGTGGAGTGGTCCGACCCGAATTTCAACGGCGGACGGTTCCCCGAGGATAATCACTGGCAGATGGAAGAATATCTCATTGCGACGGATATGACCCAGCTGCTCGAGGACCCGACGGTCGACGAGGTGCGCGTCCGCATCACCGACCACCGCGGCAACTGGATAAGAACCGAGAATGTGCTCCCCGAGGGCGGGGAAAAGGATGGCGGGAAACCAACCCTCTATGAGTTCTACGTAGACGGGATCTATTCGGTCCTCGACGTGATGTTCCGTGATGACAACATGTACCCGGATGAGGTCTGTTATCATTACCACGGGCCTGAGGACAGGCGGGTCGAATGCGACGGTTATGTCGCGCCGCGTCCGGCGGGGGAGTGTCCGCTGGACGTCTGCGCGATCGTCTCCGACTGGCAGCCTGATGACTATATCGAAGTTACGGTTAGCGCTCCCAACGATGAACCGAAATACGATTCGCTTAGGGTGCTCTTGTACCGTCTTGACTACGCACAATGCCCGTCGGTTTGGGACTCGATCTGGCAGGACTATATCTGCGCATCAGAGAACTACGATGACTGCGTGGAGATATACTGCCGGTACAAGGAGGGGAGAGCATTCGTCAACTGCCCCGAGCATCCGCTCATGACGACAGCCACCGATTCGGCCGAGACCACCGAGAACCAGCCGGTGGATTACAGCGAGCCGCCATGTCTGTTTGCAAGCAGCAGAGACGGTCTTGTCAGCGCGCCGGGAGAAGACTTCCAGGACTGGGCTTCCGCTATGGCGTCTCACTCGGACGGTACCCAGAACGACGTTGTGTGGGAGCATGCCGAGATGATCTACCTCGCAACCTACGGGCAGGGCAAAAGAGGATTTCTTGAACCCGAGTACGCGATCGGAACGGAAAGGTTCAATCCGCGGTGCAGTGGCCTTGACGAGTACTACGACAACTACAAGCGTAATCTGCTGAACTTCGGGTTTGAATGGGTATTCGCTTCTGTCGATGGGTCCACCGCTCAATACCCGATTCAGAGCCAGGCTGACATCATGTTCGTCCTGTCGCACGGAGAAGTGGTGGGCAGACCGGCTTGTGGAGGATACCCGGGGAATACACATCCGGTGGTGCCCGGCAGGATGGGGCAGTCATATCTTTACTTCTTCCCGGATGATCCCCTGCCGCCTTTCAACGAAGTGGCGAACGGAGGAGATGTGGTCTTCTGGGAATACTGGAAGACGTACTTGTCAGCTGACAGCGATGCCGACTGGCTCGCCTTGATGGCTTGTCTGATGTTGGGCGACACAACCACCTGCGCTCAGTCAGATGCATGGGTGCAGTGGCAGTTGCTCGTGCGGGATACGACTCTGAGGTCTGTGGTGGGCTACAGGGATTTTCACTCGTCGGACCGCACCGATATCCCGTGGGGCTCGAGCCCTGTGCATCCGAATCTGACTTCAACGGCATTCGAGTGGATACTCTGGGACGACTTCTGCCGATACCTTGAGGAAGGAGATCATCAGCCGCATCCCATTCGATGGGTAAACGGGGATGTCGCCGACGAGTATGGGGCGATGTGCTACATGGAGGCGGCGTGGGAGTACTACTACTACTACGAATTAATCTGCGGGCCGTGGCCGGATGACTGGGAATTTGCGGATACCAAGCGCATTCGGGACGCTGCCGCTGTGGATGAGAACCATAGATACATACTGGAGCCTCAAGCAGATCCCACATTGCCGCAGAGTCGGTGGCCTATGATGATACATAAGCTGTAACTTATTGCCATATGCATAATGCAAAGGTGACGAGTGATGACACATATTAAGACTGCTGCTAAGACGTTTCTCATTTCATCGGCGTTTCTGGCCGGACTCTGGTTTCCCAATCATGCGCAATCAGCTGAGATACTCAGCGAAATCCTTACTCAAGACTCGAAGCCTTATCGGATATTGCAGGGGTCCGCATCCAACGAGTTCTGGGTGGTGGATGAGAGAGCTGGTCTGATCCTACTGGTTGAGAATCCGCCGGGTAGCTGGACTCAAGAACCATTCGCAGTGGGGCACGTGGCTGACGCTGTTGGCCCTGATAGCGATGGACTACTGTATTGCTCATCATTTGTTACGGGGCTGGGTTCAGTTGTCCAAGTGTTTGACACCGCCAGCAGGCAAATCACGAATACGCTATTCCTTGGGCAGGACTACATCCTGACGGGTTTGGCACTCTCAACGGACCAAGACAAGCTGTATGTGCTCGGGTGGGACTGGCCCCGTGCAGGTCAATTCGGCGGCTGGGTCGAGATACCGGGGCACCCCGATGAGGGTCTGATCTGGGAGATCGACACAGCGACGCTGGCTGTATCACCCGATGTGGCGATGGTCGGGAGCATGCCCCAGACCATCTACTACGCCGAAGGCGACGACTACGACAAGTTGTACCTCTATACCGGTGAGCACGGCCCCCTGGGAGGCTGGCTCGCGGGATGGGTGGATGTAATCGGCCTGATCCGCGGCTTCCCCAGGGTCGCCAGGATTTCAACAAGTTCCGTGAGCGACTACCCCTATGTCAACGACCTGATCAAGTGGTCCGACACCGACCCGTTTATGGTCATATGCAATAGATGCGTCGATCGCTTGACGGGCTATCCGGAGTATTCCCAAGGGATTTGGATAGTCAATACGGACACCGATTCCGTAGTGCAGAGGTTCACAATCCTGGATTCCGACGGGCACGTGAGGGGAGTAAAGCACGCCTGCGTCAGCCAGGTGCACCCCGGCACGGCTTATCTGAGTCTGGGGTTCGGAGGACCTGCCGCTGAGATCGCGGTCATAGACTGCTCGACAGGTCAGGTTATCGATTCCATCCGTGCGGACAGAGTCTTCACTCCGGAGTTTATATATGAGCTCCCGGATGGTAGACTGATCGTCACGGGCGGTCGCACCAGCAATATCCTTATCATCGACCCGGAATGCTAGGAATTGTGCCGGGAGAAGATCGTGCAGGTCCCGAGGTGGGGGAGTGGCTTCAGGAGTACTGGGAGCAGTCGCAGATTCCGGGCTCCGGCGTACACCTCCTGCCCGGCACTTGATTCCCCCGCCCGGTATGTTATATTTGCATTTGGCGAGCGTTCGCCGGGATTCAGGAGGAACCTTGATGAAACGGTATCCGTTTTTTTCGATTGCCATTGCGATTCTGATCGTTGCGGGCTGCACGGGCGCAGGGGAGAGGCTGCCCGTCGCGCCGGACTGCCGATCCACGATATCGTCCGATCCGTCCGGTGACGCGGGGCCCCAAAGATATCTGCTGGGCCTCTGGGACATCCGAATATCGTCCGACCACCGGACCGTCGACGTCGTCCCCGATCGCACCGCCTCGATGCACATGAACATGGTCAGCGTTCTTGAAGAAGACACCTGTACCGACTGCCTGGTGTTTGAGACCGTCAACAACCTTCCCGGCAACGTGCTCCGAGCCAATCTCAAGATCAGGCACCCTTACCCCGATAACCTCAACCTGACGATGTTCGACGCACGCGGGATTTTCATCTCGGGCGCGAAGTACACGTTCCCGCTGAGCACCAGAAGCATCACCTGGGGGGCCGATACCACGCGTCTTTTGAACGCGGACGGGTACACGCTCCTCTTCAATCCGACCGAATACCCGGAGGGATCGTGGCCGACGCCGCTGCTCACGTACGTGCAGGGGCATTACGCTCCCGGCGGAGACATGTCGGCCACTCTGAATCCGTACGTCGCCTACAACCTCGATCAGCCGCGATGCATTTTCGAGGCCGGAAGCATATGCGAGCGCACGCTGCTGCTCGGGCTTCCCGACGGGGACGCGGAGTTCGGCTACGCGATCGACGCCTGCTGGAAAGAGGTCGCTGGAGAGGTCACCGATCCGATCAAGGATTTTCCTCCGGACGCAAACTGTCTGGAGCCCTATGCCCTGGAAGCATGGATAGATACCGAGCAGGACCTCTCGTCCGGCGGCTCTGCGAAGGTGTTCGTCAAGGTGTTCGACCACCAGGGCGTTTCCTCCGTCTCCCTTGTCACGGCGGAGGCTCCCGATCTATTCGCAGGAGAGGTCGAGTTGTCATGGGTGCCCACCACCAAGGGCGGACCAAGCTGGCTCTTCGCGGGAACGATCTCAAACGAGCTCGGCGCTTCGGACGGAGACTATCCTCTGCTTCTCAGAATCAGGGACATTTTCCCGGACGAAAATCTCGGCCAGATAGACGCCTTCCAGGTTGTGACCGTTCGGGTGGGGAACAACGCCGGCTGGACGCGCGCATGGGGACGGGGGTACGACCTGAGCGCTCACGGAATAGCCCTTGACAGCTACGGCGACATCCACATCGCGGGCACGTTCAACGGCGTGATGGATTTCGACCCCGGTCCCGGGATAAGACAAATCGATTCCGGCTTCCAGATGAGCGGCCCCTTCATGGCAAGCTACAATCCTGCGGGACTGTTCCGCTGGGCCGACAGAAACGGGCCATACTGCGATGGCGGCAATTACGGCGAAGGCATCGCGCCCGATTCCAGTGGATATCTTTACACAACCGGGCGCTGGGTGACACTCGGGCTGCCGGTCAACGGGTACGGCGGTTTTTTGCACAAGCGCGGACGTACGGGTGGTCTGCTGTGGGACAAAGAACCGGAATGCTACGCATACGAGGTCGCGGTCGACCATCTGGGCGGAGTCTACGTGACCGGGAACGACCTGCCGGTCTCTGATGCCCCGGTCGACGCAGCCCTCTGCTGCTTCGATCCGAACGGCCAGTTGCTCTGGAAACGCGCCTGGGGAGGCGGCGTATTCTGTGTCGGCTACGGACTTGCTGCCGACGACGATGACGGCGTCTATGTCAGCGGCTGGTTCCAGGGCTCGGTGGACTTCGATCCGGGTCCCGGCGAAGACATCCACACAAGCGCGGACGGCGATGTCTTTATCAGCAAGTTCGACTCGTCGGGCGGCTATCAATGGGTTCGAACATGGCGTGGGTATCAATATCAGCAGGGACAGCCCCTCAGCATCTACGCAGGCGGCGGAATCTACACGACGGGTCGATTCGAGGACACGGTTGATTTCGATCCGGGCCCTGGGATCGAAAACCACGTATCAAACGGGGGGCAGGACATTTTCCTCAGCAAACTCAACACGTCGGGCGACTGGGAATGGACCCTAGCATGGGGAGGTCCCGAGGATGACCTGGCGTACTCGTGCGCGACCGATGTCCTCGGCAACGCGTACGTGACCGGATCGTTCAGAGGCTCCACAGATTTCGATCCGGGTCCCGGAAGCGACATCCGCGACTCAAACGGCCAGTCCGACGCATTCGTCACAAGATTCGGCTCCGACGGAACATATCTCGGCACCCTGACCTGGGGCGGTCCCGATGCCGACGACTCCGGCAAAGCTGTCGTGCTTGACCCCACCGGCAACATGTATGTCTCAGGCTGGTTTATGGGCGTTGTCGACTTCAATCCCGGTCCCGGCGTCGACTACCAATGCTCCGACATCTCCGGGGGCAGCGCGTCTCTGACGAAGGTCCCGTTCGACTGGGTGTGGTAGGGCTCTTCCCAGCCGGGTCCGCCGCTTTTCCAAGCGGCATTATTCGGAATCAAGCCGGCTGGAAAGCCGGCGCACCCGGTAAGAGATGAGACGGTCTCATGAATCGTGAAGTCCCGCCGGATTCGGGAGGGCGAAGCTCCCGCTGAGCCGTGACCGCTGTGATACTGCGGCTCGGCAGGAGCCTCGCCCTCCCGATCCGACTCCTTTGTCACCCGTTCATTGAGTTCCGGGACAGCCTCGAGATGTCCCGAGGCACGCCGGTTGACTTTGCGGTTAATCGGGCGGTACTATCGGCCTTTGAATGCGTTTACATCCCTGCGACCGTCCAAACGGAGCGTTCCGGTGAGCAGTTTGCCGAAAAATGATCCTGACGCCGTTGTCGAGTTTCACAGGAGACTGATACAGAGCCTGCTCGAATCGGAGAAGGTCGTCAAGGCGCTATCCGGGGACCCGTGCAGGATGGGAATATCCCTGCAGGAGCCGGACATCAGGATGAGGCTGGTGATTGACGGGGCACGGTCCTGCATGCAGTTGGTTGATCCGGACGACAAGACGGTGGACGATCCCTGTCTGAGCATGAAATGGGAGACCGCCCTCAAGTTCTGGCTGGGCGATCTCGACATCATGTCCGCCGTGCTCAATCGAGCCATAAAAATCGAGGGCCAGAACGTGGATCCTCTGTTCAGACTGAAATCGGTCCTGAACGAAGCCAGGCAGGCTTCAAACGAGATCGTCCGGGAGTTCGGCTGGGGGTAGCATCGATCCGAACGCGCCCGGCTTGTGTCAAACCAGAGGATGCCGGCGCCGACATTAAGCTGAGCCGGCGTCGGATGAGGTCGAAAACACAACCATGAGCCCATCTTCGAATCTCGGAACCATGCTTCGGCTCCCCGTTATCGCGGGGTGCTTGTCTTTGATGCTTCTGTTCGCTTCGCGGGTCGGAGCTCAGAGCACCATCATCGATCTGGACAGCCCGATAAGCCACGACATCATGACGATCGTCAACCAGCGTTGCCCCTCTTTCCCACTGGCGGACATTGAAGGAATCACGCGCGAGGTCCAGATGGCGGCCGCCGACCGGTCGCTCGAGCCCGGCCTGCTTCTCGCGTTGATGGTCGGCGAGGAGTCCTACCCGGCTTATCCGCAGGCAAGGCTCTATTACTTCAATCTCGACATGGGTTCGCTGGCTGAGAATGCGGTCTTCCCCGTGGCATGGCTGGATTCCGAGAGAGTGGCCCGGGCATACGAGGCCGAATACGAGCGGTTTGAGGACGAGGCCGCATCGGTCGCGGCATATTTCGTCGGATCGCGCGCGCTCCCCCCGGACGGCGACATCTCGGGTCTCAACCAGACCTTGAAAGACCTTGTGTCCTCGGTGCTTACTCTCTCCGCGGAGTGGTCGCATCTCGGCGAGCGAAGGGGTCCTCAGATCGTTGAAGTGCAGGAAGAGACCCCCCCGACATCGTTCGAAACCCAGGAGTACGACTTCACCGAGATAGAGCAGGCGTACATCCAGAACATGGTGCACTTCAATCCGCGTCTGGACGACGAGACGGCAAAGGAAATTTTCGAGGCGATCAGGGCGCATGCGGCGGAATACCAGACCGTCGACGCGCGGCTGGTCATGGCGCTGGTGGCTACAGAATCGAGCTTCCGTCCCAATGCGGTGAGCCGCTCCGGGGCCCAGGGTCTGGGGCAGCTCATGCCCTTTACCTCCGACAGGTTCGGTGTGGAGGACCCGTTCGACATCGACGAAAACATACGCGCGACGTTTGCCTATCTGGCGAGGGAGATCGAGCGCTGGTCGGGCTACAACTATCCGCTCGACAGAATTCTGGCCGCCTACAACGCGGGTCCCGGAGCAGTTGAGCAATACACCGATCCCCCCCACAACGGGATCCCCCCGTACGATGAGACAACCCGTTACGTTCAGTTGGTCGTGAACAGATACTTCTTCTTCCTCCCGGAGGAGGAGCGCGAAGAGAAGATCCGCGGTCAGTCGCGCCACTACGACTCATTGATGGCGCTGGCTTCCGAGAACTCTGCGCAATAGACTTGGAGTGTTGGAGGATTCAGGTGGATAATCCCGTCATGTCCTCGAAGAGAACGGCTCTTTTCAACTGGCATGTTGAGGCAGGCGCCAGGATCATCGAGTTCGCCGGATTCCAGATGCCGGTCTGGTACACCTCCATCAACGAGGAGCATCGCAAGGTCCGCCTTTCGGCGGGCGCGTTCGACCTCTCCCACATGGGCGAGTTCTTTTTCCGCGGACCGAAGGCCCTCGACCATATCCAGTGGCTGACGAGCAACAATGCCGCCAAGCTCCAGGTCGGCGAGGCCCAGTACACGCTCATCACGAACAGAAAGGGCGGCATCCGAGACGATGTCATCGTCTACCATGTCGGCGAGGACGAATGGATGATGGTGGTCAACGCTGCGAACGTCGACAAGATCAGGGACCACGTTATCGAGCAGTTCTCGATGGACGCTTTCGAGGACCGCAGCGACGAGATCACTCTTGTCGCGCTCCAGGGCCCGAAAGCCGCGCACATTTTGAGCAAGCTGATCTCGACGGACCTCAGCTCCTACAGGCCTTTCTCATTGTTCAGAACAAAACTGGGCGACGCTCCGCTGACGGTCGCGAGGACCGGATATACCGGCGAGGACGGCTTCGAGCTGTTTGTTGAGAATCAGTACGCCTTCGCGCTCTGGGAGTCCGTTCTGGAAGCCGGAGGAGACGATGTGGCACCGATCGGCCTCGCCGCGCGCGACACTCTTCGCCTTGAAGTATGCTATTCGCTTTACGGAAATGAGATCGGCGAGGATTCCAACCCCTTCGCCGCGCGACTCGGTTGGGTGATCAAGCTCAAGAAGGGCGAGTTTCTGGGAAGCGACGCGATCAAAGCCATGAAGGACGCCCCGTTGAAGGACGTCCTGGCCGGCCTCGAGGGCGATCCTGGTCCCGTCCCCCGTCACGGTATGAAGGTTTATCATGACCACAAGGAAGTCGGGATCGTGACCAGCGGGTGCCTTTCTCCGATGACCGGGAAACGCATCGCGCTCGCCTACGTGCCGAGCGAGCTTGGGCAGATCGGAACTCGCCTCGAGATAGGCCAGGAGAATCGCAGGAGCGGCGCGACCG
>CAYGZQ010000104.1:0-8902 GCA_964354375.1 uncultured Planctomycetota bacterium
ATCGCTATTGCACCACCAGGGTGTACTTCGTCAGGACCGCCCCCTCGTCGCTCGCATGGAGTGTATAGACATCTCCCGCCCATGTCACAAACCAAGGAGACGCGGCGCGGAATCCCGTCCAACCAGGGTCTGAACCGTAGTCGAACGTCGATACAAGCTCCCCATCAGGTGAGAACCTTCCCACAATCGGATCCTCTCCGAGCGTCCTGTAGGTGTAGCCGTATCTGTCCTCTATTCGGGAGCGCGGTTCACCAGAGGGGGTGACGAAAAAATGCTGGTCCAAAACTGGGTCGCCCTTGAATGCTGAGCAAATCAGTTCTGGCCCTGAGACTGAGGCATCCACGAATACCTGCACAACATACTGCTCCACGAGATGACTGGAATCATCATAGTGCCAATAATCATCCTCCGGTCTGTGGCACGTGGAGTATTGAACCCAGAACGAGTTCGAATCGGACGGGAAAACGCCTGAAATGTCCACATTCTCACCTGGGATCGTCCAGGACCAGAGAAGCTGCAGCGACGGGTCGAGCAAGTAGACGCTGCCTGCATCCATCAGGTCGTTTCCTTCCCAGATCCCGAAGTTCCTGCTCATCAGAACATAACCAGAAGATGAGATGGCTATGCACCAAGGGCAAGGGAATCCGTATGATGTAAAGTCAGCCCAGGCTCCAAGAGTTCCGTCTGCGCCGTACCTTATAAGCTTCCGCTCCGTTTGACTGAAGGTGAAAATGACCAGTTCGCCCGTGCTGGAGACAGCCCAAGGCCCGGGAGGATCGTACATGCCGGGCCAATCAGGAGAATCAGGATCGATATTCCATGTCGTGGACAGGCAGCCCGGACAATCCCCCCACGGGATGGTGTAGACAGGTCTTGAGGTGTAGATATCCTCTGCTTGACCGGCAGACATGATCCACAGGGCCACAGTAACTACAGCTAAAAGGGTACTCAGGATTCTTCTCATTCGAGCAATATGCACGGTTCGCCTCCTTGCTATGGGCAGGGGTCGAAGACAGTTGTCTTCCAATGTCGTCCCCCGTGATGACTAGGGTCTAAGTCTCTCCAAAAGGGACCCGCACCGTTGTTCGCAGGTGTAGATTCCCACGTATTAGCTATCAGTTCCTCCTCGTTTCGCCATCCAGCGAAAATGGCAACATGGTTACTATTCTTCCAGACTATTAGGTCGCCAAGTTCAAGGTCTTCCAAAGCAATTGATGTAACGTAGTCTGTGGGGTTCTCGCCTTGCCAGTTGTCCGTGAAGGCTCTCCAATGGTCGGCACCGAAGTGAGGGAACTGATGCTCGCCGTCCACGCTAAGCCGCGCGAGGCGTCTCAGCAACTGGGTAACAAGGGCACTACAATCTAACAAAGCTTGGCTCATTGGGGGCCCTCCTCCGCAGCCAACTTCTTCCCAGACACCCCCTCGTCCGCGCACCCCTGGGCAACAGTGCCAAGACTCCCCGTAGTAGGTCCTGTTGCGGTCAGGATGGTATATCGCCGCCGTGCTCACAAGGTCCCGTTGCGTCACCCTGGACAAGTGCAGCGGACCATACTCCTCCGTCTCTCCAAGCAGGTAGTTTCCGCCACCCGCCTCAAAGTACCATTTTACCCTTATAGTGTGCTCCCCGCAGTCTTCATCCGCGATATTCCATATGAGAGGCTCCTGACAGAATTCGTTAGGTTGTACGTGGCCGGCACCAGGGACTATATATTCGTCATTCGGCTGAGGGCCGTCGATTTCTATGTCAATGTAACCGCTGCAGGTGGGTCCAACCACGCAAACCATAAGTTGGACTTGCCCTACCAACAGGCCCTCGCGACCCGGATGAGTATCTTCCCACAGCGGTCCGGATTCCATTGATGCCACAACGTTCCCACAACCATAGCATCCCCAGGCCTCAACCTGCACGGACTCAAGGGCATCAGTGTGCCAGCCCCCGTCCCCGCCGTTGAAGACCGGTATCGACGGTCCATCGATCCAATAAGGGCCGGGCTCTGCACTGATTGTGATGTCGGGATCATCCTGCAGATCACACGTATCGTCAAACGTCTCCCCGCATACTTGCAGCCTCGCCCGCACTCGCATCGTGCAGTCCTCGAGGTGCGCGATGAAGAATGTTGTTCCGGTCCAATTCTCGATTCCTTCCGGGATATCGGACTGGTAACCGCTGTCATCATACTGATGGTCTCCGTCCTCATGCGGACCGTAGTCTACCCAATTCTCTCCCTGGTATACCTGCACACTCCATTTTATGCTGCTCTCGAGAGGCGTATACATGCTGCTCTCGGTGATGTGAGCGGTCAGCTGGACAGGTTCGCCGATGGGGATCGTGCCGCTCGGACAGTCGATCTCGATGGCGGCATCATCGCCCGGGGCGAGGTTGTCGCTGTGGGTCCAGTTGTTGACGTCGTCGCGGATGCGCAGTTTCGCGCCCTGGTAGCTGAACCACTCGCACGGGATCGGCGCGACCCAGCACGAATACTCGCCGTGACCGTATCCGTCCGTGTGCAGATGCAAATCCGGCGGCGGACCCTCGTCCCACCATAAATTCCCCGCAGTGACCTTCGGCCAGTACTCGCTGGAACGCTCCTGAGACGCGCATGGCGGCTCGTCCACGTGAAACAGATCCTCCCACGCATCGTCGATATAGCCGAACTGCCCGTTCCCGTTCACGAAATCGATCCCGATGAAATCGTGCAGCCACGACCCCTGATCGCTCCCGGCATTCAACGGATCATCCCCCTTCACCACCAGCACCACATCATCATCGTCGATGGCCTCGCCGACCAGCTCCATATAGCGAGTGTAGAGATAAGCCGCATCGCCGGTCTGATTGTCGGCTGTGTACACGAT
Source organism: uncultured Planctomycetota bacterium (assembly GCA_964354375.1). Lineage (GTDB taxonomy): Bacteria > JAJVIF01 > JAJVIF01 > JAPKYR01 > JAPKYR01 > CAYGZQ01. Next base: position 2,854 of record CAYGZQ010000104.1, read on the forward strand.
GCCCCTGCTCTGCAGGTCAGGGATCAGAACGTCGCTCACATAATCGTCGATCTCGGCGCCGTAAATCACTTCGATTCCGTCGAAAACCGGGTTCGTGTGGTCCACAATCAGCGGCGATTCAACCTGCCAGCCCTTGGACTTGTAGCCGGGCGGGTCGCCGCCGCAGTTGTAGCAGTCCACCCACAGCGTCATGAACGCGTACGGACACCCGCTGTTCGGGTAGTAGCTGAAATTCCTGTAGTAGTACTGCCACATACCCATCATATAACCGATGCCGGAATAGCCCATGTTCGACGGGTTCTCCCAAAGCTGATCGCCCGAGAGGTTGAAGCTCCCGGGGAGAGTGTAGTTGGAGTGCCCCTCGCCGATCCAGTTGTGCCTGACGACTATGAAGTCAAAGCAATTCCGCCACGGGGGCGTCCAGTTGCCGTCGACGTCACTCGATGACGGGTATCGAGGCTTCCCAGTCGTCGGTTGCGCCATCATCGTCAACAACCGTCAGCTTCACCTCGTAGATTCCCGGATCGACGAATTCGTGCTCTATCGTTCCCGGCGAGCCCTGGAATGTCTCATCCGTGTTCCCATCGCCGTTCCAGTCGGCACGAATCTCAACGATATCCCCGTCGCAGTCCGATGAGTAGTTCAGGAAATCCACTGTCAACGGGGCCTGTCCCGCCGGAGGTACTGGTGTGAAAGCCGATTCAGGAGGTGCGTTCGCCGGAACATCATGGACGAAAAGGTTCTCGTTCTGTGAGTCAATCCCGACCAGGCGTATCTGATCTCCGCCAAAAGGAAAGGCAACCATACGAGTCACGCGGGAGTCCGGAAAGACCCCGAGCGATTGGGGAAGGGGGTTGGCCAAATCGCAAATCATCCAAAGCTCGCTCCCCGTTAACTCGGTGGAGCTGAAAGTGCAGCCGAACCACTTGCCGCTCAGAGGCTCGAAGCAAGATGCTCTCACGACGTTCGGATAAACCTGCCAGTCGAGAACCACGTCGCCAGACTCTGCGTTCACCACCGTCAGCCCCTTGCACAAATTCTCGTAACCGGGACGTGACGCGACTCCTGTGCTCTCGATCATCAGCATTCCAGCGTCAGCTACTATCAGCCGGTGATGAAGGCCCGCATGTATTTCGCTGTTGTAGCTCAAGTCGGACGTCTTGAGCGCAAGAACCTTGGAATACACCTCCGGCTCTAATACTCCGTCGCCGTCGTGCTCGTCTAGGCTACCCACGTACAGAAGCCCCGTGTCCCTAGAGAAGGCTATTGCTCCCGGCCAGCTCTCAACAGTTGCCGAGGCCAGCAACTGAAGCGACGCGCCGGAGAATTTCTGGACGTACCCTTCGGCCACGGAAGGAGATTGGCTTGTGACATAGACATTTCCGCTGTCGTCCACACAGATGCTTAGCGGAACTCCCGAGACCGCCGCTTCCCCTGACGGAGTAAACGAATCGGCTGCGAACCGTCCGAGGTACGCCCTCTTCTCATCAGGCACCGCGGCAAGCAAGTACACAAAGTCCCCCTGAGCATCGAACGCGAGGCCCGCCGCATGTCCGATGATTGGCTCGCTCCTCAGAAGCTGAATCGTCACAGAATCGTATACATGCAATGAAGTCAATTCTGAACTGATAGCCCATATCTCATTCTCAGAGGGCCTCAAGAACACAAAAGTATTCTCAGTCACGATTTCTGAAGCGCGCACCTCCAATGGGGCCTGGCCGCACGGCGGTACGGGGTTGAACGCGGCTTCAGGAGGTGCGTTCGCCGGAACATCATGGACGAAAAGGTTCTCGCTCTGTGAGTCAATCCCGACCAGGCGTATCTGATCTCCGCCAAAAGGAAAGGCAACCATACGAGTCACGCGGGAGTCCGGAAAGACCCCGAGCGATTGGGGAAGGGGGTTGGCCAAATCGCAAATCATCCAAAGCTCGCTCCCCGTTAACTCGGTGGAGCTGAAAGTGCAGCCGAACCACTTGCGGCTCACCGGCTCGAGACAAGACCCTCGGAGCACATCTGGATAGACTTGCCAATCTAACAAGACATTCTCAGTGTCAGTTTCGACTATCGTGAGCCCTTTGAGCAGATGCTGAAATTCCGGATCGTAGGAAGCACAGCCAAAGTTCTCAATCACCAGCAGGGAGTCAGTAGATATAAAAAGACTGTGATGCAACCCAGCGTGTATTTCCCCAGCCAGCGCTAGATCCAGAGGGTCATAAATCAAGACCTTCGAGTATACTTCGCGGTCAGTCACGCCGTCGCCATCGAACTCATCGGTTCCTCCAACATAGATTAAGCCGTTCGATGGACACGTGCAAATTGCGGAAGGCCAGCTCTGAGTGTCTGCAGAAGCGGCAAGCCCAAGTGAAACGGGGGTGAACTTTTGGATATAGCCTTCCAACATGGGATCCTGACTTGTAGCATAAACATAACCATTCTCATGAACGCAGACACCACATGCAATGCCCGACAGAGGTGCCTCCGACAAGAGCTGAAAATCGTCCGTCTCATAGCAGGCCACGTAAGCCCTGTTCTCATCCGGGACATTTGCCACGACATAGACATGATCACCGGTTTCGTCGAATGCAAGCACAATCGGGTTCCCCGTCAGGTTGTAGCTTCTGAGAGGCTGTAATGTGTATGTATCAAAGATCTCCAGCCTCTGCGGCTCCACGCTAATGCACCAGAGTTCATCATTCCCGGGTCTAAGAAAGACGTCTATTTCGGCGTTATGGATCTCAGGCTCAGCTCGTATGACAACGCTTGCCAGCAGGGCGATCAACGACGCGACCATGGGAATGAATGTTTTCATGGACTTTCTCTCCCTATTTGTACAGCACCTAGCCCGGACAGCCACTGTCAGGAATCCTCGCCCCGGATAGGCTGCTCATATTATATCGACATCTACATACACTGTACAAGTGACTTCCGAGCCGTGGTTGTCGGACAGGCGCAGCAGGACGGGGCCGTGATAGGAGGCGGTGTAGGAGTGCGTGGGATTGTCCGGATCTCCGGTGTAAGAGTCGTCGACCGGCTCGCCGTAGAGGCCGTCGCCGTCGAAGTCCCACTCGTACGTGAGCTCATCGCACGGATCGGGATCATAGGAAGGAGTCGCGTTGAATTCGATCAAGGCGGGGGACGGACCGACGTACGGCATGGGGGTCAACAACTCGAGGGCACAAATCGGAGGATGGTTGACCCACTCGAAAATATATATTTTGTGAAATATCGCATCCGTCACCATCACTCGGCCGTCGTCAAGCTCATAGATGTACCCGGGGGCAAAGTGATCCGGTGTGCCAACAGCACTGTCCGTATAGATGCCGTTAATGTCCGTGACAATCAGGCGGGGATCGTCGTAGCCGAAATCCATATCCTCCATCAACGCCAGGTAGAATAGGTCAGGACAAAGCCGGCTCCTGTAAGCACGCTTGACCCCGTGCTCTCTTCCGTAGGAATCGGGCGTGGGGAAGGACTCTGTCACAAAACCGGTTTCAGGATCGATGAGCCATACCGAATCGAGGAACTTAGGATCATCCCAATCAGAATTCAAGATCGCGTTGAGCAGCCCCACTCTCGACTCATCCCATTGGATAAACTCGTTCGTCCTGTGCCAGACAGCGGCGCCGCTTGGGATTTGAGCGACCTTTGTGAACGTGTCGAGGGAGACAATTTCGGTCGTGCTCTTCATCTCCTTCTGATCGTCCTCGTACTCGACCCAGTATCCCTTCTGGCATGAAACCAGTATCATACAGTCATTCCACAGAAAAATCGTCTCGGGCCAGGCCCGAACGGAGCATGTGCGCAGAACGCTGCCCGACGCGATATCGATTTCCACAACAAGGCCGCTATTCTCCGAGGCCTCTTCGGGTGAATCGTTTTGGATCTCAGTAGTCAGCACGGTACCATACAGGCGCTCCTCATCAGGGGAGATCGTAATGGCAGACAAACCGTATTCCCAAGGCAAATCAATGGTATCGATGTACTGCCGCGAAGCGCAGTCAAAAATCGCTATTCCGGCTTCTAAAGGATTTGGGTAGCCCGACTCGTATGTGCAGTATATGTAACCTGCCGATGTCGGACCCGCGGCATCAATCACCTCGTATTGCGGGTACATCTCCGTTCCCCATAGTCCCGGCTGCTCCTCAGTGACACAGAGCAAGCCGGAAAGCCAGGCAGTGATCCAATAGCAGTCGTTCTCCGCATCCGGAAGTATGCGGCCCGGTTTGACGTCGAGACTCAAGTCCTCTGTAACAACCAGTTCTGCCTTCACAGGAGCTAGAAGAACCAGGGTGGTGAGAAAAGACAGCGGCAGCAATGACAAGAACACCAGCATTCTCTCAACTTGCTTCGCATGCATTTCGGTCTCCTCGGTCAGCGCATTTTGCCGACCATTTACCGTCTTCTGGCTTTATAGCAATAGCTCTCGAGCTCGTTATCTGTGTCTTCGAGAATCCACATTCCGTCTACGGACACAGCACAAGCGTCCTTCACAAATCCCCCATTGTTGTCTTCAGTATAGGTATTGATCCACCAGATGGCTGCCTGCATCCAGGCGATGACCACTTTCTCCTGTGGACGCTCACCGTTGCTGTGGGACAGATCCCAATAGTCATTATACCAGATCTCTCCTGAATTATTGAGATACCAAGTGAACCCGTCTGCGAGTTTTGCTGCCCACAGATAGCCAAATGCCTCTCCTTTAAAACCGCATACCGCCTTTATGCTCGTCGTGCCGGAGCCTATGATACATTCCCAATCGTCGTAGCCGTTTTTTACACCTTCAGACTTGCCCTTGATGTAGTATTCCCCATCATGAAGCGCATCGCAGCCATATATCAGGACCCATATGGTGTCCGAGCCGACTGGACATGCTTCAGCGATCTCGTATGGCGTTATGCTCAGAGCATTTTCCGCCAACGTACCCGGCTGGATCGGCCAGTGACTGAAATCAAACGTATATGAATCGCGAGGCACGGCGGGACAATCCGGTGGCAGTGACAGTTCATCGGATGGGGCTCCGTGAGCGAAAATGAAAGCTATGTCGGGGCGGCTTTGCACCGGCAAATAGGCGCTCTGCCTGTTTGCCTCCGCGACAACAACTTCCTGACCTATTTCCAAGACGTTGTTCCTATAATTCTGCTGTCCATTAGCACCGTTATAGTTATTCAATGCGAAATAGCCTCTCATAGCCTCGTCCGCGTCGTCACCGTAGTAGAATGAATCCACAATCTTGGTCCACCTGACGTCCCTCACGAAATGACTCCCACCGTCCGGATCGTTGGCCACAAGGCGGGAGTAGTCATTGAATTCGTCAAGGTTCGAGACCCTCAGGTATGGGGTGCCGAACTCGACGTTGCCTTCCGAGGAAGCGATAAACTCGGTTATGCGTATACTCTCAGGAATCCTGTCGGGAGGGCCTATGCCCAGACCTGTGTGGTAGATGTGATCCGCGCCTCGTCCGTAGACGTACCGATTCGTCGGGATCTCTCCGCAACCGAAATCAGCAAGTATTGCATTCAGTTGCGGATCCGTGCTGGCCAGTTCGTACAGGAAGACGTGTATGCAAGCCTTCTCAGGTGCGTCCTCGGGAGCCCTGACGGTCACGAGGATGCTGTGAGTGTCATACTGACCTTCGACAAGGGCGTACAATTGAACTTCCTCACTGGAAGTCGGCCTGCCTACTACATAACCATCACCCCTATCGGTGTCCCAGGGCAGGTACTTGCCGTTACTCTGTCTCTTATCAGGAGGAGCTAGATTAGCATCGTAATCGAAACAATCGTAATGGCACTGGTCAGTCCAATCTTCTAGATGCGGGTCGGGATATCGGTCGCCACGAAACATTAGTTCGATTACGCGTGGATTCTCCACAAAGCAGTCATCCTGAAACTCAAGTCCGCAGACTAGTAACTTCGCACGCACCTGGAACTCATGATCCTCCAGTAGCACGGTGAAGGATGGGCCGGTCCAGGACTCCTGCGTTATGACGCTCTCGAACCCGCTGTCTCCTGGATAGTGCTCCTTGTCAAGCTCAATCCATCCTCCCTGT
>CAYGZQ010000105.1:0-8757 GCA_964354375.1 uncultured Planctomycetota bacterium
CGGGCGGCGGCACTCTCAAGCTGCAGCTGAATGTCCACGACTGGCAGGGGCAGCTTGCGGGGAATTTCGGCGCCCAGATGGAAGTACCGCGGATATACGCTCCGGACCTAATGGCCAGCGGGGTCGATGCAGTCTACATGGACGACACCCCGGTCAAGAGGCGCTTCACGGTTGACCTGACGGGGTTTGCGTCTCCCGCCGAATCCGGCGAGACGAAGATCATCTGTCGAGTGGGGTCCACGGACGGATCGACCTACGTCCAGACCACAGCTCCCGCACCCGATTCTCCGCTGTCGGCTTTCCATGCGATCAGCGTCAACATCACCGATCCGGACTGCACAGGGGACACTAACAACGATTTCAACGAGGCACAGGCCCTGAGCCTTGGTGAACCGACCATCGCCCAATTGTGCGCGCCTGCTGACTACAAGGATTTCTACTCGATAGTAGTAGCGCTCGGTTCCGAGATATCGGGCCAACTCACGTTCTATTGCGATGCAGAGCCGACGACATTCGGGTTGTACGATGGATCGCAGGCGCTGGTCACGGAGGTCTCGGCATCCGGCGGGACGGCCTCAATCGATCTTGACTCCCTTGGCCTGATGCCGGATATCTATTATCTCCGAGTGCTGACGCAATCCTCGGGAAGGGCGTTCCTGTACGCAATCGAGCCGAAGGCGGAGATCGTCGACACAACGCCAACCAATGCACACAATGTAACCCCCCAGGACCTGTATTTCGAGCCGAGATGGGTGACCCTCGACGGAGACATCGCCTACGCCACCGGAAGCTGGGGATTCTGGACTATCGACTATACTCAGGCGACAATCCCGAAGCGACTCGCAAACCTCGATATTCGGTCCTGTTCCTCAAGTGATCCCGCCTATGTTCCTCCTTACATTTACCTCTACGATCTCGAGGTCGGCTCCACCTACGTAAGCGCTATCGATGTGAGCGATCCATCCGCGCCTGTGCTCCACAGCGACATCCTGATCATCGACGCTGTTGACGCCTACTGTGTAGAGGCCGAGGCCGGGTGGCTCTACGTAGGCTTGAATTCATCACCGAATGCGACCGTCAGTGTCTATGACATCTCCGCCGATCCGATACTTCCTCAGTTCTATACGGCCTTCGATGCCTACACGGTTCCCACGCAGTTTGAGCTCATGAGGGACTCAGGCGGTCCGACCGTATGGCTGGCGACCAAGTACAACACCACTCGTCTCGACTTCTTCGATGTTACAGACAAGGGCTCCATCTCGGTGGACAGTTACGTTACCTGGGCGCCTGCATGCTACATCCCGTCTTTTGCAGCGCAGGCCAACTACGTGTATGTCCTCGTCGCGTATGGAATCGGCGACTACTATCTGGAGGTGTTTTACCTCGATCCTTCCGGCGTTACCTTGCAGGGCACTCGCCAATTATCCGATTTCACTTGTCCCGTCTGCCTGACAATCGGAGGGGATTTTGCATACATCGGGGACAATGACGGAACGATGCAGGTTGTTGACGTGTCGGACCCGACGAATCCCGGCGTTCCCCTGTTTCTCAGCGCACAACTCGCCAGCGTGGGCGATTTGGATTGCGAAGGGGATGTTCTCGTGGGTGCTCTTCAGACAGCCGGCATGAGGGCTTTCGTTTGCGATGGCGGATCGCCCGCCAACGCAGGAAAAGTGGTAGGTCTGGCAATCCCATCTGATTTTGCGATTGCGGGCGACTATCTCTACGCCGCGGAACACCTGGGGATCAACGCGATAAGGACCGTTGATATTTCCGATCCTCCGAACGCGCGTGTCGTGGGTGAACTCGAGCTCAACGCCGGGCCTGGCGTGATTGAGACATCAGGATCCCGGATAGTTGCCGGGTCGGTTTTCGGCTCGAACATCGATCTCATCGACTGCTCCGATCCGGAAAACCTGCAATATCTGACCTCAGTAACTGCAGCCGGCTCCATCAACGACATGGTGTTTGATGGGAACCGGCTCTACGTCGCAACGGCCAGCCCGAACGAGCTGGAAGTCTGGAACCTCGATTCGTGGCCGACGATCTACTCGATGGGCGCCGTGCCCATGACGAATCCCGGCTACGACCTTTGCATCAAGGAGAACGTTCTGTTCCTGGTCTCGGACCAGGACATACTCTTCTACTCGCTCGCGAATCCCGACTACCCCGAATACATTGACACCTATACTACATCCGGAGACGCATGGAATATCGCTCTTCAGGGCGATTATCTGTATGCCACCACCACAGGGACGCTCGAGATCATCGACATATCTGCCCCGCAGACGCCCGCTTTCGTCGCTTCCGAACCGGATCCCAATGCGCCATACGGACGTTACGTCGCGGCGGAAGGCCAGTTCGCATATCTCCAGTCCATTGATATCGTACCTCCCACAGTTGTGCGAATCTGGCCTCCCAGCGATCCCACCGTGATCGGCGATCTTTATGCCGATCAGTCGCTTGGCGCGCCTTATCAGATACTGGCGCATAATGGGTATTACTACGAGAGGGAGTCCGTACGCGCCATCGGTATCTGGGATCTATATTGATATCGACGAACACCCGTAGGGGCAACCACAGGGGGTTGCCCTCTGAAATCAACATCCCCGGCCCCCGTAGGGGCAACCCCCCGTGGTTGCCCTCTGAAATCAACGTTCCCCGACCCCCGTAGGGGCAACCCCCCGTGGTTGCCCTCTGAAATCAACATCCCCGGCCCCCGTAGGGGCAACCACAGGGGGTTGCCCTCATGATTCCGCCGTGACACGACCATCCAAACGAAAAAGGACCCGGTATGCCGGGTCCTTGTCAATACGTTCTTCAACGAATCCGTCACTGCCACTCCATGTGACCCCTACGGTACTGTATCTGCCACAACCCGGTGTCCGGATTCTGAGCCGAATAGACGAAGTGCCAGTTGTCGGTGTCATCTCTGATCGCAAGGTCGGACTGCTTGTTCATGCTCCACAGCTCCGAGACAAGCACCGGATCGCTCCATGTGGCACCGTCATCGATTGAGAACGCCGGCCCGATCCGATCTCCTTCCCACCAGACCGTGCCGAGTGTCGATGTGCCTGCCCAGTCATAGTGAATGATCGGGCTGTCCAGGATCGAGAACATGTCGCCGCCCTCATAAATCACAACCGGCTCCGACCAGCTTGTCCCGTCGGACGAGTACGTGTAGCAGAGCTGATCGTGATCGGTCGCCTCCGGGCTTCGGACGAAAGTGACATAGTAGCCGGTGTCGTCGATCTGCAGGCCGGTCGCATGCTCGAGAGGGAAATCGGCGACAACCATTGCGGATGCCTCGGCATCTGGGACACGAAAGGCAATCTCCTTGATGACGGCGTCATGAACCTGATCGTCAAATCCATAAGGGAATTCGCAGGCAGGGAAACGGGCAACAGCTAGAATCCACAGGAGCTTCGCCCAATTGAGACGGTCCGGCCGATTGGGAGACTGTCTCAAAACTCAACGAAGGGGTGACAAAGGAGTCGGATCGGGAGGGCGAGGCTCCTGCCGAGCCGCATTATCACAACGATTACGGCTCAGCGGGAGCTTCGCCCTCCCAAATCTGTCGCAACACTGCGAGTTCTGAGACAGCCTCATTGGTTTCCGGGGTTACAGCGCTATGCTATGATAACGTGGGCGGCTGGAGGAAAACGAACCATGCGGTACTCAGGACTCTCCCAGATCATTCTCGTCTCGACCGTCATACTTCTGCAGATCGGCTGCCAGGGTAATCCCGTGACATCTGGAGCAGTACCGGAAAGCGGAACACAAGTACGGGCAGCGACATCTACGGAGGTCCATCAATGCCTCGGGTACTACGGTCTGATCGTCGATACGGAGACTCTGGACATCAAGGTTGTGCCTATACGATCGGCCAACTGGCATTTCAATGTAACCGGGATTCTGAACGGCACGATGGGAGTATCCGCGGTGGGAGTCCCATCCGAGGCTGACCCGGCGCATGGACTTTTCGTTTTCGATATCACTCTTACCCATCCGTTTGCGGGGAAGCCCCAGTTCACCGGGTTTGACGTGAAGGGCATCCTGATGACGCCGGGAACGCTGGCGGTCGGAAACCTGATCTTCGCCGACGCCGACGAGACATGTCTCGTGAACGCCGACGGCTATTCCCGCTGGTGGAACCCGACGGAGTTCACGAAGCCGGGCATGTTCGGCTACACAAACGGCATTCTGGCAAGTGCCGCTCCGGGGGCGCTCACCGCTACAGTCAACCCGTACAAGCTCTTTGCCGACATTCTGACCCCGGATGGTTCTCTCGGGCCGTTGTCCGACCAGCCCCTCGACAGTGACCAGGGTCGCGCCGTGTTCACGTCCGGCGCAAGCAACACGAGACGCTATCGCATCAGGTTCCCGATGGACCCCGGTCCGAAGATTGTGTACGGGTACGCGATCGACGCAGCCTGGGCGCTTCCGAGCCCAAATCCGCCGGGGGAAGTGCCCGACGATTTCCCGATCGAGGCAAATCAGCCGGAGGCATATCGCATCGGTCTGGTGCCGACGCTCAGCACACTGTATTACGACAGCGAGAGCGGCACGGGCGGCGGCACTCTCAAGCTGCAGCTGAATGTCCACGACTGGCAGGGGCAGCTGGCCGGGGACTTCGGCGCCCAAATGGAGGGGCCGCGGATATACGCGCCGGACATCATGGGCAGCGGGGTCGATGCAGTCTACATGGATGACACCCCGGTCAAGAGGCGCTTCACGGTTGACCTCACCGGGCTCGCGTCTCCCGCCAAATCCGGCGAGACGAAAATCATCTGTCGAGTGGGATCCACGGACGGATCGACCTACGTGCAGAGCTCGGCGCCCGCTCCCGATTCCGCGCTCTCGGCTTTCCATGCGATCAGCGTCAATGTCATCGATCCGGACTGCACGGGGGACGCTAACAACGAATTCAACGAGGCGCAGACGCTGAGCCTTTCCGAGCCCACGATCGCTCAGCTGTGCGCCCCGACCGACTACAGGGATTTCTACTCGATCGAAGTTCCTCTCGGCTCCGAAATATCGGGGCAACTCACGTTCTACTGCGACGTGGAGCCGACAACATTCGGACTGTACGACGGATCGCAGGCGCTGGTCACGGAGGTGTCGGCATCCGGCGGCACGGCCTCAATCGACCTTACAGCCCTCAGCCTGATGCCGGATACATATTATCTGCGTGTCTTGACTCAGTCTTCCGGCAAGGCGTTCCTGTACGCAATCGAGCCCAATGCCGAGGTCGTTGATGTGACCCCGTCCAACGCCCAGCGCGTGACCCCCGCGGGCCTCTATTTCGAGCCGAGATGGGTAACCCTTAGCGGAGACATCGCCTACGCCACCGGAACCTGGGGATTCTGGACTATCGACTACTCCGTGCTGACAATGCCGGAGATGCTCGGATACCTGGAGATCCGATGCTATCCCAACTGTGATCCCGCTTTCAGATATCCCTACATTTACTTTTATGACATCCAGGGCGGTTCCACCTACATAAGCGCCATTGATGTCAGCGACCCCAATGCGCCGGTACTCCACAGCAACATCCTGATCATCGACTCAATCGAGGCCACCAGTATTGAGGCTGAAACGGGCTGGCTCTATATCGGTTTGAATCTGTCACCAACTGCGTCCATCCAGGTCTATGACACTTCGGGCGATCCACTGGCTCCTCAGTTTTACACGGCCTGTGATGCGTATCAGACCCCTATGCAGCTTGAGCTCCTGCTGGACCCGGGGGGTCCGAGTGTCTGGCTGGCGGCAAGGTACTCTTACCCTCGTATTGACTTCTTCGACATGACCGACAAGGACTCCATATCTATGGACAATTATGTTACAGGGGCGCCTCCGAGCATCATTCCGGACTTCACAATACAGGAAAACTACATATATGCCATCGTTGGAGATGGACTCGGCGTCTACTATCTCGATTTGTTTTTTCTCGACGCTTCCGGCATTTCTGTCCAGGGCTTCCGCGAGTTGACCGGCTCTGTAACTCCGGTTTGCCTGACGTGCGAAGGGGATTTCGCATATATCGGGGACAACGACGCAACGATGCAGATTGTCGACGTGTCGGACCCCCTGCTTCCCGGCCCTCCCTTGTGGTCAGGTATGGGAATCAACTGCGTGACAGATTTGGATTGCGAAGGAGATCTTCTCGTCTCGGCTCTGAACACAGCCGGCATGAGGGCTTTCGGCCTTTCAGAGCCCGGATCGCCGGCCAACGCAGAAAAAGTGGTAGGTCTGGCAGTCCCGGCTGATTTCGCGATTGCCGGCGACTATCTTTACGCCAGCGAGTACATAGGGTACGCTGCGATAAGGACCGTTGATATTTCCGACCCTCCGAACGCGCGAGTCGTGGGTGAGCTCCCCTTCTTCGCCGGGCCTCGCCTGTTAGAGACATCGGGATCGCGGATGGTTGCCGGGACGCTTTGGGGCTCGGATATCGATCTCATCGACTGCTCAGACCCCGAAAATCTGCAATATCTGACCTCAGTAACCGCAGCCGGCTCCATCAACGGCATGATATTCAGCGGGAACCGGCTTTACGTCGCAGAAGACACCCCAAACGCGCTGGAAGTCTGGAACCTCGATCCGTGGCCGGCGATCCACTCGATGTACACCATCCCCATGACGCTGCCCGGCTATGACCTTTGCATAAAAGAGAACGTGCTATACCTGGTCTCGGACTTTGACATACTGATTTACTCGCTCGCAAATCCCGACTACCCCGAATACATTGACACCTACACTACATTCGGAGATACATGGCATATCGCGCTTCAGGGCGATTATCTCTATGCGGCCACAACAGGAACGATCGAGATCATCGATGTATCCACTCCGCAGACGCCCGCTTTCGTCGCTTCCGAACCGGATCCCCACGCCCCGCACGGACGTTATATCGCGGTGGACGGCCAGTTTGCATTCCTGCAGCCCATGGATATCGTGCCTCCCACGGTTGTGCGAATCTGGCCTCCCAGTGATCCGGCCGTGATCGGCGATCTTTACCCGGATCAGCCGCTCGGCGTGCCTAATCAGATCCTCGCGCACGACGGGTATTACATTGAGAGAGCATACCTCCGCGCCATCGAGATCTGGGACCTGTATTGACGGCGGCGAACATCCGCACGAAATCCTGGAATCACCCGTAGGGGCAACCCCCTGTGGTTGCCCTCTGAAATCAACATTCCCTACCCCCGTAGGGGCAACCCCCCGTGGTTGCCCTCTGAAATCAACATTCCCTACCCCCGTAGGGGCAACCCCCCGTGGTTGCCCTCTAACATCAACGTCCCCGGCCCCTGAAGGGCAACCACGGGGGGTTGCCCCTACAGGAATGACCTCATGCGGAAGGGGACTGGCACACAGGTTTGCCCGACGACCAGGTCCTCGCTTCTCATATCGCCGGGGGCAAACCTGGGCGCCTGTCCCCGCTCTTGCTCAACACGGACACAAAAAAAAGGACCCGGTATGCCGGGTCCTTGTCAATACGTTCTTGAATGAATCCGTCACTGCCACTCCATGTGACCCCGCCGGTACTGTATCTGCCATAACCCGGTGTCCGGGTTCAGCGCTGAATACACGAAGTGCCAGTTGTCCGTGTCATCTCTGATCGCAAGGTCGGACTGTTTGTTCTTGCTCCACATCTCCGAGACAAGCACCGGATCGCTCCATGTGGCGCCGTCATCGATTGAGAACGCCGCCCGAATCAGGTCTCCTTCCCACCACACGGTGCCGAGTGTCGACGTGCCTTCCCAGTCGTAGTGAATGATCGGGCTGTCGAGGATCGAGAACATATCGCCGCCCTCATAAATCACAGCAGGCTCCGACCAGCTCGTCCCGTCGGACGAGTACGTGTAGCAGAGCTGATCGTGATCGGTCGCCTCCGGGTTCCGGACGAAAGTCACATAGTAGCCGGTGTCGTCGATTTGCAGGCCGGGATCGCGCGCGCCCGCTGTGCCGGAATCGGTTCCGTCCCAGATCACCGTCGACGTGTCCCACGACAGGTAATCCGCAGCTTTCGCGAGCCGGATGATGTTGTTCCCGTCCTCGAAATAGGCCAGGTACATCGTTCCGTTGTAGAGGGCGCTTGATCTTGCCCGCGACAATGTTCCGGGGCTCGCGAGCGGGTACACCGGGAAGGACTGCCACACGCTGTCCGAGGGTCCGCAGTTGATACAATCGGGCGTTTCGGACCGTTTGAACTGTATCGATCCGCCATAGTCTCCGATCGCGTAGATGTATTTTTCGGCGTCCTGGAGAATTTCATTCGCGTGGAAGATGCTGTGACTGATGTGCGCGTACTCGCCGCCGTACGGACCGGAGATCGTTGTCGCGAAGAAACCGGTCGCGAACTGCGTCTCGTCGGGATCGATGAGATTCAGGGTCCGATAGCTCGTGCCGCTCGCGGAAGGCCAGATTTTGTCCACGTCGGCGTGATGGTGCCAGCCCCAGGACACGAAGCTCCATTCCCATGTCGGGAAGGTCAGGCCGTCGTCCTGCGATCTGAACGCGGACGCATAGCTGGTGTTGCTGGTGCCGTTCCAAAGCCATTCTTCATAGGCGAACGTCACGTCCCCGTCGTTTTCCACGATAATCGCCGGGGTGTACATATTGTAGCCGCCATTCGTCGGATTGAAGACAATCTCGTCCTCAAGCACCAGTACCGGCTTGAGCATCTCAGTGACCTCGAACCCCAGGCTCAGGGTTCCGCTCTGGGAGTCCGGGTTGTGAACGGTCACGTCGTAG
>CAYGZQ010000106.1:0-2710 GCA_964354375.1 uncultured Planctomycetota bacterium
GTTCAGGTCGAGAGGGCGGGCCGAGACGATTATCGGACCGTAGCCGTCCCCGACGCTGGCCCCCGCGTTCAGGAGGGCGTAGTTCCTGGCGATGTAGGGGAAAGCGTGCAGGCTTATCGCGCTGACATCGTATCTGCCCTCGAGCGCGGCCTGGTTGAGGCTCTGGATGTCCGACAGGACATGCTCGAACCTCAGGCCGTCCACCTTCACGCGACCCTCCCTGAGCGCCCAGAACATGAAGGCGTCGTCGCTGTCGGGAGAGTGCGCCAGCGTAAGTCCTATCTCCGTTCCGTCCATGTCCATCGCAATTGGCGGGTAGTGTATCACAGGCGATGCCGTGAGGCACTTACACAGCCCGTGTTTTGCCTTGCTCAACAGACTGAAGCAGATGCATGCCGATCTAATACCCCTGAAAGCCCTCTAAACATCGGGGTTTCAGCTCATTTGCACCGTACCGACGCCCGTGGCAACGGCGATACTAATACGGAAAGGATCGGCGCATAGTGCAGCTTGGGCGCCGTGTGATATCGCAATGACTCATGACGAAGACACCATAGAGGCTTTCTTCTGTCCATCGAGAATTCTGATCGAAAAGAGCGTTACCGACAAACCGGGAAAGCACAGAGGAGGCAAGCAGAAGACCGGCGATGAGGAGGTCGGATATTTCGACTGGCTGGCGCCGAACTACGAACTGCTTGAGCCCATCGTCGACCCCACTCGCCTCCAGGCTCATTCGGTGCTGCTCGACATTCTGAACGCAATCGAGCCGGCACCGGAGAATGTCCTGGACCTCGGCTGCGGGAACGGGATGCTCACCTCCCAGATTCTCGAGCTTCTGCCGGGCGTGCATGTGTACGCCATCGACGGATCGCTCGCCATGCTGACCGCCGCGAGGGAGAATCTCGATGAGTTCTCCGGGCAGGTGACGCTGGCGAAGGCCGATTTTCGCGACGCATGGGAGGGCGTAATCGAGGAACCCATCGACGTGATCGTCCATTACAACTCGCTTCATCACCTTCCGCATGAGGCTTTGAGAGAGGTATATACGCGACTGGTGAAAGTTCTGAGACCCGGTGGATGGTTCCTGCACGGGGATTTCACCCAGGAGCGTCTGCCGGACCCGGTGCGGCGAATCGCATCCAATATCCGGAATCTTCAGAAGAACAGCGCCATCATGGACCTCGTCGGCAACAAGGAACTTCTGGAGGAGTTCGACAGGATCAGGCGCCAAAACGAAGCCAAAGGTCAATTGGTGGAAATCCCCGCAATGCCCGAGCAGCAGATTTCCTGGCTGATCGAGGCCGGCTTTGAGTTCGCGACGAGGGTGTACCACGACTGGCAGGTCTCGCTCTTCATCGCTCGAAAGCCCGAATAGATCAGGATTCACAAGGGGAAAGCTCAAGAAGCCGCGTCCGCAAGGTCGCGGTTTTCATTGTCGGTTCAAATCGCCGCCCTCAGCGTGGTATGATTCCGTTTTCACATGGCCGCGATTGAGATACACGACCTGTCGAAATCCTTCCGCCTCTACACCCGCAAGACCGAAAGCGCGATCGAGCGTTTTCTCATGCTCAAACGGTCGCGGTTCGAGAAGCTCTGGGCTCTGAAGGACGTCAATCTCACCGTCGAACAGGGGCGGGTCGTGGGGATAATCGGTCCCAACGGGAGCGGCAAATCCACGCTTCTCAAGGTCCTGTCGAACATCTACCGCCCCGACTCGGGCTCGTTCAAGCTCAACGGCAATGTCGCGGCGCTCCTGGAACTCGGAGCCGGATTCCACCCAGAGCTCACCGGCCGCGAGAACATCTTCCTGAACGGCTCCATCCTCGGCCTCACGCGCAAGGAGATAAAGAAGCGCTTCAATGAGATCGTCGATTTCAGCGGGCTTGAGAAGTTCCTCGACACGCCCATAAAGAACTACTCGTCCGGGATGGTCGTACGGCTCGGGTTCTCTGTGGCCATGTCCATCGACCCGGAGGTGCTTCTCATAGACGAGGTCCTCGGCGTCGGCGACCTCAACTTCTCCAAGAAATCCTTCCTCAAGATCAAATCGTTCGCGGAGAGCGGGAGGACGATTCTGTTTGTATCACACGACCTCTCGGTTGTGGGATCGTTCGCGGATGAAGTCGTATGGCTCGATGAGGGAAAGATACGGGGGCAGGGCTCGCCTCAGGACACGATCAATGCCTACATGCAGGACCTGCAGATTCGACGCGAGGACTTCCACTCGAAGGGCCGCGCTCTCCAGGCCGAGATGCATCGGGAGAAGAGCGGAAGCGGCCAGATGACGATCGAGCAGGTGCGCTTCTTCGATGCCGAGGGCAAGGAGAAATACCTGTTCGTGTCCGGCGAAGACATGAAGGTGTCGATCGACTACAAGACCCACAAGCCGGTCGGAAGCCATTCCCTTTATCTGTCGTTTCATGCGTTTGACGGTCGCACGGTGATCGGGCCTATCCTTCGACCGTACGAGGCCCCCCTGGATGGGAAGGGAACGATCCAGGTCGTTTTCCCGAAACTGCCGCTTCTGAAAGGCGAGTGGTTCCTGTCAGTCGGGCTTTTCCAGGACGACTGGGTGAACGCGTACGACTTCCACGATCGCTATTACCGCTTCACTGTCACACAGCCCGTGGAATGGGGAATGAAGGGCGAGATATATGCACCCGCTGAAATAGAGTATCTAAGTTAGTGTAGCCCTCTGGACCTACTCTCG
>CAYGZQ010000106.1:2810-8155 GCA_964354375.1 uncultured Planctomycetota bacterium
GTGGTGAACCTGAGAATCCCGGCCGCCATCTTCCTGCTTCTCGCCCCCTTCACCCCTGCCCCGGCCCCGCTTCTGGGAGGGGCGCTCCTGGGGGCGTTCATCTACTTCACACTGCTGACTTATGTCACAATTTTCCCGCGCGTGGAGCTGATCGCGGGCGACCGTTTCTACAGGTTCGTGCACCCCCTCGGCAGGCTGATCCCGCTTGCGCATTTTTCTCCGACAACCCTCTCGCCGGTATTCGAGCCCGTTGTCGCATTCCACTGGAGCGTTGAGGCCTTCAATATCCCGATCCGGAGACTGTCTGTCTTCGATCCCCCCGCCCTACACAACTACATCCGGGCACGAGCCACGTTCCTGAGCACGGATTACGAGGACTGGTACGAGGCCCTGAGCTGTTTCCGCAGGGCAGCCGGACTTCTGAACCTCCTGGACACCCTGAGCAGGTTCGAGAAAGTCGGCCTGGACGGGGTCGCGCTGGCCGCCTCCGCGAGGCTCGCACTCGCCGCCATCCCGGAGAACTCCCGCAACATTCTCCTCGAAGTTCTCAAGACTCTCAGCCCCCGCAAACGGTCCCAGATAACGAAAGCCTTCGACCTGGCCGTCTCAAACGCCTGATCCCAAAAATCCCGGGTGCCCGTCACAACCGGAGTCCGCCGTGGCGGACGCAGGTTGTGGCGGTCTTCAGATGTTCAATCGACCACGGTGACGATGGGCGCATGCCTGATCCCAAAGACCCATTGCGTGCCTGATATGTCGGGGATATACTATCCCGTCCGCAAAGGAGTTTGCGTATGATCACTACGAACGATCTCAGAGCCGGGACCTGTTTCAAATACGACGACCAGCTATGGCGGATCTCGGAGTTCGCCCACGTGAAGCCCGGCAAGGGCCCCGCATTCGTCAGGGTCAAGCAGGTGAACCTGCGGACCGGCGCGATTGTCGAGCGCACCTATCGCGCGGGCGAGAAGGTGGAGAATGTCCGGGTCGAGGACCGGGAAATGCAGTACCTCTACTTCGACGGGACCAACTATAACTTCATGGACAACGAGACCTACGAGCAGTACAGCATCAGCGAGAAGCTGGTCGGCGACAAGGCGGGCTTTTTCGTGGAGAACGGGAACGCGACCGTGACCGTGTACAATAACGAGGTTCTGGATGTCAGGCCCCCGAATTTCATCGTGGTGAAGGTGGTGCGAACCGACCCGGGCGTCAAGGGCGACACCGCTCAGGGCGGCAGCAAACCCGCCAGGATCGAGAGCGGCGCGACGATCATGGTCCCTCTATTTGTCGGCGAAGGAGAGGTAATCAAGGTCGACACCCGCGACGGCCGATATATCGAGCGCGTCAAGAGCTGATACCGAAGCCGGGATGTTCGGAATGGCTCTTTGATTGTGTCAGGGTTGTGCAGAGAGCGGAAGTCGCACAGAACATGGCCCCACGTTGATCATAATGTGTAGGACAGCTTGAAATGCAGATGCCCCTTACAAACGAAGAGGCCGCGGCGTTGATCGATCAGACCCTGCTGCGTCCCGACCTCCCGGAATCCAGCTACAAGCAGTGGATAATCGAGAATTCCGCACGGAAATTCGGCACGGTAATCGTGCCTCCGTGCTACGTTTCCCTGGCGTCGATAATCTGCCTCGAGAGGAAAACCAGGGTGGGGTCGGTGATTGCATACCCTCTCGGCTACACGATCAGACACTCAAAAATCCAGGCGCTCAAGGACCTGATCGACCGCGGCTGCGAGGAGATTGACTTCGTCGTCAACATCTCCTATCTCAAGTCCGGCAATGATGTCGAGTTCCTGGGGGAGTTGAAAGACCTGAAGGGTTACTCGGGCACGCGGAAGACGATCCGGAACGAGCCGGTGGTCCTGAAGGGCATTATCGAGTGCTGCTATCTGACCGAGGCCGAGAAACGCTGGGCGGTCGAGCATCTGGTCAATGCAGGCATCGATTTCGTCAAGACATCGACCGGGCTCGGCTCGTACGGGGCGACGGTCGCGGACGTCCAGCTTCTGGTCGCCAGCGCGCACAAACGCATCCAGGTGAAAGCCTCGGGTGGAATACGGAATCGCAAGGACATGGAGCTCATGCTTAAAGCCGGAGCGACAAGAATCGGCACGTCCGCGGGCGCAGACATCCTGGCGGAATACATCACCATGCCCAACCTCTAGAGGAAGCGGTCACAGCCGGAGTCTTCTTTGTGCTCTTGGTGCCCTTCGTGCCTTGGTGGTAAATCTTCTCTTTCTTGGGCGAGTAGTTTTCTGCTGAATGAAGGACGACCGGACAATCGATCCCGAACCCCACGATCCGACAGGACCGAGTGGAGACGCCAACGGCGCAGCGGCAGTGCAGCGTCTCGACCTTGTCAACGGCCCGATCTTCCCGACGGCCGTGAAACTCGCCCTGCCCGTTGTCATGTCCAATCTCCTGAACCTCGGCCTGGGAATGGCGGACATGATCATGGTGGGACGGATCGGCAAGGAAGCCCTCGCCGCCCTCGTCATCTCGAACACCCTCATGATGCTGCTGTTCGCCATCGGTTTCGGCACCGGCTTCGCCACAATCACGTTTGTCTCCCAGCACACGGGCGCCGGACGTCACAAGCTTGCGAGGCGCGCGGCGGCCCACGCTCTCATGTTCGCCATGATGCTCGGCCTCGTCATGATTATCGTCGGCAACCTGTTCCTTCCCGATCTGATGAGCCTGTTCAACGCGGAGGAGGAGGTCACCCGGTACGCGATCTCGTACACCGACGTGATGTTCGACTGGATGCCGTTCTTCTTCCTGCTTGCCCTGGGAGTGTCGATCATGCAGGGCCTCGGCGACACCGTCACCCCGCTCATCATCATGGTGGCCGTGAACCTGGTGAACATTCTCATCAACTATGTCCTCATATTCGGCGCGTGGGGATTCCCGAGGCTCGGGATCGTGGGCGCAGCCATCGGATCGGTCGCGGCCCGCATGATCGGATCGATGGCCATCTTCGTAATCCTGACTTCCGGGAAGTACAGGATGGTCCTCCGACCCGCCGACTTCAGGCCCTGCGTTCAGCAGTTCTGGGGAATTCTGCGACTCGGAGTCCCCAACAGTCTTCAGTCGCTATTGAGAAACGTGAACGTGATGATCCTGTATCGCATCCTGTCGCTCACGTACCAGCCGACGGTGGCGCAGGCGTCGCTTGGAGTCGGATTCGGAGCCGAAGGTCTGGCGTTCATACCGCTATTGGGCCTCAACATCGCGACCGGCGCGATGGTGGGGCAAAACCTCGGCGCCGGAAAACCGGATCGGGCCGAGCAGGCCGCATGGGCCACGCTGAAGACCGGCTTCGTGCTCATGACAGTCGCGTGCCTCGCATTCCTGCTCATCCCCGGACAGATTATCGCGCTGTTCACGGGAGATCCGGATGTCATCGAGGCCGGGAGCTGGTATCTCAGGATCAATGCGATAACACAGATTTTCCAGGCGTGTTTCGTGCTGGTGGGGTGCATGAGGGGCGCAGGCGACAGCATCAATCCCCTGTTGGCGCACATCGCAGGCCAATGGATCATCCGGCTCCCGCTCGCATTCATTCTCGCCACAATGACCGGTCTCGAGGAGTGGGGAGTCTGGCTCGCGATGGCAACGTCCTCTGCAATCGAGTCCACCGCGTATTTCTGGCTTTTCCGGCGGGGACATTGGAAGAAGATCCGGGTCCGAATCGACTCCGATGTTTAAGCCTGCGTGCGGCGGCCGGATCGGGATGCATCGACGCTTGATTTGCCTTAAACTTGCAGACTAGAGATTTATCGAAGAGGAGACACTGTTGAGACGAACACTGCTTCTCATGACCGCACTACTGATCGCATTCACGGCCGGGTGCCCGAATCCCGAGCCGGAGGGCGTGATCAAGAGCCTTATCGACCCGTCGCGAAGCGTCGCGAGTCCCCTGTACTACTGGGAGACGCATCATGGCAAGACCGCCGTGTACCGGATCATGCAGAGCACGTCGGACATCAACACGATTCTCCACGGTCTCGACGGAGTGCTCGATCTGAAATCAAGCAAGAACGCAATCTATATTCTCCGCAACGATAAGGACGGAAACCTTGCCCTGACAAGGCTCGAGCATGACAGGACCATGACCACCGACGCGACCCTCAGCATGGAGATCAAGGCCACCACGCCCAAGCCCTGGAGCGTCTCCAGGAACGATGTCGTGGCCGTCGCGGGTGTCGACAGGAACGGCACGAATCACGTGCTCGCGGTCACATTCGAACGCAAGGAAGCCGAGACCACTTTCCGACCCGGCGAGCATCTGGTCCCGACCGTCTCGCACAGCGAGACGGAATGGTTCTCGGCCCCGCTCGATATCGCGGGGCTCTCCATCGCAGCGGACGGGAGCAGGCTGGCGTTGAGACTGGCTCTCGACGACGGGTCCGGGGGCTACGGCCTGTTTTTCGTCGACGGACCGGGCAAGCAGGCTATGCGGATAGGCGACCTGCCTCTCGTCGAGCTGGGAGGGTTCTCGCAGAACGGGAAATGGTACGTGGCCACGTTCGAATACCCGCAGAGAATCGATGTTTTCCTGATCAACACCGAGACCCTTAAGGCCGAGCCCGTCACGCGCGTCGCGACCGGCTACCTTGCCGGACATCCCGCATGGCATCCCAACAGCCGCTATTTCGTCTACACAACGAACTTCACCACAGAGTACTTGTCCGGGGACACGCCCTTGTCGGGGGATCAGTTGTATCTTTTCAGCGTGGACTCCATGAAGGCGCGCCGGCTGACTGCATTCAAGGACACGGCACTGTGGGTGGATTTCTCGCCCGTAGGGGATTTTCTCCTCTATGCGTCGAACTCGAGCGCGGTCACAGGGACCGGCGACACTACCGGCCTCGACAGCCGTTACGAGACGTGGCGAATGAGCTACGTGCCGTGGATACCGGACAATTTCATGTCGTCCAATCCCAGGATAATGACGCCCCGAGAGATGCAGTTCCTCGTGAGCTGGGCATCCGGGGGCGGAGAGGTGATAGGCTTCGCATGGGGTCCCGGCGGAGACTGACTTAAACCGCTCTCAGGGGAAATTCCCTATAGCATCGAAATCGGATCGACGTCTACATCCATTCTCACCGTACGCGGAAGCTTGATGAGCCGTCGCGCTTTGCCGATCCAGGTCACGATTTGACTGACCCTCGGCGCCTTGATGATGCAATGGTGCCTGAAGCGTCCCTCCAGCCTCTCGAACGGCGCGGGGGCGGGTCCCAGTAGCGAGGTCTCCGGGTCCGGCCGGTTCTTTTCAAGCGCTCCGCCGAATCTCATCGCAAGGCCCGCCACCTCGTCCTCATTCTTCCC
>CAYGZQ010000107.1:0-7713 GCA_964354375.1 uncultured Planctomycetota bacterium
GATTACCGGGCGACTCAGAAAGTGGGGAAAATCCAATCATGCCTAACAACTCATTATCAATATGCGGTGGTTGAGACCGGGGGTGTTATTGTGCGGATGGTCCTGAGCGAATACATGGCTTGCGAGGTCGTATGGGAGATGTAAAATTCCACCCCGGAAACCGCGTTCGTTGATGGCTGTCGAAAATCGGGAATCTTGTAGGCATAGAAGCGGAAATCATAATCAACGCCATTTCCGGTCCGCCGGGAACGTCCTGCTCTTTGATAACTCGTTGAATATCGAAGGCTTACGACTCAAAAACCGGATGGAGAACGGTTATGAAGAGGGTTGCATACGGGGAGGCAATCGTGCTGGACCTGACGGTCATAGCCCTGATCGTGTTGGTGTGGCCGATAACGAAATGGGGATCGATCCTGCTGTGGCCGTACGCTGCCTGGGCTGCAGTCGTGGTTTACGGCATGTGGGAGTGCTTGCGGTCGGTCACCTTGTAGCGAGATAGAACTCGTGGACGTACGCTGCGCCGGTTTTCACAGCCACAGGGAAAAGCAGACGCCACTGCTGCTCGCGAACACCGAGCGTTGAGTTGGAGTAGTAATCCTCGTCGTCATCGTCCGCGACGGTGAGGATGTCCCACCCGTTTCTCAAAGCGTCCTCGACGTCCTCGACATCCGGATCGGTGAACCAGTGTGTGCTCCAGAACCAGCTCCGCCAGACATCAAAAGTGCCGTTTCCGATCGCCACGATGTATTCATCGTCCGTCACGGGCGGACCGCCGGAGCCCCACAGCACCGTCTTCCCGAAGAAATCAAGGTCCAGCTCGGTGAGATAGGGATAGTAGTCCGTGTTCGCCGCGTCGTAGTTCGTGCTCACATAGATCGTGTCCTCGGAGAAGCACAGCCTGTTCGACATGAGCGCCGTGTACTCGAAGAGTGCCTCGACCCCGGCGAAATCGGGGTTCGACGCGTTGACGTAGAGATTCTGCAGCATCGGGTTCCCGGGGAAGCCGGTGTCGTCGCGGACGATGGGATCGTGCTGCTGAGCGAGGTCATTGAACAATCCGACCGTCTCATGGACGAAGGTCGGCGTGATCGTGTCGCCCCAGTCCTCGAGGGGATCGGGCTGAAGTCCCCCGAGGCCGGGGATGCTCGAGATGATCGGCACTCCGTGCATGTCGTTGCGGGAATGCGCGGGACAGGACGTATCTTCCAGCAGATGCAGCGTGTATCCGAAGGTGTAGAACGTATTTCCCAGAAGATTCCCGCAGACAAGCTGGTTGGGAGCTTCACGGGTCTGGTCCATGAGATCGATGGCCTGGGGCAGGGTCTTGCGGTTACGCGATGCGCGCATATCGACTATGCCGAGGATGTCGTACGGTCCCAGCACTCCGTTCCCGAGCGCCCAGTCGAGCGATCGAACCGCCGCGCCGCCCGTGCCGCCGAGCGCACCCATGTCGTTGAACTCGGAGTACTCCGTCTCCCATTCGCTCTGCGTAACCGGCGTGAGGAAGTGCGCGAAGCCCTTGAAAAATGTGTCGTCGTCATCGCCGAAATCATTAGTCGACTTGAACACGATCCCGCCGTCGTAAGCGATCCCGACGTCGCGGAGGAAATTCACGCTCCCGTCGGGATTGTACTCTCCGACGAAAACATCCTCATCCGCGCTTCCCGCCTGCACAAGCGAGTAGGCGACGTTCTTCACCATCACCGCGTCGGGAGGCATCGACTCGTAAGTGTCGTAATCGAAGAAGAGGATCGTCTCGACGGGTCCGGGATGTTCGACATCGATGCCGTAGTGATTGTTGTACGGGTTGAGGAGTCCGTACTTGCCGTTGAACTCGACGTCCTGAGGGTACATGAGGTAGTAGTAGAGAAGGATCGCGCGGGTGAGAACGGAGGCGTGCGTGTTCATGGTGCCCCATTGCGCCTGCCGGTCGGCTGCGGGCAGTGCGGACTCGGCCATGCGGGCTCGCTTTCGCCGAATCTGAGCCTGTCCGTCGCCGGGATACGTGAAATCGACGCCCCATCTGCCGGTCCTTCCGTCGAAGCCGCGGATGCGCGCGACGTAGATCCTGCTCTCGATAACCCGATTGTGCGGGTCGCAAGGGTGCGAAATTCTCACGCGGTAGCGATAGCAGTCGCGCTCGCGACGAGTTTCCTCGGACTTCCGAATCGAGCGACCGTACAGCGGGAGCACATCGCGCGAAAGCTCTAGGGTGCGTCGCCAGCGAGCCGGGTTGAGGAGAAGTCCGCATGCCTTGTCGAGATCCTGCGCGATACAGGCGTCCGCGAACGCGTTCAGAACTTCGCGAGGGCTGTTTCCGATTGCGTCCTGGGCATCCGGAGAAACGGGGGAGCCTCCTCCGCCACATCCCGCAAGAAGTGCAAGCATGATGCCCGGGAGGATCAACCACGCGTATTTCATGCTGCGAAGCATTTCGGACCTCCTCGCGATGTTTGTCTCGATTCCCCTCATGGAAGCATGCTCAGGATATCGAATAAGGCGAGGATGGTCAACCTGGAAAAGAGGGAGACGCCGGTAGCTGCTGCCTTTTTCGTCTTCGAAAAAGTAGCTGCTACCGGCATCTGGGCTCGTGCTCCGGTAGCTGCTACCTTGACGCTCGCTGCGCTCGCGTCAAGGGTAGCAGCTACCGGAATTGCGTCAAAGAGACAAAGGACTTGACAAAACCCACTAACTTGGTTATATTGCCAAATAGCCAAAGACCCGTCGAGGTGATACCTGACATGGACCGAAAGACGCTTGCGAGATTCGAGGCCAGGGCGAAGATCATGAAAGCCCTCGCGCACCCCACGAGGCTGTTCATCGTGGAAGAGCTGTCGAAGGGCGAGCGTTGCGTGTGCGAGCTTACCGAAATGGTCGGCGCGGACGTGTCCACCGTGTCCAAACACTTGTCGATCCTGAAAAGTGCGGGACTCGTGAGTGACGAAAAGCGGGGCTTGTGGGTTTACTACAGCCTGAAAGCAGCGTGCGCGCTGAATTTCCTCGACTGTGTCGAGGCGGTCATCAGTACCAACCTGAGGGAAGAGGCCGGACTGGCGGGTCGGCGAAGATAGTTCAGCCGGACGGGTCAGGTGCATTGAAGAATGATCGATTGGAAAAAAGACTGGAAACCTCTGGCGATCATCGGAATTGTCTTCCTGGCTTTCTACTTTCTGCCGATCGAATCGATCCCGTTTCAAAATCCGATTGTGGAGGCGCTCGCGATGGCGCAGGACTATGCGCGCCTCCATGTCATCTTGTGCCTCCTGCCGGCGTTCTTCATAGCGGGAGCGATTTCAGTGTTCGTGAGCCGGGAATCGGTGATCAAATATCTCGGGAGCAAGGCGAACAAGATCCTCGCGTACGGGGTCGCGTCGGTCTCCGGGACAATACTCGCGGTGTGTTCCTGCACCGTGCTGCCGTTGTTTGCGGGAATTTACACGAGAGGCGCCGGGATCGGCCCGGCGACCGCGTTCCTGTATTCCGGTCCGGCGATAAATGTCCTCGCGATCATCATGACCGCGCGAATCCTGGGTTTGGAGCTCGGAATAGCGCGGGCGGTCGGCGCGATCGTCTTCAGCATCGTTGTGGGCCTCCTCATGGAGCTTTTCTTCGGGAGGGAAGATCGCGAGAGAACGGGCGCGATGGCTGCGATCAATGCCGAACCGCCTCATCCTCTCTGGCAGACCAGCCTGTACTTCGCGAGCATGGTCGCGATACTCGTTTTTGCCAACTGGGCGAAGCCGCAGGATGAGATCGGATTCTGGAACGCGGTCTACTCCCTGAAATGGATTCTGACCGCGCTGAGCTCGGTTGCGCTTGCGGCAATGCTGATAGGATGGTTCTCGTTGAAATGGTGGAAGGTTCTCGTGCCCGCTGTTGCCGCCGTTATTCTCGCGGTTCTTGTTCCGAAAGCTCCGCAGTTGTCCTTCGCAGCGGGAGTGATCGGACTTTCGTGGGCGACGAGCACCGATAAGGGCGAGACGGGCGAATGGTTCGAGTCGACATGGGGTTTCGCAAAACAAATCATGCCTTTGCTTTTCTACGGGGTACTGATCGCGGGAGTGCTGATGGGTCGCGATGCGGATCACGTTGGCCTCATTCCGCCCGAATGGATCAGGACCCTTGTCGGCGGAAATTCGATCTTTGCCAATTTCTTCGCCGCGATTGTGGGCGCATTCATGTATTTCGCGACTCTCACGGAGGTGCCGATACTCCAGGGGCTCATCGGCAGCGGCATGGGGAAAGGACCCGCGCTCGCGCTGCTTCTGGCGGGTCCCGCTCTCTCGCTTCCGAGCATGCTTGTGTTAAAGAGCATACTCGGGACGAAAAAGACGGTGGTCTATGTATCGCTGGTTGTCGTCATGGCCACAATCACCGGAATGATCTACGGGACAATATTTAAATAGAGGTGAACCATGGAAAAGAAAGAGATACTTGTTCTCGGACCCGGATGCTACCGATGCCGGAAGGTCCATGAGAATGCCGAGACTGCTGCGAAGGAGCTCGGGATCGAGTACGAAGTGACCAAGGTTTCCGACCCCGGCGCGATCGCAGGTTTCGGCGTGATGATGACACCCGGCCTTATCATCAACGGGGCCATCAAATCCTCAGGGAAAATTCCGTCGGTGGAAGAGATCAAGAGAATGCTTCAAGAGTGACGTCATGCAACTGAAAAGCGTACTGACCATCATCCTGACCGCGTTTGTGGCGGTCAGCGTCGGGTTTCTGATTGCCAGGGGCGTTCAAACCGGCCCTCCCGGGAAACCCGCGACCGATATCAGCCAGGGATCGACCGTTGAGCCCGACGCGGTCGAGCAGGTCGCGTTGTCGCCCAAACGTCTGAAGGTCTACTACTTCCGCGGAACCGCGCGATGCTGGTCGTGCATTACCATCGAGAAGTACACCGACGAGGCCATCCGGAGCTTCTTCGCCGATGCAATGAAAAATGGGACCCTGGAATGGTCGGTTGTGAACACCGATGAGCCGGCGAACGAGCATTACCTGAACGACTACCAGATCTACACCAAGTCGGTGATAGTGACCGAGATCCGGGACGGGATCGAGGTGCGCTGGAAGAATCTCGACAAGGTCTGGAACCTTCTCGACAGCGAGCAGGACTTCAAGAGCTATATCCGGGACGAAATCGGAAAATGGCTGGAGGAGATGCAGTCCTGATGTACTGGATAGGAATGGTGTCGGCACTCTGGCTCGGGGTTCTCACGTCGATCAGCCCGTGTCCGCTCGCGACCAACATCACGGCCATATCGTTCATCGGCAGGAACCTCGCCAATGCTCGCCTTACGCTCCTGTCCGGGCTCGCGTACACGCTGGGCAGAATGATCACTTACATCGTGATCGGGGCCGTGGTCGTGATCGGCGTTCTGTCGATACCCGGCGTCTCCAACTTCCTGCAGAACTACATGAACAAGATCATGGGTCCGCTTCTGATTGTGGTCGGGATGTTCCTTCTGGAGCTGATATCGATCAACTTATCCAGCGGGATTCGCCCGGAGAAGCTTCAGGCTGGAGTTGAGAAGGGCGGGATTCTCGCTTCCGTACTTCTTGGCGTGGTGTTCGCGCTTGCGTTCTGCCCGGTATCCGCGGCGCTGTTTTTCGGAAGCCTGATACCACTGGCGATCAAGCACGGTTCGAGATTCGTATTTCCGGCCATCTACGGGATTGGTACGGCGCTGCCGGTTGTCGTCTTCGCCGTACTCATCGCGACCGGCGCGCGTTCGGTGAGTTCCGCGTTCAACAGGACCACTCAGTTCGAGCTTTGGGCGAGACGGATCACCGGCGCGATCTTCGTCCTGGTTGGTATTTACCTCTCGCTGAAATACATCTTCGAAGTACCTCTGATTTTCTGAAAGGCGAAGAATCGAGCGAATTGCCCTGGGCGACATGTGCTGAGGAGACATCAATGACGGATCAGAAACAGCCGAAAGAAACCGAACTCAGTTCCAGAACAGGATTAATTGTGGTGGTGATTGTCCTTGCAGTCATTGCCGGGGCGGTCTGGTCTCAGGGCGCAACGCGATCAGACAAGCCGGTGCAGTCCGGAGCCGTCTGTCCCCCGCCTGCTTCGACATCCCAGAGCGGGTCCGCCGAGGCAAAGCCGGCGGAAACGCCTGCGCAACCGCAGACAACGCCGCCCGTGCAGGATCCGAACGCATCGACCGGGAACGCGACGGGTCTGCCGAGGTTTATCGATCTTGGAACCACCACGTGCAGACCCTGTCAGATGATGATACCCGTGATGGAGCAACTGGAGAAGGAGTACGCGGGGAAGCTCGACGTGGAGTTCATCAATGTGTCGAAAAACGCTTCGGCTGCGCGGCAATACGCCGTGAGAGTGATTCCGCTCCAGATTTTCTTCGATCCGTCCGGCAAGGAGCTCTTCCGTCACGAGGGTTACTGGCCGAAGGAAGAGATCATACGCAAATGGAAGGAGCTCGGGTACGAGTTCGGCTGATAATTTCTCGGGAGAGGACCGTCATGACACAGAGAACCAGTCGCCTGTCGTTTCTCGATCGATACCTGACGCTGTGGATATTCCTGGCTATGGCTGTGGGCGTCGGGCTCGGCTACGTGATACCCGACGTGCAGACGTTCATCAATCGGTTCCAGGTGGGGACGACGAACATTCCCATCGCGATCGGCCTGATCCTCATGATGTATCCCCCGCTGGCGAAAGTGCGCTATGAGGAATTAGGCGATGTGTTCAGGGACTTCAGGGTGCTTGGTCTGTCTCTCTTACTGAACTGGGTTATCGGGCCGATTCTGATGTTCGTCCTGGCGATAGTTTTTCTGCACGATTATCCCCACTATATGGTGGGCTTGATCATGATTGGGCTCGCCAGATGCATCGCCATGGTGATTGTCTGGAATGAGCTTGCCAAGGGCGACACGGAATACTGCGCGGGCCTGGTGGCTTTCAACAGTGTTTTCCAGGTTGTTTTTTTCAGTGTCTTCGCATGGTTCTTCATCACCGTTCTGCCGCCTCTGTTTGGCCTCAAAGGGACCGAAGTGAACGTCACGATCGGACAGATCGCCCAGAGCGTGTTTGTCTATCTCGGCATACCATTCATTGCCGGGATGCTGACGCGAATGATCCTGATTAAGGCAAGAGACAAGGACTGGTATCACAAGAAATTCATTCCCAAAATCAGCCCGATAACGCTCATAGCACTGCTTTTCACCATAGTGGTGATGTTCAGCCTGCAAGGCAAGCTTATAGTGACGATTCCTCTGGACGTGGTGCGGATAGCAGTACCATTGCTGTTCTACTTCGTGCTTATGTTCCTGATAAGTTTTTACCTCGGCAGAAAGCTTGGTGCGGATTACCCCAAGACCGCCACCTTGTCATTCACTGCCGCCAGCAACAATTTCGAGCTTGCTATCGCTGTGGCTGTTGCGGTTTTCTCCATCAACTCCAAGGAGGCGTTTACCACAGTCATCGGCCCGCTCGTTGAAGTGCCGGTGCTCATCAGTCTCGTCAATCTGTCGCTCTGGTTCAAGAAGAGGTATTTCCCGTAGGGGCAACCCCCCGTGGTTGCCCCTCTTGCCACGGGCGACCACGGGGGGTCGCCCCTACAAACCGACCGTTCCCGAAAATCCGAGGGCGACCACGGGGGGTCGCCCCTACAAACCGACAATTCCCGAATATCCGAGGGCGACCACGGGGGGTCGCCCCTACAATATCGACCCCCACCG
>CAYGZQ010000108.1:0-7692 GCA_964354375.1 uncultured Planctomycetota bacterium
ACCGGGTTCGCCGGGTCGCTGACATCCACGGGGAGAATCTGGCTTCCGAAGTTGCTGACGTAGACCCAGTTGCCCACAACGCAGACATCGAGCGCGTCGGAAAAGTTGACCTGATCGACGAGCTCGGCGCCGGACGGGCCGTCCGGATTGATGATCAGCAGACCCGCGCTCCCGGCTGCGTAGACATATGTGCCGTCGAAATCGACACCTGTGACCGCTGCCGCCGTCACGTAGGAAGTGTAGTGCGGATTGGTCGGGTCGCTTACGTCGACGACCAGAACGCCGCCGTCGTAATCGGCCACAAAGACCCGCTCGTTGTCAGGATCGGTCACGACCTCCCACGCGTTGCCCGACGTGTTGAAGGAGCCGATTACCTGCGGCGCGTGCGGATCGCTCACCTGCGACGGCGTGACGGACAGGTCGACCGTGTTGTTCTCCTCGTTGCCGGCCTGGTCCTCGGCCCGTACCGCCACGAAATATTCCTCATCGTTGTTGAGTCCGGTGAGTTTCCACTGATAGTCATAGCTCCCGCCGCCGGAAGCACTGACTGCATCGGCGTGCTGAGCGGCGCCGAAGTCGAACGGAAGATTCTGAGTCCAGTACACGTTATAAACCACCGGCGGGGTGAGCGGATCGCTCGCAGAATTCCATCTCAGCATTGCGGCGGCGTATTGCGGCTCGATATCCTGAACGCCCACGGTGTCGTCCCACGTTGGAGGCTCGATGTCCACCCCGACCTGGAAGGGTCCGAAAGTCCTCGGGAACTCCGAATAGTCGACCATCACACCCTCTTCCGTGCCCACGTCCTTGTAGCTTGTAAGAACCAACTCATATTCCGCGTTCTCGGTGATCCCGCTCAGGTCGATCGTCAGAAAATACCTTCTCGGGCTGGTCGCGAAGTTGACCTCATTGCTGAAGCCGCCGATGATCGCGCGATTGGTGCCGTGGAAATTGCCGCTCGCAATCAACGCGTCGCCGCCATCGAACGATTTGTTCCCGTTGGAGTCCCGATAGAGGTGAATTCCCGCCAGCTTGCTGGGAGGCATCGATCCCTGCTCGCTTACGATTAGCTTGTTGAAGTACACGCGGAACCCGACGTCCAGTTCGATCCATCCGATGAGCTTTCCGGAGCACTGCTGGTGCACAAACCCGGGGTTGATGCTGCCTGAGTCAAGGCTGAGGAAATTGTCCACCACCCTCACGCTGATGGAATACTCCGACGCATTGCCGTTGGCGGCCGTGTACACCCTGATGTAATACGTCTGGCCGGGCTCGCACTGGACGCCCGATACTTCGTGGGAGTTGTTCGTATGGTTGACGACGGTTGACGAATCGACGAGATACTCTGGAGCCATCGAAGGATCCGAGTAAATCTGCAGGTCCAGGTTCTCGCCCCAAGTGTAGATGTCGAGGTCGACCGTGAGATACCCGTCCAGGTCCGCTGTGACCTTGTAGAGGTCCTCCGTGTCAATGTAATCGCCGCTGGTAGCCGCATTCAGGCTGTCGATGAGCTGCCCCTCATGTCCCGCAACATCGACGAAGCCGTTCGCATCTTCCTCGGCCGCGTATCGATCCGTCCCGTATATTGCCCTGACCAGATTCACCCTGCCGTAGCCGGTGTAGATGTCGTATCCATTGACATTGAGATCGTCCGCGGTTTCCCTCAGACGGAATCGCAGCCATTCGGCCGATTCGGTCGGGAAATATGCTTTCAGGAGGGCGAACGAGGCCGCGATCATGGGAGTGGCGTTTGATGTACCGCCGAAGAAGAAATCGTCCACCCCGTCCCAATACTGGTTGGCACCGCCTCCGTACGTGGCTATGTAATGTTCGCCGAAGGCCATGATCTCAAGACCGTTGCCGTAGGTGGAGCCCCATCCGAACCCGGCAGCGTTGGAAATCCGCACCTCGTCGATCGGAGCGTACGACCACGCCTGGCTGAACGGGCTGGTGGCTCCCACCTTTACTACGCTGTCCCAGGAACACGGGTAGTAGACATACTGCCCGTCATCGTTTCCCGCTCCTCCGACCATGACCAGGCCGCTCGCGTAGGCATCATCCATCGCGGCCTTCATCGTGGGCGAGTCCTCGGTCGTGATGAACGACATAGTTACGATGTCCGCGCCATTATCGACCGCGTACTCGACCCCCTCTATCACCGCTGAATAGAAACCGTCATTGAACCCGATCCTGATTCCCATCAGCCTCGCCGCGGGAGCGATTCCCGTGCAGCCTTTCAGATTATCCATGGTTGCAGCAACCACGCCCGCGCACGCCGTACCGTGATAGCTGTTGCCGCTACCGTACTCTGTGATATCGTTGTCGTCCTCGTCCGTGTCCCAGCCGTAAATGTCGTCCACGTACCCGTTGTCGTCATCATCGACCCAATTGTTCGGAGTCTCGTCCTCGTTGATCCACATGTTGTTCGTGAGGTCCTCGTGCCAGGTCTGGATGCCGGTGTCGATGACGCAGACCACGATACCTTCGCCCTTTGTGACATCCCACACCGAGCTTGCCCCGATCTTCGAAGGCCCGAACTGCTCGAAAACCGTCGACCGCGGGTCCTCATCGCTGTCGTCCGGGTTCTCCCAGAGCGGATCGTTCGGGAAATACGGGGCCTCGAGGAAATACACCCTGCCGTTCGGCTCGGCGAACTTCACTCCCGGAACCGACTTCATCTCGACCACCTTGTCCTCGACGGTGGAACCGTCCAGAATCTCCAGCCGGCACACAGTTCCCCAGTCGGTCGGTATGACGCGCTTCAACTTCAGTCCGTGATTCGCGAGGATCGACGAGACCTTCGCCTCAGCCCCTGGGAGGATCTTGCGGTCGCCCCCAACTGGGACAATTCCGACCTCGAAAGTCACCAGGACTTCCCCGGGAGCGAAGTCCGGGTCGTCCCCTGGACGGGGCATGGCCACGGGTGTGTACCCGATCGCGCCGTGCTGCGTGTCCCCAACTGGATTCGAGCCCGATGACTCGTGCAGTCCCGGGTCAAGGCTGTCGCCTGGAGCGACCGGACTCCCATGGGTGTTGCAGGAAATGGGAATCAGGGCAAACAGGATAAAGCACACAGCTTGTAGTAGTGAAACCGACTTAGGCATGTGAAGTCCTCATAGGTTGGCAGATGCAGAAGAGACTTTGGAAAGTTGGCTCAATTATAATAGAAAAGGAGCGGATTTACATCTCCGATCTTGAGAAGTCCTGACGTCACGAATTTGTGCCACAAGGGCAACAATTCCTCTGCGTATCAGTCAGAGAGTCGGAGGGACGACAATGTACGGGTTCGGGACGGCATACGGGGCTCTGGCCATTCTGCTTGCGATCTGGATCTACAACGATGCCGAGGAGCACAACCAGGACGGCATTGTCTGGGCCATCATGGTCTTTGTGTTCACCATACCGGCCCTGATGATCTATTTCCTCTTCTTCCGTCAGGGGATCGCACCGCCTGTCAAGCACAAGGCGATCAGCCGTAACGAGGATTTTCTGATCCGGGCGAAATATGCCTCTCACAAGTCCAACGGCTCGGAGCGGTCTCAAGATGACACAGGTTTCTCCGACCCGGAGCTGGATCGCCTCATCGAAGCCGGAAAGCTATCGGAAGCAAGGGCTCACCTTGAAGAAATGGTCAAGATCGCGCGGGAGATGAATGACAACGAGACTGTCCGTAACTACTCGAGATATCGCTCCCGGATCGTGGCCGCATCAACCAGATCGTCGGGAAGGTCGACGACAAACGGGGGCTGATGTGCTACATTTGCATCAGCAGAATCTGATGCGGAAACGGGAGCGATCAGGCATGGGGAGGTACCTGTCATGAGTGATGCCGGCGGGGTCATCTTTGGTTTCATAATATTGATGGTCCACATCGCGATCCTCGCATGGGTTTACAGCGACGCGAACGACAAGGGTCATAGCGGGTGTCTATGGGCATTCCTTGTGTTCTTCTTCGGGCTTTTCGCCCTGGCCGCTTACCTGATCTTCTTCCATGGCTTCCCGGCGACGACCAGTCACAGGGCGGTGGACCGCAGCGATGACCTCCAGTATCGCTCGAAATTTCGGGGATCGGCTCCCCCGAGCGGTTCCTGGCAGAGCTCGGGTCAGTGGGGACAGCCGTCGGCCATGACGAGCGCGCCCACCGCCGATCCCGGCTTCCGGGACGATGAGCTGGACAGGCTTATTTCCGAAGGGAAGCTGACTGAAGCCCGCGCGTATCTCCGCGACATGCAGGCCGTCGCCCGCGAAATGGGCGACACCAAGGGACTGGCCAACTACAGGCTCTATGAGGGAAAAATCAGCCGGGCTGCGAGCAGTCCGGGCAAAGGCACGTTCGGAAGCCGATATTGACATCGCCTGCGTCTTTGGCTCTTGCTTCGACAAATCGTACGGGGTATCGTGACGGCGCGATGGAGATGACCAATCGCGAACGCTTCCGCGCGTGCATGAGTTTTCTGCCGGTCGATCGCATGCCCGTGATCGAACCGTTCAAATGGTGGAACCTCACCCTTGAGCGCTGGCGCTCGGAGGGGCTTCCTGCGAACACCGATCCTGTGGATTTCTTCGGCCTCGACCCCCATCATCAGGACTGGATCGGTCCCGGGCCGGACAAGAATCCCGATCGCGACGACGGCCTCTGGGATGTCGATTCGTTCGATTCCTACGAGCACGCAAAACGACATCTCTATCCCGCGAAACCGTTCGATCCGGACCCTCTGGACGCCCTGAAATCCCGGCAGGCGAGGGGAGATGTCTACCTCTGGATCACCGTCGAGGGCTTCTTCTGGTTCCCGAGGGTGCTCTTCGGGATCGAACGCCACTTCACCGCCTTCTATGAGCTTCCCGAGTTGATGCACGCTATCAATAGAGACCTCCTCGAATACAACAAGCGAGTGATGACACAGTACTCGTCCCATGTCGTCCCCGACTGGATGACCGTCGCCGAAGACATGAGCTTCAACTCGGGCCCGATGATCGGGAAGGACCTGTTCGACGAGTTTATGCGTCCATATTACGTGGAGCTTGTCGCTCACGCGCGCGAGTGCGGCATTTCGTTCGTGTTCGTCGACACGGACGGCGACTGCTCCGCTATTATCCCCTGGTTTCATGAGGAGCTCGGAATCGACGGTTTCGTGCCGTTCGAGCGAAACGCGGGCATGGACCTGAGCGCCGAGCGCCTCAGACACCCGAAACTCAGGGTGATCGGCGGCTTTAACAAGAGAGCCATGTTCACAAGCGTCGGTGAGCTCGTGGCCGAATTCGAGTGCGCGCTCCCGGCGCTCAGAACCGGCGGAATCGTTCTCGGCTGCGATCACCAGACCCCACCGGATGTCTCTTTGGCGCAATACCGTCGCTACATCGAATTCCTCAGGGAATACGCTCGAAAGGCAGCCGTCTGAGAGCATCCCCCCGAGTTTCCGAAGCCTCTTGAGAATATTGAAATGAGCCTGCGACCCGGACCGCGGAATGCGGCGATTTACAGGCGGCTCGCAGCGCTTCCTTTCGCTTGAGAGGCCACATATGAGACACGTCACTTTCATTCTTCTGGCGATTCTGATTCTGCCGCTGACGGCATGTCGCTTCGATGAGTACGGTTACGACAATCCGACATACCCGTCCGGGGGCGAATACGACGGCGGCTACGGCGATGGGGGAGGGGGGGGATATGGCGGCGGAACGTACAACCCTCCCGATTACGATGACGGGCCCGACTGGTCGCGTGATGTCGAGGGCCAGTGGGAGGGTTTCATGTGGGAGCAGTATCGATCGGACGGTCGTCCGCTCAGCAAAAAGAAGCTGGCGATGCGCTTCCAGTACGCGGACACCACATACACCTGGTCGGGACGTCACGAGTGGGTGAAGGCCAATGTCCTGGTCGACGGCCGTCCCGCCGCATCCTCCAAAACGGAGGTCACCTCGTCGGGCCGCATAGACTTCTCCTCCTATCAGAACGGCATCGATTTCGAGATGAATGGACACTTTTACGGCGACAGCGGGTCCGGGAACATGCAGCTCGAGTGGGACGAGAAGGTGACGGATAAGTATTCGGGCGAAACCGAGATGTGCTATGTGCGGGTGGGAGGGGACTTCGAGATGGACCGGGTGGTCGGCGATCACTGGGGAGCAGCATGGGCGCTCTTCGATCTCTACGGCGATGAAGGGATATGGGAGCTTCCCGATTATGTCTGGGAGACGGCGACTCTTGAGGGTCTTGAGCACCTGGATGCCATAGAGGAGACTTTCGTGAGGGCGCCCGTTCAATAGGCGATCACCGAGACAAGAAAACCGCCGGACGGCGGCTCATAGTACAACACATATCAGCCTTCTATGGGAAGCCCATCGCCTTTATCGTGCACGAATCGGAAACGGAGGGTGGCTCAGGTAATTCTCGTCGGGGCAGGTGCCGGGCAAATCAGACCCAGAAGCCACTCATCCCAATCGATCCCCTCCAGGAGAAGCCACTCGTCCCAGTCAATACCGTCCAGGAGAGGTGTGGCCTCATCCGCTACGATAGCAGTCGCGGGAGAGCCGTCCGCTCCGCCTGCTCTGAGAGCGGCGACGGCAAACGGACCGCTGAAAAGCACCGCAAGGCTCAGTGCGATCAAGACGTATCTCATCACGCGCTCCTCTCAGTCCAGCCAGATCCAGCGCTCGGGGAACTCGCCCAGCCTCGGGGACGGGGGCGTGTTCTCCATCTGCTGCGAATCCGGGTAACTGGAATGCTCCTGTTTCATGATGTTTTCCTCCCTGAACTCACTTTAAGGGAGTTTAGGTTAGTTCAATTTCTATCAAATTTGATTAAGAATATCAAGCTTCGAATGCCGCCATGGAATCTACTGAATGCAATCGGACGCAAGGAGATTCAATACGACTGAATCGCTTTTATATATCGACCGGATTTGTGGTGGGCTTGAGAAAAGAAAAGGATGCTCGGTACCCTTCCGGTAGCTGCTATCCCAGGCGTCCTCGCCTGGGTAGCTGCTACCGGAGAAAGACTGGTGCCGGAGGTGGGACTCGAACCCACACACAGTTACCTGCGTACTGCGGGAAAATTACTCGCGGAAACCCTTGTGCAGTGGGTTTCGGGTGCCAACCTGACTGACTTAGAGGCTGCGCTGAGATCGCTCGGTATTCCACGCCCACGGTTCGCTTGAGACCGCACTTGAACTTCTCTATTCATTGGCGAATGATGCGGTATACTAGGATGCCTTTCCAGGCGGCGCATTCAGACAGATGGAGGTCAACTATGCTGGATGAAAAGAAACAAGACGACATCCAAGTAATCGTTATGACAATCGTTGCGCTTGTGACGGCGGGGATCGTTGTTCATATTCCCCAAACAGCCGTTTGGACACCCTGGTTTTCCAGAGTCCTGTCAGCCACACTAATCATCGGACTCTCAGCCGGAAAATTAGCGGAATGGATTGCTCACGGTTTTCACTACTTGCATCAACAGTGGATCAAGCGAACACGGCACGGCAAGGACGATCTTGACTCTGCCAAGCAAGCATTCTGGGCATCTGTGTGGTGGTGGAAGTGCGGGCAATACGTGGTCGGGGCGGTACTTGCCATTCTGCTGGCTTGGATACTTGCCGGTTCTCAGTCGGTCAGCCCGTGACCTCAAAATATCTGGCAACCGACTCAGGCTTAACGATGCGCCATTGTGGGGGGGGGCTAAAAGAGGCCTCGTGG
>CAYGZQ010000109.1:0-7375 GCA_964354375.1 uncultured Planctomycetota bacterium
TTTCGATGCTCGTCGCCTGCCTGGTCCCGTCACAAGTCTGCGCGCAGGACCTCATCGATGTGAAGATCGAAAGTGAGCCGGCGCTCCCCGACCTCGTTGCCGCAGAACTCAAGGACATTTTCGCCGACACCCTGACCAGCGTGCTCTTTGAGAGTGAAGAGCGCGACGGGATCCTGGGCTCCGATCCCGATGTGGTGGCGGAAGCGATCAGAACCGGAACAAACATAGTGATCGAGCCAAAGGGATACACGGTCGCGCACCTCGATTTGGATTTCGAGGCCACGCCGGTTGCGGCGGTGTTCACGGTGCATCCCGAAGGCTGGACGGCGGAAGATCCGCATGCGGTCACCGAAATCGAAGTGGAGCTGGATCAGGGCGAGCTTGGCGACTTCTGGATGGAACGTTTTTCCAGGCGGCTTGCGGAGAATGAACCGCGCCTTCTGGAGGTCTACCGGCGGTTCCTGGTCGGGCTTCCTTCGAATCCGATCGACAGGCAATGGGCGGTCGGGATCGTCATGCCCGCCCTGGAGGAAGCCGACCTGTTGCCGACCGTGTTCCCGGACTTCAGGATCGAGCGTTCAGTCCAGCTGGGCGCGGTCGCGAAGATAACCGTGGCTCTTGAACCCGAGGATGACCTGATCGAGCTGATACGCCCGCGAATGTACTCTTCCACTCTCTACAACGTGATTCTCGACCGCATGCGCGAGCGTCTGCTTGCCGAGGCCGATTTCATGGTCGGCATGCCGAGATCGGAGATAGAGGGCGCAGCCGACGAGATTGCGGGAGCCCTGTCCGAGGCGATCGAGGAAGACGCGATGGCAAGACAACTCAGAGCCAACGCGTCAATTACCGTGCACATGCTGGAGTCTCAGCCGATTGTGAGGATCGACGCAGTGGTGGACAGCAACCTGTGCGATCTCTGGCTTGAGACATTCGTCGATTTCGGGAACGAGTCGAGGGATTCATCGGAGGTCCAGAGCCGTTTGGGCGCCCTGCTGACAAGAGGCGTGGAGGTCTTCGTGAACCTCAACTATTTCACAAACGACAGCACGCTTCAGACGGACGTGGCGCTCGGATTCCGTCCGGTGAGGGGAACCTTCGCGGCCGTCGGTTACGACCTTGACCGCAAGGCGATGAAGTACTTCGTGGAGCAGGAAATCTCTCCCGGGTTCAGGCTCCGAGGCGAGATATTCGAGGACGATTCCCTGAATGAATTCGGGATGACATACCAGTTTCAGCAGTACCTGTCGGCGGGGATATATACCAACGGAGACAACGAGTACTGGGTCCGCAGCATTTTCGCACTTTGAGCGAAGTTCTGAGACCCTCCGTCAAGGAAACGACAATGGCAACGAACATGAAAATCAGACCTGTTCTTTCGCTTGTGATTATCGGAGCCTGCGTGGGCTTGGGTGTGATGGCCGGAATGATCATCGCGCCTGTGAGCGCCCAATCGACATACGCGACGATCGGGTACGTGGACGTGCAGGCAGTCCTGCACTCGCATCCGCAGTTCGACTCGGTCATGACGCAGATCCAGCAGTTCGAGCAGGCAAAGGTGGCGGAGATATCCGATTACGGAAATGTTGATTCGCTGACGGCGGAGCAGCGTCAGAAATTGATGGATGACATAGACCGCATACAGGGCGAGGTCGATGCCGAACGTCAGCGACTCACCGAGCCCCTTATCCAGGATGTGATCGATGCCACTCAGTCCGTGGGAGAGGAGTCCGGGCTTGAGGTGGTGCTCGAGAAGGGTTCGGTCATGTGGGGCGGACTTGATCTCACGCCGCTGATCGTTCAGCGAATCAAGGGATAGTAGAACCGTTGAAGTCGAATCGTCTGACAGCACGGATCCTCCTTTACGCGCTCCTGGTAGCGGCGATTGCGGCCGCATGGGTGGCCGTCACAACCCTCAGGACCCCGGCGCCGCAGCTTGCCGAGGATGATCTGTCGGCATTCGAGTCGGCGCTGAACGAAGAGACCGCAGCCCTTGCCGACGCGCATCGAGAGGCCCTCGGCAAGCTGGGATCGATCGAGGAGATGAGCGCGCCCGCCGGAGGCATTGAGAGGGTTTCGACCCGAGGTGAGCTGGAAAGCGCCAGGGAGCGCGCGTCGGCCGCGTTGACCGCAGGAGTCGGCGCGACAGCCTGGGAAATGGGATCCTTCGAGGGATCGCCTGCCCTGGATGAGACCCTGGACGAGGCCGACAGGCTGTACGAACAGAGCGTCGAAGAGCGAGTGTCTCTGCAAGAGGCATTCGTGAGAGAATCTCTCGCTCGCCAGCAGGCTGACCACATAAGGCTTGTGGGCTATCGAGCTTTGCAGACCACTCTGGGACGAGACATTGTCCGGTACAAATTGCTGGACAGCCTTCCGATTCAGGAGATCAAGCTGGATTACTATAGGAATGAGTTCGACCGCGCGAATTACGCGATTAGGGAGGAGAGACAGTTTGCAGAGGAGCGCAAGGGTGAGATAGGCGCGGAGGTCGAGTCCCGGTACGATGTTCTCCTGGCGGAGATAGTCGATGGATTCGCCGCGAGCCTTGCGGACGGGGATATGCAGGGAGTCGAGCCCGCCGGTGTGAAGAATCTGCTTGGCGACATCGGCGCGCGGATCGCGGGATTCTCTGTGCATTTGCAGCATGATGAGTTTTCCATTGAGCGCCCGTCCCAGCCGGAATTCGAACGGACGGATTGGGTCAATACGGAGAGTTCAAGGGTGGACAAGGTCGCATCAGCCTTGAGCGAAAATGGGGGCAAATGAAGCGTGGATTCGGGGGAAGCCAAAATATCGCTTGCTAAGCTGGCTGAACTGATCGGAGGGCGCGTGATCGGCGACGCCGGCGTGTCCATCGCGGGTGTGTGTTCGCTCGATCATCCGCGGGCGGGACATATCGCGCTAGCGGTGCAGCCCTGCAAGTTCCAGCGGGAGGGAGGAAGGGATATCCCGGCGGCGCTGATAGTCTCGAAGCCGGAGGATCGCGGGGACGTTGCGCTCCTGGTGCATGAGAATCCGCGACTGGTTTTCACCAGAGCGCTGATACATTTCTACGATAAGAAGGAAACGATATCGGGGATTGATCCTCACGCTTTGATAGCCCCGGACGCTGAGGTGGATGAATCGGCGTGGGTGGGACCGTTCGCGGTGGTCGATTCCGGGGCGAAGATCGGGGCGGGTGCGCGGATCGGGTCGGGATGTTTCGTCGGCGCTCGAAGCGTGATAGGCGAGGGGACGAACCTCTATCCGAACGTGTCGGTACTGCACGACGTGAGGATCGGGTCACGATGCATTGTGCATTCCGGGGCCGTGATAGGGAGCGACGGTTTCGGGTTCACCCCGACCGCGGAAGGAAATATCAAGGTTCCGCAGATCGGGCGCGTGGAGATCGGCAATGACGTGGAGATCGGCGCCAACACCACGATTGATCGTGCGACGCTGGACGCGACCGTGATCGGGGACGATGTGAAGATCGACAATCTGGTGCAGGTGGCGCACAACGTGGAGATCGGCGCTCACACTCGGATCGCGGCGCAGGCGGGGCTTTCGGGACGGGTGATTATCGAGAGCGACGTGGTTATCGCGGGCCAGGCGGGATTCCAGAACGGCATACGAGTGGGCAAAGGAAGCGTGGTGGGCGGTCAGGCGGCCGTGACCCGTCATGTGCCGCCATCGAGCCGGGTGTCGGGATACCCGGCGCGAGATCACAAGAAAGCCCTTCAGCTTCTTGCCGCTCAGAATCGTTTGCCTGAGATTATCGAGCGGCTCGAAAGGATCGAGCGAAAGCTGGACAAGAAAGACTGAGAGTCTCGAGTGATGTCGATACATCCGAGAACAGATATAGACCCGACCGCAGTTCTTGCCGATGACGTGAGCATCGGACCGGGCGTCGTTATCGGCGCAAACACGGTTCTGAAGGCGGGCGTCGAGCTGGGTCCGAACGTGGTGCTTGGTCCGAACACCACCCTGGGCGAGGGCGTGAAGGTCTACCCGGGAGCGGTAATAGGGACCGAGCCTCAGGATATTAAGTATGACGGATCCCTCACCGTCTGCGTGGTGGGTCCGAACACGGTAATCCGGGAATTCTGCACCATAAACAGGGGATCGGTGGGAAGCCACGCGACAATAGTCGGATCGAACTGCATGCTGATGTCGTACGCGCACGTGGCGCACGACTGCAGGGTGGGGGATCATGTCGTGATGGCGAGCGCCGCATTGATGGGCGGCCATTGTGAGATTGAGGACCGTGCGATGATCGGCGGCGCCTCTGCTTTCCATCAATTCGTCAGGGTGGGGACGCTGGCGATGGTGGGAGGGATGTCCGGAGTCAGGCAGGACGCTCCGCCCTACATGATCATTGCCGGCGGGGCCCCTGCATCTGTGTTCGGAGTGAACGTAATCGGGCTGAAGCGCGTCGGGATGCCGCTTGCGAATCGCGAGCTTATTAAACAGGCTTACAGACTGCTCTACCGTTCCGACCTGAGCTTCCTTGCGGCTCTCGAGAGAATCGAGAAGGAGCTTGAGCGGACTCCCGAGATCGAGCACATCCTGGAGTTCTTCAGGGCGAGTAAACGCGGGGTGTCGAGAGGTCATAAAGACGCCGGGGATGTGGACGATGATGGGGATGAGAACCGCCCGAGGCAGGCGGTTTATCTTGCATGATAGAAGCGTAGAGTGCCGGATTCAAGAGAGGGGATATTAGATCATTCCAGGCGGCCGCGCCATGAGCGGCCCGAAGGGAAAGCTGAGATGCGAGTTGGCGTGATAGGCGTGGGGGTCATGGGACGCAACCACGCGAGAATCCTGAGTGAACTGGACCAGGTGGACCTGGTCGGCGTATGCGACACCGACAAAAGAACGGCGGATGAAGTGGCAAGCCTTTACGGCACCATCCCGTTCTACTACCCCGAAGAACTTCTCGACCAGGGGCTGGATGCGGTGCACGTCGTGGTGCCCACGTTTGTGCACCATGAAGTGGCCTCGATGGCTATCGGGAGAGGTTGTCACGTTCTGATCGAGAAGCCGATAGCCGACACGGTGGAGCACGCGCAGGACATATTCCGCCTTGCCGCGCAGGCCGGAATCACCCTTATGGTCGGGCACATCGAGCGTTTCAATCCGGCGATCAGGAAGCTCAGGGAGCTGATCAACGAGGGGCATCTCGGCCAGCTTCTGTCAATAAGCACATTACGTGTGGCGCCCTATCCGAAACGTGTGGCGGACACCGGGATCATAGTCGATCTCGGCTGCCACGATATCGACATCATGTCCTACCTCGCCGACTGCCGCGTCAGGGAGGTGTTCTGCACCGCGTCATCGACCGTGCATCACCTCGAGGACA
Organism: uncultured Planctomycetota bacterium; assembly: GCA_964354375.1. Taxonomy (GTDB): domain Bacteria; phylum JAJVIF01; class JAJVIF01; order JAPKYR01; family JAPKYR01; genus CAYGZQ01. Next base: position 5,345 of record CAYGZQ010000109.1, read on the forward strand.
CCGCGAGCATATCGCTCACATTCGAGAACGGCGCGCCGGGTCACATAGAGACATCCTGGCTGTCCAAGATCAAGGCGAGGAAGTTGTTTGCGACGTTCAAGTACGGGTTCGTGCTGGTGGATTTCATCGAGCAGAGCCTGATTGTATACGACGATGAGCGCGCGCACGAGATTCCGGTTCAGAAGGCCGAGCCGCTCAGAGAGGAAATCCTGGAGTACCTGAAGTGTGTGCGCGAGGGAATAGAGCCGCACATCGGCGGCGAGGCGTCCATTCACGCGCTGGGGGTGGCACTGGCGGCGGTCACATCCAGCCAGGTCCGCCTACCGTTGCATATCCACGGCGAGGGCGCGCTCGATTTCACCCCGGAGCTTGTGCTTAACGGATCCGATTCATAGCAGGCCCGTTGAAAAACTCCCTTTGTGATCAATGGCGCCTACAAGGGAGTCTTCGACCTTGTAGGCGTCTCATATTATTCTTCAGGCTGGGTGCCTGGCACAGACTGAGTGAGTCTTCGAACGTGGCTGTGCCCGTTGGGAAGCGAACGCAGCTTGTCGCCGGCACCCGATAATCCGAGACGCCTACAAGCTCGCGGACTCGCTTGTAGGCGCCACCGACCACCCATGGACAGCGTCCCCACAGCGAACCCCCCGCTGATCTTCATATCGACCGGCGACCTGTCCGGCGACATGCACGCCGCCCATCTTGTCGTGCGCATGAGACAGGACTGGGCGAAACTCCATCCGGAGAACCCCGAGCTGCGGTTCGCCGCCGCCGGGTCAAGCCATCTGAGGGACGCCGGGGTCGAAATCTGGGAGGACTCCACTTTCTGGGGAGCGATAGGCATTTTCGAAGGGATGAAAATCCTCCCGAGGCTTCTGAGAGCAAAGAGCAGGCTTGTCAGGCGGATTCGAAAAGAGAAGCCGTCGCTCGTGATAACGGTGGATTACCGTTCTCTCAACATGTCGCTTCTGAAGGATATTCGCAGGCGTCCGGACGGAACGATCCAGCCCGCCGCGTACTATATCTCTCCCGTGCTCTGGTGGAAGCCCGGCGAGACGGTCGAGCACAAGGCGATCGACAGAGCGGTCGACACGCTGAAAAAGATCCCCGGCGCAAAGAGGAGAGGCGTGCGTGACCGATTCGAGGCCATGGCGGAGCTTGTCGACCTCGCCCTCGTCGCGTACCCGTTCAGCCTTGATGCCTACGAGCGCGCGGGAGTGAACTACCGATTCATAGGTCATCCCCTGGGCCAGATCGCTCTGCAAGCTGCGGAAGAGCGCAAGTACCTGAGCCGGTACGCGAAGGAGATCCAGGGAAAGCGGCTCGTCGGTATCGCACCGGGCAGCAGGCTTCACGAGCTCAGATTCCACATGCCCGTGCTGAGGGAGCTTGTCGACCGCCTCGGCAAACGATACCCCAACTTGTGGCTGTACTGCCCGATCCCGAGCCCGAGGCTGGAAGGTCCGATAAGGGAGGGCTTCGGGTTCTCGGCGAAGAAGATCACGTTCGTTCCCGACGACTGCTACGATCTCATGGCGGCGAGCGACCTTCTGATCGTCAAGTCGGGGACCAGCGTACAGCTTGCGCTTCTTCTCGCGGTCCCCGCGGTGACCTTCTACAAGATCGCAAACGACTGGATGGTGAAACTGGGGAGACGGATGTTCCAGGAGCTTCCGTACTATGCGTTCCCCAATCTCCTAGCGGGAAAAGAGGTCATACCTGAGTTCAATCAATCGAGGTTCAACCTGGCGAATCTTTACGTCGCGTGCACGGAGCTTCTGGACGATCCCGCCGTGGCGGGTCACATGCGCGCTGAATTGGCCGAGCTGAGGAAGCGCACGATGGGTGACGATCCGATCGGTGTTGCCTCAAGGGAGTTGTGCAGCCTCGTCGAGATGTAGCCCGGGAACCCGCGTCGCTGCAATCTTGACTCAAGTCGTCGCGTGCCGAAAGCGGGTTCCCGGGTCTCGATGTCCGCAATAATCCCGGGAACCTGTTTCGTCCAGATCGTGCGAAAGTCATCGCGATGCT
>CAYGZQ010000110.1:0-7090 GCA_964354375.1 uncultured Planctomycetota bacterium
CCACGATCCTCCGTTCTTCGGCGACAATATCGAAGATCCCTACGGAGGGATCGATATCTTGCTCGGCTCGGAGTTAGATCAGTCCTCGGATCCGTATATCGCCAGTCTCTATGCCGATCTCGCCGAGAGTGGAAACCTGTACAAGTCGAACGGTGCTCCGGTCATCAGCCAGCAGGACTTCTGGTCTTATTACTGGAGTAATGTCGGGTGTGTTGTTGACGCCGATGAGCCGGTGGTCGTGGTTCGCGCTCAGGACAAGCCGTCGGATCAGGGTCGCTACATCGATAAGTTCCTCGCCGGGGACTATACTTATCTTGGGCAGAACTATGCCGACGACGAAATGGCTGAGCACCTTTTCTACTGCGATGTCGGCCCGTACGCCGCCGACGAGCTCACAGAGGAATATTGGCCTGTGCCGGTCGGCGAGCAGATCGTACCCATGCGGCTTCCGACCGATGGGGACGAAAAGGGCGAATTCTCGGTGTGGATTCTTCCGGTGGATTGCGCTCTCCTGAACGGCGATATCTCGAGCTTCCGCCTGAGGATCACGGACGACGTGAACAACTGGCGCCGGAGTCCGGAGTTCATCACTGCGATTCCGGAACTCGAAATAGTGCAACCGTCCGGTTGCGGGGAGACTCCGGACGACAGGTGCCAGTTCTCAAAAGACGAGACGATCATATTCGAGGCCGCGATGACCGGCGTTGACGAGCTGCTCGACCAGACCGAGATCCGGGAACTGATCCAGTGGTATGTTCTGAAGCAGAATGCACAGGGAGGATGGGATGAGATTGACAAAGAGCACTATCCAGGAGACAGCGGATTCGAGAGCATCATAACGCAGGAATCGTGGACTGGACCGTCTTTCACCGTACTACTTGAGGATCATGAGTTCCAGGTCCGCGCGAAGCTGGTAGTCTGCGGAGACATGCTCCACGATGACTGCTTTGTGGCGAATAATCTGCTAACTGCACCGATGTTCCGCGGCGAGCGATACCCGAATCCGAACATTTGGGATGACGGTGACGAATGCCATTACAATTATGATCCAAATGACGACAATCACGTCCCACCGGACAAACGGCTAAGCGACGGTAGTCCCGGAGACGGTTTCGTCGTCGGCAGATCGACAGTCGACGACGAGCTTTCGCTATACGCCATTACGCTTGACCAAGCACCGAACCACAGAATACCCATTCTCGTAGAGGCGCCTCACGACACAACCCCCTCTAACTGGATCTGGGTATACCTGTATGAACTGGCTGATAACGATCCAGACCGCAACGAGATTATGGCGGACTTCACATGTGACGGCACGGTCCCAGGGCCATACGTCTTTGGTCGCGGTGCCCACATCTATAACCCGGCCATCACTGGCGTTCCTCCTGGCGGCATTCCGAAAATCAGGATCACAGATTCCCAGCCGTCATCTTCAAATCTGTCAACCATAGAGTTCGAGCCTGCGTATTTGTATGTCAGCAACCGTGATCAAGAGAGAGACTATTCGGTTTTAGTAGCGAACGATCCTGAAGATCCTTGGTGGCAGGTCAATCTTACTCAGATGAGATTATGGGTGGTACCAAAGGCTCATTACGGCCAAAACCGCGGCTACTTCGCACTTGATAACTACGATGGGGAAGATGGACAACAGAACTACAAGGAGAGCGTTCTGAAGATGGGTCAGGAAGTCATCGAAGCAAAGATTGACTGGTTTTTCGGCCAAAAGGCAACCTTGCCTGTGCAAAGCATGCCCGATATTGCCTTCATCTTCTCTCACGGAGGTCCGTCGACGCTGGCGTCTCCACCAACGGGATGCGACGGTTACACATTCGATTTGGCGTATTGGCCCACTCAACCTGGGCTTTCGCCCCAAGATGCCGATGCTAACATCTCACCGTATGATCTGCGGGACGCCTGTCCCCTCGGATCAGATACTGAATGGATAACGCTGACAGGCTGCAACGCACTGAATGCCGGAACCTACGGAACCCTCGGTCTCGCGCTTGGTTACGACGATTGGGAATATATCATCAGGACTGAGAAGAGAACAAGCATAACGACGGTTTGCGGATTCACGGCACTCACGAGGTCGTGGCCCTGGATGGGGGATTTCATGCAGAGGTTGAGTGACAACCTTGTCAGCCCGACTGGAGGCTATGACAGCAACCACTGGGATCCTGCCCTAGGCACAACAAAACCTCGCGACATCGTCGTCATTGCCTGGATGGAAGCGGCGATCTACTACATCTACAAGTACACGACGGACGACGCTGGCGGCCTCATGAAGTATGCAGCCGCAGTGTCCATTGATGAGACATGGGTTCTGGACGATTTCGACCTGACTGATGACAAATATGATTGGAGAGCCAAAATTCACCCATAGATCCAAACCCTTGAAATCAAAACGGAGGAATCACCAATGTCTTCGTCAAGTTCGCGGATATTGTGTTCCTTGGGGACCGCGATCATCGGAAGCTGCTTTCTTTTGGTCAATGCCATTCCGGCCATGGCGGAGCTCGTCGTCACGGATGAACTCTCCGTCGGCGTTGACACTGGTCGCATTCTGCCGGATCAGCAATCAGGCAAGTTTTGGGTGGTCGCGCATCTTCAGGGTCTGATCCTCGTGTCCGAGGATGAATCCGGTGTGTGGGGAATCGAGCACTTTGAGGGCTACGAAGTGCTGGATGCTGTCGGCCCTGATTCGCAAGGCTATATTTACTGTACGTACACGGCATCGGGGCCTCCTCATGGGGTCGTGAGTTTTGACTGCATCAATGAACAATTTTCCCGAACGATAGACTTTCCGTGGAGCGGCGCCTCAGGGATCGTCATCTCGCCAGATGAACAGCGACTCTATGTCACAATCCACAGCACGGACCAGGGCGCAGACTCCCCGGATGAAGCGTCCGAAAATAGCGGGCTTGTCATAGAGGTTGATATTGTTTCCGGCAACGTTCTTCGCACGTGCTCCGTTCGGGCGTGGCCGGGGACCATATGTCTTTGGAACGATGATGCGTTACTGGTGTCTTGCCAAAAGCAATACTGGGAAGCCAACGATCGTTACGAGGAAATGAAGAGCACGACCGATGTAATAGCGCTCGACACCTTCACAAAGATCGCTGAGATCCCGAGCAACTTCGCAGAGTGGCCGGAGACCAACGATTTGCAGAGATGGGGCGAGTCGTCCGTTGCGCTCTTCAACCTTTATCTGTACTCCGACTTTGAGGATCCGAAGTATGGCGATGCGATTTGGCTTATTGACCCCGAGACAGGAGCGGTCGCGGACTCGATCCGAGTCGAATACCTTGACGGTGATGAATCAGGTGTATTACATGCCTTTATCAGCGAGAAATGTCCAGGCTTGATGTACTTGTCCCTCGCAGGCTATGACAGGATTTGGGAATTCCCGGTAATCGTGGCAGACACGTGCGGGAACTATGTCGACCACGCCGTCACGCCGCCGGGGTTCACGCCGTCGTTTATCTGTGAAATTGATGACCACCGGATAATGGTGACGGATTGGCTGACTGACAAGGTATGCATCCTGGAGTGGGTCAACCATCCCCCGATTTGTGCTCTGGAGCTGTTGACGCCGATGCCGTACATAGGCCCGTCCCCCGCCTTGATCGAATTCAACGCGGCCGCTTCCTATGATCCCGATCCGTGCGATGAGCTTATGTACGAGTGGGACTTTGACGGCGATCACGTCTTCGGCGAGCCCGTCGATGACGCCTATACCGGCTTTTCGGTCGCTCCGACTCACGCATACACTGAAGACTACCGCGGCTATGTATACCTCAAAGTCTCCGATGGCCGCGGTGGAGAGTCGATCTGCGAGGTAGAGGTGAGCGTGACCATCCAGTGAAGCTCGGTGCCCTCTACAAAGCGCTTCTTGGTTGGCAGAACTATGCGGACGACGAGATGGCTGAGCATCTCTTCTACGCTGATGTCAGCCCGTACGCCCCCGACGAGCTCACAGAGGAATATTGGCCTGTGCTGGTCGGCGAGCAGATCGTACCCATGCGGCTTCCGACCGACGGGGACGAAAAGGGCGAATTCTCAGTGTGGATTCTTCCGGTGGACTGCGCTCTCCTGAACGGCGACATCTCGAGCTTCCGTCTCAGGACCACCGACGACATTAACAACTGGCGCCGGAGTCCGGAATTCGTCGTTCCGATTCCGGACCTTGAGATAGTTCAGCCGTCCGGATGCGGCGAAACGCCAGAAGATCGATGTGATTTTGCGTGCGGGTCCACGGTCACCTTCGAAGCTGAGATCACCGGACTACAATACGTCGAATCCCTCGAGCAATCAATTGACTGGTACGTTCTTCAGGATGACGGCCAGGGAGGATGGAACGAGCTTGACAAGGAGCACTATCCAGAAGACAGCGGGTTCCAGAGCATCATAACGCAGGAGTCCTGGACCGGACCGTCTTTCACCGTGTTACTCAAGGATCACGAGTTCCAGGTGCGCGCAGAGCTGCTCGTCTGTGGAGACACGCTTTACGATGACTGCTTTGTGAAGGATCCGCTGGCTCAACCGATGTTTCGCGGCCAAAGGTATCCCGACCCCCACATTAATGATTGGAATGACGAATGCCATTACAATTACGATCCAAATGACGACAATCACGTCCCGCCCGACAAACGACTGGTATACGGTAGCCCTGGAGACGGTTTCGTCGTCGGCAGATCGACGGGTGACGACGAGCTTTCGCTGTACGCCATTACCCTTGGCCAAGCACCGAACCACAGAGTGCCTGTTGAAGTGAAGGCACCCTGTGATACAACCCCCTGCAACTGGATCTCCGTGTACCTGTATGAACTGGCTGATAGCGACCCCGAGCGCGACGAAATCATGGCGGACTTCACATGCGACGGCACCGTCCCAGGGCCATACGTCTATGGTCGCGGCGACCACATCTATGACCCGGCCATCACTGGCGTTCCTCCTGGCGGCATTCCGAAAGTCAGGATCACAGATTCCCAGCCGTCATCATCAAACCTGTCAACCATAGAGTTCGAGCCTCCGTATTTGTATGTCAGCAACCGTGATCAAGAGAAAGACTACTCCGTCTTAGTAGCTAACGATCCCGAGAACCCTTGGTGGCAGGTCAATCTTACTCAGATGAGATTATGGGTAGCACCGAAGGCCCATTACGGCCAAAACCGGGGCTACTTCGCACTTAACAACTACGATGGGGAAGATGGACAACAGAACTACAAGGAGAGCGCTCTGAAGATGGGTCAGGAGGTCGTCGTAGCAAGTGCCAACATACTCGAAAAGGCAACCTTGCCTGTGCAGAGCATGCCCGATATTGCCTTCATCTTCTCTCACGGCGGTCCGTCGACCCTGGCGTCCCACCCGCCTGGATGCGACGGTTACACATTCGATTTGGCGTATTGGCCTACTCAACCTGGGCTTTCGCCCCAAGGTGCCGATGCTAACATCTCACCGTATGATCTGCGGGACGCCTGTCCCATCGGATCGGATACTGAATGGATAACCCTGACAGGCTGCAACGCACTGAATGCCGGAACCTACGGAACCCTAGGCGTCGCGCTTGGCTACGACGATTGGGAATATATCATAAGGACTCAGAAGAATACAAGCATAACCACCGTCTGTGGCTTTAGCGGAGAAACGAGGTCATGGCCATGGATGGGGGATTTCATGCAAAAGCTCAGCGACAACCTTGTCAGGCCGACGGGAGGATATAACAAGGACCACTGGGATCCTACCCTGGGAACAACGAAACCTCGCGAGATCGTCGTCATTGCTTGGATGGAAGCGGCGATATACTACATCTATAAGTACACGTGGAACGACGGTGGCGGTCTTATGAAGTACGCCATGTGCGTCTCGATTGATGAGACTTGGGTTCTCGAGAATTTCGGCTCCGGGTATAAGCCCGATTGGAGAGCCAGGATATATTGATGGCAAGCGCCAAAATCCCGAATTGGAGGATGCTCGATGCGACGCAAAAGATCTTACTCTTGTTACGGACCAATTGCTCTGCTAGCGTTATGCTCACTCTTCTCCCCCTATACCTTGCCCGTAAGGGCTGAGCTCCTAGTCGCCGATGAGTTCTCAGTTGGTGTTGAACCTTGCCGCATACTGCCCGAAGAGCAATCGGCCAGATTCTGGATAGTCGGGTTTCTTGAGGGTCTCATCCTGCTATCCGAAGATCAGCCTGGCCAATGGTCGACGGAGACCTTTTCGGGATACGAAATAGTGGACGCGGTTGGTCCTACATCCACTGGTCTTATTTACTGCACGTACGAGTCGTCCTCAGCAAATGGTATCGACACTGGTATAGTGGTATTTGACTGCGTCGCTCAACAGTTCACGGATACCATGAATCTCCCCTGGGAGCACGAACTGGGCGCGATAGCCATTTCGGCAGACGAACAACGGCTGTACGTCTGCGCATTGACTACGGATGAGGATGTGAATGACCCGGACGAAGCGTCCGAGAACAGCGGGCTTGTCATAGAGGTTGATATTGCCTCCGGCAACGTTCTTCGGACGTGTTCCGTCCGCGCGTGGCCGCAGACGATATGTCTTTGGAACGATGATGCGTTACTGGTGTCTTGCCGAAAGCAATACTGGGAAGCCAACGATCGCTATGACGAAATGAAGAGCACAACCGATGTAATAGCGCTCGACACCTTCACAAAGATTGCTGAGATCCCGAGCAACTTCGCTGAGTGGCCGGGGACCAACGATTTGCAGAGATGGGACGAGTCGTTCGTTGCACTCTTCAACCTGTATCTGAACTCCGACTTTCAGGATCCGAAGTATGGTGATGCGATTTGGCTTATTGACCCCGAGACAGGAACGGTCGCGGACTCGATCCGAGTGGAATACCTCGACGGTGATGAATCGGGCGTATCACATGCCTTTATCAGCGAGAAATGCCCGGGCTTGATGTACTTGTCCCTCGCAGGCTATGACAGGATTTGGGAATTCCCCGTCATCGTGGCAGATACATCAGGGAACTATGTCGACCACGCCGTCACGCCGCCGGGATTCACGCCCTGGTTCATCTGTGAAATTGACGACCATCGAGTAATGGTCACAGATG
>CAYGZQ010000111.1:0-6959 GCA_964354375.1 uncultured Planctomycetota bacterium
GGCAGTTCGTGCATCTACGCTGTCGGAGAGTTCAAAGCGACTGTCGACATGGACCCCGGTCCCGCGAATGACGATCACACATCGAATGGCGAAGGCGACGCATTCCTGAGCAAATTCCTTGACGACGGATCGTGGTAGAACCTTTTTGTTGCTCCGATGCCCTGATACCGATATGTGATTAGGCAATTCATTGACATCGGGGTGCCTGTCCCCATCTGCGGGGTCACAGATATCCCAGGCTCGACAGCATTTCGCGGTTCTGTTCGGTCATGAGGGGTGCATCGCCTTCGCGCGACGCAACAATCATGCGGGCCAGCACCGGGGCGAGGCGCTTAAGGGCCTCGGGAGGGTTGTCCACGAGGCTGGACGTTTCCCGAGGATCATTCGGTATGTCGAAGATCATCACGCCGCCGTCCGGATTGATGCCGCCGAAATTGTCGAACTCGGCGGTCAGCCTGAATTTTCCGTCGAACAGGCTGTACGTGTAACCGCCGGACGTCGGGTTGCCGATGGCGTACAGATAATCCCTCGGAGAGTACGGGGAATCGGATTCCGGATCGATCAGAGGCATCAGGCTGCGACCGTCGATATCACCCGGGATTCTCAGGCCGGCGAAATCCATCAGGGTCGGCATGATGTCCGTGTTTTCGACAAGCGAGTCGATTCTCCTGCCGCCCCATTTGTCAAATGGGAAATGGACCAGGAGGGGGATGTGAAGGCTCTGCTCGTAGGGATGTCCGTGAGTGATGAAATGATGCTCGCCGAGGTTCTCGCCGTGGTCGGCCGTGAGGACGATTACGGAGGTGTCGAGCAGGCCCACGTGATCGAGCAATTCGAAAAGCTCCTTCAGTCGAGCGTCGAATGACCGAATCTCGGCGTCGTACAAGTCGCATACACGTCTCAGATCCCCTGCATTGAACTCGATCTCATGTTGATTGAATTTCTTGAACTGCGCCCACGTGCCGTCGACCGGCCCGTCATAGCCGGGGTCGGCGAACATCTCAAACGCAACGTCATCCGGAGTGTATTCGGTATGAGGATCATAGAAATGGATCATGAGGAACAGAGGCTTGCGCGTATCGGGGAAGCTGGGCTCCCTGAATCGAGGCGAGCCGGTGAGTATTCCGGACAGTCTCTCGTTCATCTCTCGTGCGGTGTGAGGGATAGCGGGCGTGTTGGCGAAGTAGTCGAAACCCCTGCCGATGCCGTACTGGGCGCTCAGGACCCTCGCGGCAGGCATACCCCAAGCCTCGAATCCCGCGGACCTGAAATCGTTGGTCAGGAAGTGAATTTCCTGGGGCAGAACTGCACCGTTATTCAGAACGCCGTGACGGTCCGGATGGCAGCCTGTGAGCAGCGATGTGAACGAAGGAAGGGTGGTTGCTTTCGGGGTGTAAGCGCGGTTGAAAACCACAGACCGGGACGCGAGCCGGTCCATGAACGGCGACGTCTCGCGCTCGTAGCCCATGAAACCGAGATGTTGTGCCGCAAGGGTGTCAACTACGATAACAACAACGTTCTCCGCCTCCGCTCGGACCTGTCGCGACTTATCGGGACCCGATCCAAGCGAAAGGAACGGGATCAGTACGACTATGACCGCCAGTACCCAACGCGCCATAGCACCACCTGAGAGCCTTTGGCTCTCCCTAAAGGCGAATCCGGTATCAAAGCAGCTATGCTGAAAATCCGGTAATTGTCGTATCCAGATCTGCAACTCATATTATCCCAGAAAACCGGCTACAAGACAATGCTCGGTACGGCTTGACAGATCCCGGGGAATGGTGTACAATCTGCAACGATGGCAGGGAATCCGTTGCAAATATACAAGGGCCGGACCGCGGGACGTGGAGATCATACCCCTTGCGAGTGCGATTGACGGGGAGCGCTTCAGAGTCGGTCTGTTGATATAATTCACCAATCACCGGACAGGAGCTCGCAGGATGGAATCCCTCATATTGCTGCTCTTCATCCTTTTCCCATTCCTATATGCACTGCCCGTCTTGTTGCTGCCCTACGTCACGGGGACCGCGATCAACCATGCTCGCGAGCGCAACTGGCCGATCGCCGCGGGCTGGTGCTTGCTGCTCATAGTGCTTCTCGCGCCCATCACCGAAGTCGTGGGAGTGACGGGCTTCAGATCATGGATTCAAGACCTGGAGCACGTCAGGGAGCCTGTTCAATGGTTGATGCTGGCCCAGGCCGTTTTCTGGTGGGTAATCTGGCACAGGGCTTACGCTCAGCGCCGGACAAGGGGATGGGGAACAGTCGCGCTTCCCGCGTTTATCATCAGTGCCCTCATTTCTCTCTATCTCGGAACGCTTCTCACGCTCGTCGCTCTTCTGATCGCGTTCATCGCCACGAGCAACGAGCGTAAGAGATGGGACCGGATCGAGGTCGTCGAGGCCCGCCGTCCGAGCGTCGAGGCAGGCGAAGCGGTCCCGACAGACCTGGGCGCCATCGGCTTCAGACCCTACCCCAATGCCGATTACACCGATGCCGAAACAAGGGTAGTCACTGGGGGCGGTGCGCTCGGAAAATCGCTGAAGTTCCAGTTCAGAACCATCGACTCCCCGGAGCTGATTCTGGCCTTCTATGAGAAGAGCACAAGAGCTGCGGGACTGGACGTCCGTCGGGCCATGCGTCGCGCGGAAGACCCCTCACTGCCGGCTGTGCCGGCGCTTGTCGCGATGGGAACCGCGCCTGTCGCGCTCGTTGTGTCGCGGGACGCGCACGACGAGTTCAAATGGACCGCTACCGTATGGCTGCGGACATGGCCCGGATTCAGACGGGATCTACAGCTTTACTTCGATTTCGAGGAACCTCTCAGGGAGGTCGGCCGTCCGGCATATGAGCCCGGGTTCCCGAAGAAGCCCATCAGCGAATACACCGTTTTTCAGCAGCACCCGGAAGGAGAAGCCGCGCAACCTTCGCCGGGACCTCCTCCCGCTGAACCAGCTTACGTTCCTCAGCCCCCCTTCTGCCCGCCTCCCCCGCCTCCCCCGCCGAGGCCCCCGCGCCCTCCGAAGATCGCCTTCAACTGGGGGGACTTTGTGGAGGCGGTTGCGGCAGTCTGGTATGTCTGGGTAGGGGTGACAATGATTGTGCTCGGGCTCGGCTACTGGCTGAGTCTCGAGTATGGCGCGCTGGGCAGGATACTCGCCGTCTATGCGATTTTCATCACCATGTGGAGCGGCGGAGTCTATTACGAGCGCGTCAAGAGATACAGCACTCTGGGAAAGGCCCTCATCGCAGGCGGATGGGCCGGGGTCTACGTGACCACGTTCCTTATCCACTATCTCCCCCAGGCCAGAGTCATAACCGATCCCACCGTCGGCATGTTTTTCCTGATGGCTATCGCGATCGGCATGATAGCCCACTCGTTCAGGTACAAATCGGAGGTCCTGACAACTCTCACCTACTTCGTCGCGTTCGTGACGATAGGTTTTTCGGTCCAGCTTTCGGAACAGAGATTTTTCAGCCTGGTTGCGACCGCGGTCCTTGCGGTCTCCATGCTTTTTATTCTGTACAGGATGCAATGGTACCGGCTTGTCCTTTTCGGAATTGTCGGCTGCTACGGAACTCACGCGATCTGGCTGTATCCGTTTCTGCCGCAGATCGAAGCGCCGGGACCTCTGGGCGCCGAGCTCTTGGCGGGATTGTGGATGCTCGCGCTGTACTGGGTCACGTTCACCGCAGGCGTCTTTCTCTTCAAACCCAAGACGAAAGTCCTTGACGCAATGAGTTTGTGGATGACGGCGCTGAACTTCTTCCTCTTCTTCCTCGTGTATCGCTACCAGCTGGGTGCGGAGCGCGCCGATCTGCGGCTTTGGATTGTCGAGGCTCTCGCGCTGGCATACGTCTTTCTCTCCTGGCTCGCCTGGTTCCTGAAGCGCGACAATCTCTACACGCTCAATCTCGTGATCGCCGTTCTCTGCACCACGATGACGCTGTACTACCATCTGCTTGGCGGAGAATGGGTCACGGTGGGATGGCTGATACAGGCCGAGGCGCTGTATGTCGCGGGGCTTCTCGGCGACGAAAAGCGGTACAGGACGATCGCCATCGGAAATTTCATCCTTGTCGGCGTCTGGATGGTCACGCATGACTTCTGGATGACGGACACAGTCACGCTCTTCGGACTCGTTTTGTTCAAGCGTACTGTCATCGCAGCAACCGTAGCTATTTTCTTCTACAGTAACGCGATCCTTCGGCACGTGCTGGCCTTCAGGATCAAGAACGAGGAGGGATATTCCTACCTCTTCTCCTACGCTGCTTCCATCCTGTGGCTCGTGATTATGGTCAGGAACTGGTACCCGGACGATCCCCTCAAAATCGCGGTGGGGAGCGCCATATTCGGCCTTTTCCTCATGGAAACCGGAATCCGCATGTGGGACCACCATTTCCGGATCCAGGGGCTGTTCTATGTTTTCCTCAGCGTGATCGCGGGGCTTCTCCCGCTCGCGCTCCCGGATACGTTCTACTACACGGAGAATGTCGCCTATCGGCTCGTGGCCGAGGGCATTGTCACAGTCTTCGCGTACATCGTCTTCGCGAGGTTCCATCGACGGATTTCCATAGAGGAGGACGCACGAAGGATCGAATTCGCTGTGGGACTGATGTCCAGCATCGCGGCTTTGTTCGCCGTGATGCTTCTGTACAGGGAGTTCAGCCTTGACGCGCCCGCCTGGATTGTCTTCGCATGGATGGTCGTCGGCGTGATGCTTGTCGAGATCGGCCTGGCAGCCAGAAATCCGTTCTTCCGCGTGCAAGGCTACCTCGTCACCGGTCTCACTCTGCTCTGGGCTCTTTACCTCTTCTTCCTCAGACCCATTTTCTGCTGGTTCCTTTTCAGCCCCACTTTCTATAACCCCGCGCCTTTCCATCCGCTGGCGAACCTCCTCGTTGTCCTGGCCTTTTTCTACCTCTTCGCGAGAATTCTGTGCGGCTCGGGACTCGAGAAATCCGGATTCTCAGAGGCCGAGACCCGCGAGCACTGGAGCGAAAGCGGTCCGACGCTTGCCGTGCTGTTGTCCATCGGTGGAACGCTGATTCTGATTCTCACGTTCCAGCGGGAGCTTATCGAATTCCGTCCGCTGTTCATCGCAGTGGCCTGGCTGGCCGTGGGAATCGCGCTTCTTGAGGCCGGGATCGCTCTGTGCTCCAGGCCGCTTCGACTGCAGGCGCTTTTCGTCGCCGGAATCGCGTTTCTCTACGCCCTCTTCCACAACCTCGCTCCCGGAATGAGCTTGGGGCCGTTTTCCGATAGGTTCATTACCCTGCTCCTCTGCATCGCCGCCCTGTATTACCTCTTCGGACGATTCTCGATGGGTGAGCGTGCGGAGAAAGGTAAGCCGGGCTGGGCCGACCTTCCCTGGGCGACAATCTCGCTTTCGTGGTTCGCAGCGATACTGTTCGCGCTTCTCATCGAGAGAGAGCTGTGGATTGTCGCGCCCGCATGGGTCGCGCCCGCGTGGGTAGTCCCGATGCTCGTGTTTTTCTATATCGGAGTCCGATACCAGAGCCGGAATTTCCTGGTCCAGACCATGGTTTTGTCCGGGATCATTTTCCTCTGGTCTCTCTCAGTGAACATAGCCGAAATGTGGACGTCGCCCCTTCCGTCGCAGCTCGAAGCGCACCGCCTGTCTTCGGTGGTCCCGATCATTTTCATATTCTACGTGCTCTTCTCCTATCTCCTTGCGCGGCGCAGGGAGCTTGCGGGCGAAGACCTCGGCGGATATTTCATGTACGCGCGCGGGCTGTTCTCATGGTTCGCCGCCGCGCTTCTCACTGCCCTCATAGCGATCGAAATCGGCAAGTACTCGCACACTCTCATAACGGTCATCTGGATCGCTCTGGCAATTGCCTTCTTCGAGGTCTCGCGGATTATACGGAGCCGATCCATGGAAGCGCAGGGATACACTCTCGCGACGGCCTCTTTCGTCCGTGCGATGTTTGTGGACTTCCGATTCGAGGATGAAAAACTCCTGTTCATGCAGGGCAGCATAGCGTCGGTGATCCTCGTCGCCGCCGGCCTTTACTATTTGTGGCTTCGACTGCCTCGAACGGATGAGGAAACGCCGACATCGCTGACAACCGGTCAGATGGGCTCGGCGATGAGCTACATGGGCACTGTTTCTCTCATTGTGCTCATCGCGAGGGAGCTCGAGCCGGTCGCGTGGGTTCCATCCGCCTGGTCCGGCCTTATGCTTCTCCTTCTGGCGGTGGGAGTTCTTTTCACCGATCGAAGGCTGATCTTCCAGGCGCTTCTCATGATGATCCTGGTGACATTGGGGGTGCTCTTCTACGATTACCCGGAGAAGGGCACGCTTGGGGGACGCGAGGCGATCGGGCTTGCGGTCGCAGCCATGTTCATCGCGAGAATCGTGTGGCACCTGGGGATTCAGAACCGCCGGGAGCGCTACATCACAGCGGGCGAAAGCGGCGGTGTGATTCCCGACTGGGGACGCCATGTCTTCTCGATTCCGGCCGCGGCTCTGCTCGCGATCTATGTCATGATCGATCTCTCCCACGAGCTGACCATGTACATCACGCTCGCCTGGGCGTGCGAAGCGCTCCTCCTTATGATCATGGGTTTCACAATGAACGATCGGGTGCTGAGATTCGCCGGGATCATTCTGCTCGCGCTTTCGATCGTCAAGGTGTTCAGAGACATCCTGGTGCTTGAATACGCGCGGCAGTACAAGGTGATTGCTCTGATCGGTATCGGAGTGATACTCATCGTGACCGGCTGGATCTACTCCCGGTTCCGCGAGCGCATCAACCGGACCCTTTTGAAGGAATAAGCCTCACCCCCCTTCCCCCCCTCCCCACAATTGTGGGGAGGGGGGCCAGGGGGGTGAGGTGTGGAGAGGGGGGGAAGGGGGGTGAGGTTCGATCGCTCCTGCGATAGAATAGCCCGCAGACGTGTCGATCCTTTCCCAATCCTCCGAGCAGTTCAG
>CAYGZQ010000112.1:0-6614 GCA_964354375.1 uncultured Planctomycetota bacterium
GGAGGAGAGACTCCGGGAAGGCTGGATCGTGCTGCTCGAGATAGACGTACAGGGGGCGCTGCAGGTAATGCAGCGAATGATAGACCAGACCTCCGTGTTCGTCACCCCGTCCGACCGGAAAGTGGCGCACGAGAGGCTGCGGGCGAGGGGAACCGAAACGGAAGAGGACATAGAGCGACGGATACGTAACTCCGAGTGGGAATACAAGCAGATGAACCAGTTCACGTACATTGTAGTCAATGATTCGGGGAAGCTGGACGAAGCGGCGCAGACGCTTTCCGCGATCCTGACCGCCGAACGTGCCAGAATGTTCCGAGGCAATGTGCGACCGTGAACGGTTGACTTGCGAAGGTGGCAACCGGAAGCATGCGAAAACCAACTATCGACGAACTACTTGAACAAGTGGACAGCCTGTACGAGCTGACAATGCTGGCGGCCAGGGAGGCGACCCGCATTCGCCTCAAGAATCGGGACGTGAAGGAGCCCCTGCAGCTTGCGCTTGAGCGCATCGCCCAGGGCAAGGTCAAGGGGCAGTACCTGTCTGCGGACGAGATGGACGACTACGAGCGCAAGGAGCGGGAGAATCGCGAGGCGGCTGCTGCGAGGGACAAGATGTCATTCCCGCCCCCCGGGAAGATCCAGATAGAAGAATAGCCCCGCGGGATTCCCGCACAGGAAAAGCATATGCCGACAGTGCTGTTCGGAATCTCGGGCAGTATCGCCGCCTTCAAGGCTCTTGAGGTCATCCGGCTGCTTGTCGCCGACGATGTCGAGGTGCACCCGGTGATATCCGAGGGCGGGTCGAAGTTCGTCACGCGCGCTTCGGTCGAGGCCCTGACCGGCCGGCGCGCGGTGACGGAGATTTTCCCCGACCCCGCACAGCAGGAGATCGAGCATATCGCGCTCGCCCGCAAGGCGGACCTTCTCGTAACCTGCCCGGCGTCGGCCGACATTATCGCCAAGTACGCCTGCGGGATAGCGGACGATCCGCTCGCGCTTGTGGCGCTTGCGTTCGGCACTCCGCACCTGATCGCCCCTGCGATGAACCATCGTATGTGGGAGCATCCGTCGACGATAGCCAATGTAGAGCTGCTGAAGGAGCGAGGATGCGCGTTCGTCGGTCCCGACAAGGGCATGATGGCCTGCGGGGAGGAGGGCTGGGGACGGCTCGCGCAGATCGAAGACATCTACGGACACATCTGCGCGCAGCTCGGAAGGAACGGACCTCTTGCGGGAAGAAAGATCCTTGTCTCCGCAGGCGCAACCAGGGAGTTCATCGACGACGTAAGATTCATCTCGAATCGTTCGACCGGGAAAATGGGACACGCTCTGGCGGAGGCGGCGAGAGACATGGGCGGCTCCGTGATTCTCGTGACGGCGTCCGAGCTGACGCCTCCGAGCGCGGTCAGGGTCGAGAGAGTGACAAGCGCAGCCGAGATGCGCGACATTATCGTCGCGGAAGCGCAGTACGTGGACGTGGTTGTCATGGCCGCTGCGGTGTCCGATTTCCAGCCCTCGGAAAGGGTCCCGGGCAAAATCAAGAAGGAAAAGAAATCGGCGACGCTGGAGCTTGGACTGATCAAGGCTCCGGACATTCTTGCCGAGTTGGGCCCTGTGAAAAAGCACGGGCAAATTTTCGTTGGATTTGCGGCGGAGTTCGGTCCGGGCGGAAAAAACGAGGCCGTGCGGAAGCGCAAGGAGAAAGGCTGCGAATTCATCTGTCTGAATGACGTTTCGCGGGACGATATCGGGTTCGGTACCGATATGAATGAGCTGACGATGATTCTCCCGGACGGGAGTGAGAAGCCGATTGCCAGGGCCCCGAAGAAGGAAGTCGCCAGAACTGTGATGAACGAGATCATCAGACTGCTCGGCTCAAACGAGGAGCTGTTCGTTCCGGAATCGAACGTCTGATTGTGCGGCGAGCGGGGACATAGAGAAGCAAAGCCCGGTTGGACGGGTCAGGAGAGCAAGCATATGAGATTCACTTTTTCGAAGCATGCGACGTCAGTGTTCGTGATGATCTGCCTTTGCGCGGTTCTGCTGTTCGTTCCTTCCAGAGGAATGGCGCAGGCAGGCGCAGGCTCGTTCATAAGCGGCAATGTCGCCGAAGTGAACGGCGAAGTGCTGACCGAGAAGGAACTCATGTTCACATTGATGAGACTGCACGGTGTGAGCACAATCAACGATCTGATCGAGGACCAGATCATCGTCAGCCAGGCTGCGAGTATGGGGGTATCGCTGGATGCGAACGAGACCGTCCAGTACCTGACCGGAGCGTACGCTCCCGATAAGCTGTCGGCGTTGATAGGGGCGTTCGGCGAGAGTCTTCTTGACCAGACCGTCGGGACGCAGCTTCTTGCCCTGAAAGTCGTCAGCACAAGAATCGACAGTATCGTTGCGGATCAGCAGCTTGAGGTCACGGACGACCAGGTGCGAGACTACTACCTGAAGTCGCTGCCGCTCTGGACCACTCCCGCGAGCGTTCGGTTCAGCCTGATTGAAACCGCCACCCAGGCTGAGGCGTCTGCGGCCAAGCAGATAATCAAATCAAGCGAGGATTTCGCGACCGTGTGCCGCGAGATGAGCACGCATCCGGCGACGAGGGCGTTCGGCGGCGACATAGGGGGACTCGTGCCCCAGGGTTACTCGACCGGCGAACGCGCTCTTCTTGAGACCACTGCTTTCAGTCTCGCAATCGGCCAGGTGAGCGACCCGATCCAGGTCGAGGGGAAATGGTATTTGGTGATGCCGACGGAGAAGACGGAGTACAAGGAGCCGACTCTCGAGGAAATGCACGATTACATCCATGCCATGCTCATGGACGAGCTCGTTCAGCCTTTCCTGGATGAATGGATGTCCGGGCTGGTGGACAAGGCGACGATAGATGTCACTTATCCGATCATGCTTGAGAACCCGCCGGCTTCATTTACCCCCGGCGCGCAGGGGAGTTTCATTGCGCCTGTCATCGGCACGGTGAACGGACGGACTATCCCGGAGGGCGCGCTCCTGTTTCATCTTCTGAGGCAGTACGGCAGCGACATGATCAAAGACATGATCGAGGAGATCCTTTTCGTGCAGGCGGGTCAGAAGACGGGGATCTCGGTGACCGACGAGCAGGTCAGTCAGGAGATCGGCAAGACTTACTCCGGCGAGACTCTGCAGATACTCAATGCGGCGTTCGGGACAGACGCGATCAATCGAACGTTCAAGCGCCATCTGACTGCACTGCAGGTCATGGGGAAGAAATACGAGGAGATCATCGATCAGCAGGGTATCGAGGTGACGGATGAGCAGGTGACGCAGTACTACCTCGACAACCTGCAGGGCTGGGTAAGACCTGAGATGGTGCGTTTCAGCGTGATAGTGACGGCAACGGAGACGGACTCGCAGGGTGCGCGGCAGAGGATCGCGGGCGGCGAGAGCTTCGAGGACGTATGCCGCGCGGTCAGCATACAGGAACAGACTCGCGCCTATGGCGGCGACATCGGAACACCGATACGTCGCGGCCTCTTTACGGGCCAGAGCGCGATCATCGAAGATAACGCCTTCAATACCGCGGTCGGCGCCGTGAGCCAGCCCTTCAACGTGGGCGATATGTGGTATCTCATCAAGGTTACCGACAAGACCGACGCGTACGAGCCCACTCTCAGCGAGAAACGACAGGAGATCTACAGGGCCCTCCTGCAGCAGCGTATTGCCCCATTCTACATCGGATGGAGAAGTACTCTGTGGGAGGCTGCCGACATCACGGTAGTCTACCCGATCTACTCGGACAAGCCGTCCCCCGATTTCTCAGGCGGCACCGGCATTCTTCCCGGGCAATGACGGGTATACGGCACGCGCATCCTGGGGCTGTTGAAAAACCTATCTCGATGCCGAATTGGGTGGTACCCTCAGGCGGAAAGACTGCGGCAGCAGGCTTTCTGCCTGGGGGTGGTCGATCTATTAATCCCTTTATTCATGCGGCATTGAGGTGATTGGTCCAGCACCCCCAGGCTCGGGGACTCGCCTGAGGGTGCCACGACTGATACGCCTTCCTAGGGCGAAATCAGACTTTTTCAACATCCCTATCCTGCGCTTGGTTCTTGCGGCAACCCGGAACTCCGAAGAACCATGCGCCGGAGGCGCATGCTGCTATCCCGGATGGTATAATCCTCCCGAGGGTGGAGCTCGGGATGAATCCCCAGGAAAAGCAGTCGGAGCGACAGCCGTCCCCCGTCCAGGAGCGAATTCTCGTTCGAGTCGTCCCGCTGACCGGCGGTGGACGTATCGGCCATTCGCTCACCTACAGCGTTCCCGAATCGATCAAAGAGACTGTGCGTGTAGGATCGGTCGTGGCTGTGGAAGTGCGGAAATCGCAGCGCATCGGCGTGGTGACCGCGTTCCAGGAATACGAGGAGACCATCGAGGCGCTTCCGTACCCCGTGAAGGATATCCGCGCGGTCTACACCGACGAAGTCCTTCTGAGTGAGCGGGATGTCGAAACGGCCAGATGGATCGCGAGCTATTACGCGTGCAGCCTTCGCGACGCGCTCGCGCCTTTCACTCCGGAGATTCGCGCGCTCAATGCCGTAACCGTACTTATCGCACAGGACCCGCATGAGTTCCACGACGCTCTCAGCAGGCTCGGGCTTCTCTTCTCAAGGCCGGACACGGTGCCGATCGAGGAGCGTCCCGACGGCAGCGTGAGGATTTCCCTTAGCGAGCTTGTCGACGCGCTTCGCGCAGGGGGCCTCACCGAGGACGCGTCAAAGCAGAGAGTGCGGGAGTGGCTGGACGCCGGGATTCTCAAAACCGAGATCGGAATCCGCACGCGTATCGCGCACGTGGGGCAGGGGAGCTACCTCAGTCTTGCAGACACAGCGGGACTTCCCGAGGCCGCGAAAATCAGGAGCGAGCGCCAGAAGAAAGTGCTTGAGCTGCTCAGGGAAGTCGGCGGAACGCTCTCGCGCGAGGAGATAGTCCGAGAGGTGCCGGGAGCGCAATCGGCGGTGTCGAGTCTCGTCAAGAAAGGATTCCTGCAGGAGATCGTCGACAGGTCGCTTCTGCCGTCGGAATCGCCCAGGCCGTCGGTAGTGAGCCTCAGCGATTCGCAAAGGGGCGCGATCGAGACGATCTCGCGGGCGATGGCGTCCGGGGAGTCGAAAACGTTCCTGCTGTTCGGGGTGACATCGAGCGGGAAGACCGAGGTATACCTTGAAGTGTGCCGTCATGCAATCGACATGGGCAAGAGGGCCACGGTTCTGGTCCCGGAGATCGCGCTTACATACCAGACGGTTCAGCGGTTCATGCATTCGTTCCCGGGACGCATCGCGCTTATGCACAGCGAGCTCACCGACAGGGAGCGTCTGCACGAGTGGCGGGCCATCCGTCGCGGCGAGAGGGACATCGTTATCGGAGCGAGGAGCGCTCTGTTCGCCCCAATGCCCTCTCGCGGCGTCATTGCAATTGACGAGGAATCCGAGACCGCGTACAAGCAGCATCAGCGCCCCCGTTATCATGCGCGCGAGGTCGCGAGGAAAATGGCGAAGGAGGAGGGCAGCGTGCTCGTCCTCGGGAGCGCGACGCCGTCAATCGAGTCCTTCCACGCTGCGAAGAAAGGAACCTTCACGCTCCTCAGGCTGCCGGCGAGAGTGGTGGGCGGAGCTTTGCCGGAGGTCCAATGCGTCAGGCCCGAGACCTCCCCCGCGGGATCGAGCCGCGAGCGCGAGACGGTGAAAGTCGACGGGCACCATGTCCCGATCTCCCTGATATCTTCGACCCTGAGGGACGAACTTTCGAAAACTCTTCAGGCCCGGCGGCAGGCGGTTCTTTTCCTCAACCTGAGGGGATTCGCGCAAAGCCTCATCTGCCCGGAGTGCGGATGGGTGCCGATGTGTCCGAACTGCGACGTGTCGCTGACGTACCATCGGCGCGAGCGTGCTCAGATGTGTCATCACTGCGGGCACCGTCAAGCGTCCCCCGAGGAGTGCGGTCGCTGCGGTGACGGGAAAATGAGGTTCCTCGGGTCGGGCACCGAAAGGCTGGAAGCGGAGGTGAAGGCGCTCTTCCCGTCCGCGCGAACCCTTCGCATGGATCGAGATTCCGTGAGCACGCGCGGCCGCAGGAGGACCATCGTGGAGGCGGTTCGACGTCGCGACGTGGATATTCTCCTGGGCACGCAGATGATCGCGAAGGGTCTGGATTTCCCGTCCGTGAGACTGGTCGGCGTGATATCTGCGGACCAGAGCCTGCACGTGCCGGATTTTCGCGCAGCGGAGAGGACATTCCAGTTGCTCACGCAGGTGATCGGTCGCGCTGGGCGGTCGGATGCGCTCGAGAGCGAGGGCGGCGGCATCGCGATCATCCAGAGCTACGATCCGGACAACCGCGTGATCCAGACGGCATGCAGGCAGGACTTCGAGTCTTTCTACGAATCGGAGATCGTGCTCAGGGAGCGATTCCTGTATCCGCCCGCAGTGCATCTCGTGCGAATCGTCTTCTCGGGGAAGAATGAGGACGAGGTGGCGGGTGTTGCGATGAGATTCGGCGGAGCGCTTGAAAAGAACCGGCTGGACCTGGAGACGTCAGTGCTTGGACCCGCTCCCGCGCCGTTCGAGAGGCTGGAGGGA
>CAYGZQ010000113.1:0-6540 GCA_964354375.1 uncultured Planctomycetota bacterium
TGCGATTTCGTTCGTTTCGGTGTTGATCAGCCATATGCCGCTCAGATAGTCATCCGTGCCCGTCCAAGTCCAGTCCAGATTCGATGCAAACATGGCCGTCAGTGATTCCTCCGGCGACCACTCTATGAAGTCGTGTTCATAGCGCCAACTGCCGTATACCGTCTCTATCTGGGCGATCCGCCCCAGTCTGGGTTCAGTCTGAAGCACATCAATCATCGTGACTTCTGTGTCTGGCGAAATGTCGAATCGGTAATGCACCTCTTCCGAGTTAACGAGGAGCGTGCCGCATGACGTGCAATGGATCGTCTCAGGCATAGCACTGACTGGCGCCTGATCCGTGACTTCCCTGTTATCAGTGTCTATTTCCCAGATAAGGCCGCTGTCTCTGTGAACCGTCGTCTCAGCTGATCCGCCGTTGAGTTCACCTACCCTCGGCCAGCCCCAACCGAGCACGTAGAGCTTCGTCTCGTCGTCTGACAACGTTATTCCCCTCATGGGGTAGTCGGTTCCGAGAGTGATTGTGTCTACGATTTGATGTGTTGCACAGTCGAACACGTATACGCCGGACTGCCCCCAATCAGCGAATGATAGATAAAGCAGACCGTTCGCATCCGGCCCTGTGGCGTCATAGACAGGCAAAATCACATGTTCCTCAGTATTCCAGTTTCCGGACTCGTCTTCCCACAGGCGGAGCAGGCCGTTAGCTCTCATCACTACCCAGTATTCACCGGGCTGAGGGCTTTCGAGGATTCTGTCCGGTTCTCTGTCTGTCAAGGCGATCTCGCAGAGAATCTCAGCGGACACGGAAGTGCACAGTAAAAGGAACAGACCCAGCACTGAAAATGCTCTCGCGAGGCCGGCAATTCGTGAGGAGTTCATTCCTTTTACTCTCCTGCGCAACCATTTATCCGCAACGTCGATATCCCGAGCTGCCTGCAGGCATCCCTACATGTACAAGCATTATACCAAACGAGGCTTTATCAGGCAATCTTTGTATGACCCCGGTAGCAGCTACCTTGCCGAGGACGGCAAGGGTAGCAGCTACCGGCATTGAGGACGGCAAGGATAGCAGCTACCGGCAGGGGAATCGGCGCGCCTGTCCACGCGCGACGATGCGTAGTATCATGTGGTGTGAGAGGTTCGATTCGTTGGAAGTACTGACGCGAAAATCGGGGAAGCCCTTCAGGGTCGTGAGCGAGTATGAGCCCGCGGGGGATCAGCCCAAGGCGATCGAGGAGATTGTCGAGGGTCTGAAGCTGGGACACAGGATGCAGACCCTTCTCGGCGTGACCGGGTCGGGCAAGACCTACGCGATGGCGAAGGTGATCGAGGCCGTGCAGCGCCCGGCGCTCGTGGTGACGCACAACAAGACGCTCGGGGCGCAGCTCGCGGCCGAGTACAAGGCGTTTTTCCCCGACAATTTCGTGGGATATTTCGTGAGCTACTACGATTACTACCAGCCGGAGGCGTATGTCCCGGAGCGGGACCTGTACATCGAGAAGGACTCCGACATCAACGAGGATGTGGACAGGATGCGTCACGCGTCCACGCAGGCGCTGCTCACGAGGAGGGACGTGATCATCGTCGCGACCGTGAGCTGCATTTACGGTCTGGGATCGCCGACCGAATATGCCGACATGTCCATGACGGTGAAGGTGAAAGAGAATGTCGAGCGTCGCGGCTTCCTTCGCAAGCTGATCGACATGCAGTATCTCCGGAACGACCTGGCGCTCGTGCGCGGCTCGTTCAGGGTCAAGGGCGACACGATCGAGCTCTATCCGGTCAACGAGGAAGTGCATGTGCGCCTGACGTTCTTCGGAGATGAGGTCGAGACCATTTCGAGACTGCATCCGGTGACCGGGGAAGTGCTGGATATTCTCGACGAGATCGCGATTTTCCCGGCGAGCCACTACGTGATCCTCCCGGAGCGGCAGGAATTGATCCTGGAGAACATCGCGAAGGAGCTCGACGTGCAGTACGAGCTCTTCAAGAAGGAGGAGAAGGAGCTTTACGCGGAGAGGCTGAAGCAGCGGACGCTTTACGATCTCGAATGCATACGGGAGCTTGGCTACTGCTCCGGGATAGAAAATTACTCGCGGCATTTTTCGGGACGGGAGTCCGGCGAGCCGCCTGCGACGCTGGTCGAGTATTTTCCGGACGATTACCTGATGATCATCGACGAGTCGCACCAGACGATCCCGCAGCTGAACGGAATGTACAACGGGGACTACTCGCGGAAGCGGAATCTCGTGGACTACGGATTCCGTCTGCCCTGCGCGCTCGACAACCGTCCGCTCAAGTTCTCGGAATTCGAGGGTTACATCAACCAGGTGATTTTCACCACGGCGACGCCGGGACCCTACGAGCGGGCGCATTCCGACCGGACAGTGGAGCTTCTCATCCGCCCCACGGGTCTTGTCGATCCGAAGATCGTGATTCGTCCGATCAAGTCGCAGGTCGACGACGTGATGGACGAGATATCGAAGCGCGCGGAGCTGGGGCAGAGATCGCTCATCACGACGCTGACGAAGAAGATGTCGGAGGACCTGACCGACTATCTCGAGCGGATGGGTCACAGGGTGCGATATCTTCACAGCGAGATCGACACGTTCGACCGGGTGCGGATACTGAGAGACCTGCGCAGGGGAGATTTCGACGTGCTGGTGGGGATAAATCTTCTGAGGGAGGGACTGGACCTGCCTGAGGTCAGCCTGGTGGCGATACTCGATGCGGACAAGGCGGGATTTCTGCGCTCCGAAACATCGTTGATACAGACCATGGGACGCGCGGCGCGTCACGCCGAGGGCATGGTGATTATCTACGCCGACACGATCACGCCTGCGATCAAATCGGCCGTCGATGAGACCGACCGGCGCCGCAAGGTCCAGACGGCATACAACGAGGAACACGGCATCACGCCGACGTCGATCACAAAGGAGATTCGCGACATCGCCTCCGACATCGAGTCCGAGGAGGCCATCGCGGCTGAGGAAGCGGGCACGATCAATTTCGAGGGCGTCGAGCTTACGAAGGACGAGCTTCCGCAGATTATCGAGATGATCCGAAGCGAGATGCTGGCGGAGGCGAAGGACCTGAATTTCGAAAGGGCCGCGGAGCTGCGCGACGAAATCCGGTCGCTGGAGGAATACCTGCAGGGGAGGGTGGAGTCGAAGTCCGGGCGAAAGAAACGCAAGAGGCGCGCGTCGACCCCCGGTCAGGCGCGTCAGGCGAGATTGAGACGTCACAGCACGAGGAGCAGAAAATACAGGGGATAAATACTCGCCCTTTTCTGCGCAGGGCAGATCCTGCCGCAGGATTTTCTTCTTGGTGTTTCTTCGTGTCCTTCGTGCCTTAGTGGTTACTTCTTGTAGTCTTCAGCAGATACGTCCCACGCAAATGAATGGAGAACGCGATGGACTCAGAGAATCTCACAGGCAAGGCGATGAACCTGGCCGACATGGTCGAATATCAGGAGGGGGCGATCGTCAGTAAACAGATCATCAAGAAGGATGCGGGGAACATCACTCTGTTCGCGTTTGACAAAGGCGAAGGTTTGAGCGAGCACACCGCGCCGTTCGATGCGGCTGTTCTTGTTGTCGAGGGGAAGGCTCAGATAATTATCTCAGGCGTGACTCATACTGTCGGCGCAGGCGAGCTCATCATCATGCCCGCCAACAAACCTCACGCTCTCAAGGCGCCGGAGAGAATCAAGATGATGCTCGTCATGATAAAGAGCTGAGGTCAGTCCCAGACGACAGCGCTCAGCCAGGCGGTGAAATCCTGCGCGACGGCCACATTGCCCGCCGCATTGGGATGCGAGTCGTCCGGAGCGGCCTGATAGTCGTACCTGAGGCAGTTGAAGTCGCCGCTCAAGGGATCGTTTCCGGCAAGGATGTTGAAGACATCATAGGCGACGAGATTGTATTCGCCGTCATCGTAGGGGCCGGTGAGCCAGTTGGCGAACTGCCTCGCGCGGGCCGCAATTGTCGGCTCCGTGTCGCCGGGAACCAGGGGCGGCGTGCTGAACGGTATGAACAGCGTCTCCGGATGCGCCTGCGTGACCGACTTCACCGTGTTGTAGTAACTTTTGTAGTCGTTCAACATTTCCTCCGACTCTATGTACGACGCGGGGAAGCAGCTTTTGAAGGCCACGATGTCGTAGTGTTCGTCCGGCGGCATCTCCCACGTGATCATGTCGTCGTAGTAGGTCGTGAACGTAATCGGCCAGTCCGGCGGATTGGTGTTGTCGCCCACCCAGCCGTCCCCGTACGTTCTGTCGTGCACCTCGAACCCGGCATCCTCGAGAAGCTCCCACATGCCGCCCTCGAAGAGGAATCCATCACCGGTCGAGTGATGAATGAAAAGGAAACGCGGCGGATGATCGGTGGGAGGCTCCCATTCCGTGCCGGCGGGGTCCACGAACGCGCGGTAGCGGAAATGCGCGGCCAGAGTGGCGGAATCCGCTCCGGTCGGGACACCGAACGGATTGGCGTATGTAATCCCCGGCTGCGAGACCGAAATCCACACGTCGAGCGGGCCCGCAGCGATTGGAGTGACCGGCTCGTCTATCGCAAACGTACACCAGTGATTTCCGTTGTCCACGGCGGTCATGTCGGGATGGATCGCACCCGCCCACGCGTTCGAGTAGAGATGAATCGCATAATCGCTCATGACATCCCCGCTCCCGAGCTCGGCGACCCAGTTCACGACCGAGATCTCCGCCCGGAAATTCCCGCCGCCCGACGAGCCGTCACACCACATGTCGGATGAGTCGCTTGTCACCGACAGCGCGATAGCTTCCCTCGCGTTGGCTTCGAGCGGGAAATCGTCGGGGATATTCACGGGCGGGTCGGGAGCATTTACGTTGTTCGCCCAGCGCGCGAGAATCGCGTACTGGAACTGAACTCCGACCGCGTCGGGGAATCGAAGCTGATATCGTCGCGTGTTTGTCGATCCCGCGGTGAAAACTCCCCTGCTGTCGGGGTTATTGATCAGGTACTGGTAGACATTGTCGTCGGCGCCGAGACCGTCGCAGAAGTATTTGTAAGGATTCAGCGTGGAGGTAGGGAGGTAGTCCTTTGTGCCCAGCTTGCCCGCCTGGTAGCCGAGTATGGCGGGATCGGTGCCGTCGAATTCCGGGCGGTTCATCCATCGCGTGAATCCGTCGGCGTTCAGAAGCTGCTGCGCGGAGGTCCCGCCATAGACAAGCGACGGGTCGAACGGATGCGCGACTCCGCCGACCCCCATCACAACCCCGCAGACATCGAAGCCGGTGAATTTCGTTGCCGACGCGAACGGGTGAGTGATGCTGATATCGATAACCAGGTCGGTGTAGCCGGAACCGTGGGTCACATCGATGATGTCAAGCCCAAGGTTGCTCGGGGGGCCGTCGATCATTCCGACCGCGTTGAGTGCGAAATTCGCGCTTCTGAGGGGGGTTGCAGATAATTGTCCATCGGGTCCGAGGGAAACCTCCCACGTGCCCCAGACCACAGGCGCATCAGTTTGTGATTCGGAGACCTGAGCAGCGGGGAGGGTCGGGATATTTTCGTACGCTGCGCTCGAACATCCCGAACCGAGCCAGCCAAAGGCAAGCAGTATCGCGAATGCAGTAGTTGAGTTGCGCATTTCGCACCTCCATGGGCGGATTCCGTCCGGAAGTATAATGCACTTCCTATGCCTAATATCGACATCGGCGGAAAAGGTTGTTGAAAAGGACCAAGACAAGCACAATCTGTATGTGGGGCAGGCTTTCCAGCCTGCCATTCATGCAGCATCCAGAAGCGGCAGGCTGGAAAGCCTGCCCCACAAAGAGACTCTTTCAAAAAGCCCCATGTGCTTTTCTTGTCTTCAGGTCCAGATACTCTCAGGATGAGAGGTCCGGTACCCAGGCCCCGGTACCAGCTACCCTCGCTGACGCTCGGGATAGCAGGTACCGGAAAGCGGGATAGCAGGTACCGGGAAACGGTCATCTTCGCACGAACTTAATCGATCTTAATGTGTCGGTCCGGGCCGACCCGTGCTGCCATGCCACTCCCCATCGAGATACTGGAGCTCTATTTCTACAGTTTCATAATAGTTCTGATCCGGGTTTCGAGTTTCTTTTTCACTGCGCCGGTTTTCGGAGGTTCCACAACTCCTGCCCAGGCGAAAGTGGGTCTGGGCGCGCTTCTCAGCGCGATTCTTGTGATAGCGACGGGACCGGTCACGGCGTCGCTGCCGGCGACCGTCCCGCAGGCGCTTGTGTGGGTGGCGGGGGAGGTCGCGTTCGGGCTGACGCTGGGATACTCGGTGAGCCTGGTTTTCGCGGGGGTGCAGCTCGGGGGAATGCTGATGGGCTACCAGATGGGATTTGCGGTGGCGAACGTGCTCGATCCGCTCAGCAACGACCAGGTTTCGATCATCGGGCAGTACCTGTTTCTGTTCGCGCTTCTGTATTTTCTGACGATGGACGCTCATCACGTGCTGATCAAGGGGATAGCAGACAGTTTCACGCTGGCGCCGCCGGGCAGTTTCGCGGTGTCGCAGAGCTCTGTGGCG
>CAYGZQ010000114.1:0-6411 GCA_964354375.1 uncultured Planctomycetota bacterium
AGGACCCAATCGCCGGTAGCAGCTACTTTTCGAAGACGAAAAGGTAGCAGCTACCGGCATGATTAGCCCCCCTGTGGTCCCCCCCAAGGGGGGGACGGTGAAGAGCCGGCCATGAGACGCATCATCTCGATGCGCTTCTCGTCGGGCGTCACCCTCAGGGTCCGCTCCCTGCGGAATCGCACTCTGCCGGCCGGGCCTCCGGGGATCGGGGTCAGGTATTTCACTCGCGTGTAGTCGACCGGGACGTTCGACCCGTCCCTCGCCTTCGAATGCCACACAGCAATCATGGCGGCCTCTCTGAGAGTGCTCTCGGGAACCTGGCGTCCGCGAGTAATTATGTAGACATGGCTCCCCGGAATTTCACGGGTGTGCAGCCAGATATCCTCGGGCGAGCTCGACCGTCTCAAGGCATCGTTGGAGCGATCGTTCACTCCAGCCATTATGAGAAAACCGTCGTTGGAACGGTACCGGTGTGCAGGAAGGATTGCCGGCCCGCCGGCCCCGACCCTCCTCCCGGCTTTTCCGCCCTTCCTGCCCCCCTTGACCGGGGCGCTCTCATCAACGGCAGGAATTAACCCATGAAGCACGCACTGCTCCCGGATCTCTCCGATCTCGTCCTCGGATGACGCGGATGCAAGGCTCTCGCCGAGACGTCTCAGCTCCTCCTCTTCGGCGTTGACGGCGTTCATGCGTTCACGGGCGACCTGGTGCGTTCGCTTCAGCTTTCGATAGCGCTCGTACCACGCTTCCGCCTGGAACTGGGGAGACAGGTGCGCATCGAGCACGAGCTCCACTTTCTCGCCCGTCTCCCAGTCGTCAAGAACAATGCGATCCATACCGGGCGTGACCAGATGAATGTGAGCGAGGAGGAGGTCCGCCTTCTTCTTGTACTCCCCTGCGCGATCGGCCTGATCGAGATCCTGCCCCAAGCCCTCCGACAACGATCTCAGCTTCTTGCGCCTGCGATCGATTACTCTCGATATCTCCCTGCGCGCCTTGTCCAGAGCCGCGTCCTCAGACCTTTCGGCGAAATCCGCTGTGACACGCCTCACCATCTGCACCGGCGTCTCCCCGGTCAGCGGAGCCCCGCCCAGCACCATTTCGACGGTCTTGCCCAGGGCCAGCCTGAGATTCTCGCTTTCTTCTGGACGCAGCTCCAGCGCCGGTTTCCCATGGAAGACTTCAGCTCGGGCACAGACCGCTCGCGCCCATAGCGGGCTCATGCCGAGGAAAGTCCCGGCAAGAAGGTCCCCGATTCCCTCAGCCTCGCGCGACGATCTCGTGAAATCCAGCCATTCAGCGGGCGTGAACTCCCTGGGCTCGATGCGGTCCTGCTTCGGGGGAGCAAAGTACTCTTTCCCCGGGCGGATTTCTCTCAGACGGCTCTGGTAGGAGTGCACGGGCTTGTGGGAGGCCACGATCACGTTGTCGGTGTCGACCAGGATAAGGTTCGAGTGTTTCCCCATAAGCTCGGACACGAACCGGTACTTGGTTTCATCGCCGGTGTACTCCCGTCGAGTGAAATGAAGCGTCAGGACCCTCTCGAACCTCGCGACCTCGACATTGTCCACTCTCCCGCCGCTCAAGTGATGGGAGACGACCTGCACGAGGTGCGAGGGGGTGGATTTTTCGGGAAGCGGATCGGTCCAGGGGTGGACGCGGTACAGGGCGATGTCGGCGGAGAAGAGCCAGTCCGGGAACACGCGGGCATCGGGACCGGGTGAGTTTTCCCTGTCCCCGTCGGTGAATCGGTCAAAGGCGAGGATCAGTTCGCCGCCGGGGAGTCCGACGACACGTCGCAGCCGGGAGCCGACGAGAGATTCGCGCGCCACGTTTCCGATAACCGCAAGCGTGCTGTAGTCCATGGCAGCCTGGGGAAGCGCGTCGTACTCTATGGGCTGCGGAAATTCCGGCATCGGTCGAATCCTTAATGTGGGGCAGGCTTTCCAGCCCGCCATTCACGCCGCATCCAGACGTGGCAGGCTGGAAAGCCTGCCCCACAAAGACGCTTTTTCAACAGCACCATGCATCCCGCCCGTCCAGCAGTCGCAAATGTTACACTTACCGGGATATCTTTCAAATGCCGAGGTGTTGAAATGACCGAGCCGAAGAGACCTGGCCTGACGGTCGACGCGGTGATCGAATTCGGGGACGACAGGGTGGTACTGATACGTCGCGGGTTTCCCCCGTTCGAGGGCTTATGGGCCCTGCCGGGAGGATTTGTCGAGATCGGGGAGACCGTTGCCGACGCCTGCATGCGGGAAGTGAGAGAGGAATGCTCGATCGATGTGGAGTTGAGGGGGATTCTCGGGGTGTACTCGGATCCCAGGCGCGATCCGAGTCGTCACACGATCGCCGTCGCGTTCAGAGCAGTCCACAAGTCGGGAGAGCTGAAAGGGTCGGATGACGCGAGGGAAGCCAGACTCTTTAAGAGGGACGAGCTGAGATCACTGAAGCTTGCCTTCGATCATGCGGACATTCTCAGGGATGCGGGATGGCTTTGACGATCAGGTACGCGAAAAAAGAGACCGCCGTCGCTCATCGCACCAAGTCTTGACTCCCGGCACCGGGCGGCACGATAATACTCAGGATATCTCGCCGATTTCCAGCCAGAAGAGGTGAGATGGCAGTCTGAAGACACACAAGTGTCAGAAAGGAGAGACTGTATGAAATACTATGCGTTGTTGATTGTAGTGGCAATAGCTTTTGGGCTTTCGTGTTCCGGGGGGGGTTCTCCTGTCGCTGCGCCGAGCCGGCCTGCAGCCCAGGAGACAGAGACGGCGTCAACCGCCGGCAGCCATCATCTTCTGAGCTACACGCTCGTTTCATTCGATCCGGCAACCATGGATTTCAAGGTCGTGCCGCTGAGACAGGTTGCCGATCACTGGAACGTCCTCAAGTGGCTGGAACAGGGGCCATGCACAAACTGCGTCTCCATCACCAAGGCGCAGAAACTCCTGAACAACAACATTCTCGTGACGGTGCAGATCAAGCATCCATTCCCCACACTGAATTTCACGGGCTTCGATGTCCGTGGTATTCCGATATTCAAGGGGACCCTGACTTTCCCGGTCTCCGGGCTGAAGACATCGAGCGCCCTCAAGGGAGAGGCTGAGCTGATGAACCCCGTCGGCTACACCACTCTCTACAATCCGACCACCGCAGGCCAGGGTCCGAACGGGCTGCAGGGTTATCTGAAGGGGAAGATGTCGGCGGGTCTGCCTGACAGCACTCTTAACGGCTACATGACATTCAACTCTCCGGGAGCCGAGAATATAAGGGATTACTTCCTCGCCGGAGCAACCATCACGTCCGACTTCGAGATTCATCTGCCGAGCGGACCGTTTATCTTCGGCTACGCGGTGGATGCGTCATGGGTGCCGCCGGACGTGAAGCCCGTCAATAACCCCAATACCGATTTCCCGCCCGAAGCGAACTGCTCCGAACCCTATAAGATCGCCGTGTCGGAGGTCGCGACGGGCAACGGCCTGACGGACCAGGGCGGTCAGACGACTCTGAACATTAATGTCTATGACCACCAGGGCAAAGACAGCTACAACGACCCCACTGTCGAGTGTCCGGACCTTTTCACCGGGACGAAGACGGCCACGTGGGTGGAGCAGGTGGACGATTACGACACGTGGACGGTGGACCTGGACAATTCCGAACTCGCCGGAGCCGGGAGATACAAGGTGCTCGTTGCCGTCGAGGATAAGGACAACGATACATCTCCCGACTGGATAAACCTCACCGGTTACCAGGTTTATACGGTGATGGTCACACCGGATGCTTCGCTCAACGGATGGGCCGTGACTTTCGGAGGCTTAGACAAAGATGACGCAATGGCATCGGTAACTGATTCTGCAGGGAATGTCTACGTGACCGGGTTCTTCACGGGCGACACCGATTTCGATCCGGATGGTGGGGCGATCCGAACATCCAATGGCCACTTGGATTGTTTCCTGGCCAAGTACGATGCAAGCGGAGATTTCGTGTGGGTCGGCACATGGGGAGCCGAGGATGGAGACTTAGCCACAGATGTGGCGATAAGTGGGAGCAACATTCTGGTCAATGGCGTCTTTTACGATATTCCCGATTTCGATCCGGGCAGCGGGACAGACCTCCACGCATCCAATGGCGGCTGGGATCTCTTCCTGAGCGCATTCGACAGCGATGGAAACCACAAGTGGACTGAAACATGGGGCGGTTCAGGTGATGAATACGCGGGAGGCATGGGAGTGGACGCCCCCGGGAACATCTACATGGGCGGCACTTTCGGGACCATCTGCGATTTCGATCCTGGTCCGGGGGAACACGAGGTCACACCGATCGGGTATGACAACTTCCTGTTGAAGTTTAACAGCAACGGGGCCTTCGTGTGGGTCCGGAACTGGGGCATGGAGAGCGGCGATGACGAATTAGTGAGTAACATAGCGACAAGTCCGAGCGGGGAGACCTGGATGTGCGGGTATTTTGAGGGAACGGGCGATTTCAACCCCGGTCCCGGTGTCGACAACCATACATCGCTGGGCTATAAGGACGCCTGGGTATCCAGGTTCGATCCCAACGGGAACTTCAAGTGGGCGAGAACCTGGGGCGAAGCTGACGACGACGACGTGGCAATCGCTGTAGCGCACGATTTGTCCGGAAACTGCTACATTACGGGCTACTTCGGATACACAGTCGATTTCGACCCGGGTCCTGGTGTGGTTGAGATACCGACAGCAGGTTGGTACGACGCTTTCCTGCTTGAGCTCGATCAGAACGGGGACTACAGATGGGCCGGCACAATGGGGGGAAGCTTGGATGACGCCGGTGAGGGAATCGCCCTGGACTCTCTGGGCAACATCTACATAGCGGGTGAGTTCTTGGATATCGCGGACCTGGACCCTGGTGTCGGCCAGTCGAATCACATCTCCAACGGCGCAAACGACATTTTCCTCACAAAAATCTCACCCTTGAACGAGTTTCTGTGGGCCGACACCTGGGGCGGTGAAGAGAGGGAGTACCTGGGCTACTCCGGCTATTACGAGTACGGGAGCCCGCTGTGGGTCGACATCTATGGAAAGTCCTATGTTGGGGGTCGATTCGGCGAGACTGTCGATTTCGATCCCGGGGCAGGCGTCGATAACCATATCGCCGACGACTGGGACGCCTTCATCACCACGATTCCGCCAACCGGAACATGGTAGCGGAATTCAGAAGAGAACACGGGGACTGGCACACGGCTTTGTCCGCTGCGGCGGACAAAGCTGGGTGCCTGTCAACGTGTGCGCATAAAAAAAGACCACCATCGCTGGCGGCCGCCTCCCGAGACCGTTTCGGCATTCGGCGCTACGCTTCCGGGGTCGATTCGCCGAACGTCTCAAGCCAGCTCTTCGGACCGTCCGGAAGGAAGCTGGCGCTCTTGAACGAGATGCGCCCCGTGTTCTTGATGAGCTCGGCATCGACCTTGTCGGTAAGGAACCGGCATTCGTACCTGGGAATGCTGATCGTATACAGCGCTTCCGCGGACAGCACGTCCGAATAGCCCGACCACTCGCCCTCGAGCTTGAACGCCCCATCATCCTCCCGACTGAGCTTCACGTCGGACAGAAACCCGACGCAATGCCCGTCGACAAATACCTCAGCCATCCTGATCCGGGGTAGACCCAAGCTCTCATTCATGACGATGTAGATTATACCAAGAAAAGAGGCTCATGGAAACCGGTAGCAGCTACTTTTCGAAGACGAAAAGGTAGCAGCTACCGGTTTACTCCGGTTTCTCAGTTTATGTATCCCAGGCTTCTGAGGCCCTCACTCGCCTCGCCGCCTCTTCCCGCGCCGATTCTTTCCGCTATTGTCCTGCACATTTCAGTATATTCGTCAATCATAGATTCCATACGCACGCGATCGTCGGGACGCTCATCGAGAATGTCGTACCAGCCTTCCGGGTCGGCAACGAGATCATACTCCCTCGGATGCAGGACAGCGTCGTTGCCGCCGATGTAGAGGATGCCGTCCCAGATGACACCCTTGATTCCCCTGTCGAAAAGGAGCGGAGACTCAACGAGTACGGGCATCAAAGGCAGTTTGCCGCCAAGAAACGCCGGTGCCAGGCTCCGGCCCGTGAATACAGCGGGCTGACCCGACAGTTTCGGCTCGACACCGGCCAGGTCGAGGATGGTCGGGGCAAGGTCGACCAGACTCACGTCATCATCGACGCGGGTGCCCGCCGACATCCCGCGCGGGAGTTTCATCACAAGCGGCACATGCAGAAGCTCAGGATAGAGCGAATGCGCGTGCTCGATCCGATCGTGCTCGTAGAATTCCTCCCCATGATCGGCGGTGATGACGACCACGGTTCGATCCAGAATGCCTTGTTTCTCAAGCTCGCCGACACTTCCCCCCACACTGTCGTCGGCGAACGCG
>CAYGZQ010000115.1:0-6136 GCA_964354375.1 uncultured Planctomycetota bacterium
AATTCGTCCGCACGTTACTCGCGCCCTCATTGGTGAAGCTCTTCAGGCGGTTCTTGCGGTCGAACGTGAACCTCCAGGGCTCGCGACGCCTCAGAGGCCGGGCAAGCGCTGCGTCGGAATCATAGAAAGCGACTCCGCGAACAATGAGTGCTGGACGATGTAAAGGTTGCCGGTGTTGTCCAGAGCGCAGAGATTCTGGCTGTGCCATTGACCGCCCGCTTTCTTCCACTGAAGAACCCCATCGCGATCCAACGCGTACAGGAGCCCTTGCGATGATGTGCTGTTGTGGCCCCAGACATAGATGGCGCCGTGGTTGTCGATCAGCAGTCCTGTCGGCGCATCAGACCCGGCTTCGCCGAGAGTTCGTCCCCAGACAAGGGCACCAGACGGATCGACTTTCACAAGAAAAAGGTCTTCTGGTCCCTGCGACGACCCCATTAGCGTGCCCGGACCTGGGTCCAGGTCGGTCTTGAACATGAAACCACCAAGAACGAGAATGTTCTGTGTTCCGTCAATGGCAACGTAGGTCTCATAGGAAGTGCTGTAGTCACCCCATGTCAGCGTCCAAATCGCCGACCAGTTGGGTCCATATTTGGTGACATAGGCCTTATAAACTTCCCCGCTGCCCGCCTCGGGGCCTTCATACTTATGTCCTGCGACATAAACGTTCCCTGTATCGTCGCACGCGATGTTTTCAAGTCCCTCAACCAGCTCCGCGGTCCAGACATTTGCGGATTTGAACTGCCCGTCTCCGTCCAGCTCAACAATGAACAGCGACCGCTGGCCCGCGCCAACGATGTCCACTGACGCTCCCGGGTCAATATCCAAAGTCTTATATAGGGAGCCGGCAATCAGCAAGTTCCCCAGGATGTCAATGCAGGCAGCATCAATCATCATGGCGTTTGCCTCCCACTCCCGCGCCCAGAGGAATACGCCCTCTCGGTTGAATTTCCTGACATAGCAGCCTGCGTCTCGTGATGTTCCCCTGACGAAAAACTCCCCGGTCGGCGTCGTAGCGATCAGATAAGCGCTCCGATCTGCCCAAGTACGGGAATACTGGAACTTACCATTCTCATCATATTTGACTAGAAAGGCATTCACAGGAGCCAGATGCCAATCGAGGGCCCAGCCGGGATCGAAGTCGCATGCCGTGAACGACCCGGATACATAGACGTTTCCTTGGGAATCGGCGATCAGTCCTCTCGCGAACCCGCCCAGTAGGACGCAGTTCTTGTAGCATCTCGTCCAGGAAGCTCCCTTCTCACGCCTGTTGCACGGAACTGTGAAGCAAATGAGCAGGATCGCAACAACGAGAAGACTGAACAAGAGCCAAAATCGTTTCCATACACGTCGCATCATATATATCCGACCTCATTCCCAAGCGGCCGCATTGCAGAGAGACTTATGCGATTTGGATAGAATGCCCCGATGATATCCCATCCTTTCTACAGCATTGATCACACTAGGTGTTCCCTCTACTTACGTTACCAAGGGTCAGGGAGAGGCGAGGCACCACCAATACCAAGTCTGATAACAGTCTGAAATCCATGTCCGACTTCTTCCCCAAATGTAGCGCAATGGAATGGAGGATCGGCAGAGCAGCAACATGGATCGACATCCTTGTACTCGTAACCTGGATCGCCCGGGTCAGTGAACTTAAATACGTAGTACTGACCTTCGCAAACTCGTTCGCATGCGTACGCGGTTGCCTCTGGATTGACGAGACCCCACATAAACATGCAGGCGTGCACCATCTCATGAAGAAGATGCTGCCATCGAGCGGGGGCTGGCAAGATAATTGTGGGAGGAAAGCCCCAGATCGTTATAGGGCCTCCTGTATACCCCCACGGGTCAAGGATAATATATGGTCGGAAGGGCCAACACTCACAAAGAGATCGCATACATGCGCACAGTTTCCCTTGTCCTGGGCAATAAGAAAGGCAGCCGCTCTTGTTAAGGTTTTCGCAGAGATCCCGAATCAAATCCCCCAAATCGCTGGCCGGCCAACATCCACCGCCTGATCCCCCACAACTTGTCCCCTGCCAGTCGCAGTCTTCCGTCTCAGTGGCCCTGTCGAATTCGTCCGTCGTGCAACACTTTTCCTTGCAGTCATAATCTTCCGGGAGAAACCCAGCCCACTTCTCGTAGGCACACGGTCCGGCCCCCATGATGTCTACCCGTGTTCCCGGACAGCAGCACATGTTCATCCAGCATGCTGGGCACCTCCTTCTGTCGAATTTCTCAAAGCAATGCGGCGCGTAGTATTCATAACAGCACGGGAGACATTCGGAAGGGTCACCGCTGCCGCCCCCCTTTCCTACCAGACCTGGCCTTTGAGCTGCCGTTGCTGCGCCGCCACTGACGCTCCAGTCGGCACCAAGACCTCCAACGCTGCCGGCGGGGGGAGAGCCGAGGAGCATGCCGCCGAGGGCGGGGAGCTGGTGGACGGGGCCGGATTGGACGAGCGCGTCGAAGCCGAGGGAGGAGGTGCCGAGCTCGGTGCCGCCGCCGTAGGATTCGATGTACGAATTGGGCTTCGCCAGATTCGATATGTTGCTGAATGATCCACTGCCGAGTCCGGCGGACATCCGCGGATTGTCGTTGAGGCGGTCGCCTGAGGCGGTGCGCAGCGTGCGCGTGATTGTGGTGGACGATCCCGACGGAGCGCGCGACGCGACATCCGCGCCGTCGTTGAACAGGAAATGCTCGTCCCAGCCGCCCACGCCGTTGTTCACCTTCTGCCTGATGCCGTCCGGCTTGCGGAGGTAGTCAATGTCGCAACGACCGTAGCTGTAGGTCCACGATCCATTACCGCTCGCGGTGAACTTATGTTCCTGCGCCAGCGCGTTCCCGTCATATACAAATCGCTTCAAGTCCGCATCCCAGTCGCCCGTGACGGAGTCGTCGTTCCATCTCTGCCAAACTCGACCGATGCCATCATACCATATGTTGCCGCGAACATTGAGTCCGCTGGGGTACGTGTGCGTCTTCAGCCGATTCTTGCGGTCGAACGCGAACGTCCACTGCGCACGGAACACGATCTTGTAGTTCGTCCCGCTGATCGTCCGGTACGCATCCAGCTTCTTCGTCCCGGTCATATCGTTGTTGGTGTTGTAGCTGTATGAACCTGCAGTGTTCACTGTGACATCCGCCGCGGTGGAGGGAATCGTGAACCCCGTCAGCTGCCCGCCCCGCGCGTACGTCCGCTGCTCGGTGAACGCGAACCCGTCGACATCGTAATACTTGATTTCCGTCGGATTGCCCATGAGATCGAAGGTCGTCCTCGTCTCGCGCGTGATGAGCATCCTCTTCGCCGTCTTGTCGTACTGCCAGATACGCTCGATCAAAAGCCGCCCCATCCCGTCGTACTCGTAGTCGCCCTCGAAGAGGACTTGAACCTCCTTCATGACCTGCCTTGCGCCCTGCCTCGTTAGCTATCGCACGACTGATCCAGCCCAGAATCGGTTCAAAACGATACTAGAAGGTTCCACGGTCGAATCTGGCGACAAAGGCGTCCCCTCTCGTGTGCCCAGTGACATATAGATTACCTTCCTGGTCAAGCGCGATATCGTTGCCAGACGACCACGGTTCATACCCGATCTTCACCCCTAGGAACTTGCCGGATGCGTCGAACTTCGAAATAAAGATAGCCATGGAAGCATGACCCGGAGCGCGTTGCACTGTACCGCTCCCTGCGGGATCGAAATCCGTTGGCGCGCCATATCTCCCCGTAACGTAAGTTTCATTCTGTGCTGAGACAGCTATCGCTCGGACCTGACCTTTCCACTCCCTGTTCCAGATCACAGTCCCTTGCCGGTCGATCTTGCACAGGAAGCTATCAGCGTATCGGCAGTAACCCGGCCACTCAACCACTTCGTCATTCCATGGCGCAAGACCGGTCACAAGGATGTCGCCGTTTGAATCCAATGCCATGTCCGTTGCCCAACCTGGGAGATCAGCGGACAGGATCTCCAAGCCGTTCTCACCGATAATATGCAGCTTCTCCGTTGCAGCGTATATCCTGTCACTGCTATCCAGCACAAGTGCATAACCTGAGACCTGTTGGGGAATCTCCCATGCGATCGAGCCATCCGGAGTCAGCTTTACCAGACCCTCGCGCCTGGATAGTATGATGTTGTCACCGCTGTCTACTGCAATCGCACACCCACCAATCTCATCGCTGATAATCGTGGCGTGCTCGCCTCTCGAATCCAGTTTCCATGTATTGCCCCCGTCTCCCGTAAGTATGATCTCTCCGCGAGAATTGATCGCCATTGCATCAGGGCCCCACGTTCTCTTATCGAGAGAAGCAATCCACCGAAGCCTTGCCTTCGGGGATATATTGAGAACAAACTTCCCTCCCGTGCGCCTCGCGTTGTAGAGCCTTATCCCCGCCGTGGGGCTGAGATCTGCGATGTCGGTGAAGTATCCGGCCAACACCAAGTCGCCATTCTTGTCCAATCGAACGATATCGCACGAGTCAGCGAATAGCCCTCCCCATTTCCTCTCCCAACTGCAGTCCTGGATAGTGGACGAGTTATATCCCGGCGATATGAATATCCAGCCTTTGTCATACGACTCAAGCGCGACGAAGGCAACTACACAAACAATGAGCACAAGAGTGATCAAGAGGTTCTTGGCATTTGTCCGTAATCGTGAGACGCGCTTGTCTAAGGATTCATTCACCGAAAGAGCCCCCAAATCCATTCATCAGGCTTGGCACCCCAAGCCCCCTCGAGGCCGATGAAATCGCTATACCATGTCATGGCTTTCAATGGAGTACACCGCAGCGGCATGTTGTCTTGGCAGCAACAGGGGTCAGCATCAGGAAGGTTGACCGTTCTCACGATTTCCTTCTGCCATTCCTCAGTTGTCAGGCATGCTCTTTCGCATGCATAGGCTCTTGTTTCAGCATCCAGCATGCCTTTATGGTGCATGCAATAGTGCAAGAGCTCATGAAGCAAAGTGTTGAAATTGAATTCCGACTCTAGAACAATGGTCCAGGGAGCACCCCAGGACCATTGGCTCTGGTCTCCTCCAATGACGAAGTTTGGAGTATAAGTACAATCGCAGAAGTGTCGTAGACAATCGCATAGTTGGATGTTACCGCAGAAGTCAATGCACCCGGTCTTGCGAACACGCTCACAAAGGTCCATAAATATCCCGATGGCGCGATCCCTTTTCTCGGCCGGAAGAGGATTCCCCGCATCATCGTGGAAATAGCCCACATTCCCATACCAGCAGATTCCGCCTCCGCCTCCACACTTGCTATTCTTGTCAACAGATAGGTCCAGATCAGGATAGTCTTTTGGGTCACAGCAGCTCTCGAAGCAGCTGAAATCGCTCTTGAGAAATCCGGATGCTATTTCGCTCGCGCAAGCGCGATCTCCGAGAAGGCGCACTCTCAAACCAGGACAGCAGCACATCCCGTGCCAGCATTCACGGAGCGACGTCTCGTGGGTCGCGAGTTTCTTGACGCAACCGGGAACCCAATAATCATAGCAACAGGGAGGGCAGGTGTCAGGTGTCGGCGGGCTGTAACCGTCCGGGCCGGCGCATCCTAAGGCTTCCTGCTCAGGATCGATAAGTGCGCCGACTTCGTAGTCACCGACTCCGCCTATCGGGTATCCAGCCCCTTGTCCGATATATGGATTATTGCCCACTCTGCTCGTCTGCCTAGCCAGTCCCGACAAATAGTGCCTTCCCCCGCCATGCACTAGCGCATCAAAACCTTGCGTGCGGGGGTTGGTGGTGCCGCCACCGTAACACTCCGTGAAGGCACCCATCGCGCCGAGGCGGGAGATGTCGGTGAAGGAGGAGGTGGTCGGCACGAGGTCGTTCTCGGGCTGACGCTCGCCTGACGCCATGCGCGGCGCGCGGGTCACGGTCGCGGACGAGCCGCGCGGGACCTTGGCGGCAATATCGGCCATGTCGCGGAAGAGAAATTCATCGGTATATGATGACGGACCGACGTAACTCCGCTGGCGCACCCCGTCGGGCTTGTGCAGGTAGTCGCGATCGTAGCGGACGTAGTTGTAGATCCACATCCCGTTGCCGCTCGCGCTGAACTCGTGCTCCTGGGCCAAAGCGTTCCCGTCGTACACGTACCTCATCAGCGTCTCAGCCCACTCCTCGC
>CAYGZQ010000116.1:0-6015 GCA_964354375.1 uncultured Planctomycetota bacterium
GGTACGTGTGCGTCTTCAGCCGGTTCTTGCGATCGAAAGCGAACGTCCACTGCGCCCGGTACGCGATCTTGTAGTTGGTCCCGCTGATCGTCCGGTACGCGTCCAGCTTCTTCGTGCCGGTCATATCGTTGTTGGTGTTGTAGCTATACGAACCCGCCGTATTCACTGTTACATTCGCCGCCGGTGGACGGAATCGAGAACCCCGTCAGCTGCCCGCCGCGCGCGTACGTCCGCTGCTCGATAAATCGATAATCTTTCCCTCTGTTTCATTATGCTCCGCTTGCCCGACTAATATCCCTTCAATTATCGGAAAGCGCTGAGCGAGTACTGCTCAACAAGAAGTCCTTCTTCAGTCGTCAGAATCCATGTGAGATTGCCGGCTATGTCCGTACTCATGTCATTGTCGGCTCCGCATGTCCGACCGGATCCGATCCATTCGAATGCTCCCTGGGGCGAGAAGGAGCTGAGGAAATAGCCCTTGCCTTTAAGCCCTTCGTCCCCGCAGGTGGGCAGGCGAGG
This sequence comes from uncultured Planctomycetota bacterium, assembly GCA_964354375.1. Lineage (GTDB taxonomy): Bacteria > JAJVIF01 > JAJVIF01 > JAPKYR01 > JAPKYR01 > CAYGZQ01. The sequence goes on from CAYGZQ010000116.1 coordinate 520, forward strand.
AGAGTATTTCCCTGGACCGGGATCAAGATCGGAGCCTTTGCTGAAACCTCCAGTCACGTATATCATGCCATCTGCACCGAGAGCCAGGTCTCCTGCTGGATTGAATGCGGCTCCGCCCCATGATTGTATCCACTCGGGGTTGCCCGACTGGTCAAACCTCAAGAGAAATGCGCTGGTGCAGTTAAAGCCCTCCGTGTGGAAATAGGGGTCTGCAGTCAAAGGAAGCGAGACAGTGGTGACTTCGACTGGCGGGCTCCCCATGCACGTACCACTGACGTAGATCGAGCCGGCATTGTCGACAGCCAATCCCGCTGCGCCTCCTACCCCTGAGCCGACGGCGTAGAATCTGCAGGCTGCAGCGCGATCGGGCTCCGGAATCTCCACAATGAAGAGCGGTTGGATCTGAGACTCGCTCGTATCGGCGGTACTTGATGACCCGTCCGCTTGAGGCGGCAACTGAGCAACACCGGCAATCATCGCTTTCCCATCATTGTCGACACGAACTTCTTCGGGCCAGAATGACACGCCCGGTTCGCCGATCACGGTTGAGTGCTTATACGTACCGTCATCCTTGAACACAGCAAGGAAGATGTCCCTGGGGCCGCTGCTTGTCCTCAAATCTTCGGTGGGACCGGGATCAAGATCAACCTGACCGGAAAAAGCGCCAAGCACTCGGAATTCGTGACTTGGTGCTGAGGTGACGGAGAGTGTGACAGCGTACGGGGTTCCTTCGAAGTTGGAGATAAGCTTGTGATCGACGTAGCGGTAGAACTGTGGTCGACAAAACGGCCACACGTCCAGCCATCTCAATTCACCCTTGCCATCAATTCCGCAGGCAAAGCTTGCTTGATCGCCCGCAGGGACACTATATTCACGGGAGCCCGGCCCTGGATCGAAGTCAATGTCGCCCTCGAATTGTCCGGTCACCACCGCGGTCCCGGAGTCATTCACTGCCACGTCCTGACAGAGTATCCTTCCATCACCGGAAAACTCAATGGTCCAATTGCCAACACCGTCACCTCTGATTTTCGTAAGGCAAGCCCGCCGGGGCGATGGGGTTTTGAAATCCCAGATCTCTTCGCCACTATAATTGCGTTCTCCAACCACATACATGTTCCCAGAGCCATCAGATGCAAGTGCTCCCCAGAACTGATCCTCGAGAAGCACTGCCCATTTAGGCTCAGGTAAAGGTCTTCGTGCGGGCGCGCATCCCACCGTTGCCGCCGCCGCGATGGCGGCAATGATACACAGAACACACCTTGAATTCCGTCTCTCGTTCACATTGGCCATGTCTTCTGTCTCGCACACCCAACCTGCAAACGAATCCAGACTCATAAGATTCGCCTACACCAAGCAGGCATCACCATGGAAACATCTGGCCGGGCCAGCCAGCCTGGATCCAGACGTGGTAGAAGTACTCGATAATCGCTTCCTCAATCATCTGCTTGATTATCGAATCGCAAGGCGGGCAATCAGCCATCTCCTCGCTGAGCAGTTTTTCGATGGAAGGCCAACAGTTCTGGTTCGCCCAAGTATCAAACGCTAACGCATCCGGATTGTTGTCTTGATGAAAAGGATCCTTAGCAGCGAACGTTGGGAGAGACCCCATCCAGTCAACACCAGGCTTGCAACCGGTGCCCATAAAGTACTTCCTGCGCTTCGCGTAATGCCAGCAAGTTGGATTGCGGAACTCGCAAGGGCAGGACTCCTTTGGAAACCACTCCTCATACCGGTACCGCACTTGGTCGCACCCACAGTAAAACTGGATTCTATGCCCACTCATCGCAAATCTTGGGTAATCCTCCCAGTAGATTCCTCCACCCGGTACTTGTTGATACGCCGTCTTCTTTATGCCCTCCTGAAAACAACAACACAGGACGCCGAAGAAACCGAAGCTTGGTGGGCCTGTCGTTTCTTGCCAAGGCACCGTTGGATCAGTCAGCCAGCTGGTATCATTATTATGCCACGGATCAGGCAGATCCCCCCGAGTACCTACGAAGCCGCTCCATTCTGCACTACCAGTAGGCCAATCTAATTGATACGGATTATTCCCTCGTCTGCTCGTGTGTCTGGCCAATCCCCCAAGGGAATGCCGAGTGCCTGTCAAGAGCAGGGCATCAAAGCCTTGTGTGCGGGGGTTGGTGGTGCCGCCGCCGTAGGATTCGGTGAAGGCACCGTGCGCGCCGAGGCGGGAGATGTCGGTGAAGGACGAGGTGGTGGGCTCGAGGTCGTTCTCGGGTTGACGCTCGCCTGACGCCATGCGGGGCGCGCGCGTGACAGAGACGGACGAGCCGCGCACAACCTTCGACGCGATGTCAGCCATGTCACGGAAGAGAAATTCATCGGTATATGATGACGGACCGACGTAACTGCGCTGACGCACCCCGTCCGGCTTGTGCAGGTAGTCGCGATCGTAGCGGACGTAGTTGTAGATCCACATCCCGTTGCCGCTCGCAAGGAACTGGTGCTCCTGCGCCAAACTGTTCCCGTCGTACACGTACCTCATCAGCGTATCATCCCAGTCGCCCGTGACGGAGTTGTCATTCCACCTCTGCCACACGCGACCCGCACCATCATACCATATGTTCCCGCGAACGTTGGATCCGCCCGCGTACGTGTGCGTCTTCAGCCGGTTCTTGCGGTCGAAGCTGAACGTCCACTGCGCGCGGAGAAGGCAGATTATGCTGTCATCTCCATCGGTCATAAAGTAGATAGCCGCCAACTTGGCGATTGCCGTGTTTGTCGAAGCTACAGAAGCGCCTCCTTAAGAATAAGGCTAATAATGCGATTTTCTGAAGACTCAACTAGAAGGCCCTGATAATGGTGGAAAAGCGGATCATTCTTGCTCGAAAGGCATGAGTAGACTGTATCTCCTCGAACTGTTCGAGCGCCTCCGCCAGTGGCAAGCTGGACGTTCTGAAATTCACCCCGAGTGTCAAAAATGGCCACGAAGCTCTCTGCCAGTATCGTAGCATTTGGGCCTGGATCGAAATCGATCGGGACTTGGTACGATCCAGTGCATTGAATCTCCCCGTGAGAACCCAGATCTAGGCACTTAGCGTAATCCATAGTCTCACCGCCCCAAGCTAACGCCCATTGAGCCGATCCATCTGAATCGAATGCCGCCAGGAAGACGTCTTGAGCCCCATTTGATCTCCGAGCGACCTCTTCACCTCTGATGTCAATTGTAAACTGGCCCTTGAATTGGCCAAATACGTATACAGTGCCGTCTCGGGATGCAGCGACATCCATCGCGGAGCAGTAGTTCTCTGGATCCTTTCCACCCCAGGTCCTTACCCAGTTGACCTCGCCATCTTTATCTATCCTTGCGAGGAAACTACCTGCACTCGCGGTGTCCGGACCAGGCGAGATGACCAAGCCCGTGTCAAACACGAGGGATTCCCACATTCCGAGCGCCCCTGCCGCGTAAAGGTTCCCGGCATCGTCCGTGCAAATGGAGTGCAAGAAATCAATCTTCGACTGCCCTCCCCAAGTCCTAACCCACTTCAGTTCGCCCTCATCGTCGAAGCGGCACACAAAACAGTCCCGATCACCGTTTGATCGCTTAAGCGTGGTTGCCTCTCCAGGGTCGAAATCCAATTCGCCGTCGAAGTTGCCGCCCAAGAACACACTTCCAGACTTCCAGGCTACCGCGGTGCCCTCTCCGAAGTCAGCCAACTGACCCGACTGCGGCACCAAGTCTATTTGTCTGTCGACTTTGCCGTGAGCGTCCAGTTTCAGAAGAACGCCTGTGGCTGAAGCACCAGTCTCGTCTCCCGGGCGAGCTGACTCCTGGCTGCACCGACCGGTTGCATACACATTCCCCTGTCCATCACATGCGAGGTCATTCAGAAACAAGCCATTCTCGAAGCTGCCAAAGGAATCGCACCACATGAGCGCACCCGACGAGCTATATTTGGCCACAAAACAGTTGAGGGCGTCTTTGGTCGTCGTGCGCCACGCCGTCGCGGGAGCCGGGTCGAAATCGATCTTGCCGCTAAACACACCAAGTAGATAGACATTAGCGCCGTCATCAACTGACAGCGCCTTCGGGGAGCAGAGATCCGATTCTCCCGGGGACTCGATCACGATCGGCCAGCCCTGCCTTGCGATCGGGCCGCTTCGGGGAGTACACGCAAACGCACCAGCAACAAGTCCCGCCGAACACAGAGCGCACAGCGCAAATCCTCTGTTCATTGAGCATGCACCTCTCTCACCAGCCCGAAGGAACCTGTGGCGAAGCAGTGTCCAGTTCGCCTTCGTCACCATGAAGCAATGGGTCATCAACATGGCAGTGGAGGCAACACCTAAACCTTCCGATAAACCTGCCCTGTGTCTGAGGATTCGCAGAGAGTCCTGTCGTGTGGTTCCAGCAGCACCAATACACATGGCCAGGTCTGTAATTGACGAATAACTCAGCAACTCTCTGACACATCGTTGATCTGTCATAGAATTCCCTATTCATTAGTCCGAATATCACCTGAACGATGTCCGTGTATCCAGGCAGCTCGTGCCCAAGAAGGCACATCCCTGCACATGTGAGGAATGCATACCACGTAGTGAAGGGAAGGCATGTCCTTATGCAATTAGCGAGTATTATCAATCCTAGGTCCTCGATTAGTTGGATCAGCCTCTCGATCAACTCCTGGATGTCAGCAATAGCGGGGTATCTCTCCCGCAACCACTCCTCGACAGTTCGACCGAATTCATCAAACAGGTCTTCCCAAATATCCTCGTTGGATGGTGACGATAACGGCGAGTGAGTCAGGCAACATTCTCCTCGACACTCGGCCTTGTGGTAGAGAATCTCCATGCTCCCTATATGCTTAAAGCAACCGGGACAGGATTCGAATTCCAGTCGGGTTCCGCAACAGTTATGACACCATCCCATATCCGTAGCCAATGTATTCAACGGCGGGTTTTCTCCACTCAAAATGCATTCAAGACAGCAATTAGGGCACATCCCGGCGTCAACCCAGCCTTTGTAGGAATCAGCGAACCAAGGCTCCAACCACGGTGGATCCTCCCATTCAGTTCCGCCTTGAAGTCTGGCTGCAGTCTCTTGTGTCAACGAGCCGCTGGCGAGTGGAAAGACTCCTCCGAACAGAGAAACGGAATAGGGGTTCTTTGCTCTGGTCAACAGTCTCTTGATTCCGGTCAAGTGGTGCCTGTCTCCAGCTTGCAGCAGCGCGTCGAAGCCGGAAGTTCGGGGATTCGTCGTGCCGCCGCCGTAGGATTCGGTGAAGGCACCGTGCGCGCCGAGGCGGGATATGTCGCTGAAGGAGGAGGTGGTGGGAGCCAGGTCGTTCTCGGGCGTACGCTCGCCTGACGCCATGCGCGGCGCGCGGGTCACCGTTGCGGACGAGCCGCGCGGGACCTTGGCGGCGATATCGACCATGTCGCGGAAGAGAAATTCATCGGTATATGATGACGGACCGACATACTTGCGCTGACGCACCCCGTCAGGCTTGTGCAGGTAGTCGCGATCGTAGCGGA
>CAYGZQ010000117.1:0-5861 GCA_964354375.1 uncultured Planctomycetota bacterium
CGGTGTCATATTGGTCGTTCCAGTGATTAAGTGGAATCAAGTGCCCTTCCTCAACCGAGTTAAACCGCACGATTATGAGGTTATAGCAATTCCGCCATGGAGGCGTCCAGTTGCCGTCGACGTCACTCGATGACGGGAATCGAGGCTTCCCAGTCGTCGGTTGCGCCGTCGTCGTCAACAACCGTCAGCTTCACCTCATAGATTCCGGGATCGACGAATTCATGCTCTATTATTCCCGGCGAGCCCTGGAAGGTCTCGTCCGTGATCCCGTCGTTGTTCCAGTCCGCCTGAATCTCAACGATATTGCCGTCGCAGTCAGATGAGTAATTCAGGAAATTCACGGTCAACGGAGCCTGTCCCGCTGGAGGTACCGGGTCGAAACGACCGACTGGAGGGGCGTTTGCGCTTGTCTCATATGCGAATAGTTCCTCGGAAACCTTATCTATGCCAACCAGGCGGATCGTTGACGAATTCGAAGGATAAGCCACTGCAACCAGGATCTGCCTATCCGGGAATTCGTGAATTACGGCGGGTTGGGGATCGTCCGGATCACATATCATCCAGAGCCTGCTGCTTGAGCTGGTGCTGCCCTGACGCAGGTCAAAGGTCCAGCCAAACCATTTCCCTGTCACTGGCTCGTAGCAGGAGCCTCTTACCGCATCAGGAAAGGTAAACCACTCGAACGTGGTCGAACCATTCTGCAGATCGTACACGGTTAGTCCGTTGATCAACGACTCAAAGCCAGGAGGCCCCAGTTCCAAGCCCATGTTCTCAATTAGAAGCTTGCCTCCAGCAGGAATGAAGCGAACGGGCTGTAGTCCTGCATGGATTTCCTCCAATACACTGAGATCCGTTGGGTCAAGACGCAGTATCCGCGAGTATAACCATGGATCCGGAGGTTCGCCCATCTCAGCCCTTAGGGTGCCGACGAGTATACTGCCATCAAGCGGTGATTCACACGCAGCGGGCCAAGCTCCAGTCTCTATCGTGCCCTGCAAGGTCAAGGAAATGGGAGAAAAGCGTTCAAGGTAGCCATAATCAGCTGCTGGATTCTGACTGACTGCGTATACGTCTCCATTGCTGTGGCAGATAACACCCATGACGATTCCAGCAACGTTCGACTGGCTCACCTGCTGGCCGGTGCTTGAGGCATAGCATCGAACATACGACATTCCGGCATCGGGATCATTGATCCCCAGGTACAGATACAGGCCATCGCTGCTGAAGGCCATCCCGTACGGCGTGCCGTTTATAGGATAGCTCGCCTCCAGTTCCAGCGTTGCGGGGTAGTACACGCGCAAACCGCCAGGCTGCCCACAGGTCGCCCATATCTGATCAAGCTGAGGCCGTATCAACAATTCATAGAGAACGGGCGGCTCCGCTCTGCTCTCAATCGGGGTGCAAAGGATCGCTAACACAGCTATGATTGTCAAGAAAGATCTCATGGTATCGCTCTCCTTGGATTGCATTTTACGTTCCGCTGCTCGGTTGAGTGACCACTGCAGCGTAATGGTCCATGTTCTTCATCACGAATCAGCCCCTCCTCGGCCGGCGGCCCCATGGCAAATCAGGCGGCAATCTCCCGGCTTGATTGACTGCTCATATTATATCGACATCTACATACACCGTACAAGTCATTTCCGAGCCGTCGTTGTCGGACAGGCGCAGCATGACGGGGCCGTGGTAGGAGGCGGTGTAGGAGTGCGTGGGATTGTCCGGGTCGCCGGTGTAGGCATCGTCGACCGCCTCGCCGTAGAGGCCGTCGCTGTCAATGGGAAGCCGCATGGGTACGATCTCCTCACCGACCGGCACGGGCCAATATTCTTCAGTGAGCTCGTCGGCGGCGTACGGGCCGACATCGCAGTAGAAAAGGTGCTCAGCCATTTCGTCGTCCGCGTAGTTCTGCCAACCAAGAAGCGCTTTGTAGAGGCCACCGAGCTTCACTGGATGGTCACGCTCACCTCTACCTCGCAGATCGACTCTCCACCGCGGCCATCGGAGACCTTGAGGTATACATAGCCGCGGTAGTTTTCAGTGTATGCGTGAGTCGGAGCGACCGAAGGGCCGGTGTAGGAGTCGTCGACCGCCTCGCCGTAGAGGCCGTCGCCGTCAAAGTCCCATTCGTACGCAAGCTCATCGCACGGGTCGGGATCGTAGGAAGGAGTCGCGTTGAATTCGATCAAGGCGGGGGACAGACCGACGTATGGCATGGTGGTCAACAGCTCCAGAGCACAAATCGGGGGATGGTTGACCCACTCGAAGATGTATATCTTGCGGAATAGCCCATCCGTCACCATGACCCGACCGTCGTCAAGCTCGTAGATGTACTCGGGGTCGAAATGGTCAGGAGTTCCAATAGCGCTGTCAACATACATGCCATTGAAATCTGTGACAATCAGGCGGGGATCGGTGAAGTCGAAATTCATGTCCTGCATGAGCGCGAGGTAAAACAGGTCAGGACACAGCTCGCTCCTGAAAGCATGCTTGACGCCATGTTCTCTTCCGTAGGAATCGGGCGTAGGGAAAGTCTTCGTCACAGAACCGGTCTCCGGATCGATGAGCCAAACCGAATCCAGGAACTTAGGATCGTCGAAATCCGAGTTCAGCATCGCGTTCAGTAGCCCCACAGTCGATTCATCCCACTGGACAAAGTCATTTGTTCCGGCCCATACAAAACCACCACTTGGTATTTGGGCAACCTTTGTGAATGTGTCCAGAGAGACAATATCGGTGGTGCTCTTCACCTCAGCCTGATCGTCCTCATACTCGATCCAGTATCCCTTTGCGCATGAAACCAGTAGCATGCAGTCATTCCACAGAAAGATCGTCTCGGGCCACGCCCGAACGGAGCATGTGCGCAGAACGCTGCCCGAGGCAATATCGATTTCTACTGCAAGGCCGCTGTTCTCAGAAGCTTCTTCGGGTGAATCGTTTTGGATCTCAGTAGTCAGCACGGTGCCGTACAGGCGCTCCTCATCAGGGGAGATCGTAATGGCATGCAAACCGTATTCCCATGGCAAGTCAATGGTGTCGATGTACTGTCGCGAAGCGCAGTCAAAAATCGCTATTCCCGCTTCTAAAGGATTCGGGGGGTCCGCCTGGTACGTGCAGTATATGTAACCTGCCGATGTCGGACCCGCGGCATCAATCACCTTGTATTGCGGGTACATCTCCGTTCCCCATAGTCCAGGCTGCTCCTCAGTCACGCAGAGCAAGCCGGAAAGCCAGCCAGTGATCCAATAGCAGTCGTTCTCGGCATCCGGAAGTATGCGGCCCGGTTTTATGTCGAGACTCAAATCTTCCGTGACAACCAGTTCTGCCTTCACAGGAGCTAAGAAAACCAGGGTGGTGAGAAAGGACAGCGGCAGCAATGACAAGAACACCACCATTCTCTCAACTTGCTTCGCATGCATTTCGATCTCCTCGGTCAGCCCATCTTGCCGACCATTTACCGTCTTCTGGCTTTATAGTAATAGCTCTCGAGCTCGTTATCTGTGTCTTCGAGTATCCACATCCCATCTGTGGACACCGCACAGGCAGTGCTGACAAAACCACCATTGTTATCGGTGGTCCACGTGTTAATATACCAAATGGCGGCTTCCATCCACGCGATGACCACTTTCTCCTGTGGATAGCTGCCGCCGCTATAGGATAGATCCCAGTGCTCTTTTATGCGGATGTCTTCTGTGTCATAATCATCGAGCTTCGTAGTGAAGTTGTCCGCCAGCTCTTCCGCCCAGGCGTACGATCTCGGTTCTCCCTTGAAGCCGCAGACAGCCTTTATGCTCGTTGTGCCGGAGCCTATGATACATTCCCAATCATCGTACCCGTTCTTCACACCCTGTGGCTCGTCGTCAAGGTAGTATTGCCCATCATTGAGCGCGTCGCAGGTGTAGAGCAGCAGCCATTCAGTGTCGGAACCGGCGGGACATGCTTCCGCGAGCTCGTATGGTGTTATATTCACCGCACTTTGGGCCGGAGCACCTGGCTGAATCGGCCAGTCACCGAAGTCAAACACCCATGAATCCCGTGTGCAAGCAGGACACTCGAGTGGGGGCAGCGACCCTTCCTCGGATGGGCCTCCGTGAGCGAAAATGAAAGCGATGTCAGGGCGGCTTTGCACCGGTAAATGAGCAGTCTTCCGGTCTGCTTCGGCGACAATGACTTCCTGGCCGATTTCCAGGACGTTGTTCCTGTAATTCTGTTGTCCATCGGCGCCGTTATACATATCCCAGGCAAAATAGCCTCTCAAGCCGTCGACCGCCTCGTCATCGTACCAGTCCTCACCGTACCAGAATGAACCCACGAGCTTGGTCCACCGTGCCCCCGTCAAGGCACCCGGCAACCACCACGGAACATTGGGCGGATCATTGGCAACGAGGCGGGAGTAGTCGTGAAATTCGTCGGCGTTCGAGACCCTCAGATATGGGGTGCCGAAGGCGACTTGGCCTTCCGAGGAAGCCATGAACTCGGTTATGCGAATGTTCTCAGGAATTCTCTCGGGAAGTTGGCCTATGCCCAGACCTTGATGATATATGTGATCCGCGCCTCGTCCGTATACGTATCGATTGACCGGGATCTCTCCGCAACCGAAGTCAGCAAGAATTGCGTTCAGTTGTGGGTCGGTGTTGGCAAGTTCGTACAGGAAGACTTGTATGGAAGCCTTTTCAGGAGCGTCCTCAGGAGCTTTCACCGACACGAGCAAGTCGTGACTCTCATACTGACCTTGCACGAGGGCATACAAATGCACCTCTTCACTTGAAGTCGGCCTGTCTACTACGTAACCGTCACCCTTGTCCCAACCCAGAGGCGAGCCAGCGCTCCTCCTCTTATCAGGAGGATCTTCATTCTCATCGTATTGGAAATAATCGTAATGGCATTCGTCATCCCAGAGACTGGGGTCCGGATAGCGGTCACCGCGAAACATTAGTTCGATTACGCGGGGATCCTCCACAAAGCAGTCATCGTGAAGTATGTCTCCACAGACGAGCAGCTCTGCGCGCACCTGGAACTCGTGATCCTTGAGTAGCACGGTGAAAGACGGTCCAGTCCAGGATTCCTGCGTTATGACGCTCTCGAACTCGCTGTTCTCGTACGCTTCCTTGTCAAGCTCGTTCCATCCTCCCTGGCCGTCTGCGTCCAGAACATACCACTCGATCAGTCCTTGGACTTGGGTTTGGTCAAGTAACTCATCAACGCCGGTCATCGCGGCCTCGAATTCGATCGTCTCGTCGGGTGAGAACTGACACCTGTCGTCCGGAGTCTCCCCGCAACCGGACGGCTCGACTATTTCCAGCTCCGGGATGGCGGTGATGAACTCCGGGCTCCGACGCCAGTTGTTGACATCGTCCGTGACCCTGAGACGGAAGCTCGAGATATCGCCGTTCAGCAGAGCGCAATCCACCGGAAGAATCCACACGGAGAACTCGCCCCTTTCGTCCCCATCGGTCGGAAGCCGCATGGGTACGATCTGCTCGCCGACCGGCACAGGCCAATATTCCTCTGTGAGCTCATCGGGGGCGTAGGGGCTGACATCAGCGTAGAAAAGATTCTCAGCCATTTCGTCATCCGCGTAGTTCTGCCAACCGACAAGCGCTTTGTAGACGGCACCGGGCTTCACTCGATGGTCACGCTCACCTCTACCCCGCAGATCGACTCTCCATCGCGGCCATCGGAGACCTTGAGGTATACATAGCCGCGGTAGTTTTCAGTGTATGCGTGAGTCGGAGCGACCGAAGGGCCGGTGTAGGCGTCATCGACAGGTTCGCCGAAGACGTGATCGCCGTCGAAGTCCCACTCGTAGGTCAGCTCATCGCACGGATCGGGATCGTAGGAAGGAGTCGCGTCGAATTCGATCGGGG
>CAYGZQ010000118.1:0-5824 GCA_964354375.1 uncultured Planctomycetota bacterium
CGGGAGCTTCGCCCTCCCGAATTCGTCGGAACATTGCGAGTTTTAAGACAGCCTCTCGTCCTTGTCGGGTCGGTCGGGACATGGTAGTATTCCTATAGTAAACATCTCAATCGATCCCATACACCGAGGTTAAGCTTTTCATGATTTCCAGGATTCCGAGTGGTTCAACCCTGCGGCCGGCGATGCTGGTCGCGTTTTTCGTTCTTCTCCTGCTTCTGTCATGCTCCAAAGGAGCTTCGCCGACCGCGCCGCCGGCGGACGATCGCTCGGCCGGAGGTCCGCAGGTCGACGAGATGGCCGGCGATAACGGCGACTTCCAGTACGCGCCCGGCGAAGTGCTGGTCGTATTGATAAACAAGGCGCCGATGGTCGAGCTTGTGGGCATGGCTGCGGACTACGACCTTCTGCCGGTGCAGGTTATCGACGTTCCCTGGGGTCCGCTTTACAGGCTGCAGATAAGGACCGGCGAGACTGTGCAGCAGATGGTCGTTCGGTTGAATGCGGACAGCCGCGTCCGCTACGCTGAGCCCAACTACGTGGTCAAGTTCCTCGACGCGCCGTATGTGCCGAACGATCCGATGTGGGAGCGGGACGATCCGGGCGACGATCCTCGCGACAGCGTCTACGATCAGTGGGGACCCGCGAAGTCGGGAGCGCCGATTGTCTGGAACGACACGAAGGGTTCGCAGGAGACCATCGTCGCGATCCTGGACACGGGCATCAGGTTCACGCACGAGGACTTGTATTACCAGGTCTGGTACAACATGGACGAGATCACCGGCAACGATATCGACGACGACAGTAATGGCTTCGTGGACGACTGGATCGGATGGAATTTCAACAACAACAACAACAACACTTTTGACAACGCATGGAACGTGTATTATCACGGCACGGCCTGCTCGGGCATCGTCGCCGCCGAACAGGACAACGAAAGAGGGGTCAGCGGGATCGCGCCGGGAGTCAAGGTGATGGCGGTCAAGCTGAACCTGAACGGCTGGCCGGAGTCGGCGTTCATCTCGAGCGTGGTCGGGGGTCTGCAGTACGCGTACGAGAACGGCGCGTCGATCGCCAGCATGTCGTTCGGGACCGCAAGTTTCTCCCAGTCGATGAAAGATGCGTGCGACTATGTCTACGACAACGGCAACGGCATGGTGCTGATGGCGTCCGCGGGGAACAGCGACGCGGATGAGTACTATTACCCGTCATCTTACGACTCGGTGATCGCGGTCGCGGCGGTGTGCGCATTCAATGAGGCCAACGATCGCATGGCGGAAGTGCGGATCAGCGGCAGCTCGGGTTTCTCGTGGGGTTCCACATGGGGAGACCAGCTTGAGATTTCCGGCTACGGCGACAAGTACACGACCACCTACGGCGAACACTACAGCGCGTACTGGGACGGCATCAACGATCCGGGATTTTTCGGGGGAACATCCTGCGCGTGCCCGATGACCGCGGGAGTCATGGCTCTTCTGAAGAGTTACTATCCGGAACAGAGCGCCCTGTGGCTTCGGGACCGGCTGAAACTTACGTGCGACGACATTCACACTGTGGGGTGGGACGACCAGTCGGGTTACGGTCGCGTGAACGCGGTGAGAGCGATATGGGGATCGGATCGATATTCCGACCTCGAAGACCTGGAAGGATTTGTCGAGGGGCAGCTTCCCGAGGCGAGATTCCACGACTGCATTCACGATGTGCCGGGGAATCCCTACTATGATGTGCAGGACCTGTACAAGTTCACTCCGATCAGCGACGGAGTTCTCCGCGCGACCTGCTACATCTACAACTGGGGCGAGGATCTCGACATCGCCCTGTATTCCGACAGCGGGCTTACGGGCCTTCTGACGGATTCCACGATCCTCAACGATCCGTACAATAATGTGGAAGAGTTCTTCTTCCCCGTGTCTGCTGAGGAAACATACTATCTAAGGGTCTACTCGCCCGCGCCTGGGAGCTCGTCGCTGTACGATCTCAGCGTCAGCCTGCGGCCGGGATTCGACGTTGTGGGCTATGACATCGCGCCAGCCTTTCTGCCGTCCGGCGGTCAGAACGTTCCGTTCCTGAGGATCGAATGCTCGAGCTGGAACCCGGCTACCCTTTCGAAACTCGCGTTGAGCGCGTACGGGACCCTCCCGCTTGGGAATATCTCAAAGATCGAGCTGTACGACGATACAAACGAGAGTGGTGAGTTCGATCCCGGCGATCTGCTGATCGGTTCGTCGGGCGTACCCGTCATCAACAGGGTGGTCCTGTCGGACCTCTCGGTCGCGATCTCCATGTCGGAGCCGAGAACGCTGTTCGCCACGGCCGACCTGGTCGACCCGCCCGGCCCGCGCACGTTCAGACTTTCCATCGAAACCTACAAGGATATCGTCACAAGCGAGGGATATCAGGCTCCGTACTGGAGGCTTCCGATAACCTCGTCGATCTGCACGGTGGGAAATTAGGAAACCGGTCGCCCAATACCCAAGGCCGCTATCCAAGGCCCGAAGATCAGGGGCTGTTGAAAAACCTATTTCGATGCCGAATCGGGTGGCACCCTCAGGCAGAAAGACTGCGCGAGCAGGCTTTCTGCCTGGGGGTGTGCGATCTATTAATCCCTTTATTCATGAGGCATTCAGGTGATTAGTCCAGCACCCCCAGTCCGCCGCGGCGGACGAGGACTCGCCTGAGGGTGCCACGCCTGATATGCCGTCCTTGCGCCAAATCGGACTTTTTCAACAGCCCGAACATCAGTGAGGGCACTCACACCGGCAGGCAGCACCGGGTCCCGACATGTCCTGAAAACGACTGATCCCGAAACGCTACGGCGTCTCGAAGTCGCCATTCCGGAACATGATGTCGTGGTCCCCGACTCCGAGCTCTCCGGGCGTGACTTCGAAGGACCACGCGAAGAGCGCATCGAATGTGTAAGGCGCCTGCGGACAGAGAACGTCCGGCTCCCGGGCGGGGACAGTGCCGGTGTTCAGCTGCTGTTCCGGCAGGAACGCCCAGAGGTTTTTCGGTGAGATACGCGACTCGATGACCCCATTGTTTTCATAACCGATAAGCACCATGTACTCTGAATCGCCGGTCGGAAGAAGCACCTTTCCCGCCGAAATGGTCACGCTGGTATCGTTGAACGCTGAGTCCGATGAAGCGGCGACAATCGGGGTCGTCCATGTGCCGGTCTTCGTGGATTTCATCGATGCAAGAATCTCATACTTGTCTGTCGACGAGTTCGTGCCTGTCCAGACGGCGAACAGCCTTCCGTCGCCGTCAACCGCAAGCGACGGGTTCTTGCAGTCGGTGTAGCCGGCGCCGCTGAAGATCACTTCCGTGTCGTCCCAGGTGTCAGTGGCCTGATCGGTCTGCCTGAGAAGCTTGACTTGTCCGGCAGTTGTGTAATAAGCAAGCGCAAGCTGGTCACTCTGGATCGCCCAGGATCGCACGTGGCTCACTTCGCCATTGTCCGTATAGGGTACTACACTGGTCGTGAACCAGACCCAGTTCGGAGTCGGAACCCTCTGGCAGTAGATGCCGGTACCAGGGTGGTCTCCTATCAGATACAGGTAAAGATCGTCCGCCATGAGCTCGCAGTTGTTCTGGACATACGGAGAGAGCAGGTTGTAATTGTATTGGAAGTTATAATGCTGCCAGGCATCCACGTCCGGCACGAAGAACAGGGTATAGAGTATGACCGAGGCAAACGTAGTGTCGTTTGAGGCTGCCGCGAGTTTAAGGTTGTCGGTGCGCAGCGGCGTACCCGGATAACTTCCTCCCTCTGAATGCAGGCAGTCCGCCTCTCCGTTCCATGCGGTACCGTTCGTGGATCGAATCGTGACATCATGAGCCATCCACGGGCCGCTGGGAGGAGGGTTGAAAGCCGTCTCGCCGTGCCAGCAGAGATGAACCGTCCCGTCAAGGTCCTGGCTGAGAGCGGGCGATATCTCGTCGAACCCCTGCTCATATGGAAGCCAGCAGTAGTTCCAGGTGACCGTTGTGTCGCCCACCCCGACCTCGTCCTGGAAATCGAGCCAGACCGGGAGCGCGATCGAGAAGTCGCCGTCCGACTTGTCTGAGCCTCCGCCGAGCAGGTCGCTGACCTGCACACGAGCGGTCGAGGTCTCCACGTTCGGTATCGGCACCCACGTGTAGCTCCCGTCGTTCGGGGTGCTCGCAACAATGGTCCGGATATCCGACACGAAATTGTCGGTCGACCATTCGATCTTCACATTGTCGATCCCGCCGGGACCGGGGTCCCACGTGATCTCGTGGCTGAGCGCCATCCAGAGGGTCTCGCCGCCGTTCGGGCTGATGACCTCGATCGATGCCGGGATCACGTCCGCCACCGGGACCGGATGAACGAAATACGCCGCAAGACGGTCATCGTTTGCCGGCACCCCGTTGCCGGGATCGAATTTGTCCGGAGCTTCGCTCTCGATGGTGATCAATACGGGAAAATCATCCGGCGACTTCGGCGTGCAGCCGTTGATCTCGACTTCGAATACCGACGAAATGATCGATCCGCCCGGCGCTGCGCCGGCTTGAAGTGTCGACTGATCAATCACAACGTAGCCGCCCGGGACGACATCCGGGTCTCCCTCGAGAACCATCTGGTGAATCTCGTCCGCGACCTCGACGCCTTCCTGCAACGCGCCCCAGTCGAACACTTCCAGCTTAAGGTCGATTTTTCCGCCGCCCTCGCCACCGACGTAATAGAGCGTCGAGAAGTCATTGATCGCGACATAGATCGCCTCGGCCGCGTTCGCCTCGGGACCGAAATCGCCGGGGACATCCAGCATGTCCGGATCGCCGGAGAGGGTCTTGTCGGGCGGTATCCAGCTCGCGATGACGGCGTACTGGAACGCGATATGAGGAACGCCGCCGACGAACGGGAATTTCAGGCTGTAGGTCCGGCTGTTTGCGCTTCCAGGCGAGAATTTTCCTCGCATCTGTACATTCCCGACCGTGTGGAAGAAGTCGGCGACATCCTCGCCCTTAGCCAGGCCGTCGGCGAAGTACTTGCAGCCGTTGATCGTCGACGTGAACAGTCCGATCTCAGGCGTGCCGAGCTTGCCGGGGACGAACCGGAAGATAGTGCCGTTGGACGGGAACTCGACCGGATTCATCCATCGCGTGTAGCCGTCGGCGTTTGTCAGAATCGGCTCATCGGCTCCGTTCGAATAGATCACGTCGCCGTCATACTCTCCGCCGGAAGTGCCCGGCGCGACAAAGACGCCGTACACATCGAAGCCGGTATATTCGTCAAGCCCCGGAAACGGATGCCTCAGGGTCACGTCAACATCAATTAATCCCAGAGTAAGCCATTCCGAGACATCTGTGACCTTGATCGACAGGTTCTGAGGATTCCCGGCAGGTTTCTGAAGGAACGTGACCACGTCGACCGTGAACTGGGCGCCGCGAAGGGGGGTGGCGGTGATCTCCCAGGTGGAGGTATCGATGTCGATCTGCCACACGCCCCAGAGGGATTTTGTCAAGGCTGCTGAGTGTGCCGCGCTCGCGGGCTGATTCGTGTCGGGCGAAACGGGGGATATGGACGAACCCGAGCAAGCCACAGCCAGGATCCCCGCCACGAGCAGAGCAACCGGATAATGACCTCGCATCGTAATCGCCTCCCGGAATCGGGCGAACGCCTTTGCGGCCCTTGACCGAAAGTGTTCGCTGATCTACATAGTATATTATAGCACGAGAGCGGCGGAGGAGTCACGCGCTCCCGGTTCCCGGTAGCTGCTACCTCGGGCGTCTTCGCCCGAGTAGCTGCTACCGGGGATTCCCACCTCGCCCCCCTTTCCCACCTCACCCCCTGGCCCCCTCTCCA
>CAYGZQ010000119.1:0-5444 GCA_964354375.1 uncultured Planctomycetota bacterium
GCACTCACCAGCAGCCGTCGGGCATGTACTTGACCAGGAACGGGTCATAGCCGCCGTTTGAGTCGAGGATGCAAGATTCCTCGTAGCAGGGACTGTCGACCGGGGCGAACTCTACGCCGGTATCATAGAACGCGCCACATACATACAGCCTGCCGTTATCGGAAATGCTCAGCCCGTACCCCTGGTCTGGATCCGGGCTGCCCCAGGTTTGAGCGGTCACATAGCTCCCTGCGGGATCAAACAAGCACCAGAAGATATCAAAGGAGCCATTCGAACTTCGCAGGTCAGACCCTGCCCCGGCGTCGAAATCGACATTCGAACCTCGAAAATAGCCGGTCACATACACATTGCCCAGTCCATCACCGGCCACGTCGTAACCATCATCTATTGAGTCGCTGCCCCAGGTCACGGTCCACTGATGCGAAAACGATGAGTCGAACTTGCTCACGAAGATGTCATCGGAGCCATTCGAGGAGTGTAGATCGGTATCGCCGCCCGGATCAAAGTCAACATCGGTCCCATTGAATGAGCCTGTCACGAGTATGTTTCCGAGCCCGTCGATATCCATGCCATACGCATTATCCGAGTACGGTCCCCCCCATGTGAGCACGCCCTGGAAGTCGTTGAACTTGTTGAACCAGCTGATGAACATGTCGGTTTGCCCGTTCGAACTGGCGAGGGTGGAATCGAGAGGATCGGGATCGAAATCGACATCCACGCTCGAGAAATCGCCGAAAACGATGGCTCGATCGCTGGAGTCGATCGCCACGGACCAACAGTAATCCACCGACAATTCTCCCCAGGTGCCGGCCCAGGAGTACGTTCCGGAATCGCTGAACCTGGTCAGAAAAGCGTCCAAAGACCCATTAGAGCTATGCAGGTCGGTGCCGACTGGATCCGGATCGAAATCGACGTCTGGTCCCGTGAAGCACCCTGCGACATACACGCTGCCCGAACCGGTCAGGGCAACACCCATGCCTTGATCGGTGTCGCTTCCGCCCCATGTCACAGCCCAGATAAAGGTGCCTGAGGAGTCGAACTTGCAGAGAAAGGCGTCCTTTGCCCCGTTTGAGCTGTGAAGATCTGTCCCGGCTCCCGGGTCGAAATCGATATCCGTGCCCTCGAAAATGCCGGCAAGGTAGACATAGTCGGGATCACCCTCCTCCACGGCGATGCCGCTGCCGGTGGTGTAGCCCACGCCGCCCCAGGTCCGTTTCCACAACAGTTCCCCATTGACGCTATACAAGCACAGGAAAACAGCAAAATCCGTGCCGGAGACAGCCTGCACACCTGTGACATAGACATTGCCGTCGGCATCGGCCACGGTTGCATGCGCTTCGTCGTCCAGATTACTCCCCCAGGTCCTGGCCCAGCCGCCCTCCTCCATGCTGAAATAATCATCCGAGACATCATAGATACTCGGATTTAACGTTGAACCTATTTTTACTCTTACACTATCGGACTGATCGACCGGGATGTTCTCCCACTCGTAGCTGTAATCGTTCGGCTCGCCAGTGGCTATTGTGTGGATGTCCGACTCGAAATCGTCCTTCGAGTACCAGATGTTCACCGTGCCCGTCACTTCATACGAGTCCCACGTGATCTCGTGCGACTGCCCGAAACCCCATACTTCGCCGCCGTTCGGGACAAGGACCTCGATGTACGGCTCGGGCTCCACGATGCTGAAATCGCCGTCCGACGCGTCGGACATCTCCGGCGCAGCGCAATGGACCCGCACGCGGACCGTGTCGGAGAGGTCCCACGGAATATCTTCCCAGAGAAAACTGCCGTCGTTCGGCGTATCGACCGCAATACTGTGGACATCCGCCGCAAAGTTGTCCTTTGAGTAGTCGATTGTCACAAGGCCGGATGTCTCGGATGATTTCCAGGTGATCTCCTCGTTGGTGCCTGCAACGAACACCTCCCCCCCGTTCGGGCAGGTGACCACCAGCCATGTTCCCGTGACGGCGAAATCGGCGTCGGATACGTCGTAAATCGCGGAGTTGTCCACATCCTTTATCTTGATGCGATCTTGTGCTCCAAATGCCTGATACGGTATCGGATTCCAGGTGAAAACCCCGTCGTTCGGAGTGGAGGCGGCCACGAGGTATGTGAAGTTCGCTCCGGAGTTGAGCGACAGGCCGATCGCCACGTTCTGGATGTCCGGGTGCGCATCCCATGTGATCTCCTGAGAACTGCCCACTTCCCATTCCTCGCCGCCGTTCGGACTTGTTACTTGGATCCACAAAGGCTCCTCATTCGAGACGGTGAGGGGGTAGCGGAAGCAGGCGGCCACCTTGTCGCCGTCCGCTGAGTTCGGGACTCCGAGCGGGTTTGTGTAATCGGAGTTGGTGTCCTCGACTACGACCCACATCTCGTTGCCCTCGGTCCCCGTGACATTATCTGCCGGGATCTCAACGTGGTATGTCGACCAGTTCTCTGATCCGCCCGTGGGGGTCATCTCCGTCGCATCAAGCTGGCAGGGGGCAGTGAGAACCGTCGACTCGATGTAAATCCCGTAATCGTCCATGACGCTGCCGGTGAGCTCGGCGTCCCAGTCGAAAACGGTGATGTCGAGGACCAGGTCCCCGCCGTTGTTCGAGTCATCCACGTACCAGACATTGCTGTTGTTCTCGACCGTGACTCCCACGGCTTCCGGAGCGTGCGACGGATGGAACTCCGGCAAGGTGCCGGACCAATTTGCCACGACAGCATAGTTGTATTTGACTCCCGGCAGCGGAATCGGGAACCGGATGACGTAGTTACGAGTGTTCGAGGTGCCCGCCAGAAAGTAGCCGACGTTCAGGCTCTTGGAAATCAGGTAGCCCCAGAGATCGTCCGTGGCGCCCAATCCTTCCCCGAAGTACTTGTACGGACTCAGTGTTGCGCTTCCGGTGTAGTCTTTTGATGCCAACTTGCCGGGGATGTAGCCGAATATCGTCGGGACAAGGAACTCGGTCGGATTGAACCAGCGGGAGTACCCGTCCGCGTTCAGGAGCATCTGGTCCGTGCCATCGACTGGATAGATCAGATCGGCAATGCAGGCCAGATTGGCGGACCCGTTACCGATGAAGATGCCCCTGACGTCGTAGCCATCGTACGCATTATCGCTGAGCGGATGCTTGATCGTGATGTCCATATCGATGTCGATGTAGCCGGTTCCGGGGGAGGTCCCGTTGAACTTCACCTGCAGACCTGCCGGATCGTTGTTCAGGAACTTCACTACGTTGGCGGAGAACCCGACGGATCGATTCGGGACCGCCTCGATTTTCCCGTTCTGGATGTCGACGAAAAAATCATAGTAGCCCCATAGAACGGCTCCGTCCTGTGCGGCGCGATCCGTCTTTGCCGTCAGTCCGGGGTCCGGTCCCTGCTTCCCTCCCGGGGAAACGGCGTTATCATTGCTGCCTGCGCAGCCCACTGAAAGAATGGCAACCAGCAAGGCTGCCGCCGAGGATGCTAACCATCTGTTCATGTCGGCCCTCCAAAAAATTTCCATTATACAGCAGAATAGACTGATGACTCACACGCCGGAGTGGCAGCGCTGAGTTTGCACAACCGCTGCAAGATAAATTTACCGTGGTCCGGAATCCGGAACACGGGTCGCCCACTGCAATTACCAGCAGCCGTCGGGCATGTACTTGACGAGGAACGAGTCAAAGTCGCCAGTGGCGCTATGGGCATCCGAATCGTCGAAGCACGGCGCGTCGACTGGAGCGAATTCCACGTCCACGTTCGCGAAACTGCCGGCGCACAGACTGCGAGATCCCAAAACGCTGACACTCCATGCCTCATCCGAACCGGCTCCGCCCCATGTCTGCGCCATAGCGTAGTTGCCGAGGGGATCGAACCTGCTCCAGTAAGCGTCGTGCTCGCCGTTTGAGGTGCTCTGGTCAATCCCGGGCCCGGGATCGAAATCGATGGAATCCGAGTAGTACCCGCTTACAAAGGCGTTTCCGGATGCGTCAGCGGCCACCGCATTGCATACGTCTCCGTACTGCCCCCCCCATGTGCGCGCCCATTGAAAGGAGAGAGACGAATTGAACTTGCTGAGAAATGCGTCCCCCTCGCCGGCCGAGGAATGGGGATCGGATCCGGGACCGGTATCGAAATCAACGTCCGCGCTCGAGAACGAGCCTGCCGCGAAAACGTTCCCGAGCCCGTCGACCGCAACACATTCACCCGAGTCGTTATCAGATCCACCCCAGGTATGACATCCCGTAAAGGTCTGGCTGTCGAACCAGCTCAGGAATACATCGGCTCCTCCATTCGAGAACACGTAATACTCGTCAAGGGCGTCTGGATCGAAATCCACGGCCACGGAGATGAACATGCCGGTCACGAACACTCTTCCGGCATTGCCGACAGCGACCCCGCTCGCGAAGTCCCAATCGTCTCCGCCCCACGTGCCTGTCCATGCGTGGACCCCTGAAGTGTTGAACTGGCTCAGGAACGCATCGTCCATACCGTTGGAGCTGTGCAGATCGGTCCCGGATTGACTGGGATTGAAGTCCACGTTTGTCCCGCAGAATGCACCCGCCACATAGAGATCAGGAGACGCGACCGCAACCGCCGTAGCTGCGTTCTCGCCGCTGGGATCGGAGCCACCCCAGTTGTATCCCCATGAATAGGTCCCTGACGAATCGTACTTGCAGACGAAAGCATCGCCGGAGTCACTCGCTGAATGCAGATCGGTCCCTGGACCCGGGTCGAAATCCACGTCGGTCCCAACGAATTTGCCCACAACATAAATGAACCCGTCATCATCGACCGTCATACCGGTGACCGAGGCCCCGCCCGGACTTCCCCAGTTCCTTTCCCACACCAGTTGTCCCGCAAGATCGAACTTCCGGACAAACGCCTGAATCTCCGAGTAGGATGGCCCGCCGTAGCCTCCAACATAGATGTTGTCGTCGGCATCGACGGCTACCGACATTGCCAAATCGACGGTCCCCGCGTCCCACGTCTGAACCCAGCCGCCGTCCGTCAAGACGAAGTCGTTATCGGAAACGTCGAATATGCCGGGATCATCCGTTGATTCAATTTTGACGCGCACAGTGTTCGAGGGATCATTGGGGATATCATTCCACATGAAACTGCCGTCATTAGGCTCATCCAGAGCTATGTCATGAACATCGGAAGTGAAATTGTCTTTTGAATACAGGATGTCCACATTGCCTGTTACGGCGTACGACCCCCAGTCGATTTCCTCGTCATGCCCGGCCCTCCATTCCTCGCCGCCGTTGGGGCTCAGAACGGTGATCGAGGGCTGCACGATTGTGAAATCAGCGTCGGATACGTCGTAGACTGCGGAATTGTCCACATCCTTTATCTTGATGCGGTCGTGCGCTCCATACGCGTCATACGGTATCGGATCCCAGGTGAAAGACCCGTCGTTCGGAGTGGAGGCGGCCACGAGGTATGTGAAGTTCGCTCCGGAGTTG
>CAYGZQ010000120.1:0-5128 GCA_964354375.1 uncultured Planctomycetota bacterium
CGGAGGGATCGATGTCTTGCTCGGCTCGGAGTTAGATCAGTCCTCGGACCCGTATGTCGCTAGTCTCTATGCCGATCTTTCCGAGAGAGGCAACCTGTACAAGTTGAACGGCGCTCCGGTCGTCAGCCTGCAGGACTTCTGGCTTTATTACTGGAATAATGTCGGGAGCGATGTTGACGCTGATGAGCCGGTGGTCGTGGTTCGCGCCCAGGACAAGCCATCGGATCAGGGGCGCTATATCAGGAAATTCCTGGCTGGGGACTATACTTACCTTGGGCAGAACTACGCCGACGACGAAATGGCTGAGAATCTTTTCTACGCTGATGTCAGCCCCTACGCGACCGACGAGCTGACGGAGGAATATTGGCCCGTGCTAGTCGGCGAGCAGATCGTACCCATGCGGCTTCCGGTCGACGGCGACGCGAAGGGCGAATTCTCGGTGTGGATTCTGCCGGTGGATTGCGGCCTGCTGGATGGGGATATCTCGAGCTTCCGTCTGAGGATCACCGACGACATCAACAACTGGCGCCGCAGCCCGGAGTTCATCACTGCGATTCCGGAACTCGAGATAGTCCAGCCGTCCGGATGCGGAGAGACTCCGGACGAGAGGTGTGAATTCTATAAAGGGGAACGAGTGGAATTCAAAGCCGAGGTCACTGGCGCAGAATACACGGAAGACTTGGAGAAGTTGATTGACTGGTACGTCCTTAAGGATGACGGTCAAGGCGGCTGGACAGAAATTGATTACGATGATTATCCGACGAGCGGTTTCGAGAGTGTAATGCAAGGACCGCCTTGGAGGGGACCTACATTCGTTGTCAACGAATTGCTGGATCTGGACTTTCAGGTCCGGGCAAAGATTGTGGCCTGCGGGACGACTTTTCTTGATGATTGCTTCGTAAAAGATAATCCTGATTATGATATTGTAGACATTAAGTTCATTGTCAGCGATACCTACGAAGGCGGAGCGCAACCGTGTGCGGTAGGTTTCTGCGATGCACCGGCGATTGCTCGCCCGGACGGTTGGTGTAATGTGGAATATGCCGTTCAAGTGTTTTCGGACATCGAGTATCATGAGAATCCATGCATGCTTACAGAGCCGATCGAAACAACTGTTTCCTGTCCTTCCGATCCAACTACCCTCATTATTGATTCGACTCAGTACCTGGTGAATCCGGATAGCGCACGTCACGCCGAGCTGGCGGCGATGTTTCCTTCTGACCCTCCTCAAGGGAAACACGAGTATTTTTACTCGCGGGGCACCTCGCTGGTGATACCAGACTATGAGGATGATGAGGCGGTGGTTCTTGTGGTCCAAGACTGGGACACAGTGAACACGAGCGCTCATGAGCCTTGGCAGACACCTACGCTGTTCATTAGTGATGATGATTCGGCACTGGGATCCGAGACCGACCATCCAGCATACTGGGCCGATGCTGTTAGAGATTACTCCTGCGCATTAGGATGGGAGCAGGGGCTGTTGGATTCGTATAAGTTTGTTCTAGACAGTGCCTATTTTGGCGACAACAAACGCGGCTACTTCTGGCCGCAGGACTGTGATTCGGACAAAGAGCGACATAGGAATGCCGCCGGCAACGTTCTTAGGGGCGGTGCCGAGGTTCTGATGGTGTCGGCAGGAGACTTGCATGCCGAGATAGGAGTGCAGAGTCGGGGTGATATACTATTTTTGTTCACACATGGCAAGCCAGCGCCGCCAAGTGGGTGGACTAATGCCCAATACCAGCAACACAAGATAACGGCCATAGGTCCTTTCGAGGATCCCGGGGGCCCTACGGGGCTCAAAAACATATCCTTAAGCGAATGGCAGAACTGCGGTGCTCTCGACACCGAAGTTGACTGGATCGTAACGACGTCCTGTTTTCTCCTGAATGATGCTTCATGGGAGGACTGGAAAAAAGCACTCGTAGACACTGGTCTCGTGGACAGCATCTGCGGATTCAGGTTCATGAACTTCAGGAACGAGCTGCCCGGGGTTTGCAGGGGGCAGCCGCCTGGCGTTGCGTTCTTTGAGGATTTTTCAGAGCGCATATCTTCCGAAGACATGCGCGTCCACGGCTCATGGAGTGAGTATGCAGAAAACACCTGCACCGATTTCATCGCTTGCATGTGGTTGGATAATGCGTCCGTTTGGGCGAATAATATAGTTCAGAATCCCGATCACAGGTACGACGGGGAGTTGGCGGATCCTCTGGAAGGAGTGACCGCTATAACAGAAGACGATGAACGCTTTGGGCTGAGAAGGGGTCCGTCCATATGGGGAGACCCGGCATATACTGTTATCATCATTAATTAAGGAGACCATCATGAGGGCTACTCGAAGTGTGATAATCGTTTTGGTGGGCGTGATCTGCATCGTTGCGTCGCTTCTTCTGTTTTTGAATAAGAAGGAGCGCGCAGCCGCAACAACGACGGGGTACTCGTACGGCAAGTCGATCCCTGCTTCCATCGCGATAAGAGAAGCACCTGAATTAATTTATGTGTCGTACTTTGAAAGCGATGTCGTGCTGGAAATAGACTCGTCGACAATGCAGCTGGAAAGGCAGTTTCAGGTTGACAAGCCGGGCTTTCTGATCGCCTCGTCTGTCGAGCCGTTCGTTTATGTGGAAACTACGGATTCACCGGGGTACATGAGCAGGATAAACACGGAGTCCGGTTCGGTCGATCGGATTGAAGTACCTCCCACGCCGACGCAATTCTGTTTTGATGAAGATGAGGATCGAATCTGGGTGCTCGGGCGTACTTGGCCGAATCCTAATGAATACTATAGTGCGGGCGAAGCGGGCTCGCATCCGGACACGGGGCGCTTGTCGGAAATCGATCTGGCATCATTTCAGGTCACGCGCACGGAGTCGATTTCCCCCTTGCCTCTTAGTCTCATCTTCTCGCAGTACTCGGGAAAGCTGTATGTGTGGCACGAGTTTGAGTCCTACGATCCGGAGACGACTCAGGTAGTGGGTGATGTAGTGCGCGAAACCGACCCGGTCACTTTCCAGGAGGATCGCATGTTTCTGGCTGGACCGGACACCGGGTTCGCGGGACTGCCCAGAATGGAGTTCTGGTCGTTGGATCAGCGCTATCTCGCAATCCCCAATCCGGCCCTGAATGACCCGCCGAACTGCATCACGATATTTGATCTTGAGAGCTGGCAGGACGTGACAGATCAGTTCTTTCCGCAGGTGACGAGCGTTCCCTTTGGAGTCAGGCATATCCGGAGAGTTCCAGGCAGTAACGTGCTGTGGTGCACCGGATTTGGTCGGCTGGCTCCGGGGAATACCGACGTGCCGCTTCTGATGGTCAACTCTGAAACGGGAGACTTCGACACCTATGGCGTGGCCGGGCCCAACCGGTGGGGAGACTTGGCGATCTCTCCCTCTACGTGCAAGCCGTATATCCTCAGTCCGCGGACGGACGAAATATTCGAGTTTGACCCACCCAACCATGATCCAGAGTGCGGGCTCACTATCATAACCCCTATGCCGTATCACGGACCGGCCCCGGCGCTGATCGAGTTCGACGCGACCGGATCGTACGATCCCGATCCGTGCGATGAGCTTGCGTACGAGTGGGACTTCGATGGGGACGGCGTGTACGGCGAGGCGGTCGACGACTCCTACACGGGCGACCCGGACAATCCCACGCACTCCTACACCGTCTCCTACCACGGCCCTGTCATGCTGCGCCTGTCCGACAACCACGGCTCGGAAATCACTTGCGCGGTGTTTGTAGATGTGGATATAATATGAGCAGCGTATCCGGGGCCGGGATTCCCGGCCAGTGGCTGTCCGGGCTACGAGCTACCACGCAATGAGAATATCAGGGAGCCAAACATGGAACCAAAAACGACATACGGACTATCCTTCGGATGCTCATTGCTGGTGGCTTGCTGTCTCACGCATATCTTCAGTGCCCCTGTCAGGGCGGAGCTGGTCGTCGCAAATGAAATAGGGCTTGACGTTGAGCCGACTTGCATACTCTCTGATCCGCAAAACAACTGCTACTGGGTTGCAGTTTGGCTTACCGGTCTGGCACGTCTGGCGGAGACGCAGCCTGGCGTCTGGTCGATTGAGATATACGCTGGGCATGAGGTGGTTGACGCTGCTGGACCTACATCAGAAGGTTACATATACTGCACGTATGAATCAGGCCAGCTTGATCCCATTGACACCGGCATAGTCGTTTTTGACTGTGCTAGTCGGCAATACGTGAGCACGATCGATCTGCCGTGGGAATATAGCTTGTCGGAGATAGAGATCTCCCCTGATGAGGAGCGCCTGTACGTTGCCGTGTTGACTACCGAAATCGAAAACGATTCACCGGAGGAGGCCTCAGAGAATAGCGGCCTTGTTGCGGAAATCGATATCGCATCGGGGAGCGTTTTGCGCACATGCTCCGTTCGGGCTTGGCCTGAGACGATTTTTCTGTGGAATGACTGTATGATACTGGTTTCATGCCAGAAGGGATACTGGGTGGAGTATGAGGACGATCAGGCAGAGATGAAGAGCACCACCGACATTATCTCTCTAGATACGTTTACCAAGATCGCTCAGATTCCGAGTGGCGCCGGTGTGTGGCCTTTCACGAATGACTTTGTCCAGTGGGATGAATCGACTGTGGGGCTGCTGAACGCGATGCTGAACTCGGATTTCGACGATCCGAAGTTCCTCGACTCGGTTTGGCTCATCGATCCGGAAACGGGTTCTGTGACAGAGACTTTCCCTACGCCTGATTCCTTTGGAAGGGAGCACGGGGTCAAGCGTGCTTACAGGAGCCGGCTGTGTCCTGACCTGTTCTACCTCGCATTGATGCAGGACATCAATTTCGACTTCACTGATCCCCGCCTGATTGTCACGGACATGTACGGCATTTATGCGGACAGCGCTGTTGGCACACCGGATCATTTCGCTCCCGAGTACATTTATGAGCTTGACGACGGGCGGGTGATGGTGACGGACGGGCTATTTCGCAAAATATACATCTTCGAGTGGGTCAGCCATCCTCCGATATGTGTCCTGGAGCTGTTGACCCCCATGCCTTACATCGGCCCGTCCCCGGCCCCGATCGAATTCGACGCGACTCCTTCCTACGATCCCGATCCGTGCGATGAGCT
>CAYGZQ010000121.1:0-5102 GCA_964354375.1 uncultured Planctomycetota bacterium
GGGGCTAGGGGGGTGAGGTGGAGAGGGGAGAACGGAGGGTGAGGTTTGACTTTTGACTCCCTCCGACCCTGATTGATATACTCGCATCGGTCGTGGAGCTGTTTCCCCCGGGAAACAGTCAATGGGTTGGTTATGCCTTACCAGGCTTTGTATAGAACTTACCGCCCCCGTCACTTCAGCGAAGTGATTGGACAGGATCACGTGGTCCGCACGCTGGTCAACAGCGTGAAACAGGACAAGGTTTCGCACGCCCACCTGTTTTCGGGACCTCGGGGCACGGGCAAGACGACGGTCGCGAGAATCCTCGCGAGGGCGATCAACTGCGAGCACACTGCGGACGGCGAGCCGTGCGATGAGTGCCGCCGGTGCAAAGGCTCAGAAGAAGGTCTGGGCGTAATCGAGATCGATGCGGCAAGCCACGGATCGGTGGACGACATGCGACAGCTTGTCGCGCAGGTGAGCCAGGTGCCGCTGTCCGGCGGGATGATGGTCTACATCATCGACGAGGTCCACATGCTGTCGAAGGAGGCGTTCAACGCCTTCCTCAAGACCCTCGAGGAGCCGCCGCCTCACGCGGTTTTTGTGCTTGCGACGACCGAGCCCGGAAAGCTCCTCCCCACAATTCATTCCCGCTGCCAGCATTTTGCTTTCCGACGCATACCGGTGAACATCGTGGCCGACCACATCGCGGGAATCTGCCGCTCCGAGAACGTGCCCGCCGAAGACGCCGCCATCAGGCTGATAGCGCGGGCCGGCGACGGAAGCGTGCGCGACAGCATCAGCATCCTCGAACAGGCCATCGCCTACGAGCCCGGGGGCCTCACGCTCATGGGTGTGAGGGATGTCCTTGGAATTCCCGACAGGATGGATATCCGCGCTCTCGGCGCACGAGTTGTCGCAGGCGATCCCGCAGGTATCAGCGCATCCTTCGCCCACCTGATCGAATCCGGACGAGAGCCCTCTTCCATCCTCACCGAGCTCCTTCTGCACTTCCGAGACCTCCTCTTTGCAGCTCTCAATCTGGAGCACTCCGATCTCGAGATTCTCCCCGACGAGGAGCGACGGGAGGTGGTCAGGCAGGCCGCCGGACTTTCGATCGAGGAAATCCATCGCGCCATCGCCTTCCTGGCGAAATGCGAAGGGGAGATCAAGTGGGAAGATGAAGCGGCGCTGATTCTCGAGGTCTCGCTTCTAAGGCTGGCGGGGAGATTTTCGCGAGAGCCTGCGACAGAAACACGACCGGTCCCCGCTCTCCAGACATCAGCCCGTAAGCTCCCCGAGGAAGGACCCAGGGCACCCGAAGTCCCCTCACGGAAACAGCCGTCCGTTCCCGAACGCCCCTCGCTCGCCGGCGGATTCAGTCTCAAAAAACCCAGGCCCGCTCCGGTTGAAGCAGCGGTCCCGGTGGCGAAAGAACACAGGGTAACCGAAGCAGCACCGTCACCGCAGAAAGTCGCGGGCGAGTCGCGGCCTCTGAGAATTTCCGAGGAGATCGATCCGCAGTGGAAGAATACGCTCGAGAGCGTCCGGGAGGCCTCCTTCGCAGAATACATCCTTCTCGCTCAGGCTGTACCGACGCCCCCGCCGTCGGAGTGGCCTCAGGTCGATTCCGCAAAGCCCGGGCCTCTCGAATTGACCCTCAAGTATCCGTTCGAGCAGGGATTTCTGGTCAAGCTCATCAATGAGCCGCCCGTGCTGAACCGGCTGACATCGCGGTTGGAGGAGGTCCTCGAGCGGACGATCATGCTGCGAATCGCGCAGGAACGCTCGGAAGGAAAAGACTTGATTACCCCGGGACAGACCGGACAATCGGGGATGTATGACGGAGAGGGTCATGTTGTGGGACCCGATCCGCAGAACGGCCCTTCTCTCTTCCCCGGCGCCGCCCGTACCGCCCCGACCGATCCGGACCTCAGGAGAATACATGATCTCATAGTAGACGACTTCCCGGAGTACAAAGTGGAGAACGAGCCCTCCACGTGAAAGAGCCTGTGGGTAACGCTTCAAGGAGAACAGTATGAGTTTCGACATGAACGCCATAATGAGGCAAGCGAAGAAGATGCAGGAGAAGATGGAGAGAGTGCAGGATGAGCTTGCGAATGAGCGCATCGAGCATTCCACCGGGGGCGGTATGGTCAAGTGCATTGTAAACGGCCAGGGCGAAGTGCTGTCGATATCGATAAATCCCGACGCGTTGAGCGAGGGGCACGAGATTCTCGAGGACATGATCCTGGTGGCGGTGAGGGAGGCTCTGCAGAAGGCTCAGGCGCTCCAGCAGGAGCGTATGCACGGCCTTACGGGCGGCATCAACATCCCCGGTCTTGGAATCTGACTCGACAACTGCACGAAAATGTCCAGACTTTTTCCCGATACCGTCCGACTTCTGCTGGAGGAGCTTCAGAAGCTTCCCGGCGTCGGGCCGAAAAGCGCCCAGCGCATGATGCTGCATTTTCTGTCGGCGCCCGAGGAGGAAGTGAGGGCGCTCGCAGAAATCCTGTCCCGTTTGCACAAGAGCGTCACGCCCTGTCCGATCTGCGGCAATCTGGCGGAGAACGGTCCGTGCGCGGTATGCGCCGACGCCACTCGCGATCCCTCGCTGATTTGCATAGTGGAGGAGCCGATCGACCTCATCGCGATCGAGCGCGCGCACGATTACCGAGGCGTGTATCACGTCCTCGGCGGACGTATCAGCCCGCTCGACGGCATCCTGCCGGAGGACCTTGCTGTCGACCCGCTCGTCCATCGCATATCGAAATCCGATCCCCCGGTCCGGGAGATCATCCTCGCCACGAATACCGATGTCGAAGGCGACACAACCGCAGGTTTCATCGCTCAACTCCTCCAGGAGAAATTCCCCGATCTGCTGATAACAAGGATCGCGACGGGCATCCCGATCGGCGGCGAGCTCGACTACGCCGACCAGGTTACGCTCATCAAAGCCCTCAGGGGTCGACGCGAAGTCTAGACCATTGGGTAGCATGCCCGTCCCGGGCATGGTTCTTTCTCCCCCGAAAGACAAGACCAATGCGCAAGATGGGGCTGTTGAGGAATTCACAGCCCCCCTGTAGTCCCCCCCAAGGGGGGGACGGTCAAGAGACGAACCCTTTATCCATCGCGGCATTAGGAACACACTGTCCCCCCCTTGGGGGGGACTACAGGGGGGCTTGGTCACATTAGGGCTTCTTCAACAGCCCCAGGATGCGCATGCTACGACGACGCTCCCGGATTCCGGGAGCGCCTTTCCAGAGACAGGAGGAGAAATGCCACAATGTGAAAATCACATGACCAGTAAGGAGGAGCGCATGCCGAGATTTATGTTATCAGTCGACCAGCTTCAACTCCGCAGGACCTTCCTCGAGCTTCCCGTCGAAGTATAGCTGCCAGCTCGACGTATCCTGGACTCCGGCCGCGTACTTCGCATGGAGACGCCCTCCGGGATAGCCCGTCGGTATCGTCAGTATGTCGAGCTTGTACGTGCCGTCGCCCGCGAGAGTCCCCGGCCAGGTGTTGCCGTACTCGTCGTAGTAGTAGACCGACTTCGATCCGACGTCCGTGTCGAACTTGTTCACGTATACATCGAATCCTGCAGCCTCAGGGGGAATGTACCCGAGGTCGATGTCGACCGTGCCGCTCGTATTGAAGTTGATCGGAAGCGTTCCGAGCGCAGTCACCTCGGTTCCGTTATCGGGAAACCAGGTACCCGAGGTGGCAGCGGGAGAGCCGGCCCTCAGGTTGAAACCGTTCTCCGAGGACCCGTTCGTGGTCATGACATTGATGCGGTACTTGCCGTACCCGTACGTCGCGAGGTTGAACTCCCATCCCGTGGGCGTAACCCACTTCATGTCGCTCGTCTTCATGCTGGGGGTCCAGGTCGCTTCCGCAATCAAGGTGTCGTCACTTAAGTCCGCCGGGGTGCTGTCGGGAGCGTACAGCTGGTACCTCGTGGTCGTGTACTTGGTCGACGGCTGCGGATGAGGGTTCGGGGGGGCGGGACGGATTTCGTCCACCTTGCCGGGTCCCGCGTCCTGCGCGTCGCCCACGTTCCACGTGTCCGGATCGAATATCTGGACGACCAGGTCGTTCGTACCGTTCTTCGCGAAATAGTCGTCCTTTATTTCGAGCATGAAATTGTACCCGTGATCATTGTAGTACGGGTTCTCGTTACCGTTGTTCAACCACTTCGTGGAGTACGCATCTCCGTACGTGTAGTAACCGTACGGGCCGAAGCAGCTCAGGTTCATTATGCCGTTGGTCCCGTATTCCCCGGAAGAGCCGCTGATGTACAAAGGCAGGGGGCTCGTGTAGCTCGCCGTTGCGTTAACCGTGAGCACGCCGCCGTTGTACCCCATGATCGGCGCCAGGAAATACTGTATCGGCTTCGAGATCTCGACCTGATACCAGCCCGAGTGCTCCCCATCGGGATTGCGCTTCCCCGTGATCGTCACCCCGTCCTCACCGTGGGTATACCCGTTCAGCTCAGCCAGGTCCTTGGCCCTCAACAGCGCTTCATCCTCGAATGGGAGCTGCTTCGCTCCGGCAAGAGCCGCGGCGTCGCACGCGCGCTGCACCCTTGCCCGCTCCCGCTGGATAAAGCCCACGTCCACGACCAGACTCGCCATGCCTATGGACACGACCAGAAGCACGACTACCCACGTGAAAACGCTTCCTCGTTCGCTATTCGCAACGGCGCTTGAGCGCCTGACTTGCTTTCTGAATCTTGACTCTTTCATAGACTCGACCTCCATCGGAAGGAAATGAACGCTTGGATCCCTTACCGACCTCAGGCTGTATCCCGACTCTGCGTTCGTGCTTTTCGATTTCATAATCGGCCTCCTCGAACAAGTGTCTCAGGCTTTCCGGCACGCCCGTCTACTCAATCAGGAATTCCGCCTCCGAGTGAAGATTTATCGTCGTGAGGCCCTCTACCAGCGCCGCGAGAGGGGTGATTAGCTGCACGTCCTCGCGGTCTATGGCCACGTAGATCAGGTTGTCGGCCTTGTTCCAGAATTGCCCGTCGGCGCTGGGCAGGTTCTTCGGATCGTCGATGAGCAGCTTGACGGTGGCCTTGCCGGCCTTGTCGAAAGTGATCTTGAAGATCCTCC
>CAYGZQ010000122.1:0-4955 GCA_964354375.1 uncultured Planctomycetota bacterium
TCAGGCGGTTCTTGCGGTCGAACGTGAAGGTCCATTCCGCGCGATACACGAGCCTTACGTTCCCACTGCCCGCAGTCATGAAGTATATATCGAGCGACTTGGTAGTGAGCATGTTGTTGTTGGTGTCATACGTGTACGAACCCGATGTATCAACAGTGATGTCTGCCCGAGCCGAAGTGGAAAAGCCTGTGAGCTGATACCCGCGGGCGTACGTCCGCGTCTCCGTGAGCGCCCACCCGAACGCGTCATGGTACTTGATCTCGGTCGGATTGCGCCCGAGATCGTACTTGGTGTGTATCTCCTGCGTGACCAGCATGCGCTCCTCGTCGTCGTCCCACTGCCACACTCCCTCTTTGACGAACGCATGCGAGCTATTGCGACAGGCTAATCACTGCGCTTCCGAGCAGGTTGCTTGCTGCAGTTTCTGCCGAAATTGCCCGTCAGACCAAGAGCTTTGGAGGTCAGTTCCCAGAAGGGTCTCTTGCAGGTAATCAGCCCTTTGGCAGAAGCGCTTTGGCTCGCCTCCCTGCCGCATTACCCAAATCACTGAGCTCGGCGAGCATTCAACTGTAAGACTCTCTCTTACTGGATCCCAATCAGGGTTCAGAGGGAAATTATTAAGAGAAGGATCGGAGTAAACAGTATGCGAATGTGAGCCGTCTCGAACAACGTCGCATAACGGCTCGAAATTGTTCATCGCGGCAACCCCCAGGCATCGCATGTAAAACAGTTGACGCAAATCCACTTCACACTCGTTGGCTTCACCGTACAGGCCTCTCTGTATTTTCCATACATCCGCACTATTCGGAATGCAACTCAAGAAATAGAGTTCTATGATTTCGGGTTTGACAACTGCGATAAAGTCATACTGACCTACTAACCCAGTCAAAGGCCCGTCGGCTGAGACGAAAACGCTGGGAATCGGGCAAATGATTGGTCTGTTTTCGCGGAAGCCTGCAACAAGCTCATCGGAAGTCCACGATTGGCCCTCGTGGAGGAAATCGAAATACGCAATATACTCACCCAGCAAAACTATTTGGACATTAGAAAGAGGGAGCATAGTTGGACTGGGGCTCAAATGCTGGCTAAGCATCATTGGAATATCATCATGCTTGCCGGCGTTGCTTGTATTGGTGCAGGCCAATACGAAGGCGAGCAAGAAGAAAGAGCAAGAAGTTATCGAAATTCTCATCGGATCCTCCTTCTACTGGCCAAAACCTACCGAGACTCCGCTGCATCTACAGTAGTCATAGGCCTTGAACATGATCTGTTGACCGGGCAGACCGTATCTTTCAGCATCGCGGACTATGTTGGAGCATCCCGATGCTATTCTCCTGGCCGCTGCAAGGGCCCCTCGCCCAATAAACCACCCTATGATGACTGCCCACAAGCCGCTTGCCGGTGGCGCTGTCGAGGCGACCGTCACCTGGTCGCAGTCAAATCCCCAGGCTAAGACCTCATACCGTGTTTCGTGCAGATAAAAGGCATCAGGATAGCACTCGTCAGCTTTCACACAATCAAAGTAGTGCCATTGTGCGTATTTTTGGCTGATATAGGCATTGCGCGTAGCTTCGTCATTGCAGCATTCGCAGTACATGCACACTGGGATTATGTTGCAAAGATGATCCGGCGTGTCGAGGGACCAACATAGCTTGCCTATGTGCACCCAGCAGTTACCTGCCGTATCCTTGTAAACACATGGCACATAGGGCGTCGAAACGTCTGTCTGTCCGCATTGCCAAAGCAGCAGACAACAGCACTCTCTGAACTCACCAGAAGGCTTGCTGCCGCACCAACAATCACTGCTGTCATCACTTCCGGGAACAGGTCCCTGGCCACCATTCGACAGTTGACTCCAGCCGGAGCCGGGCGTCCAGCCATTTCCCCCGGATGCTCCTCCGCCGCCCGATGAGCCTCCGCCGCCGGGACTGCCGACGGGGGAGCCGAGGAGCATGCCGCCGAGGGCGGGGAGTTTGTGGACGGGGCCGGATTGGACGAGCGAGTCGAAGCCGAGGGAGGAGGTGCCGAGCTCGGTGCCGCCGCCGTAGGATTCGATGTAACTGTTGGGCTTTGCCAGATTCGATATGTTGCTGAATGATCCGGTAGTGAGCCCGGGGGTCATGCGGGGATTGTCATTGAGGCGGTCGCCCGACGCGGTGCGCAGAGTGCGCGTGATCGTGGTGGAGGATCCTGAGGGAGTGCGCGACGCGACATCCGCGCCGTCGTTGAACAGGAGATGCGAATCCCAGCCGCCGACGCCGTTGTTCACCTTCTGCCTGATCCCGTCCGGCTTGCGGAGGTAGTCAATGTCGCAGCGACCGTAGGTATAGGTCCACGACCCATTACCGCTAGCGGCAAATTTATGCTCCTGCGCGAGCGCGGGGCCGTCATATACGAAGCGCTTCAAGTCCGCATCCCAGTCGCCCGTGACGGAGTTGTCGTTCCATCTCTGCCACACGCGACCCATACTATCATACCGTATGTTCCCGCGAGTGTTGAGTCCGCTCGGGTACGTGAAGACATAGCGGACCCTTCCATCGGGAGTGTGCAAGGGTGCCCAGCGAGCAACAGAGGTCGCGGGGCCTGACCGTGATGGGTAGTTACCTTGTGCTGAGCAGGCTATATGGACACCTGATGCCACAGTCGTCGTTTGCGAGCTCCTACCGCGAGCCCAAGAAGGAAGACAAGAGTGGCGGAGGCTAGAATCAACAATATCCGTCCTGGCCACCACTCTTGATAGCGCCGCTTTGTCAAGATGTCGTCAGCTTCCCTTCTGACGTGCGGATCGGAATCATCCAGCGCTTCGCGGATCGCTCCCAATGCCAGAGGTCGGTCTGAAGAGCTCGCCAGCCCAATGAGTGCAGACAAACGGACGCAGGGATCAGTGTCTTCCTTGAGCTTTGCGATTAGGCTCACCAAGAGGTAAGATTCCTCAGGGAAAAGGGAGGCAATGTAGCAGGCTTGCTGCCTTATCGGCGAGGAGCTGTCTTGCATCAGGGACTCGACGAGAGAGTCTATCTCCGAGGGCGTAAAGCAGTCGCGATGGTCTCTTGCGACGGCCCCGATCAAACCTGCCGCAGTGGCTCTGACTTCATCGCTCTCATCGTGACACGCATTAAGAAGAGTCGCTTTGACCCCCGGTTCAGACACGAAATCGTACACTGCGTTGAGTCCGGTTGTGCGAACTGTCTCATCGTCCGACTCACACCACACCAGGAGTTGCGGAACATACACGGACAGCCGCTGCCTGAAGAAAGCGATAGGCACGAGGTCACTAGTCAACCTTGCCTCATGGGGCGACCCGGATTCGAGGATTCCCCGCATCTGGGAGAGTCGCTGTTCTGGCGAGTCGCCGAGCACAATGAGCGCCAGTTGAGCCGGGATTCTCGTCAAATCGTCCGAAGCTGCCTCCCGAGATAGCGATTCCCTTACTAACGGCTCCTGTCCATGACGCACCAGTTCCTCCCAGAACGCCCAAGACACTCTTCCCTGGCCATGAAACGAATCCTTCATCAACGAATCGATCTCTGGGCCCGTAAGCTGGCCCTGAAAACTCGGAGGTTGACGCGGCGTTGGCAATACTTCAGCTTGCTGACTATGGTAGCTCCCGCAGCTCGCTGTCGCCACCAGAAGAATCAGAGACCCCAGACCTCGTCGGCATATCCTTACCATAGATATCTCCTGGCCATTCTAGAAGCAGGGGCCCATAACTTTGAATTTACACCCTGACGAACTATACAAAGGGCCATTGTATAGACACGTCGCAGGATCCACGCAGGTCGCCGCGAAATGGTCGTTCGCATCGCCTTCATTACCTGAAGTGTTGAGCCCGCAGATGTGCAGCAGTTCGTGCAGTATGACTGTCCCCCAGCAGAAGTCGATATTTTGGACGCACAGATGGATAGTGTTCTCATGCTGGGTTGGCTCGTAAACGAAACCATAGTTCGTCTCACCAGCGATGGCTGGATCACAGTTCGTATGATAGTTGGCTCCGGACTTGGACTCGTGGCACTCGAAACGGATCTTGAGTTCGCCTCGACAGATTCTGGCAATACACTCCCAAGCATCTTGCCATCCAGAATGGTGCCTTCCATGGAACCAGCCCGGCGAGAACTGGTCGTCGAAGTGGGTCTGTTCGGCGGAGTCTCGATCAACCATGCATGCGCACTGGGCTGCCCCCCAACAAGCGTATTTCATGCCCTCCCTGATCTTAGAGGCATAGTTCTGACAGGATTGACTTATCGTTGCTCCCCAATCGATGCATTGAAGATCAGAGAAGACTTTCCCTCGGAAACCAAAAGACCATGCGCAGTGATCGCAAAGGCAATCCATGCCGCAGGGATCTGCAAAGTTGGCATCGCATGGACAAGATGGCCCGGCTGGGGTTCCTATGCCGGGGATACTCGAGTGAATGCAGTTGGGCTCACAACATAGATCGTACCAGCCCCTCGCCCGCCTAGGCAACAATGGCCTTGTGCAGCTCGGGCAAAACGCGTGGTACCAATCCCAGTGCATACATTCCTCGAGGTAAAATTCCTGACAGACATTGTCCGCAAACGGCAGTCTTGGTCCGATCTGGTTGGTGATGGCCCCGAGTGATTGACACCTAATCCAAGGGATAACGGCGCCTATCGCGTAAAAGCTGTTGGACCATCCCCTGTTCACGCAACTGCCAAGTCCAACCAGGCAGTGCCTCTCGCCCATCTGCTCGAGCGCATCAAAGCCTTGAGTGCGGGGGTTGGTGGTGCCGCCGCCGTAACACTCGGTGAAGGCGCCGTGAGCGCCGAGGCGGGAGATGTCGGTGAAGGAGGAGGTGGTGGGAGCCAGGTCGTTCTCGGGGGTACGCTCGCCCGACGCCATGCGCGGTGCGCGCGTGACGGTCACCGAAGAGCCGCGGACTACCTTCGACGCGATGTCGGCCATGTCGCGGAAGAGAAATTCATCGGTATATGATG
>CAYGZQ010000123.1:0-4947 GCA_964354375.1 uncultured Planctomycetota bacterium
CCGGGTGCCGGGCTCAGGCTGAGCGAGTCCCCGAGCGTGCCTGTGCCCGTCGTTAATAGGTACCCCGGCAATCGGGATCGTGGGAGCAGCTTGACCACGGACACATAGTCTCGGGGGGTTTTGCCGGAGTGCAGCCGCCGTCGGGCGTTCCCGGGGTCGGGGGCGCGCCGGAAGCCGGGATCGAAAAGCTTGCGGAGAAGGCCCCGGATGCGGTACAGGGGATTCAGAGCCTGCCCGGAAGCCCGCAGATGCATCCCAGGCTGCCTGGAAACGTCGCCGATATTGTCAGACACCCGGAGAAGATTGTGAAATTGCCGGACGGTGTGGAGCTCCCGTCCCGCGACCTTAGGAAGGATCCCGAGGAAGGAATCCCGAAGGAACCCGACAAGCCCAAGTCCAGCCCGCCATTCAAGACATCAGAGGATGAAGAGAAGTAGCGGAATCGTGCCGCTCGCCGCAAAGGTAGATCGCGTCCGTGCTCGTCACCGATTTCGCGAAGCACTCGACCCTCGCGCACGAGCGGCAGAGGAATAGGCGCGATTGACGTTTGGCTGTCATGCGCGTATACTTATTATTGAACTGTTCCTTTCTCTTGTCTAGGACCGGTTCAACACAGGCGAAGGCTGGGCGGCGGTCTCACGGTGAGCCTTGGACAGCAGCGTGTGATCTTGTTCAGGTGATGTAAGCTTGATCTTGGAGGGGTTTCGCAATGGGTAGCAAAACAGACCGCAAAGGCTCACGATCGCAAAGGAGGCTCAATATAGTCCCCTGGCTCGTGGTCCTGGCGGTGATCGTCTTCTACAGCGGATTCAATATCATTAGAGGCGTCGTCCTTGCAGAGCACGGCCATGTGATGAGATTGCAGTCGTACTTCGAGAGACTTGCTGAACAAGGCCTTGATGTAGAGAACGTGAGAGGAACCAGGCATCTCCCGATGACGCCACCCTCGCTGGAAATATGGACATGGAGGGTCCGTGAGAAGACCACTGATCTATACGCCGAATATGTTTGGATATTGATTCCTGGCAACGAAAGTAGTCTCCTGCTACTTCGTAATTCCGGTCTTCCAGTCGACAATTGGCTTGATTACAGTCAATCGAAGGGCTATCGGTCAATCCTCCTACCCGCTAATGAAGCCGCGCTACAGGTCCATCTGGAACTGGGATTACCCCTGCCTGACAACTACTCCGTGGAGGCAGTGGAGGGATTCTATCATAAGATTGAAAAAGAGGAATCGAATGACTAGCCCCCTGCCACCGCGACGGCATTACTCGCCAATCTTAATTCAATCTCCTTAAAATGATAACAGAACAAATCCATGTATCTATGCCAATTAGTTGCCGGAGGGCAGACCCCGCATGATATTGGGGAGACCCCGAATGGCGTGGGCAATGCCGCGGGCAAGGTCCCGCAGACTCTCTTCCCCCAAAGAAAAAGCCTTCGCCCAGAGAGCCTTCTGAAGGTCGTACACCTCCGGGTTCTCAGCGTAGATGATGTCTGTAGGGTCCGGATACCAGAGGAAGCCAAGCCAGGGATCGATATTGTACCCGATCCCGGAATTGGTGGCTGGCCCGCATGGTGTAACGTTGACCCATCTGTGCGCGTAGTACGCTGGCTCCCCACCGAAATTGCTGACACCGAATCCTCCCTCCTCAATTTTCCAATGACGCCAAGGAAAGCGATTGAGGAAGGCGCTGACCTCGGACGCCCAATCTGCGCACGCCATCGGCCAGTTTCCCCATGCCGCAGTATCGAGGCCATGCCCAGTTGCTATTGCGATCAGCGTGTTTGACGGACCCCATAAGACACTCCAGGGGACTGGGGAGTAGGGATACTCCCTTCTGAATGACTTATACACGTCCGCTGCGCGAACTACCATATATGCGTATGCCAGAAGCTTAATCATCCTCAACTCCTCCGCGGGAGAAAGCGAATCGCCGTCCGACACGTCGGCTTTTGCATTAGCCATGCCCTCTGGACACCCGGGTTTCTTCCACGGCGGACAGCTTAAGTGGGCGCATTGTTCAAGATACGTGCATAGAAGATCGGGACTTGCATATGTTCTAGCTGAACACTGGTCGTTAGGCTGTGCTTGCTGGGGGTCAGCTTGACATAGGCCTGCTCCGATGTTCCAGCCGGCTCTCTTGAACCACCATGCGAGAGGTCTTGACCCACCCAGCTTAGTGTTGTAGAGAGGGCTGGTGAATATTTCCGCATGGCTCAGGGTGTTGTAGTCCCTCGCACAGCAATCGTAGATCTCATCATACGGGGGTTCAGTGTTTCCTAGATAAGTCCCTCCCCTCCCTCCCATAATCGCGCCTCTCACGTACCCCGCCGGCTGGAGCCCGGACAGGTCCTTCTTCATGACCGGGTTGTTCTCGGCGTAGATGTACGGGTTCGCGCCGAGCGGGCTCGACGGCGCGGGCAGCTTCTCGTAGCCCATCCGGTCGCGCTGCAGGAAGCGCCCGTACGCGGGCCAGTAGTGCCGCTCGCCGCAAAGGTAGATCGCGTCCGTGCTCGTGACCGACTTGGCGAAGCACTCGACCCTCGCGCCGCCGTAGCGGATATTGTTCTCGGTCGCCGGCAGGTTGGTCGTGTCGGTATGCTCCCCCCACGCGTCGTAGTTGTAGTGCTCGTTGTGCGGCATCAAAAACCCGTTAGCCCGTCCTCATCGAATTCGCTCAGAAACTGAGCCCCAGCCAGGATACCGGCTACGAATACATGCCCGTGCTCATCACAATGAATTCCCCCCCCCCAACCATAGGCACGCGGATCCCCCCATGTGACTGCGTTGACTATCCTGCCGTCAGCGCCTATGATAGAGACGAAAGGATCTTCGTAGCCGCATGGTCGACGTTTCATCTCTCCCTTTGTATCCGGGTCGAAGTCGAAATCTCCGGTGATTGATCCCGTGATCAGAACG
Source organism: uncultured Planctomycetota bacterium (assembly GCA_964354375.1). Lineage (GTDB taxonomy): Bacteria > JAJVIF01 > JAJVIF01 > JAPKYR01 > JAPKYR01 > CAYGZQ01. The sequence continues at coordinate 2,924 of CAYGZQ010000123.1, forward strand.
TTTCGACTCGGATCGGTAGCCGCGTCAAGCACATGACATAGACCACCCCATTTCTTCAGCCATAGCAGGTTCCCGTCGCGAGACAATTTCATTGCGAACATTCGACCCGGCTCTGGGCTTCGAGGGTCGTACGGAATATGGCCAACTATCACGCAGTTGTTGTCGTCATCAACTGCAAGTGCATCCGGCATATATCCGAAATTGTCTTGAAGTTCCATTGACCACAATAGGCCTCCTTTTGGGTTCCACTTATTGATACGAAGCGGGGAGCCCACCAGGAAACAGGAACTTGCGGTGACTATCTCGCCTCTTGAATCGACAGCAACTGCGCCGCCCGCCAACTCAAATGTTTTTTCCCAGACCAGAACGCCATCCCGGTCATGGCAAGAGAGAAAACCCTGTCTGAAGTCTTCCTTTTCCACTGAACCTGTCAAGTACAGATTCCCGCCATCATCAACCGCCATACTGAGAACGACGCGATTAAGGGCCCTCGTCCATTCGGAATTGCCGTTGGTGTCGAATTTTGCCACGACTGAACCGCTGGGTTGCGCGGACGTGTCGCGATGTCCGCCGCCAGTGGGTGAGATCTCAATAGTGCCTTCATAATAGCCTGAGAGATAAACATTGCCGAGATGGTCGGATACCACATCTTTAGGATACACGAAGCCACGGCCTTCAAGACCGCGTGCCCACAGGAAAGATCCCTGAGCATCGAATTTGCTGACGAAACAGCTTGGCTCGAATTCCCCGCTACTGGTTGGCCTTAGGATGCACCTGCCTGGACCCGGGTCGAGATCCGCTTCACCGTGAAAGGCTCCCGAAACGTAGATACCGCCGTCGGGCCCCCCTGCCAAGTGAGTAACGTCTTGATAGGAGAGGTCTTTCCCCCAGCGTACAGTCCACAATGAGCGGGGATCCGGTTGTCCTGAACAACCGGAGAACAGGAGAGAAGCAGCGATGACCAGACTTACCTGAACGAGAACTCGCATGCGGTCGAAATGGGCCGGTGTCGCGGTTGAGACTTCGAAAACACGGCAACCGGTCAAGGCCGACCGCGGCCCCAGTTCTCTAGCGTGAGCCCAGGTCTTCCGCCCATTGTTGCCAGAAGATAACATCATGAGTGACATATCCCCCGCTCAATCCGAAAAGCACTGGCTGTGCATTGGATCCTGGAGGATCCAGCTTCAGCGCGATATCCAGATGTCCGGGAGGGCAGATTTCTGCCCACCTGTGAACAGGGACCATCCATCCTTTTGGCCACATTATAGCGAGAACACCCCCCATTGCCAGACTGGGCACATGAACAGAAGAGTGCCTAAACCTCATGGTCCAGCCCCTGAGATCGTACTTGCGACCCTTGAACGCGGGGTCATTGAAATTCTGCATGGCTCCTGAATAACCTCTATCGAACGCCGTATTGAAGTCAGCACAACGGTATGAGAACCATCCTGGTGCCGACCGCTGGGCGAACTTGGCATAGTACGTTTCCTCAGCCCACGGTATGACCTCGTTGACTAGCTGGGTGAACGATTCAGGGCCGATTTCGTCATACAGTTGCCCCCAAAACGGGTCTTGCCAGTTGTGGGGCCCGAAGTTCTGGCTGATTGTCCACTTGCCCGTCGGGAAGCCTTCAGACGAAAACATAGGGCTGCATGGGGCGGTGATGGTACTGATGTCAGGATTAAGGAGCAACGCTTGTCGAGGGTCTTCAGGATACGGAGGGTTAGTGTTCTTCCTCCCGTCCGGACATTCCCCACCCTTCCACGGCGGGCAACTGAGTCCCTTGCACTGCTCGAGATACGTACACAACAGGTCGGGCGTGGCCGCGGTGATCGCCTTGCACGTATCGTTCGGCTGACCCTCCCCGGGTTTCGCCTGGCAGAGGTCGCTACTCCAGCCCGCTCGCTTCTGCCACCAGCTGAACTGCGCAGACCCACCGAGTTTCGTGTTGTACACTGGACTCATAGCCACTTCCTGCGCGCTCAAGGAATTATACCTCATATTACCGCAGCAATCGTACATCT
>CAYGZQ010000124.1:0-4362 GCA_964354375.1 uncultured Planctomycetota bacterium
TGGGGATCACCAAGGAAGGAAGCGCGCACATGCGATGGATCCTTGTGCAGGCCGCGCGGTTAAGCCCGTGTTGCCGATTTGGCATACCCCAAGCTCGCATAACTAACGTGGCGTCTCAAGCGCGAATAGACGGTTGGAGCGAAAAAGAAAATCCCTCTTGGCTGCTGTAAGAAGACTTGACGTGCCCTCTCATAGACAGGCTACGGGCTCCGGTAGCAGCTACTTTTCGAGGACGAAAAGGTAGCAGCTACCGGAATTAGCTGTAAGAAGACTTGACGTGCCCTCTCATAGACAGGCTACGGGCTGATGCCATGCCGTACTTCCTGGGAGACGATCCCCAATCCTCCCCACTTCTGCTATACTTTTCCCCCGCACCATGACCGAGATCATCGAGGCGCTGCAGGGTTCGGATTCGCTGCCGTTTGTCGTGAGGCCCGCGACATCGGACGATGCGCCTGCGCTGATCGAATATCTGAAGATCATCCTCAGCGACCCCATGGCGTCGATCGCCGACCTCGACGAGATGCTTCTCGACGTGCACCACCAGCGCGAGCATCTCAGGCGCACCCAGTCCAGCCCGAACTCGATCGCGCTTGTCGCCGTGCACGCAAGCGAGATCATCGGATTCGTCACGATGGAGCCTGGACGAAGGCGCAAGATCAGCCACACGGTGGAGCTCGGGATGAGCGTGCGCGAGGATTGGCGCGGACAGGGAGTGGGGCTTGCGCTTGTCGAGCGTGCGGAGGCGTGGGCGCGCGCGAACGGAGGCTTCGAGAAAATCGTCCTCAATGTCTTCTCCGGGAACCTCGCCGCTCGACGGCTCTACGAGAAGGCGGGCTTTGTGAATGAGGGGAGGCTGAGGGGGCAGGTGAAGGTTAGCGGGGAAAGGCAGGACCTTATCCTGATGGCGAAATACCTCGAGCCGGGTCCCTGCCCGGTGGATGTTTGAGCGTCCGACCGAAATCCTACTTGCTCCTGCGTGGCATTTATAATACTTTTGAGGTTACTTTCCCATCATATTTTGACCTCTCGACTTGTGTAAGCTCAAAATGCTCGCAATAAAAATCCAAGAATCATATGTATCGCGAGATTATGCTACGAAATAGGTCTTTGATGGGTACCTGAGACCCGCCTTCCCTACCCTAAGATCCTCCTCCGCGTGGCAGAATATAGCAATCAGTAATACTTATTTCATTTAATCGGCCATAACGCAAGTCTGATTGGTGTCGGGTCAACTGCAATCCGGTGCAGAAAAACCTCCGAATCTATTACATTTGCCACTCTCCGAAGCCGCATTCCACCGCTCGTGCCGAAAACGATCCCGATCCTGGTGAGTCGATTGCCCTACCCGAGCTCCCATGTTCGAACACATAATGGACACATCCCCTGTAAGTTCACGGAATGGCTGTTTCCGCCAGTTTCGACAATGAGGATTTTTCTGAAAAAAATTCGGAAAATCGGTTCAAAAGCGGTCGTGTTCTCATGAGTCTAATTAGAAGCCAGGGACAGGGCTGAGTCTGTGCGATTGATCAGCCCAGGCTTTAGAACCGGACCGCGATATCAAGCTAGGGACAGCAAGTATCGGGTCCGAGAGCGCAGAGGTACGGTAATGAGTGGTAGCTACACTTCCCCCCACGGGAATCAGAGCGAGCATTTGAAAGCGGCTCATGATTGGCTTGCTCGGGCGGAGCAGCAGTTCGCGTCCGGGCAGGAGATCATTGCTGCCGCGACGTTGATGCTGGCCCAGGCTGAGATGAAGCTGTTGGTCGAGGGTGTTGCATCGGTGTCGCCGGTTGAGAAAGCTGGCGCGAAGCCGCGTGCGGGACGGCTGCTTCCGATAGGAAGGAGCATTCTCGCGGTTGCGGGTCTGGCGGCGTGTATGCTGATCGGGATCGCGATCGGACGCGCCATGATGCCGCAGACGTCGCTGATCGTGCCCATCGAGACTCCCGCGCCGGTTATCCAGATTTCTGAGACAGAGCCAGTCGGGAATCTGACCGCGGTATCGCCTGCGTCGACCCAGGAGCAGACTCCTCTCGTCGCCGATGCAGGAGTGATAGACCAGCGGGAGAACACAGGAGTCCCTGAGACACCGAAGCCGGTAACGCCGATCCGTCACCCGAGTCCGACTCGGCCTCAGCCTGTTTCAATCCACAATCCCGAGGCGAGTTCGCCACCTCCCGAGCCCTTAGCTCCCGAGCCTGCGGTATCGGAGCCTGCGACGGAGACGAGCGAGGTTGTGCCTGCCCCTTCTGAGAGAGGGATAAGCGCAGCCGAGGTCGCGCTTCGAACGATCCGGGCTCTTTCCGCCCGTCTTCTCAGGGAGGACACGAAGTAGTGATGGGGCGGAAAGCCAGTGGTGGAACGCCGCGCGCGAAAAATGGTACATTTCCGAGCCGTATTTCGCGTGCACCGGCGGAGAGGAGATATCCGCCGGAATCTCAGCCTGTCAGGACGACAGGTGTGGACAGGGGTTGAAGGAATGAAAAATCGCCTTGCTCTATTCACGTTTGCGCTGCTTCTGGCAGCGGGAATCGCAGTATTTCCCTCGCGGGTTGCCGCACAGGACGAGCAACTCATCATCAGGGCCATAGAGATCCGGGGTAACGAGGTAATACCGGATTCGGACATCCTGGATGTCATGAAGGGCCGTGCGGGAGACACGTTCAGCCTGAACCAGTTATCGACCGACCTCGCCGCGATCGAGAACATGGGATGGTTCCGAAGCGCCCCCGAACACGTGCTCGAGCCGTTCGAGGGCGGAGTCAAGATAATCATCACCCTGGTGGAGAACCCGAAGTATGTGGGGGTCTCGATCACCCAGACCGGGCCGGGGGTCTTTCCCGAATCCGAGCTGGCGCTCCTTTTCGAGATGGAGCCGGGTCAACTCATAAACAACAACGCCGTCGCGCAGGGACTGCAGGGAATCGAGCGACGATACCGGGAGGGCTACTACACGGCCGCGACTGTCTCCGATATCGCGATCGGCGACGACGGGATCGTGAGCGTGACGATCAACGAGGGTGTTATCTCGAACATAATAGTGCAGGGGAATACCAAGACCCGCACGCATGTGATCACGCGCGAGCTTAACACGAAGGTGGGGGACGTGTTCAATGCGGTGACCTTCCGCAGGGACCTCGAGCGCGTCTACAGTCTGCAGTTATTCGACGATCTGCAGCCCGCGTTCGAGATCGACGAGAACCACCAGGTCGTGCTGTACGTAAACGTTGTAGAGGCCAAGACCGGACAGATCGGTTTCGGGGGCGGCTACTCGTCGAACGACGGATTCCTCGCCACTCTGAGTTATTCGGAAAGGAATTTCCGCGGTCTGGGTCAGAGGTTGACGGCTATGGGGCAGTTCGGAGGTCCGAATCCGGACTTCAACGTGAGCTTCTACAACCCCGTGATAGACAGGCAGAAGACGAGTTTCTCGATAGAAGGATTCCTGACTAACGAAACCGACCGTCTCAGGGATCCTGAGGATCCGGAGGTATTGACGCGCTTCGAGCTGGAGCGTCGCGGCGGCTCTGTGGGCGCGATCCGCCCGATGTCGGAAAACCTGACGCTGAATGTGAACTTGAGATTTCTGGACGGCGCGGTGACGTTTCTCGATGATGAGGGTCACGCGCTTCCTCCCGATGAGATACCCGAGCTGAGCGAGAACCAGTGGATCACGAGGGGTCTGATCGACGGCGCGTCGAACTCTCTGACCACTGCGCTGGCGTACGACACCCGCGACTTCACGCTTGACCCGTCCCGTGGTTCTGTGGCAAGCGTGCAGACCAGCATGATCGGCTATGCCCTGGGCGGCGACTTCGATGCGCTCAAGTACGAGTTCGAGGTCAGGGAATATCTTCCCCTGACCGCCTCCAACGAGGAGATCAGTGAGCTTTCCCCGACTCGTCAGCGACGGAACCAGGTACTTGCGTTCCGCCTGCTGTACGGGACGTCGACAGGGGACCTTCCCCTCATCGAGAGATACAAGATCGGGGGACAGGATTCGGTTCGAGGTACGGATGAGACGGCGCAATCGGGCGACCAGGCGATTCTGTTCAATACCGAGTACAGGTTCCCTCTCGGCGGCAACCTCGGCGGCGCAGTGTTCTTCGATACGGGCACTGCTGCGCTTCCCGGCGAGAGCCTCGATTTCGGCAACATGGTTTCGACGGTGGGGCTCGGCGTGCGCTACAGGATCGCTTTCTTCGGAATCGCACCACTGAGACTGGATTATGGCTACGACCTGGATACACACGAAGGTCAGATAGTTTTCGGTTTCGGACACTTGTTCTGATCGAGTGCCGGTGAGTCGGAGTATGGAAAAACCGGGAAAGAGATTCCTGTCTACCAAACTGGCAAACC
>CAYGZQ010000125.1:0-4316 GCA_964354375.1 uncultured Planctomycetota bacterium
TGCCCTTCCTCAACTGAGTTAAACCGCACGATTATGAGGTTATAGCAATTCCGCCCAAGAATCCCACAAGTAGCCTGGGAGCCCGTCGCCGTAGACCCGCATTGGCACGCCCGGCTCCCGCCTTAATCGCTATTCCGCGACCAAGGTGTACTTCGTCAGCACCGCGCCTTCGTCAGTCGCGTGGAGGATGTACACGTCTCCCGACCAGGCAACAAACCATGGGGATGCGGCGCGAAATTTCGTCCAACCAGGGGCTGACCCGTAGTCAAACGTGAAGACAAGCTCCCCGGCGGGAGAGAATCTTCCTACAACCGGATCCTCTCCGAGCGTCCTGTACGTGTAGCCGTATTCGTCTTCTATTTGGGACCGTGGTTCACCGGAGGGGGTGACGAATCTGGTCTGCTGTGGACCGGGATCGGAATTCTCCCCTGCGTACAGTAGCTGCGGAGCGGAGATAGAGCCGCCCAAAGAGTACTCGATCAAGTCCCTCTCGTGGTGCTCAGGTTCCCCGTACCCTCTTGACCGCTGGTTGGAGGTCTCATAGATCACCCAAAATGAGCCGCTGTCCGAGGGGAATATGCTGTGCCAGCATACCATCGCGTGCCGGTCGGAAGGGATGGACACCTGATTGAGGGGCTCAAGGTTGGAATCCAGCAAGTGCAAGGTCGTGATGAAACCCTGCAGTCCATGGTCCCACCGGTGGTTCTCGATAAGAACCTGGCCCGCGGAATTGATCGCGAGAGCCATTGGTGGTTCGAGACCCAGTGAGCCCAGAACGAGCGACGCCGTGAGCGTTCCCTCAGTCGAGTACTCCAGCAGCAGCCCACCGTCGTCAATCACCATCTCCCCTTCGCTGGATACAGCGAACGGTCCGGGGGGGTCAATCAAGCCTCTATACTCGGGGGAATCCGGCGGAATGTGCCACTCGGTCGAGAGACTCCCGGGTTCGTCACCCCAGGGGATGGTGTAGAGGTCCTCTTTGATGTACTCTCCTTGCGCGTTGACAGGGCGGATAAGCAAAAACAACGCCGCTATGCCTGCAATCGCGGCCATGGGAATAAATATTTTCATGGACTGTCTCTCCCTATTTGTATAGCACGTAGCCCGCACAGCCGCTGGCCGGGAATCCTTGCTGCGGATAGGCTGCTCATATTATATCGACATCTACATACACTGTACAAGTCATCTCCGAGCCGTGGTTGTCGGTGAGGCGCAGCAGGACAGGGCCGTGATAGGAGGCGGTGTAGGAGTGGGTGGGATTGTCCGGATCTCCGGTGTAGGAATCGTCGACCGCCTCGCCGTAGAGGCCGTCGCCGTCGAAGTCCCACTCGTAGGTCAGCTCATCGCACGGATCGGGATCATACGATCCGGTCGCATCAAACTCAATCAGCGCCGGCGCCGGTCCGTGGTACGGCATCGGCGTGCAAACAAAGAGTGAGCACACAGGAGGCTGATTCGGCCATTCCAGGATGAAGACCTTGTCAACGTCGCCGCCAACACGATCCTCAGTTCCAGTGACCACCAATTTGCAGTCGTCCGTTTCCACTATGTACTGGGGCCTGAATCTCTCCGGTAAAGCACCTCTGTCTATGTAATTCCCATCCAAATCCGTCACCAGCACGGAGTGATCCACAGTTGGCTCCACTTGATTCATAGTGCCAGGCGCTACATAAAGCGTGTCCTCTCTCACCCGGCTTATCCAGGCATGCCGCACTCCTCTCGAAAATCCATACACGTCATTAACTCGCACCGTCCCGTCAATGGCTCCCGTCAGGGGGTTTATCAGCCAGATCCCGTATCCGAATTGAGGATCCTCCAAGTCCCCGTAGAGCCATTCATTCAGTAAGGCAACATCGGATTCATCCCAGGCAATGAAGTCATTGGTATCTCGATGCCATACCCCACCACAGTATATCTCGGTGATTCTGGTGAAGGAATCAACTGAGACGATGTCCACAACGCTCTTTGCCTCCTCCAGAGAATCAGTTGGATCCCATGCATGCTGCCAGAAGTCGCATGACAGTAAGATCGACTCATCATTCCAGACAAATATCGAGTTAGCCCAAGGCTGTATCGAGGCCGTTCTCAGCACGCATTCCGATGCTATGTCTATCTCTATCAGGAGCCCACTGTCAACTGGAACAGGTCGGTCCGATGTCGCGTACTTATCACTGTTACCCGCCGCTATATACAATCTATCCTCGTCACTTGAGAGAGCGATCGGGCCAGTCGCATAATCCCAGGGCATGTCTATCGGTTCCACAAATACCGCTTGAGTCGTATCGAACACTGCGACGTAGCTCTCATATTCTGGCGCGTCAGATTCCGCGCTGCAATAGATAAGCCCATCCGCGGTCGGTCCAGCAGCATCAACCAGATCATCATTGGGCACCAATTCCATCGCCCAACTTCCTTGAGGGCCTTCTGTCAATAGGTATAGACCTTCCAGCCAGACGACAATCCAGTATCTGTTGGGCTCATTATCTGGAAGAATGCGAAGCCCCTTGTTTAGACTTATCGCGCCCACCTCTCCCAATTGAAACTCCTGTGTGATCGTCATTTCGGCGCTGAGAGTCTGAGCAAATACGCACGATAACAACGGAATCGCGATAAAAGTGATTAATACGTGCGATCTGGTCATGTCATCATCCTCCGATTATATATCTGAAGCTCCTCTAACTTATAACAGAGTGATTCTCCAATCGGGGTTGGCCGCAGTTCCGATGTTCCTGATAATCCAAACCTTTTGAGTGGAGATCGCGACAGCCAACTCTCGGTATGGCCCTAGTCTCTGCATGGCCGCCTGCATCCAGGCTATAACGAATTTGTTACCCGGCGGGAGGTTGGCCGCGATAGCCCGATCCCAGAGATCGGGATTGTAGGGAGAGGGATTCGCAAGAAGCTCGGACACGCGAACGCCGAAATCCGCTAAGTTGGAATCTGCGATTATTGTCTCCCTAAACCCACCCACGGCAGTTATTGATGAGTTCCCCTGATCGATAATGTACTTCCAGTCGTCGAAGCCTTCAAAGTACTCGCCTGCACTGCACAGCGAGTGAATGTGGAGGGGGCTGCAGCCAATAAGGCCTATCCATTCTGTATCCGAGTCCTGGGGACACGCCTGGGCTACATCTTCGGGATCGATGTCTGTGGCTTCGACCGGAGGCCAAACGCCGCCTGGTTGGTCGGGCCAGCATGCCAGTGAGACCACTTGATTGTCGCATCCGTCGGGGGGGTCGGATTGAAGTGTACTTGTCCGAGTATGAGTAAAGAAGAAAACGACGTCCGGCATGCTTTGGACGGGCAGGAAGGCCTCTTTTGAGCCAAGACCGGCGAAGCCACCACCATACCTGGCCCTAATCACTTCCTGCCCCATGTTCAGAACATTGCTCCTATAGTTTCCCTGACCATCGGCTCCATTGTAGGAATCCCGACTCAGAAAATCGCCTCGCAACTCTCCATACTGAAAGGCGCCTACAGCCCCATATGCATCCAACAACCGCAGCGCCATGGTTTGGGTACACTCATCGCAGCTTCGCATGCGGGAGTAATCATGCACATCCCCGTCTGGACTATCATTGGTATTACTAACGATCATGTATAACGACTTAAACCAAGGTGCTTCGTCGTACAGCGGTATGCCTTCGTCAACACCATAAACGTATCTCGTCTCGGGGCTAGGCGGAGCATTGCCGCAGTCAAAATCGGCAAGCACACCGTCAACCTTAGCTTGTTGGCTGACTCTAGGCAATTGGACTGCTATTGAATACCCATCATCACCATAGGTATGATCATCGTAATGATCATGCCTTGCAGAGAGAGTGACGTGTACGTGATCTCCTGGAGCTTGGTCTTCGGTAATAGCATAGAGAAAGAGGTTGATACTATCATTATTTGGCCTATTAATTACGAATCCGTCACCAGGCGCATCTCCTTCATCCCGCCTGTCAGGAGCGGCATGATTGGCATCGGATTGACTGAAATCGAAGTGGCAGTCATCCTGCCAGTCGCGAAGATGAGGATCCGGATAGCGAGCTTCGCGGAATATTAGGCCTAGAACTTCAAAGTCATCCTTGACAAAACAGTCATCAGAGAACGCCTCCCCGCAGACAACAAGCTTTGCACGCACCTGAAATTCCAAATCCTGCAGACTATTGACAGTGAATTCAGGGCCGCGCCAAGGCAAGCCTTGGACTGAGCTATGGAAATCGCTGATCAGATAATCATCATAGTCAAGCTCTGTCCAGCCCCCTTGGCCGTTATCCTGAAGAACGTACCAGTCAATTGATTGCTCGAGGGATTCGACGTATTGTAGT
>CAYGZQ010000126.1:0-4243 GCA_964354375.1 uncultured Planctomycetota bacterium
ATTTCAACGGCGGACGGTTCCCCGAGGATAATCACTGGCAGATGGAAGAATATCTGATTCCGATAGATATGACCCCGCTGCTCCAGGACCCGAGGGTCGACGAGGTGCGCGTGCGCATCCACGACCAGCGCCACAACTGGAGAAGGACAGAAAACGTGCTGGGCGATTGCGGCGGCAGCGAATCCGAGGGGTTGGGCGGACTCATGGAGTTGGACGGCGGTGGATCCAGCTACGAAATCGTCGATCTGATGTTCCGAGGGGATCGATATCCGAACGCGAGTGATTCCTGTTACTTCGGTTCGGGCGGCGCAGGCAATCCGCCTGACAGGAGAACAGGCTGCGATGGATATGTCCGGCCTCGTGTGAATGGCAACACCCCCCTGGACTTGTGTGCCCTTGTGAAGTCGATGCCTTGCCAACTGCCTCCCCCCTATGTGCAGATCTTCATTCAGGCACCCATGGATCAACCACTCGGGGACCAGATGATGGTCTACTTGTACGAGCTTGACCGTCAGGATCCCCAGTGGGAGGAAATATGGGCGGATTTCGAGTGCGCAAACAGCTCTCTTGACGAGGAATGCCAGCGAATATACTGCAGAGGGTCAAACCGCAGCTTCGTGGGGATCTCAGGGGACCGGCCGATGATAGAGGCGAGAGATAATCGGCCTGAAAATCCCCCAGACCCCCCCGGGCCTCTTAGCGAGGAAATCCCGATTCTCTGGGTCACGAGTCACGAAACCGGAGATTCGGATTTCAAGGATTACTCTGTGGCGGTTGCCAGGCACCCGGATTTCCATTCCACATGGATGCAGTCCATGGTGAGTCTTTGCCATTACGGGTGGGGAAACAGGGGGCTCTACGATGACGAAGTCTGCGACCTGAACGAGAAACAAGACAACTACAGGGATAATGTACTGACTTTCGGGCAGGAATTCATCAGGGCAGAGTACCAAGGTCATTATGCCAGTTTTCCTGTCGAGAGCGAAGCGGACATCCTCTTTGTCTTTGCGCACAGCGGATTTTCTCACGCACTTGGAGTCACATCGGTAGTTCTTGTCCCGTTTAGGCATTCGCCCTACGACCCATATCCATATCCATGGCCTCCGTCCAGTGCATGGACATCCCAAAACTTTCAGGACTGGGCAGTCATGCCGCGCCTTTGGAACGGCGGCGTATTCGATGTAGGGAGGGATGCCGACTGGATCGCGGTCTTCGGCTGCGCTTCTGTGGGCACCGGGGAGACTAATGCGAGCTGGCGGCTGATCATGGGTCCCGATGACGTGAAGGCAGTGATGGGTTTCCGCGATATCCTCTTCCCTCTGCTCGGCGATCCGAGCATGCCGTCTTACGGTTATTGGTATTTCGAGCATTTCATCAACGACTTTTGCGCAAACCTTGAGTCCAATGAGTATCCGGGCAACAGCGGTCTGTGGGACCAAGGGCTCATGTCTTCCGACAAAGGCATAAGATGCTGGATGGAAGCTGCGCTGACGAGTTATGAGTATCTTCTCGGGATCCGCAAGGAGCACAGCGACTGGAAGGAACTGCGGCCGCAGGAGATACTGTCGGCCGCCGCGATTGAGCCGTTGTACTACACGTACATCATCGCTGATGAAGACGGTGATGGTGTGTACAAGATCTACAGAAAGGACTGGTGACGAAGATGAACCGCAAGAGGAAGCTCCTGGTTCTCGCGCTTGGACTGGGGATCGCATGCTCCCTTGTGTTGGTGACGTTTATCGGTGCGCAGCCGAGCGGTGAGCTCTATATCCCTGACAGCGACCTGTGGCGAACGCTTCCTGACCCCCAGCCCGACAGGTATTGGATTCTCAATCGGGGAAACGGTCTTGTGGTTCTGGAGAAAGCACCGTCCGGCACCTGGTCCACCACGACTTATGACATCGGGGATGTGAGGGATTTCGCAGGACCCGATTCGGACGGGATGTTCTATTGCAGCTTCGGGGGGAATCCCGCGGGCATATATGTATTCAACAGCTCGACAGCTTCAGTTGACCGCACTATCGCCTTGAACCGTTACCCCCGTGGCCTTGTTATTTCCCCGGACGAGACGAAACTGTATGTCTGCGTTTTTGAGTGGCCGCTATTGGGGGAACGCGGGGAGCATGCAGACTGCTATACCACTGAAGAACATAGAGAAGCAGGCAGAGTGTTCGAAATCGACATCGTGAGCGGAGAAGTGTTGAGGCAAGTGACTGTGGGGACGTTGCCCGAGATGATCTGCTATTTTGATGGGGAAATGGACGATAGACTCCTTGTGAGCACAAGAGATTTTTACCCGGTGATCGACGAGCTTTCAGGTATAGGGCTGGGAGCCGTAGGTAAACTCGATATTGTTGACCTCCGTTCCTTTACGCGACTTGAGCCGAGAATGGGCGTTGGGTACCCGAACATTGAGTATGAGAACGACCTGTTCAACTGGCCCTGGGATGACTCCCTTGTAGCGCAATGTTCCTCAGGAGTCGGCTTTATCTACGGCTATGAACACATGGATGATGCGATCTGGCTCATTGACCCCATCACCAACACGATTACCGACACCATCCATGTCACCGACGAAGAAGGATGGGTTGTCGGCGTAAAGCACGCGTTTCCAAGCCAGTGTTATCCTGATCGCCTGTATGTGAGCGTGGGTATGGCGCCCAAGGACTACCCGTATGCGGTCCTTGCAGTGGATCGCACAAGCGGTCAATGGATCAGGTCATTCGATACAGAGAACTGGGTGACCGAGTTCCTGTATGAAACGCCGGACAACGAGTTGATTGCCCCTTGCGGTGGCTCAGGGAGAATCCTCATTCTCGATACGAGCGAGTGATCCTCGGTGTGCGGGGCTTAGATCGCGGAGTGGCTTGGGGAGTACTGGGAGCAGTCGCAGATTCCGGGCTCCGGGGTACACTGGGGAGGGTTGATGAGTGGGGGAAGTTGAATATATACTAGGGACACATCGGAGCAGGTCGTGAACGCAAAGCGTTTGAGGATCGTTGCACTTGTATTGATAGCTGCGGCCGTCGTGGCATCAATTGCCCTCGTCCTCAGGGGTGACTCCAGTTCATTCAGCTTCGGGCAGCCCGGCAATGTAGCGTCCGTATTGAGCGAGGACGGGACATGCCTGTACGTTTCCTATTATTTCGACAATTATATCGTCGAAGTCGACACGTCGACGATGCAGGCGCTCCGATACCTCCCCATCACCTGGCCGACCGTGATGAGGCTCTCGCCGGACGGGGAGTACCTTTACGCGATCAGCGTGGGCACTCCCAGTCACCTCGTTCAAATCAGGCTGTCCGACGGCGTGACCAGCCTGCTGGAGGTCGAGGGCGAAGCCAAGGATTTCGCGCTCGATTCAACTTGTGAGACCGCATGGGTGGTGCACCGGACCTGGCCCCAGAGCGGCGACGTATTCACCGATCCGGGCGCCGATGCTCCTCCAAATACCGGGAGGCTGACGAAAATCGACCTGATTTCCTTCTCCCCTGTGCTTACTCAGACAATCGAGTCGGTGCCGATATCGGTGTGGTTTTCGGATTACGGTGAAGTTCCCCGGTTGTACGTTTTGCATGAGACATACCGCTATGAGGCTGTTTTCCACTCCTTGGGTAGTGCTGGCGGGCATGAAGTGGGCTGGAACGAGACAACGGCGTGCTGGGATCCTGTCACAACGTACGATCCCGACAGTCTGCGCCTGGAGATGGAAGAATACCGGGGCGGCGGCCACAACTTCGACTTCCTTGCGGCCCGCCTTTCGAACTGGAGCGACGACGGTCGATTTCTGGCGATTCCCAGCGCCGCGAACGGTCAGCCGGCATTCTCTTTAAGTATACTGGACCGCGCGAATCCGGCCACGCAAAACGATTTGGTCTTCGAGGACTATCGCGGAAATGTTATGGGGGGCAAGTATGTTCATAAGGTCCCCGAAATCAACACGGCATGGGCTGCTGTCTCAATCGGATTCACCTCCCCGGAACTGGGGGCTCAGAAAGCTATCCTTGTTAGGGTCGACACGGTCTCGAACGACTTTGACATCTTCAATGTCGATGAGGCAGCGTCGTTCTGGGGCGACTTCGCGGTGTCCGCCGACGGGAACACACTCTATCTCACGCAGCCGAAGACGGGAGAGGTCTTGGTGTGGTCCCCGGAGTGAGGGCCTCTCCGGCGTACACTGGGGAGGGTTGATGCAGCCCCTGAGCTATTACCAGGAGAACCTCTGCAAGGTGTTCCTCATGGT
>CAYGZQ010000127.1:0-3793 GCA_964354375.1 uncultured Planctomycetota bacterium
TGCGAGTCCGCGAGCATGTAGACGCCACCCGCCTATTTTCCCTCGATCGGTCCGACCTTTGTCTACACCGCAGCTACTTCCCCTCCGGCAACGTGACGTCCAGCTCCGACATCATTCCCCGCACACTGCCGATTATCTGCTTGACGCCTTTCTGGGCGAGTGAGAGGAGGCGGTTCAATTCATCCTGATTCACAGCCCGACCTTCCGCCGTGCCCTGGATCTCGACGTACTTGCCGCTTCCGGTGATCGCGACATTGAGGTCCACGGCCGCCATCGCGTCTTCGTTGTAGTTCATGTCGAGGATTTCGAATCCCTGAACGATTCCGCAGCTCACGGCGGCGAGAGAGTCGTTGAGGGGATTCTCCGGGAGCTTCCCGTAATCGATCAGGCGCTCGATACCCACAGCGAGTGCGATGAAGGCTGCGGTTATGGATGCGGTACGCGTGCCCCCGTCGGCCTGCAGGACGTCGCAGTCGACATACAGGCTGATACCGGGGATTTTGTAGAGGTCGACCACGGCACGGAGCGTACGGCCGATGATGCGCTGGATCTCCACAGTGCGTCCGGACTGCCTGCCGATGCGAGCCTCCCGCGGCGTGCGCGGTCGAGTGGATGACGGCAGCAGCGCATATTCCGCCGTGAGCCAGCCCTCATTACGCTCCTGGGCGTGCTTGGGCACAAGATCGTCCGAATCCACCGCGGCAAGCACCCATGTTCGTCCCTGCTTGTAAAGGACACTCGATATCGGCTGCTCGATATAGTTGGGTATGATCTCGATGGGCCTGAGTTCATCGAGAGCGCGTCCGTCGTTTCTGAACTGCATCCGGGTGTCCTTTCTGTCTCGCGACGGCAGGTAGTATACCATCTCTGGATTGATGCAGGGCCGGGCAGGAAGGGAAAAATGGTCGGCGTGCAGGAGCGGGGACAGGCACCCTCGGTTTTGTCTGCTGCGGCGGACAAAATCGGTGTGCCTGTCACCGGCCCATCATTGGGAATTAAGGGAGGGGTTGGAAATCGGGGTTCAGTCTCGGTACCTGTAGCTTCCGCGTCCGCGAACCTTGTGAGTGCCGGACTCGTCATCCGAGTCGTCCTTCGACGATTCATCGTCGTCAGAGGACTCGTCTCCGCTGGATGCCTCTTCGGTTGCTTCTCCGTCGGTCGACTCCACCTCGCCGGGCATGTCCCAGGCGCTGCCTGTATCCGGTTTGACGCAAACCTCACCCTGGCGTGGCAGCACAATCGGGCGGCCCGCGAGATCGAAGACGCCGGTCCGAATGTCGGACCCGTACGTGGGATACGCGACAGGGGGAAGGTCGCGTCCCGCGTAATATGCCAGGATACCATCCAGCACTCCGGCCATGATGTTCCTGATGTAGGCTCGGGAGCGATCGGCAAGCCTTGCGATGTCGATCGGATTCGTCATGAATGCACCCTCGATAAAGAGAACCGGCATCTCACCCGCATGCCTCAGTATGTAAAGTCCGCGGACATCGGGCACGGGACCCATGCCGGGAACCCCGGTTCTCGCGGCGACGCCTCGATGCACAAGGCGATAGAGGGGCAAATAGGAGTTGTTGTCATAGATCAGGACCAATCCCTGGATGGCGGTCGGCTCTTCGGTGGCATTGTTGTGGATGCAGATGAACAGGTCGGCTTTCCGTTGCCGGGCCAGCTCGATGCGGCTCGCAAGGTAGGTCTGGACATCGGTCTCGCGTGTGAGGACAACCGTCGCACCGTATTCTTCCAGGAAGGCCTTGAGGATGAAAGCCATCTCGAGGTTGAGGTCTTTCTCCATGATGCCCTCGTGGACCGCTCCGGGATCGTCTCCGCCATGCCCTGGGTCGATGACGATCACCTTGCCGGTCAGGTCGCCTGCAAAGAGCGTCACGACGATTTTTCCCTCGGAGGGCGATTTCTCGATCCGGTAGGGAAGGACCCTGTTGAGGTCGAAGACGATGCGAGTGATCTGCGGCTGAAATTGACCGAACCTGACCTGGCGGATGTCGCCGACGCCGTCGAAGCGCAGATCGTCGCCCGCAAGCACCGTTCCCTGCAGATCGACCACCAGACGCATCCCGTCGCCGGCGAGAGTGAAGTCATTGCATGCCACGAAGGGCGGCGTCGAAATCGTGGCGGTTATCTGGTTCTCCTCGCCCGTTTCGAGTGCGACATTCCAGACGTTCGGTTCCGACTGCTCGTCGGGCGGTTTCTCGGGCGGGGGTGTCGACGGGTCGGTCTCGCCTGGAGCCGTCGGGCGTCGCGGGAACATGAACAGACCGCCCGGCTCCTGAGGATTTGTCGATGGAGTTGTCGGGGTGTCTACCGCGTCCTGAATTTTCGGAGGGACCTGGGGATCGGGCGGTTTGGGCTGATCGGTTGAGTTGGTGGGTCTGTCCAGAAGGTTCCTATTGCCGGCCGGAACCGTGCCGAAAGCCGTGGTGGCGATAAGCACTTCGATGCTGCAACCGTCAAGGAACAGCGTGTGCGACGGCGGCGTATCGGTCGACCATTCGAAAACCACCCGGACGGTCGGCGGATCGAGAGAATACTGGCTTGCGCGGAGCTCGGTCACTCCTGCGATCCCGAGGTCCGATCCCTGGACTTTGATGCCTCCGCACCGGAGGAAAGCGCCGCTGATGTCGATTACCCGTCTTGACGGGTCGGTGTACTCGCAGGTGGTGAAGTCGGGCGGCAACGAAGATGTCATTCTGACCGCGGTTCCCACGGGCGTCATCGCCACAACGATCGGATAGAGCGCGAGATCGCCCGTTTCCTGGT
The DNA here is from genome assembly GCA_964354375.1 of uncultured Planctomycetota bacterium. Taxonomy (GTDB): domain Bacteria; phylum JAJVIF01; class JAJVIF01; order JAPKYR01; family JAPKYR01; genus CAYGZQ01. The sequence continues at coordinate 2,779 of CAYGZQ010000127.1, forward strand.
TGAGGCACGAGCGAATTCCAAGGGCCGCGGACAGAAAGCCTTCCGGCACGTACCACTTCCCGTTTTCCTGAAAAACCCCGGAGACGTAGTCGACTTCCCGACCGCCCAGAGTGATTGCGTGGGCGGATGGATAGACCGTAAGTGAGCCGTTGACCGTCCCCCCGATGAGCAGCTTCTGTCCGTCGTAGAGCACCGACAGTCCCAGCGGCTGCGCGATGTCATCAAGTGCAACGAATGTGCGGCCGTCCCTGGTGATGTAAGGTTTTGAGAGAGATGCTCCCGCGAGGGTGACGTTCCCGGCGAAAATGGGCGCAGGCATGAGAAGCGGGGCAGCCGCAGTCAGAAAAGCGACCAGTGCTATCGCGATCGCCGGGCTGCGCTTCACAGGTCCACCTCCGCTGCAGATGGGTCGCTCGGACCCGCTTGCTCCATGACGCGCTCGAGGTTCCAGCAGTCGTTTTGCGGAAGGGGCGCAAGCTCGCCGAACCTGTTGTACGACTCGAGGTCGCGACCGTTCAGCTTCAGCGCGATGTCCCTGACTTGACAGCAGTCACGAAGGGTTAGCAGAAGGGCTGTTCGAAGAACATTTATATCGAAGTCGAGGAAGGCAATGGCTGTGTCGGGCACCGCGATATCTACCGTGGCGACGCCGTTCTCGATGGCAAGGCGTCCGAGCGAATATCCCGGCGGGCAGACCGGCAGCGGCGGGGGATAGGATAACTGGGGAGGATTCCTGAACAATCTGGCGACCGCCTCGCGCTGACCTTCGAGTCCCGAGTCGACTTCGATCGAGAGAGGGACCATATAGTTCCCGGTAGAATCGAGGAAATACGAAGTCACCCACTGGGAGTCGCCCTTGAGGGTGGTGTCGGGCACGAGATTGAAGAAAGGCGGCGGATCGAGGGGGCCCGAGAGGTCGTAGCCCTCCGGTGTGGTTGCGACCGGCTGACCGCCAATGAGTATTCGGACGGAGGAACACTCGCCTGCTGCGGCGACAGTCAGCGTGAGAGCGTCC
>CAYGZQ010000128.1:0-1987 GCA_964354375.1 uncultured Planctomycetota bacterium
TAAAGCGGCACGCGAGCTGGGTTCAGAACGTCGTGAGACAGTTCGGTCCCTATCCAGTGAGAGCGCAGGAGACTTGAGGGGATCTGTCCCTAGTACGAGAGGACCGGGACGGGGCGACCTCTAGTGTACCTGTTGTCACGCCAGTGGCATCGCAGGGTAGCTATGTCGCCTAAGGATAAGCGCTGAAGGCATATAAGCGCGAAACCTGCTTCAAGATGAGGTCTCCCATCAGCTAGTCTGAGTAAGTCCCCTGGAAGATAACCAGGTAGATAGGCCGGAGGTGGAAGCACGGTAACGTGTGAAGCTGACCGGTACTAATCGGACGAGGGCTTGACCATACTTTTGTTCGTGTTCTGACGAAACTGCATGCCCATCCAATCAAGGTTCAGCCCTGAGCGCCTCTCGCTCAGGTAGCCCGGCAATGCACTTGCCGGGATGCGCTGAGAGGCCCGGCGAATGCATCGCCGGGCTGCAACATCGAAATCCTTTCTGGCTTGTCCTCCGAAGCTTCTTAGCGAAGGAGGATGGTCATAGAGGCATGGAACATCGAAATCCTTTCTGGTGGTCATAGCGTGGGGGAAACACCTGTTCCCATCCCGAACACAGCAGTTAAGCCCCACAGCGCCGATGATACTGCTCACGCGGGAAAGTAGGTCACTGCCAGGATCGATATAAACCCCTCCGGAAACGGAGGGTTTTTTTGTGCGATCTCTGTTCCGACGGACCGCTCAGCGTCTGCAGTTAGGCCCCATTCGCCGCGGCGAACCGATGATACTGCTCACGCGGTCGCAGACTCGCCGTGGTGAGGAAAGTAGGTCACTGCCCCGACTTCGCTGAAGCTACGGTGGGCGGGCAGGATTGATCTATGAGCCGAAACCCGTTTCAGGAATCTGGGGCGTTTTCTTGTAAAATGCGCCGGACAGTTAGGCGGCAGGCTGGGGGTCTGAGAAGTATGAGCAGAGAAGTGGAACACCAGAGTGACCAATCTATTCGATGCCGCGTACATTAGCGACAGGCACGTTGCTGCCCGGCGCCGGGAATCCCATTATTGATGCATTTGTGATATACTCGCGCCCCATGGGCGAAGCAGTTACCAAGCAGCTTTTGCAGATCGGGATGGTGATCCTGTTTGGAGCTTTCGTCTTTCTTGTCTGCAAGATCAGGAGACTCCCGATCCGAAGAACATTAGGCTTGACCATCCCCAGCGGTCGTTCGTTTCTGTTCTGGATCGGATGCTACATGCCCATCTTTGTTGCAGCTGAGATTCTGTTTTTCGGCATGGGCCTCCATCACGGACGTGTCTGGGAATATGAGGGTTTCGTCACAATCCTCCGGATCGTCAAGCTGGCCATCGCGGGTCCGATTGTTGAGGAACTGGTGTTCAGAGGTCTGATGTTCGGCGCCATCCAATCTACGAGACTGGGGCCCATCTGGGCTCTTATTATCACGACCGTGTTTTTTTCATGTGCCCATTTCAGCTACCAGCCTGGGGATCTGGCGATAATTCTGGTCGAAGCCTTCTATTGGGGTTTAGTAAGGTACAAGACCGGATCGATAGCAATTCCAATTATTCTGCATGTATTTGGCAACAGCATGTCAATAGTGGAATATCTCTATTTAAACAAGGTGATCCCATAGCACAGTCGCGCGAGAATGGCTGGGTGCCCGTCACAAGCGAGTCTTCGAGCTTGTGGCGGTCTGTAAAATCGAAATCCTTTCTGGCCTGCCCGCCGTAGCTTCTTAGCGAAGGAAGGGAAAGCAGGTCACTGCCAGGATCGATATAAACCCTCCTTCAGCAATGGAGGGGGTTTTTGTGTCGAACAGCTCCGCTGTTTCGGACATTGGAGTCAAATGCGTGCCGCGTTTGTTCGCAGTGACTCGGGACGAGTCGGCTCCGGGATCCGAAGCACGAGACGTGCTCGGCACATGAAGCCTCCTTCAGCAATGGAGGGGGTTTTTGTGTCGAACAGCTCCGCTGTTTCGGACA
>CAYGZQ010000128.1:2087-3776 GCA_964354375.1 uncultured Planctomycetota bacterium
TTGGAGTCAAATGCGTGCCGCGTTTGTTTGCCGGGTGCCGGGGACAGACTGAGTGAGACGAAGTCGAACGAGTCTGTGCCCGAAAGTGGTAAGACCGCCACAGCCTGCGTTCGCCGCGGCGGACTCGGGCTTGAGGGAGCCACGCGGCCATGATACACTGAAAGCACACATTGGGTGATACTCATGGTTCATGCCGTCAGAAAGAAGGTCAAAGTCAAGCCTGGCGGGGTGGTTGAGGTCCGCTGTCCCGAACTCGTCCCTGGCTCGACTGTCGAGGTTATTGTCCTCCAGGAGCGAACGTCGAAGAAGACCTCAGGGCTTGTGGAACTTATCGGCGCAGGCCGGGGGATTTATGCCGCGGAAGACGAGGCGGACGCTTTCATTCGAAGGGAACGAGACTCGTGGGATCGGTAGCTGGGATCGTGAACTCTCCAATTTATTTGGACACGAATGTTTTCATGTATGCTCTTGAAGGCTTCGAGCGATTCGAGGCCTTTCTCACAGAGCTTTTCAAGGAAATCCAAGACGGTCGAATCAAGGCGGTCACAAGTGAGTTGACGCTGGCTGAGGTGCTGGTCAAACCGTTGGCGGATGGCGAAACAGAAGTATGCGCGGCCTATGCCGCGGCAATTCAGGACTCGGAGGGTTTGGAGGTAGCTCCGGTCACTCGCGAAGCGCTTATCGAGGCTGCCGGGATTCGTGCCAAGATCGGCATACGTCTCCCTGATGCGATTCACGTGGCAACCGCGGTTCTGAGCGGCTGTCGATCTTTCCTCACCAATGATCGCAGCATAAGGGAAATCCCGAACATGAGTGTGATTTATCTGTCCGACATTGCAGGCTAGATTCGATGTCTGCTCGTCGCATCGTCCTTCGCCAAGAATCTGGCGAGGGCATGTGAGAGCGCAGAAGACCCGAGCGGATTCGCCTCTCGACAGACTGGTGCAGGTGATTTACCATTATCCAGTCTTCCGGGATCCCGGCTGTCGCCCGACCAAGGAGAATCTGATGAGTGAAACGATGAAATGCCCGAGATGCGAAGGTGAGATGACGGAAGGATTCATACTGGACGCAGATCATACCGGCGCTCCGGGAGCGCGGGCAACCTGGTTCACTCAAGCGAAGTGGGTCGCGGGCAAACCGGAGGCGTCCGTATGGACGGGTGTGAAGTGGAGCGACAAGGAGGCCTTCCGGATCTCAGCCTGGCGATGCGTCAAATGCGGCCTGGTTGAGCTTCACGCACTGGAGCCGACAAACTACCGCGAATTGCCATAGTCACGTAGCCCGTCTATGAGAGGGCACGTCAAGTCTTCTTACAGCAGCCAAGAGGGATTTTCTTTTTCGCTCCAACCGTCTATTCGCGCTTGAGACGCCACGTTGGTTATGCGAGCTTGGGGTATGCCAAATCGGCAACACGGGCTTAACCGCCTGACGCGGATTTCCCACGGGCTACGTCGGGCTTACCCTCTGCTTTCGGCCTTCTCGGCCGGTACGGAGTTTTCTTCGTCAAGATGTGCCACGCGGCGATCGCCAGCTTGTGCGCCACAGCACAGATGGCCCTCGCAGTGCCTTTTTCCTTCTCGAGGTTTTCATAGAACTCACAAAGTGCAGGGTCCAGACGAATTGCGATCCATGCGGCCTGCACAAGGATCCATCGCATGTGCGCGCTTCCTTCCTTGGTGATCCCCA
>CAYGZQ010000129.1:0-3691 GCA_964354375.1 uncultured Planctomycetota bacterium
ATCCGGCATTCAGAATCTCAGCCTGTTTCCGTTCGATTATCTTAGACAAATCCTCAATACCATGAAAACCCACCTTCATCACGAGAGCGTTCATTGGGTGTATTGTTTCTTGTTCGGGTACCATCCTGACAATTATAAGACAAAGTCCAGCTAAATGGCAACCTAATTCGAGGTTCATTCCCCCGCGCATTCAGTCGGCGCGGTTGAGGGCATTCCATCTTCGCCCGAAACCGCATTCACAGCCGATCCGACCCAGGCTTGCGGGATTCAAAGCGGAGCGTCCCGCAAGCCGTTCCCGCCGCCATCATTTCCATTCAAAAAACGAAGGCGGCGGGAGGGGCGGAGTCGGGGACAAACCGAGGGTCAGGGAAACGGCGGTTTAGCAGTCCCAATGCGGGATAGCGGAGATCGGCACCCCTACATAAGCATTACAGGGGGTTATGTAGACCCAAAATGTGAGCCGTGAGAGACTTTAGGGAACGTCTGTGGTATCCTTGAACCAGGATCGGAGAGCGTGAAGTAAGCTCCACCAGAATGAAATTCAACCGACCGCGGCGGTCGGGTTTTTTATGCCGCGCTCTCGAAATATGCGCCACCGGATTCGAATTCTGATCTTTTGCCTGCTGATCGCGCCCGGATGCGCCCGGACGACCATCGCAGCCGAGTCCCCTCTCAGGGAGTCCAGGCACATCATCCTGTTCATCGCGGACGGGATGCAGCTTGCGAACGAGATCGCGCTGAGTCGCTACCTGCACGGCGAGGATCGCGCGCTTGTGTGGCACGACTTTGAATATCAATGCTACGTCGCTACGTGGGACATCGACACGTACGACAGGTACGCGCGCGAGGGCGGGAAGCCGCGTTACTCGGCCGACTCGTTCGATCCGATCCTCGGCTACGATCCGCCGCGCGGCGGGATCGCTCCCTGGCCGGTCGCCATCGCTCCGGAGCCCGGCTATTTTCTCACCCCGCTCCCGACATGGGCGGGTGGACGCGGAAGTTACGCGATCCCGGCGACCGATTCAGCATCCGCCGCGACCGCGATCGCGACGGGTCACAAAACCGACCAGGGAAATGTGTCATGGGCGTCAGGGGATCCGCCGGACGGTCGGCTGACGACGATCGCCGAGCTGATGAAGCAGAGCGGCGCATCGATCGGGGTGGTCACGACGGTCGAATTCTCGCACGCCACGCCGTCCCCGTTCGTCGCCCACAACGTAAACAGGGGCAATCCCGGACAGGTTGCCCATGAGATCATCACCGAGACGAAACCCGAAGTGGTGATCGGCGCGGGACATCCCGATTCATCGTCCGGTTACATCTCACGCTCCGACTACGACGCCCTGAGAGACTCGCAGCAGTATGTTCTCGTCGAGGGGGTGAATGGACAGGACGGAGGCGTACTTCTTATGGAGGGCGCTCAGAGAGCGGTCGACGAGGATCGAAAGCTGTTCGGGCTGTTCCGGGGAAGCAACGGGTGTTTCGGCCCGCCGGTGCCTCATGACGATCCCGGGAATCCGGACTTTGTTGTAAACGATGAGAACCCATCGCTTGCGGACGCGACTAAAGCGGCGCTGACCGTCAGCTCGCGCGATCCGGACGGATTTTTCCTCATGATCGAGCAGGGCGACCTCGACCGGGCGAACCACTATAACGATTATTGCTGGATGATCGGCTCCATGTGGGACCTCGAGCAGGCCGTGGAGGCCGCCATCGAGTTCGTCGACAGGCGGGACGACGATATCGACTGGACCAACACGCTTCTGATCGTCACCGCCGACCATACGACCGGGGGTCTGAGGCTTTCGGGCACGAAAATTCTGGGAATCGGCGACCTGCCCGAGATGGTCGGGCAGAAATACCATTACAGATTCCCCTCGGGGGAGGTCGAATACCTCACTACTGTGCACATAAACGAACCCGTGACCCTCTACGGCAAAGGCGCCGGGCTCGGGCTGTTCCAGCAGTACGAAGGACGGTGGTACCCGGGAACGAGAATCATCGACAACACCCAGGTTTTCAAAGCGATGGCCGAATTCGCATCCGTCAGCGCTCCCTGACTGTCCCTTTTCGCGGTCTTACGATATTGGTCAGCATCACTTCCGCTTCGTCGGGGTTGGGGCAACTCACGAGGTAGTTTTTCTCGGTTGTCTTGATGGAGAGAACTCGATGCGCGCCGGTGGCGGTGAAGGAGGTCCAGCCTTTCCATTTGCCGCTCCCGCCCTTGATACCCCATCCGCCGAAATCCCTCATCGGGCTGTATTCCACCGCCCGGATGGATGTGATCTTGGCGTTGGACAGCCTGAAACTGATCAGTGCCGTGGGTCCGAACCGGATTTCCAGGTGTTGCGGGTAGGCTCTCAGGCGCACGACGGGTAAGATGACCATGGTGAGTGCCCCAAAGAACACAAAGAGCGCGCGCATCCCCCAGATTTCGAGAAGACTCGTGTCCGCAGGCCACGGGAGAAAGACGGCCATGGCGAGGAACATGATGCTCACGGCGGCCAGGAAGTACTTCAAACCCGGCTGTTCATCCTTGAATTCGTACAGCGGCTCCATTTTCGCTTCACCTTATATAATCGACCTGCTAGAATACCCGGAGTTTCATCAGCCGGAATCCAGCGCAATTTTAGCTCTTCCGGCAGGATAGTATAATGGATTAGGGAATCACGGGAGAGGAAGCAGTGATCGTGCGCGACCTCAACATCGAGCAAGTCATAGAAAAGATCAAAGAACTGCCCACGCTTCCGGACGTGGTATTCAAGGTCAACGAGGTGGTCAACGACCCCTCGACTTCCGCCACCGATCTCGAGAGCGTCATATCCCGCGACCAGGCCATCGCGGCGAAAGTCCTCAAGCTGGTCAACTCGGCCTTCTACGGTTTGCCGGGACGGGTGGACACTCTGTCCCGGGCAATCCCGCTTCTGGGATTCTCCACGGTCCGGAACATCGTGATGAGCGTGTCCATTTTCGACCTGGGCTCGATCTCGGAGTTCGACGTCAAGCAGTTCTGGCGACACTCGTTCGCAACCAGCACGGCCGCGAGGGCGATCGCGAGGGCGGACGGTTTGCCGGACGCGGAAACCCAGTCTCTTGCGGGGCTCCTGCACGACATGGGCAAGGTGCTTCTGTTCCAGCATTTCGGCAGCCATTACCAGGTCGTTCTGGAAATGATGCAGACCAAGGGCATCACGTTCCTGCAGGCCGAGAAGAGTCTCTATTCGATCGATCATGCGCTGGTGGGCGCGACGATCGCCGAGAAATGGACCTTCCCCCCCAACCTGACCGCCGCGATCGGCTTCCATCACAATCCCGAGCCCGCCGGCGACCTCGCCGATTTCGTCTCGGTCACCGCCACCGCAAACGCGATCTGCCAGACTACCGAAACCGCCTTCCTCCTCAACGAGGGCTACGAGAAGGCCGTCGAGGCCTCCGAAGGCTTCCACCCTCTCACCGAAAACGCATACAGGGCGGTCGTGAGAGACATCGACAAGCAGCTCCAGTTCTTCGAGAACTTCATCGACCGCATGGAGGCCTTCCGGCGTCCCAGCCCCATCGTGATGCACGAAGCCACGCGCAAGAAGGGCGACAGCGGCCTCTGGAAACTCCCCGGTGAGTGAGCGTTTACCCCCTTTTACCGGCATCCGAATATTTTTCAACTGGTATCCTTGCGCATCCCCGAAAAATATGC
>CAYGZQ010000130.1:0-3436 GCA_964354375.1 uncultured Planctomycetota bacterium
CCTGGTCGGAAACGAGCGACGGATTCGAAAGGATCGTCTGAACGACAATGCCTGCGAAGTGGTAGTCCCCATTGGAAAGAATCTGGCGGGCCTCTTTGATGCTGATACGCGCGGCACCGTACGCGACAGCGTCCGTGAATGCCATCTGATTGCAGAGCGACTCCATGGCGTCGCAGTTCATCTCAGCAATCGCCCTCCCTGCCGAGAGTCGCATGAACAAGCCGAAATCGCTCTCTGTCGAGCCCGTCAGCTTGAGACCGGAGGTATTCAGAACCTGGGCAAGGTCGTCCGAAAAGGATCCGTGCGCAATCTCAGCGTCGAGTATGTTGGACACAGCCCTGCACCTTGCCGCCTCCGCCTGCGCGACACGCTCCAGAAAATCGTAGCCATCGAGGTTCGAATACAAGTCCATGACGTGATAATAGTCATTGGTCGGCCCAGCCTTCACCCACGACTCTCCAAGCTCAGAGTCTGCGTGCAGAATCTTGAAGAAATTCACCAGCGTCGGCACGAACTTCCAGTACACGAACGAGCCTTTCTGTTCGCTCGAGTTGTACTGGTCCGCGAACGATCTCATGAACAAAAGATCGCCGAAAATTTCCGTGTACAGGTCGTAGCGCGTGTCCGGATCGTACACTTCGCCGGGCTGAACGAAATCGAACAGCTCCCATAGCCACTTCTCCGACCCGTACACCTCCCCCCATCCGCCGAGGTAGTACTTCATTCGATCATTGATGAGGATGTCGTCCTGGTAGTAAAGCGAGCTTCCGTTCTTCAGCCTGATCTCTCTGAGCCTGCTGAACAGAACCTCCGTGTCGTCGATGTATGCCGCGACCTGGTCCATGACCAGCATGAACACGCTGAAATGGTCGGTCGAGAGCATCGCCTTTGTCCCGTCGTCCGAGATCATCGCGTAGGACGGGGTGCCGTCCCTGAAATAGAGCGGAACATACTTGCCGTCCGACCAGGTCTGGCCGTGCGGGAAAGTGCAGGGCGGAAAAACTCCCGGCACTATCGGGAATTCCATGAGAACCGGCCCCCCTAGATCCACAAGGTGCGGGAGAATTTCGACCCCTCCCGCGAACGTCACACTTCCCACCGTCAGACCCGGCGGGATGATTTTGAGCGTGATCTCGGTATCCGCGGGAAGAGCGCCGGGCGGAATATAGAGACGAGCGCCGTACGCTTCGATGGTTCCACCCAGGTCGGCTCGTATGAACCTGGAGACCCCTTCGTCGCCGGTGATGTCGGTAGGATATGTCGGGGCCTGGCCCCCGCCGCATCCGACTGAGACTAATAGAAGTGCCGAAGTAATGAAGACAAAAAGGGGAGCGAGTCGAACCATGGCTTTTGCCCTCCCGGAATTTGGTTCAGTTATTTACCACCCTGAGCAGATGGCCACAATCATTGCTTAATGATGATTAAATCATACTATGGATTCCGGGTTGCATCAAGTCGCGAATGGAGTATTGGCCTGCAGTGCCGAGCACGTCCCGTGCTTCGGGGTCAGGAGCCGACTCGTCTCGAGTCGAGAACAGCGACCGTCACGTGGAATTGTCCCTGAACGCGGGACGCGTTCTCTCCATGTCCCGAAATGCGTGACGCATTCGGCACCCCTACAGCACTCCCGCGTTCGACGCAAGCGCACGCGCACGCGCACGCTCCCCGTCGGTAAGGTATCTCCTTAGAACCGGATGTTCTTCCGCGCGATAGTCCGGGTGGTACTGAAACATCAGGTTGAATCTCGCGTTGGGAAGATTCTCTTTAACCCACTCGACGATCTTCCCCGTGCAGCATTCAACGTGCCCCGGAAGCACAAGGTGCCTTATCAGAATTTCCGAGACCGGTTCGACAGCCTTGAGATTTCGCGTGATGATGTCCCAGTAGTTGTCGATTCCGGACAGTTCCTTCGCGCACTCGCTGGTCCCGTACTTGAAATCCGCCAGATGCACATCCGCCACGCCGGTCAGAAGCTCCAGCGCTTCCGGCGTCATATAGATGTTGGAGTTCCACACGATCGGTCGGGGATAGCCCATCCTTGCCAGCCCGATGAGCAGTTCGAGGATTGTCGCAAGATGCTGGTCCGGATTTCCTCCAACAAGGTTAAGGTTCCTGGCGAATTTCGACCTCGCCATGATTTTCTCGACAAGGCTCTCATCGGCGGGATACCCGAGGTCCTCGGACGCCGACACTCCGTGGGCGATGTCCCAGTTCTGGCAGTACAGGCAGGCAAATGTACATCCAGTGAAAAACACCGTATGCGACGGCACAAGCTCCGATTCCTCTCCAAAATGCAGAAACTCGCTTGCGTAGAAGCTCCTCTCCCCCACCCTGCACTTGCCGCGCTGTCCGGCCGACCTGTTCACGCGGCACCGGTTCTCGCAGATCGTGCACTGATCGAGCATCCTGCGCGCGATCATGGATTTGAGTTCAAGAAGGTTCACTTCGCCCCTGGGGAAATACTGAGGAAGAGCGGGATTCGGGGAATCATGGAACGGCCTTACCAGCTCGCGGTGCCTCGCGAGAAGCTCATCGAGACCGAGAAGCGACGCGCCGTCCCGGTTCATCCCGGACGGAATTCGAGACGCAATCCGGAACCTCGGCTTCAGCTCCCCGTTGAGAATCTCGAAGTAGGTCTCAAGCGACATGGACGGCTGGAATTTCTATCGGAGTCAAAGAAGCGCAGGACTATCGGCCTCCGGTTGCCTCGCCCTCAGCTCCTCCCGTCTCACCGCCGGCACCGCCTGTCTCGCCCTGCTCTTCCTCCGTTCCGCCCTGGGCTTCCTTCCGTCTCTCCTCTACATCCACCATCAACTTCGTCTGCACGGCTCCCAGGGCCTCAAAAACCTTTGTCGAGAAAAACATGAAGGCCTCATTGCTCAGAACTTCATGCTTTCCCTCCCGATGAACCACGACGTTGCCGCGCAGGTACATCATCTCGAGCTTGCCGAGGAATCTCAGGAAATCGCTGGCGAGGTTCTGGTTGTCCTGCTCGCCGATCACAGCTCCGGTGGCCTCGACGACCTCCTTACGAGTCCAAACATGGAGATAATCGCATGATGCGTTCGCCCACTTGCGGTATTGCTCTATCGATTCCTCGGTCTCCTTCTCTTCGTCTATGATGTCGTAATCGAAGAGCCAGTTACCGTTCTCCTGGCGCGCGAAGACGTTCCCCTCCATGATGATCTCGTCCCGCGGACCGGTCGGCTCCTCGACAGCCGCCCCGGTGACCGCCTCCCGCCCCTCCTCGCCCAGTTCCGCGATGCTGCCCACCGGACCCGATGTCTCGATTGTTTCTTCCGGAGTCACGGTTTCACCGGCCTGGGGCTCCTCAACAGGAGCGACCGGATTAGCTTCCTCCGAAGTCTCCGCCGAACCCGGCATTCCCGATTCGGTCGGACCGGCGGCCCCGACGCCCGCGGCGGCTGGGGCTTCC
>CAYGZQ010000131.1:0-3296 GCA_964354375.1 uncultured Planctomycetota bacterium
ATGAACCCGCAGTGTTCACTGTGACATTCGCAGCGGTGGACGGAATCGAGCACCCCGTCAACTGCCCGCCCCGCGCGTACGTGCGCTGCTCGGTGAACGCAAACCCGTCGACATCATAATACTTGATTTCCGTCGGATTGCCCATGAGATCGAACGTGGTCCTCGTCTCGCGCGTGATGAGCAGCCTCTTCGCGGTCTTGTCGTACTGGCATATGGAGCGGGTGCAGCGCAAGGGAGTTCAGTGGATGGCGGAGGAAACCTCACTTTCTTCGGATTCGAATCAAGATCGTCAATGCCGGAAATGGAGTGACACCGACAAGCGGCGCTAGTTGCAGTCGGCTGGCCCTTTGAGACGGGGGTCGCCGACTTCCTCTAGATCGTTGACCCAGGCGTAGATAACATCGCTGCACCAATATGTCTCCGCGATTTCCCGAAGCCGCGGAAGGGCCTTAATTGCCGGTTTTCCAATCGCCGCGAGCGCTTCCGCGGCAGAACGTACGGTCGCTTTATTGTCACCCTCCAATGCAGAGATCAACCCATCGACCTGTTTCTGAGGCTGGTATCCCAGCTTGAAAAGCGACAGACGAACATGCACAGCAACTTCAGTTTGATCGCTTCCCGCAAGCAACTTCGATAGTCCTTGGATGAGCGACTCATCGGCGACAGCCAGTTCGCCGATGGCATCTATCGACGCGTACTGCAACTCCCCCATGGAGGAGGATGCTATCTCGAGGACTCTCGGAGCGTAACGCGTCGCTTGCCCCTTGATGCGCCCCAACGCCGTCACAGATTCGAGCTTGATGTAATAATCAGCGCACATTGCATCTTGCAGACAGTCATCATCATCCAAGAGGGAGCCGAGGAAGGGAACAGCTTCTTGGGCGGCTGGCCCGATGGCACCAAGGACTCTGATAGCAGGATAAAAGCGATCCGCAGGCCCAAACGAGGGACCTGCCGACTGCACTGCAACTCCCCTTTCCGCAATGTCCGTGAGGGTAGACGTGGCTGGGGCGGCACGAGGTCCAAGGTATTCCAGGGATTTGTAGGCTGTTTCGACGGAAATCGGGTCATTCTGCTCCAGAATTCGGATAAGGACCGGCACTGTCCGCTTAGTGTCCTCAAATCCCGCGAGCTGATTGATGGCTCTGAGCTTGACTGTCAATACGTCGCTATCGAGGGAGTCAATCACCAAATGAAGTCCTTTATCTGGGGGCAGAATAGTCGCTAGTACCTCCAGAGCCGACGCCCTTACTGACGGGACGTCGTGTTCGAGAACGTTCTGGAGAGCGGCGACCACGGTTGCCCGATCCGCGAAGGGTCTGAGCAAGAAACATGCATCTGCCCTGACATATTCGACCTCGTCACTTAACAACTTGAGAAGAATGGACAGTACTTCATCAGTCGCATAATCTTCTGTGGATTGCGCATTGCAGCTTAGCCCGGTCGCAGCTGCAATTCTGACGGCTGGATTTTCGTCAAGAGCTCCGCTCACCAAGGCCTCTCTGACGCCGGGTGTATCTGGAAAGGAACATATCATCCTTAAGATAGCCTCCCTGACTAAAGGGTCAGGATCTGTGAGGAGAGGAAGAAAATCCTGCACAAATGTGTCATCGGACTCAGGGAATAAGAGAGATTGAAGCAAGTCAGCTGCTAGCAGCTTGTCATCATGTGTCCCCTTTCGCAACACCTCACTGAACGCCCTCACCCGGTCTCGAGGCCTGTCCCCCAGCTTGAAAAGGACGTAGTTGGCCGACAGCGATCCGATTGCGTCCGATTCACTTGCTTCTTGAATCAGCGTCTCGCGCACCAGTCTCTCATCCCCGTGCTCAGTAAGCTCTTGGACGGCCAGGTGCGCAGGTCTGTCGGTTCGGAAGGTTCTGATCGCTGATAGTCTCTGGTCTATGTCGTCTCTTGTGAATTCGAGGGATCCCCGTCTGCTAACCGATTCGTTAATCCCGCCATCACAAGCTGGCCACACCAGCCAGAGGCACAAGTACGCAAACACAAGTTTGGGGAACCGCGCAAATAGTCTGTGGCAAGTACTCATATCGCTCATCTCTTTCAAGTGAAGCACGGGTTACTATAGGAGCCAGCAAAGCTAGGACATGGATCACATGGGTAGCAGTCGTAGTCATCGAAACTGTGTACCAGTGTGTCGCATGTTGCCGAGATACAAGCTTCTTGCGTGAGTTTGTAAGTCATCGGAAGTTCCCCCTGCTCTAGTCGCTGTGTCTCCATCGGAGGAAGAGACAGACCACATAAGTGAAGCATCTCGTGCAAGAGCGTTGCCTTTCTGCACTGATGTCTATTTTTGCACAGGACGATCATTCCGGTCTCTTGATCAAAAAATGCAGTCCCGCCTGATGCCGCGTCACACAGGGTGTCCCATTTGTTGCGGATCCTGACATCATCTAGCCATGACGGTATCCCAGACAGATTATTCGGATCATAACAGACTATTCTCAAGTTTTCGCTTGACTGGTAATAAGGTTCAAATCCGGCAATACCAGTTCGGCAGAGGTCTGCGATACAACCCCACATGCCGCGCCAGCTGCCATCAAATAATTCTGCCTCGATCTCCTCGCCGATCGATGTACCCCCATACTTCGCGGCCCATCCAACACTTCGCCATGTACGGCAGGCGCAGTGAGCAGCGGCCTTGCATGCTTCCTGAAAAGCGGTACTAAGTGTTGTCATGTCCCAATGCGCGTTTCCTGGATCGCAACCGAACGTTGTAAATCCCTCAATAAAGTCTGGCTTCACACAGGATGCTCCCGTGTGATCTTTTCCTCCAGCAAGACCGAATGTGCACTTGCAGTAATCGCAGAGACAGTCACTGTTGGGCGGATGATCTAGGTAGTATAAATCAGTCGGATCCATACCACTAATCTGCCCATATGGGGCACATGTGGGCTCACAGCAAAACTCGAACCAGTCGGATCGCCTGAGAAGAAGAGGCTCAAGGCAATCAGGGCATCCCCACGCATAGAAGGCCATGTATTCTTGTTGGTAATAGTGATAGCACCCCTGAGAGATGAAAGGCAATGGGGGATCATAGGATCGCCTTTCAGGCATTGAAGCTGTCTCAACACCCCGCAGGGCTCCGCTGGGATCCAACTGGTACGAGTTGTTCCCTCGCCTGCTAGCGAATCTACCAAGTCCGGTCAGGCAGTGTCTAGCCCCCTTGTGCACCAGCGCGTCGAAGCCTTGCGTGCGGGGGTTGGTGGTGCCGCCGCCGTAGCATTCGGTGAAGGCACCGTGCGCGCCGAGGCGGGAGATGTCGGTGAAGGAGGAGG
>CAYGZQ010000132.1:0-3137 GCA_964354375.1 uncultured Planctomycetota bacterium
TCCGCTACGATCGCGACTACCTGCACAAGCCTGACGGGGTGCGTCAGCGCAAGTACGTCGGTCCGTCATCATATACCGATGAATTTCTCTTCCGCGACATGGCCGATATCGCGTCGAAGGTAGTCCGCGGCTCCTCAGTCTCTGTCACGCGCGCGCCCCGCATGGCGTCAGGCGAGCGTCAGCCCGAGAACGACCTGGCTCCCACCACCTCCTCCTTCACCGACATCTCCCGCCTCGGCGCGCACGGTGCCTTCACCGAATCCTACGGCGGCGGCACCACCAACCCCCGCACCGCCGGCTTCGATGCGCTGCTCCTGTTCGCAGAAAGGCACGCTCTGCCAGCGCATTCGATTTGGCTGACGAGAGAAGGGAATAACCCCGTGGTGTATGTGGCAGCCCTTGTCGCGTTGGGCGTTTGGCTCTCCGTGGGTTACTCGGAGACGAAAGGGGCGGGACCTGGTCCCAACCCAGGTACTGGGCCGTATGGTCAACCTTTGCTTCCAGAACCGGCGAGCTGCTGCAATTGGAGCGATTGCATGGCCAGCAAGCATGCGCAGGGCTTCTTTGAGTTCTGTTGCAACATGGACTGCGATGACCCAATGCTCGGGTACCCAGAGTTGGGCTACGCCTGCCTTCCTGGCTGCGAAGATTGCCTTCCGTACGTGGGGGGTGACTGTTGGGGATACCACTGTCTGTGGGCCTTCGGTTGCGGAGGATTCTGCGGGGTCGATCATATAACCTTTGAGAATTGCAGCGCCAGCCAGAAGGAAACAATCAAGCAATGGTTTAGGTACATTTGCGACCGAGGACCATATTGCGCTTGTGACTCTTGGCGGAGTCCTGATGCCAAGAACTACATCGGCTCGGAAGCCAGCTCCGGAACCTTCGCAGGCAAGACCCGCCTGGGCACCTTCGAAGATGTCTGGGGTTGCATCGCTGAATTGTGTAGAACCGGGGATTTTACGGTTGACTGCAAAGGCTGCCCTACTCTCACGAAGATCTTATCGCCCAATCCCTGTTGCCAGGGAGCGATGGCGTATACGCTTGCTCTTGCGGGGAGAAAGACTATTTTCCCCTGCTGGGGCACGCTGGCAAGTAATACCGACCCGACTAAATCCCCCTTTGCAGGGCAGAACACCCTCCTCCACGAGATGGCCCACCTATGCGGGCTAGCGTTTAATCTACAGCTGCCCGAAACCAGCCCCGGTTTCGGCCAGCAGTACTCCACTCAAGGAGGAGCAGAGTATATTGCCGACAAGTGCATTAACTGGCAAACGGGCGAATCCAATTCCTGAAATTTGAAAAGAGACTCGTCTGATTATCCGGAGGGTTCGTTATGATGACGTGGCCAAAGCACCCGGTGCATATGCAGGCCAAGGTGCGGTTTCGGCTTCTCTTGGCTTTCCTAATCGCTTCACTCGGCTGTCAGCAGGAACACGGGTCGGAGTGGAGACCCTGGCCAAGGTACAGTGATCCTTATTCGGCGGCAGACAATAGGGAGCTTAGGGTCTCTGAAGTGGAGTCGCTTATGAACGATCTGGACACAATCGATAAACCGGTAATGATCCGGGCATTGAATCATCTTATTCAACACGGACACGAAAGACTAGTCCAACAGACATTGCAGAGAGAGATTCCAACTTCTGAGAAGACCTATTCACCTCGTGCTGTCTCAGCATCCTTTGTTCTATTCCGCCTCCGTAGTGATCCAGACGCGATGTTCGATCTCATCGTCCGCGCTCTGGATTCAGATAAGTTCAGTCAGGCCAGATCGCTCGAACTCCTCGCCAGTCAGCTCGACGCCGGGCAAGACCGCGAATACGCCGTAACCTTAGTGCCCCTCCTGGATAGCAGTGATGTCAACGTTCGCGCGGGCATCGTGCTTGCGCTCTCAAGATTCCCCGCCATCTCTGAGGTGATACCTGCAATCGGAAAAGCTGCCACCGACCCTAGCATCGAGGTCAGATATCATGCCGCAAGAGCCATCGCAGTACTGCCTCAGTTCAGAGGGGTCAGCAGGGCGAATAGAGGAGCTATCGTCGACGCCCTGCTACTGCTTCTGAACGACCCGCAACCAGCTGTCCGAAGACAAGCTGCCGAAGCAGCGGTTTCGTTTCTGCAGAATCGGCAAGTTGCCTCAAAGCTACGGGAACTTGCACGGGATCCGGATCTATTGGTCCGCGATGCAGCTGAGCGAGCGCTGCAGCACCAGCAAATCACCACTGTTTGCCGATTCCTTGCCGCATTCGCTGTCCTGCTTTGCTCAGGGATCATAGCAATTGCCGTCGCTGTTCGCGCCAACCTACGGACCAAGCGCACGTCTCCCGAGGCTGCTCGCCCCGATCCTTGAAATACGTCAGCACCGGGCGGCTTGTGATCGAGCGCATCTGGCAGTACGACAAGACGGCGAAGAGGATGCTCATCACGCGCGAGACGAGGACTACCTACGATCTCATGGGCAATCCGACGGAAATCAAGTATTATGATGTCGACGGATTTGCGTTCACGGAACAGCGGACGTACGCGCGGGGCGGGCAGCTGACGGGGTTCTCGATTCCGTCCACCGCGGCGGATGTCACAGTGAACACTGCAGGTTCATATAGCTACAACACCAACAACGATATGACCGGGACGAAAAAACTGGACGCGTACCGGACGATCAGCGGGACGAACTACAAGATCACGTACCGGGCGCAGTGGACGTTCGCGTTCGACCGCAAGAATCGGCTGAAGTCGCACACGTACGCGGGCGGATCCAACGTCCGCGGGAACATATGGTATGATGGTGCGGGTCGCATTTGGCAGAGGTGGAACGACAATTCATCGACCGGCGACTGGGATGCGGATTTGAAGCGATTTGTATATGACGGCGCCGCGCTCGCGCAGGAGCACACGGCGAGCGCGAACCATGAGACGAATGAGCACACCGCGTGGGCGTACACGTACGGTATGTGCGAGGTCGACTACCTCCGCAAGCCGGACGGCATCAGGCAGAAGGTGAACAACGGCGTGGGCGGCTGGGATTCGCATCTCCTCTTCAACGACGGCGCGGATGTCGCATCGCGCACTCCCGCAGGCTCCTCCACAGCGATCACGCGCACTCTGCGCACCGCCTCGGGCGACCGCCTCAACGACAA
>CAYGZQ010000133.1:0-3089 GCA_964354375.1 uncultured Planctomycetota bacterium
TTGGTGAAGCTCTTCAGGCGGTTCTTGCGGTCGAACGTGAAGGTCCATTCCGCGCACAAAGAAAGCCCATTCTTCTGGAGGACTGGCGCTTTGCATTCACAACAGGTTCTCGCACTAGCGCCCTGTATCGGTCCAACCATCAGATGAGGAGCCTTCGAATACGCGATAGTAGTATGTCGACCCATCGGGATTCCGCCTTGCTGGCCAATCCCTCCTCATGTCCTCATGCAGTTTATTAATCCAATCGGATCTCATCGTCAGCGCGTATGCCACAATCGGCTCAAGGTCGCTTGTGATGACAATGTTGGTACGATCCCGGATGCTGATACATTTCTGCAGTTCGCGTCTCTCAAGCAGATCAGCCAGGTGGAGATAGTATCTGCGACGCTGGCCGTCCTTCGTGAATGATGCAATCTCCACTGCACCGTAATCGACGTCGGCAGTGGAAACCCAAGGCAATCTGTAGCCGGCGACCAACACTCCCATGACATCATTGGTGACGACCCAGAAGTGCTCTGTGAAGAATCCCTCTTCACATATTGGGCTCAGTCTTCGAGTCTCCTCATTGAACCTAAACAATGTAAACGTGCTAAAACCGCCTCCGTTCAACGAAAGGACTGCATAGAGTAAGTCGTCCTCCCCCAGTGTGATCCATCCCATATCCTGTATGGTTGTAATCGCCGATTTGCAGCCAGGGCTATATGCTAATTGCTGGAGCAGATTGTTCGCATGTCGTCCATTGGCCAAGTCCCAGACTTGGATTCTTGCCGGATAGGAAGGAGCATCATGGGGCAGACAGTTGTTCAGACCGACGACCCAGAGATTTGAGTCAATCGCGTCAACGGTTCGTATTCTCTGGACGCAGCGTATGGAATACTGGGGAGGGATGGACTCTTTCAGAGCGTACGATAAGGAGTAATATGTCGACAGATCGTCGTAATGAAGACTGAGGTCGGTCGCGGGAGACTCACGGTGAGAGACGTCATTGCATGAGACTGCGGACGCGGCAAGGGAAACACTGATGAATAGGGCAGCGAATAAAACAGCAAACGGAGATCCAGTTAACGTTATCGCCATAGTCGAGGCTCCTGGAAATCTGGATTCGAAAAGGCAATCCGATTCTCATCCCCACTGATGGAGGTCCGATTCTCCGCAGCACTCCATGCAGCAGTGGAAAATATTGGGCCCGGAGGTTCCGAACAGATCGTAGTCACAGGGGCGCCAGACTGCGAAAAGAAGGGTCATCGCATAAAACCGCTTTTCCTTCTGACAGAATTGAGATAGAGCGCATAGCAGAGAATAGTAGGGGGATTCCCTAATCATCCTGATGCAGTCTTCGTACTTGGGATCGCCGGGGGCAACATCTAGGCAGTCTTCAAAGTCCTTCAGAGCAGAGCCGAGCAACTTCTCTTTGCATTCCTGATTGAGGAAGTGAAGGATGCCGCGCGCGCTTGAAAGGCAGTCTTGAGCCATGCTTCTTGCCATAGAGAAGCATCCATGGTAGTTCACACCGTCGTGAACCACGTCCATCTTAGGATCCCCAGCGGATTCGGCATAGATCAAGCATTTCAGAGTCTTAGATGCCACTGGGTACCGAATGTTGCCGGATTCCCCGGGATTTTCAGGGCCGCCTTCAATGAAGAGAGGCAAGCAGTCGAAGCAGGCAAGAGCATCCTCCACTTTCGTCTTCGCGACCTTTGTTATGCAATCCGAGAGCATCCCTGTATTGCCCTTAATTGGGCACGGACTGCCGAACACTGTGGTAAACGCCTGATCGCAGCACTGACCAGGCTCACAGACTCCTGGCGTGACAGCCTTGACCGTCATGCTGCCAGCTTCTTCATCGCTCTCGCCGGGCCCCGTCTGCTCCAACTCCTCTTGTTCCCGCTTCCGTCGTGCCGCGCACCCGGCGAGGAATATGAGCATGGAGAGAAGCAGCAACACAAAGACATACGCCACATAGGGGTTGTTGCCCCTCCTGCCTGTGAACCTCTCCAGACCTGCCAGGAAATGTCTGTCGTCCATCCAAAGCAGCGGGTCGAAGAACTGTGTTTGGCCGGAGCGGGAGCCGTAGTCTTCGATGTAGCCGCCCATGAAGCCGAAGTCGGAAATTTGCGCGTCCTGGGTGGACCCTGTCGCCTGCCGGTCGCTGGAGAATGTCAGCTCCATGCGCTCGATTGAGGTCGATGCGCCACGATCGGCGCGAGCGGTCATCGTGCCCATATCGGAGAAAAGATGGCGGTCGGTGAAGTTCACGCCGTCGTCACTCTCGCGCTGCCGGATCGACCCAACGTGCCTGAGATAATCACGAGTGAGCCAGCAATATGTGTAGACCCAATTCGACTCCACCTGAGCCGCGCTGAACTGATGGTCCTGTACGAGCGCGTTTCCGTCGTAGACGTAACGGTTGAGATCAGCCATCCACGCCTCGGCGTTGTTGTCGTATGTCCATCGCTGCCATACCCGGCCGAGCCCGTCATACCACAGATGCCGCACGTTCGACGTCCCCAGATTCGTGAAGCTCTTCACACGATTCTTCCTGTCGTACGTGAACGTCCAGCCCTCCCGGAACGCAAGCTGCGTCGAGCTCGCCCCATACCTCACATCCGCCCGCTTCGTCGTCAAGATGTTCCCGTTGGCATCGTACGTGTAACCGCCCGACGTCAGCGCTATGATTCCCGTCCGGACGCTGAAACTCGCATTCGTAAGCTGATATCCTCGCGCGTATGATCTTGTCTCAGTGAATGCCCAGCCCTGATCGTCTGAAAACTTGATCTCCGTCGCGTTCCCGCCGAGATCGTACGTTGTCTGCGTGTCTTGGGTGACGACCATGCGCTCTTCCGTCAGATTGTAACGCCAGATTCGCTCCCGGAGCAAACGCCCCATCCCGTCAAACGTGTAATCGGCGCTGTAGCGGACCTTCGTGTCGTCGACTCGATTATCCCTCACTGTCTTTCGGACAACACGGCCCATTTCGTCGTATGCATATTCTACCACATACTTCTCGGGGCCGTACGTCGCCTGGTCGCTCGAGGTCTGATCGACCACCGCGACGCGCGCGAGCCGTCCGTCCGCCGCGTAGTCGTAGC
>CAYGZQ010000134.1:0-3088 GCA_964354375.1 uncultured Planctomycetota bacterium
TAATTGTCGCTCCCGTCGACCGCGATCGTGTACGGGTAGTACTCCTTCGTGCGCCGGCCGAGCTTGTCGACCATGTTGACCCACTCGAGCGTCTGGGAGTTGTCAAGCGAGTCGGTGTAGGTGTACCTGTGCCGCTTGACAGGCCCGCACAGGCAGTACTCGTATTCGTATTTCTCCGTGTCGCCATCCAACTTCTCGGCGGTGAGGCGCCGATGGTCGTCGTACGTGTAGTCGAGCGAATTGCCGTCCGGGTGCGTGAGCTTGAGCAGCCTGTCGCGGCAGGTGTAGTAGCGTGTGGACGTGCGCGTGGTGGAGTCGTCGGCGTCGATCGGCGAAGATTGCAGACGCCCTCGAAAGGAGCACATGATCGCGACCTCAACTGAGGACATGAGGATTCGTCAATTAGGGGATGAGATCAGGAATGGCGGATACTTGACGAGAAAGAAGCTATCGCGGAGTCCGACAAGGTACACATATCCCATCGGATCACAGGCAACTGATTGAGTTTCAAGGATGAACCCCTTCCTCCCAACTGTACGAACGAAACGGAAATCGCCGTCGTTGTCGAAACAGCTCAGAAAGACATCAGACTTGCCGATGAGGTCTCGATAGCAGACTCCAGGACCTGGGTCGAAATCGACTTTACCGCAGTAGTACCCGGCAACCCACACACCGTCGTTCGAATCAAGAGCGATCGCGGAGGCTACCACTTTGACCTTGTCAATAGGCCCTTCGGCATTCCAGACCTTGACCCAGAGGAATTCGCCAGAGGGATCGAATTTGCTGAGAAACCCGTCAGTGTTGCCTAGCGAAGATGTATGCTCGTCGGCTCCTGGTCCAGGGTCGAAGTCGACTTCGCCTGACCATATTCCCGTCATGTATACATTTCCTGCCCGGTCAAGCGCAATGTCACTCGGCATCCCTCCATCCCAGGTGCGGGCGAAATCGAGATCGCCCTCCGGGCCGAATTCCATCAGGAAAGTCCCGAGCGAGCTTCCCGAGCCGCGCAAGTCGACTCCCGGGCCAGGATCGAAATCAGCAGGTCCTCGAAAACTGCCCGCGATGAAGATCTTCCCGAGCGCATTAACAGCTACGGCGCATGACTGCGCATCCTGAGGCTCTGCTCCCCAGGTGCGCATCCATTGCTGCTTGCCGTCCGGGCCCAACCTTGCCACGAAAAAGTGGTCCGGACCAGCGATAGCAACTCTTCCATGGTTGCCTTCCGTCAGGTTGAATTCGACACTCTCCGGGGAGCCTCCTAACACAATCGCGTTGCCGGCATCATCCACAGCGATATCATATGCAGTACCACCCCAGGACTGGCCCCACTGATAACCTCCCTCTATGCCCAACTTCAGGACGTACGCATCCATCCAAGGGTGATTACTGCTGTGCTGATCCCCTTGCGGTCCCGGATCAAGGTCCAGTGTTCCTGCGAAGGCTCCGATCAGAAAGATGTTCCCATCTCGATCGGTTTCGATCGCGACGCATTCGTTCCGCTCTGACGAAGGCCAAACTACGGACCGTAACGGTTTGCCCAAGATGTCGAACTGGATCAAGATGCTATTCATCTCAAATCCGTCGGTGAAACGAGACCGATCGGGAGGCTCCATGAAGGACTTCCCGGCAAAGCCTCCTGCAACCCAGACATTCTCGTTCAATCCCGCTGTCACAGACGGATACATCCAGCCGCTGCCTTTGAACTCGCGCACCCACACTGCTCCATCAGCGACCAACGCCGCCAGACCCTTCGGATGACATGCAATCCCGATGAGGCACCAACACACTGTCATCACAGTCGCCGCCAATAACCTTATGATTCCGCCGCTCAACGGCACGCCATGAGGACTCCTCGATGCGGAAGTCATTGTCAAATAGCGCGAGCCCAACTCGAACTCTCCTCTCACTCCAGGTTTTTGAGGAACAAAAGCAGCTGAAGTTCGCCAATCATCATACCCATGCCTATCTCGACCAGTTTGCTGCACTCAGGCGTCAGATTGTCCTTGCAACAGCACGTTAATCCCGCGGAGGCGTCTCCACTAATACCGACGATCGGGATTTGAAAGCCGATGCTCTTGATTCCAGTGGCTTCATCATCCTGGCACGACAATCCGCATCCGTACGCCTGTGACTCGGATGAGAGGCTCCAGCCTATGAGCGCGACAAAATGCACAAGCTCGTGGAATACCGAAGAAACCGTTATGTAATCCCTAGCTATGTAAACTATCTCGGGACTCCAAGGATTAACGTGAGGCGCGCCATCGACACACTGAAACGTAACGCGACCAGCCCCAAATTGAGAGATGCTGCATAGTGCGTTGAAGCCAGCACAAAGCTTCGATCTGTCACATCGTTGTAGACACGCTGTTCTGTTAAGGCTTTCACACAGATTTACGACAGATTCCCGGATCGCCTCCTTCTCTTGATCCGTGCAATTGATGAATTTGTTGACCAAATAGGGGCTATCTTCCCTCCAAAACCAATATCGAACGAACTGATCGTCGCCTCCGCAGGCGTTTGAGAAGCCACCGGAGGCATAGAAAGCTCCCATCGGCCTACGGGGCAGGTTCTCATATCTTTGATAGGAACAGCACTCTGCCGCGCAATCAACAGCTTCATGGTGCACAATCATCTCCTGCGAGCACAAGAACCCCGATGGGTCTACACCTTCGCTAACGAGTGTGCCGACGGAGTGCGGACATCCTTCGCAGCAGAGCACTTCCCACGTAGCCTTCGACGGGGTCTCGAATCCCTGACCTACTTCCCAACGATAGTAGTCCTCCGCGAGAGTGTCATGCAGATACTCACCTCCCATATACTCATCATATCCGTGAATCATGTAGCAGCATAAAGGGCATCCAGTCGAGTCACGGGGAATGCCACTGCCATTGTTGGCTGGCCCTTTACCCCCCGCACCCGACCCATGGTAGGGATTGTTGCCTCTTCTACGCAGGAATCGACCCAGCCCCGGCAGGTAGTGACGCGCGCCTGAGAAAAGAAGTGCATCAAAGCCCTGGGTGCGGGGGTTGGTGATGCCGCCGCCGTAGGACTCGGTGAATGCACCGTGCGCGCCGAGGCGGGAGATGTC
>CAYGZQ010000135.1:0-3079 GCA_964354375.1 uncultured Planctomycetota bacterium
ATCCCTACGGAGGGATCGATGTCCTGCTCGGCTCGGAGTTAGATCAGTCCTCGGATCCGTATATCGCCAATCTCTATGGCGATCTTTCCGAGAGGGGAGACCTGTACAAGTCGAACGGCGCTCCGGTCATCAGTCAGCAGGACTTCTGGACCTATTATTGGAACAATGTCGGCAGCGATGTTGACGCCGACGAGCCGGTGGTCGTGGTTCGCGCCCAGGACGAGCCATCGGATCAGGGTCGCTACATCGATAAATTCCTCGCCGGAGACTATACTTACCTTGGGCAGAACTACGCCGACGACGAGATGGCCGAGCATCTTTTCTACGCTGATGTCAGCCCCTACGCGCCCGACGAGCTCACAGAGGAATATTGGCCTGTGCTGGTCGGCGAGCAGATCGTGCCCATGCGGCTTCCGACCGACGGGGACGAAAAGGGCGAGTTTTCGGTGTGGATCCTTCCGGTGGATTGCGCTCTGCTGGATGGGGACATCTCGAGCTTCCGTCTGAGGACCACCGACGACATTAACAACTGGCGCCGGAGTCCGGAATTCGTTACGGCAGTGCCAGAGTTGCAGATCGACTGTCCGACAGTACCCATCCCTGCCGGCGAAGATGTCGAGTTGACGGCTCATATCACTGGCAGCACCTTCTGTGCGTCTCTCGAGACAAGCATCAAGTGGAGCGTCCAGGTTTACGAGGGCGGCGAGTGGGTGGACTACGGTCCGCATGAGGACGAGAACCACCAGTACGATGACAGTGGTTACAAATCGGATATCCCGGAAGGAGTCGAGAACTGGACCGGAACGACATTCTTCATCGCGGACCTCGAGGACTGCACGATGCGAGTGCGAGCGAGGCTGCAGGTGTGCGGAGAGACGTTTGACGATACATGCGACCTCGAAGACGACTTGGTGATTGTGATCGAAACCGAATCCCCACCGTACTGGATCGACGGACCGTCAATACCGGCCTACCCTGGCGGTGCAGGGAACTGGCACACGGATTCACTTCAGACAGTGCAGGTGGGGGACCATTGGGGTTCGTGTGGCTGTGAAAATGTGCAGCGCACAATGGAGCCCGAACCGCTATTTCAGGGCGGGGACTGTGGTCAGCCGAACTCGGAGGGACTAAGACCAGGGCAGGTGCAGATCAAGATTTGCGTGCAACCGCAGCAATGCGACCCGGCTGCCGATCAGATTGCCGTCGACATTCTCGGGACGGACGGCTGGTTTGACTACAATCTTGCGATATATGATGGCCCTAACGCTCATTGCACTGAGCCTCTTGTTTGGGATCTGCAAGATGAGGATCACTACGAAGACTGCGGTATTCACACTATTTTTGTTACCGCTCTCAAAAACGGACACGTTGTCAAGTCTAGCAGGGTAACTGTCGAGTTGAGTCGGGTGACTAAACAGGACTTCTGGGACGTAGCTTACATATACCTTGACACAGGCACGAGATACGGGGCCGATATGGGATGGCAGTGTTGTCCAGGTGTCCGTGGGCTGGGCGAGGACTACCCCTTTATTGATTGCTCTGGCTTTGTGACTCAGGTCCTGAGGAGGCTGGCGAGGTGCGATGGCGCTGATCCCAAGGAATGCTATCACCTCGGAGAGTACGACCCACCGCACGAGGACCCGCTCGAGCACTACTACGCTACGAGGTGGCGGGGGGAAGAGCGAGCGAAGATTGTGACACGGCAGGAGATGAGAGACAGCCCAGACGGTGTTCTGCGTCTCGGGGACATCCTGGTTTGGATGGATGATTATCACGTTGCGATTTTCGAGGGATGGCAGAATAAGGACAACCTGATAGCTTACACGCTTGAGTCGTGGGATGAGGAGGAGATTTACCCGCCGGTGGGTCACGGCCCTGGGGTCAGAACGCGGAACCTAGTCAAGGAGAACGTTGAAGGCCGCAGGTGGTGGATGGAAGAGGAGCAGGGGGCTAATGTAATCATTTTCCGGTCGTGCCAATGATAAGGAGGCGAACATGACCATCAAAAATCACCAACTCATTTACATGGTCGCTATTTCAGGGATAGCCGCGTCGGTCTTCTTTGTCCACCCTGTGAATGCCCAATGCGAGTACACCAAAGAGGACCTTTACACCATCCCGTGGGGTGATACACCGGGAAGCCTGTTGACTGGCTGGCATATTCCGCCGGATTCCCCCGAGTATACAGGCCTCATTGACCCGCCCGGACCGTTCGCTGTGTCGAGCGAAGGGGAGATGGTGATTAACAACGGCGGGCTTCTGATGAAGTTCTCGCCGGAAGGAGAGCTGACAGCGTCGGTGGTGCTCAGATCACTCGGCCTGGAGCAACCATTTTCTCTCGCGATCAATTCTGTGGGTCAGGTCCTCATCGACAACTACCGGTGGGATCATAGATTGGGGGGATATACCACGACTTTACGCCTATTCGATTCCAGCCTTCGGCCCGTCAATGAGGCTTCCATCCCGTCTGGCCTAGAGACGATGCCGTCTTGGCAGAGCATATTCCCCTCAAACGTGGGATCCTTTTGGGTCATCTACGAGACCTCCAATAGGCCGATAAGAGATTACCGTGATCCGCTCTATTACGAGAGAGAGTTGATCGAATACTCCCTGGACGCCTCTATCTCACCACCGCAACTATTGTATGCAGGCGAGAATTCGGACCCCGGTCCAGGGCAAACGAGATTCGTGACTCCCTCGGGGGAACTACGCCCTCACATAGAGGACGTATACGGCTGCACCTATACGGATGAAGGAGAGGACCTAGTACTGAGCAGATTCTCGCCCGATGGGGAGCTTGTCTATTCATTCGATTATCGTTCTGATCCGGCCTGGAGGAGGTTTGTTGCAGGGTCACCCAAATGGTTTGTCACCTGGGCAGGAGATATGTACATCCTCCGCGCGACCGACGAGGGGGCGGTCCTTACGAAGTACACGCTGATAACGGAATAGCGATTAAGGCGGGAGCCGGGCGCGCAAACGCCGGTCTACGGCGACGGGCTCCCAGGCTACTTGTGGTATCCCTGGCGGAATTGCTATAACCTCGTAATCGTGCGGTTTAACTCAGTTGAGGAAGGGC
>CAYGZQ010000136.1:0-3035 GCA_964354375.1 uncultured Planctomycetota bacterium
GTGGCGCCCATATGGCCCGCTCCTGCGGGACAGATGGGTGCCTCGTCTTATCCAGAATCCCTCTCAACGGCTGAGACACCTGTCCGTTCGGCCCTCGCTGCGCTCGGACCGCACGTACGGGCGCCACACGAATCGTATGGGGTGTTTCAGCCTTGCATCGATTCCGCACTGAAGCTACATCGCTCTGCTTGCAGCCGCATCCGCAATCGGCTGGTGCGACTCGAGCGCGGGGATCGGAACGGGCTCCACGCCCGCACATTCCCTGACCTCGCTCAGCACTCTGGCTGCGATGAACCGATCCTGAAGGCGACCGATCAGCGCGTTCACAAGCCGATCGCGGGTCTCGGCGCTTGAAGGACGCGGGGTGAAGCCCGCAGTCACATCGCTGCCCATGTCGGCCGAGCTCACGCGTATGCTGAGAGCCCGTATCACCGCCGCCCCTCGGTATTCCGCCTCATATACCCTGTGGCTCTCGCTGCCCGACGGCTGCTGAAGCGTTATCGTCGGGACATGGAAACCCGGCGGCGCATCCGGCGGAGCGGGTTCCGGCAGAGCCGATTTTTTCAGGCATTCCTCGATGGCGCGCAAGGCATCGGAATAGGGCACATCCATGTGAGTCGTGAAAAGCTCGTCAGGCTTGCCCATCTCGACCGGATGCCCTAGCACCAGTCCGGCGTCGCACAGAAACCTGAACAACTGCCCGTCCGACGCCATCGCCGACCATTGGCGCCCGAATCTCCCCTGGACGCTCCTCAGGTAGAGCCAAACCAGGATAGCCAATCCCGCAAGCATCGCTATCGCAATCGGCAATGCAATTCGACCGACCTCCCTGAGAGCCATACCCGCGATTCCCAGCACCGCAATCAACAGAATACCTATCCAGAAGGGATACTGCTCCCTCTCGGCCTTGCCCCAGTGTTTGCGGACAATGCCGTTGGCCAAAGGCGGTATTAACTCGAGCTGCGCCTCCAGGGTCACGAATTTGCCCTTCTGCACCGGGTCTCCCTTGTCTGTGATTGTCGCCTTGTCGCCTGCTCGCACTCCCCCTGTATGAGATGAGAGAGTCATTCGGGCTGGACCTCCTCAAGCCGACCGGTTTCGTCTATTCTGAGAATCGGCGAACCCTCCAGGGCTCCGGCCGATGGATTGGGTGAGGCTATGACCACAAACCCGGTGGGGGTTAACTTGATTTCAATGTCGTGGCCCGGCACAAAAGGGGTCCCGGCGCCCATTGCCCTGTCCGAATACCCGCGAGGAATCTGCCCGTCCCGCACCAGCTCCGCCCACGTACCGTATTTCTTGTGAAGGGAATAGTAAATCGCCTCAGCCTGGTAGACGCCTCGAAGCCGCACCTTCGTCATCTCCATGCCAAGCGCATTCTTCCCTGTCCCGGTGTTCGCGCCCTGCATCACCGGCCCATACGACTGCAGGGCCACCACCAGCAATATGCTCACAATGGTGACGCTGAGCAGAAGTCCGATAAGGCTGAAACCCCGTTCCCTCACGCGGCACCTCATCTCGCCGTTGAGCGCTATTATTATATCACAACTAATGGCGCTATAGTTCATTCGCAAAGTTAATCCGGATTCGAGGCTGTGTGGCGTTCCCCGGGTTGATCGGCTAGAATTGGCCGATCCGGAGGGATGCTGATGATGCGGGAACAGTTCGGGGTTCGGTTTCTTCGAGTGGCCCTTTTTATCTTCGCCATCACCTGGCTGGTGTGCGGGATCATGTATCTCATCGCCCTCGTTTACGTCGTTCCCCAGTTTGCGGAGTTCTACAAGGATTTTTCCGGGGGCGAAGCTCAGCTCCCCGAGATCACTCAGCGCCTGCTGGACCAGTCCGAGGATCTCCGGTACCACTGGTACTGGTACGTTCCGTCGTTCATACTCCTCGCTTTCGGTCCATTGGGCGTTGTTATCATCCTCCTTGCGGCCAACGCCGGCCCCTGGAGAACCCGCTATCCCGGCGAAACACCCCCTTCGCACTATTCGGTCGCAGGTGTGCTGCTGATTCTCCTCAGCATCCTTCTTTTCCTTTTCCCGATCGTTGGTGTGGTGCTGACCCTCTACTTGCCCATCTTCAACCTGGTGAATGTCATCGACTAGCCGGACCGGAAACGCCGACGCGGGTCGATGTTATAATTGTCATTCGGGTGAACCTTCGCGTCTCCCTGCAAGTCAACTCTAACAGTTCCGAACTTGGAGAACCTGCTGACGACCATGACAGACAAGAATACAAAACCGGACGAGACTGATGCAAAGCCCGATTCTGAGAAGACTCGCGTGCCTCGCACCCTGTGGCAGAAAATCGTGGGACTCATCCTGATGAGGGGCGCGAATCCGTGGGTTTTGTGGACGAGGGACATCGCCATCTGCCTCATCGTGGTGCTGCTTTTCCGCGCGAATGTGGCGGAGGCCAACTACATACCGTCGCCGTCGATGGAGCCCACCCTCAAGATCAGCGATCGCATCATTGTGGACAAACTGAGCCTGAAATGGCGGGCGCCCGAACGGGGCGAAATGGTAGTGTTCCACCCCCCGGTTACGGATCATTCGGGCGAGCGGTGGATCAAGCGGGTAGTCGGGCTGCCCGGCGACACGGTGGAGATTCTCAACGGAACGGTGTACATCAACGGTGAGCGTCTCGAGGAAACCTACGTTGAGCATCCGGCAGGCTACTCCGAGCCGCCGGTGACCCTCAAGAAGGACGATCCGTCCACGCCGCAGAACGAAGGCGAATACTACCTCCTCGGCGACAACCGGCGTTACTCCCGCGACAGCCATGTCTGGGGATCCTGTCCCGCAGGGAATATCATGGGTCGGGCGATTTTCCGATACTGGCCGCCTGCGAAAGTCGGCGCGCTCGACGGCGCAAAGACCGAGCCGGAGACTCCGAAATAGAATTCCCTCTCTTTTTCTTCTTGATGTTCCTTCGTGCCCTTCGTGCCTTGGTGGTTACTCTTATCCGATCTTCTTGGTGTTCCTTCGTGCCCTTCGTGCCTTGGTGGTTACTCTTATCCGATCTTCTTGGTG
>CAYGZQ010000137.1:0-3032 GCA_964354375.1 uncultured Planctomycetota bacterium
AGATCCACATGCCGTTCCCGCTCGCGCTGAACTGGTGCTCCTGGGCCAGGGTATTTCCGTCGTACACGTACCTCATGAGCGTCTCGTCCCAATCGCCTGTCTGCGTGTTGTCATTCCATCTCTGCCACACGCGACCCACGCCATCGTACCACAAATTCGTCCGCACGTTGCTCGCGCCCTCATTGCGGCGGGCCGGGCCTCAGCTAGTAAGAATTGCTGCCATGGAGAGCCGAAACTAGTGCAAATCCGCGTGAAGAATGAAAGCCTCATGAACGAGAGATGAGATATCCCCACAGCCAAATCGAAACTCCTTGACGGTAGCGTGGACTGGGATGCGGCACGAAAGGGACATCTGGTCCTGTTTGCTTATTGAAATGCACGGTGCGCCGGCCCGCCGCCAAGAGCTGTATGAGACGAATAAACCGCTTGACGTGAACGCGGCAACATAATCCGATTCCGCTGGCAAAGTAGCTCTGCCGGGTCCGGGGTCCAAATCGCATCCGTCACCGCATAGGCCCTCCACATACACTCTACCCTTACTATCCAGGTAGACGCCCATTCCTCGTTCCTCGCCGGAACCTCCCCAAGTCGTCACCCATTCACTGTAGCCCCGATCTGAGAACTTCGCCAGGAATGCGTCATCCCGCTCTGCAGATGCGACCTGCTTTCTCGCCAGCCAAGGCTCCACGAGGAAGATGGAGCCTGAACACTCCCCCACGACATAGATGTTGGACTGGTCATCGCAGGCCAAAGCGGTCGCGAAGTCCTGGCCATCACCCCCCCATGTGGCTGCCCATTGGAGGTCTCCGCCGCTGTCGCACTTGACAAGAAAGCAATCTGAGTAGCCCTCAGAGGTGTAGGTACTGGCATTGGGACCGGGATCGAGGTCTCTTGTTTCTGAAAAGCTCCCGCAGGCAACTACCTCACCTCGAGGAGTTGTGATTAGATCACTAAGGAAATCCCACTTACCGGAGTACAGGTCGTATCTTCTCGGAAAGCTCCAGATCTCTTCCCATAACACTATGCCTGAGGGATCGAACTTCCTCACGAAGAACGTGTCGAGCCGGGACTCCTTCTTCGTTCCATCGGCCGTCACCCAGGAACCCGCTCGCGACACCCCGGCCACGTAGATGTTCTCATCTGAATCGACCGCGATCGCTGAGGGCTCGGCATCGCCCGCCTCCTCGAACGTTGTCTGCCAGAGCATATTCCCGGCCGCGTTCATTTTCGCGACAAAGACATCCTTACAGTCAAAACCTGCTCCTGTTGACCGCGCGCCTCGTTCGTTGCACGTTCCTGCGAGGAAAAGATTCCCCGCTTGCGAAGCTGTACCCGTCTTGAGCGACTGGTCTTTGAGATCAACGTAGTGAGACAGAGTCCGTAGCCAGGCGACCGAAAAATCCGGTCTGAAGCAGATCACAAGAAAATCATCAGTGTTCGCATAGTTCGCCGAGTCAAAGCGGACCTCCCCTGCAGGCTTGCAGGCTACAAAAAGACCGCCATCTGCACCAGACGCAAAAAAAACAGGAAAGCCTCCCTCATTGTCGCTAAGATGCGATCCTGATTTGACTACCTCTTGGTGACCACAGCAAGCCCAGTTCATCATGCATACCAGCACGAGAACTTGTGCCAATAGTGGAAGTGAGATCCGCATTCTCTTCGACGCCCTATCTAGCAGATCATGCTAGGCAATCAGCCCCCGTATTGCTCTGGGTCAAGGTCATACTTGTACTCAGTGCTCAGGTTCTTTGGATCGAGGCTGCATTCATAGCAGCATCTTAGGCTAATGAGGAATCGATTCAGATAACCGGACTGTAGCATGTGCCTCCCGAAGGCCTGCTCGCAACATGTGGAGTCCTTGTCATCCCATCCGAATTCTCTCATTACCGCCTCGCAACAAGCCGTGTTGCTCAATCCTTGGAAGTGATGAAAAATAAAGTCCTCCAGCCAGTCCACGAATCCAGGGTCATTGAAGCTCCCATTATTAATCGCATCCTGAATCTCCTCAAGGATCTCCCGAACACAAGTAATGAAATCCTCCTCGTTCGCGCAGGCAATAAGCCGCGCAATGAAGCCAACTGCTCCAGATATCTCGCCAAGGTCCTTCAGAGCTTGGAGCAGAATATCCTTCATGCCCCCACTACATTCCTCGTCATAAATCATCGCGGTTCCGGCTCTCACGTAATTGGTCTTGTCAGGATCCCACTTATATGAGCAACAACGGAAGCGGCACTCGTTTATATGGATCGCCTTGGGCTCGCAGTCGATCCATAAATAATCAGTGTGCGTTCCACAGCACAGAAGGCACCAAGCGGACTTCTCCTCGACAACGGGACTCCAGACAACGTGTTCCGTGTCAACAGGCATCTTTTCCCACCAGTTCTTAAGGCAACACTCAGGGCAATCATACTGATCCGGGGTTGGATCGCTTGCCTCGAATAGTCCGCCAAGCCCCAGTAGCCGCCTGATAGTCTCTCCAATCCCTATCTGTCCCCCGCCAGACAGCAAACCACCGATCGATGGCAGCATAGCAGGCATCGTGGAAGGCACAACGGGCTGAAACCCCATCATGGATGCCAAAAGCATGCCGCCGAGGGCCGGGAGCTGATGGACGGGGCCGGATTGGATGAGCGCATCGAAGCCTTGGGTGCGGGGGTTGGTGGTGCCGCCGCCGTAACACTCCGTGAAGGCGCCGTGGGCGCCGAGGCGTGAGATGTCGGTGAACGAGGAGGTGGTGGGAGCCAGGTCGTTCTCGGGGGTACGTTCGCCTGACGCCATGCGCGGCGCGCGGGTCACGGTCGCGGACGAGCCGCGTGTCACCTTCGACGCGATGTCCCCCATGTCGCGGAAAAGAAATTCATCCGTATATGACGACGGACCGACGTAACTTCGCTGACGCACCCCGGCGGGACCGTGCAGGTAGTCGCGATCGTAGCGGCTGTAGTTGTAGATCCACATCCCGTTGCCGCTCGCGGTAAACTCGTGCTCCTGGGCCAGGGTATTTCCGTCGTACACGTACCTCATCAGCGTCT
>CAYGZQ010000138.1:0-3009 GCA_964354375.1 uncultured Planctomycetota bacterium
TCGGTCCGTCATCATATACCGATGAATTTCTCTTCCGCGACATGGCCGACATCGCCGCGAAGGTCCCGCGGGGCTCATCGGTGACCGTCACCCGAGCTCCCCGCATGGCGTCAGGCGAGCGTCAGCCCGAGAACGACCTGGCTCCCACCACCTCCTCCTTCAGCGACATCTCCAGCCTCGGCGCGCACGGTGCCTTCACGGAGTGTTACGGCGGCGGCACCACGGATGCCCGCACTTCCGGCTTCGACGCCCTGCTGCATGGCGGAGGAAGGCACTATTTGTCGGGACTGGCCAGGCAGACGAGCAGAGTGGGCAATAATCCATATATCGGACAAGGGGCTGGATACCCGATAGGCGGAATCGGTGACTACGAAGTCGGTGCGCTCATCGATCCTGAGCAGGAACCCTCAGGATACGCCGACCCCAACGGCTCCAGCCCGCCGACACCTGATCCATGCCCCCATTGCTGTTATGAATATTGGGTTCCTGGTTGCTACAAGAAACTTGCGACCCATGAGTCAACCGATCGCGAATGCTGGCACGGGATGTGCTGCTGTCCTGGTAAGAGATCGCGTATCCTTGGAGATCGTCCCTGTGCAAGTGAAATAGCATCGGGTCTTTATCCAAGCGATTTCAACTGCTTCGAGGGTTGCTGCAAGCCAGAAAACTATCCTGATCTCGACCTAACTGTCGACAAGAATAGCAATTGTGGAGGCGGAGGCGGAATCTGCTGGCATGCAGAGTTTAGTCATCTCCTTGATCAAGACGGCAATTTCCTTCCGAACTCAGAGAGGATTCGCGCCGTGGGAATATTCGAGGACCTTTGTGAGCGTGTTCGGAAGACCGGATGCATTGACTTTTGCGGTAACCTCCAACTATGCGATTGTCTACGACACTTCTGCGATTGCACTTACACCCCCAATTTCCTTATTGGAGGAACCGATAACTACTGGTCATGGGGTGCTCCCTGGAGCATCCATTTGCAGTCGAATTTCAAGCTGAACGACTTGCTCCATGAGCTTCTGCATTACTGCATGCATCACAAAGTCATGCTCAATGCCGAAGCACGAGCCTATGCATGCGAAAGGGCATGCATGACAAGTGCAGAATGGTACGTGGACCCGAATTACTTTTCGCGTCCTGATACGGATCCCTGTTGTTGCCAAGACAGCATGCCGCTCCGTTGTCAGCACCAGTTGAAATACTTTGGATGGAGGGGAGAGTTGAGCGATCTGCTAGAGTGGTGGGCAGAATTCGGGATCAGGGATTTTGAAGAGATATGGGGTTCCCTTCGATGAGTAACTGTCTAGTCAAACCCTCGCCACGACTGCGGACAAATGTTAAGAGTCTCGCGATCGCTCTTGCGGTAGTCGTGCCAATGGTGCTATTGCTTGTGGGAGGCTGGTATGAGAAGGGCTATATATTAATATCACCCGGATATAACTCGTCGACTATCCAGGACTGCAGGTGGGAGAGGAAATGGGGAGGGCTGGCTTACGATGCTTGCCAAGTTATTGGAATCGACAACGATGGCAATTTGGTCTTGGCTGGATACTACGCCGACATTGCAGATCTCAGCCCTATGGCGAGCATAAGGCTCTACAACGCAAGGCGCACGGGCGGGACATTCGTCCTCAACATGACCCCGAAGGGAAGACTCCAATGGATCGCGTCTCTCGATCAAAGGAAGAAGTCGCATCCAACATCGATGGCGTTCAATTCCCGTGGAGATATCATACTTACTGGAGACCGGGGGACTATATGGAAACTGAATTCTAAGGGTGAGAATTCCACCATTATCAGCAGCGAGATTGATGGGTGTTCAGTCGCAGTGGACAGCGATGATAACATCATAGTATCCAAGCGCGAGGGTCTGGTAAAGCTTAGCGCTGATGGGACGGTCGCATGGGAGATTCTGAAGCAAGCGTCAGGCAATGCTCTCACGCTTGATGAATCGGACAGGATATACGTGGCGTCTGAGAGACTGCATATCATCGATGAAAATGGCTCGGAGCTCGTTACTGCCGATCTCCCAGGCTGGGCGATGGATATCGCTTTGGACTCAGTTGGTAACATCCTGGTGGCAGGGCTAGTCCCGAAAAATGGCGAGGTAGTCGAGCAGCCGGGTCAGAGTAGACTCGGAGACAGCTTCTTATGCATGATGGACAAGGAAGGGCGTGTGATCTGGAACAGGGAATGGCGATCTGAGGCCGCTGCGCTGGCTGTCTCAGCACAGAACGAGATCTATGTCACGGGCGGATATGCAGTGCCAACGGACTTCGACCCGGAACGGAGTGGCTCAGTCCAACGCCATCCGGACCACGACTCCTTGGCTATCTTTGTTTCGAAGTTCGATGAATCGGGGAAATTCCTCGGGGTTAAGGTCGGGTATGAACCGTGGTCGTTCGGCAAGGATCTGGCTTTCGACTCAGAAGGTAATCTATACATTGTCGGGGCTACGAGGGGCGACGCCTTTGTCGCCAGATTCGACCGTGGAACCTTTTAGTATCGTTTCAAACCGATTTTGGGCTGGATCAGACATTCGGTAGCTGACGAAGCAGGGCGCAAGGCAGACCATGAGGGAGGTTCAAGTCTTCTTCGAGGGCGACTACGAGTACGACGGGATGGGGCGGCTTGTGATCGAGCGAATCTGGCAGTACGACAAGACGGCCAAGAGGATGCTCATCACGCGCGAGACGAGGACGGCGTACGATCTCATGGGCAATCCGACGGAAATCAAGTATTATGATGTCGACGGATTCGCGTTCACCGAGCAGCGGACGTACGCGCGGGGCGGTCAGTTGACGGGGTTCTCGATTCCGACCACGGCAGGCAATGTGACAGTGGACACTGCGGGTTCGTATACGTATGACACGAACAACAACATGACCGGGACGAAGAAACTGGACGCGTACCGCACGATCAGCGGGACGAACTACAAGATCGTGTTCCGCGCGCAGTGGACGTTCGCTTTCGATCGCAAGAACCGGCTGAAGACGCACACGTACC
>CAYGZQ010000139.1:0-2884 GCA_964354375.1 uncultured Planctomycetota bacterium
CGTTCTACAAACGTCCGGAATGACCCCGTCCCCCCCTTGGGGGGGACCACAGGGGGGCAATGGATAAAAAAAGACCCCGTCCCCCCCTTGGGGGGGACTACAGGGGGGCCATCTACATTAGAAACACGGGGATCACCATGAACGTTCCTGAGGATTGCCGCTACACTGAAACGCACGAATGGGTACGAATGGACGGCGACGAGGTCATGATCGGCATCACCGATTTCGCCCAGGGGGAGCTGGGCGACGTGGTGTATGTCGAGCTGCCCTTGGTCGATGCCGAACTCGCCGCTGCCGAGGAATGCGGGATGATCGATTCCGCCAAGACCACAAGCCCCATTCTCAACCCGATCTCGGGATCGGTCATCCGCGTCAACGAGGACTTGTCCGACCATCCCGAGCTCGTCAACCAGTCTCCGTACGAGGAAGGCTGGATGTACGCCCTCATGCCGTCCAACCCCGCCGACATCGGCAGGCTGATGGACGCCGCCGCTTACAGAAAGTTTGTCGAGGAAGCCGCTCACTAGCAGCCGGCAGGAGCTGGTAGCTGCTACCTTTCCGTCTTCTTCAGCCGGTAGCTGCTACCTTTCCGTCTTCGGAAAGTAGCTGCTACCGGCGTCTTAGTGCTAGAATTGTCCCGCCTGCGATATCGCAGCGCGGCGGGATTTTTCCTTTATCTTGAGCCTCCCCGGGAGGAAGTTTCACATGCATCTTCGGTTGCCGCTTACGGTCCTGATCCTGATCGCGGGCGTCGCCATCGGTTGCGCCGGCTCTGTCACCCATCCAGCCTCCCCGACACCCGACCCGTCGGGCGATTTCTTCAAATTCGTCGAGGCGGGTCCGAACACCATCCTGCTCGGAGCATGGGAAGTGTTCATCGACATCGAAGCGGGAGAGGTGCGGGCGGTCGAGCTCAGGACCGCATCGATGCACTACAACGTCTCCCCCATGCTCAAACCCCCGAAATGCTACGGTTGCTTCCTCGCCAAGAATCTTTCGTATGATCCGATCACGCAGGTGGTGACGGTCGATGTCGGCTTCAGGAACCCGAGCAATCTGACCGGCTACGATGTTCGCGGCATTGTCACCAGCTTCGGGAACATGGTCTTCCTCAATCCCGACGGATACACCGAGCTTTTCAGCCCCACTCCGGGCAAGATCAATCCGTTCGTCGCTTTCAAGACCGGCGTCGGTCAGAGGGAAATTCCTCCCCTCACCAGCCAGTACGAGACGATGCAGATCTACGACCCGAATTTCCCGTCTTTCGCGCCGTTCACCTACGTGGTCGAGGCGAGCTGGCCCGATAACTGCAAGGAGCCTTACGAAGTGCTCTTCGCCAATATCACCGGCGACCTTTTCGATGACGGCTCCAATGCTCCGATCCTCCAGCTCTACGCGAGAGACTGGCAGGACAATGTCATAGCCGTGAATGTCGACCTGACCCCGATCGGCGGGACGACAATCTCTCTCACTCCGAACATGGTCCTTCCCGACGTATGGGAGGGCCCCATTTCGTGCGCCCCCGGAACGCCGACGGGCGAGTACGACCTCCTCGCATGGGCAACAAGCGACAACCCGGTCGACCAGATATCGGTCATCTACAATTACATCACCGTGAAAGTCAAAATTCCGCCAAGCCCGGAGGCGGAGGTTTTCGGTCCGCCGGAAAGGATCGCGATAACGCCGGGCGAGAGTTTCATCTGGCCGCGTCACGCGATCGCGGTCACAAGCGACGGGGTGAGTCACGTGGTCTGGGTCGACAATTCCCCGGATCCCGAATCGAACGTTTTCCATGTCTATTACTCCAACTCGCTCGGCGGCACATGGAGCCCTCCTGAGCAGATCGACGGCGAAGACGGCATGGCGGTCTACGCTACCATCGCCGCCGATCCGGACGACATCATCCACATTGTCTGGGAGGACGAGCGGGATCATGTCCTGGGGAGCGATCTCTACTACGCAACGTCGCTCGACAATTTCGTGTCCGAGACCGTCCTCGCGCACGGCGAAAACGGTCTCAGGACCGTTCACCCGAAGATAGTGTCCGCCAACGACGGGACCCTCCATGTCGCATGGCATTCACTGGAACTGATAGATGTCGATAAGTATGAGTACGATGTATGGTACATGGACCGCCCCGGCGGAAGCGCGATCTGGGACGGCGCCGTCTCGGTCGTGGCCGAGGAGGATGTCCGCGAGTCGTTCCCCGCCATAGCCCCCGCTCCGCTCGGATCGGTCTACATGGCCTTCCAGTCGGACCAGTCCGGCTCCAACGGCATCTACTTCACCAAAAACGTCGGAGGCACTTTCACCCAGCCGCTCCTGATCACTCTCGGCGACTCGTATCAGCCCGCACTCGATGTCGCGCCGGACGGCAAGCTCGTCCTGGCTTATTTCGACCATGTCGACGGAACTTTCTCCGACATCTCCATGAGGACCTCCAGCGACGCAGGCGACACGTGGAGCGTCCCGCAGCTTGTGAGCGACTCGAACGACGCCTACCAGTACGCGCCGGATGTCGAGTGCACATCCGACGGCGACTACCATGTCGCGTGGCACGAAGAGGATGAGAGCGGACGGCCGGCGCGGGTCCTGTATCGCGAGTATGTCAGCACTCTCGGCTGGCAGGATATCGTCGAGATCGTCGGTCCCGGTAACATGGGCGCGTTCCCGAGCATGGACGGCGACTCCGACGGGCGTATCCACATCATCTACGAGCTGCTCACGCCGGTCGAGCCTCCCGGAAAAGACAACTACGAGATCTGGTACCGCGACAGCGTGCCGTAGCCTCTCCCCCCTGCCCCCCCGTGGAGACCTCTCCCCCCTTTCCCCCCTCCCCACAATTGTGGGGAGGGGGGCCAGGGGGGGTGGGGGTGGAGAGGGG
>CAYGZQ010000140.1:0-2755 GCA_964354375.1 uncultured Planctomycetota bacterium
ACCTCCTCCTTCACCGACATCTCCCGCCTCGGCGCGCACGGTGCCTTCACCGAATGTTACGGCGGCGGCACCACCAATCCCCGCACCGCTGGCTTCGATGCATTGCTGCTCACGGGAGGAAGGCATTATTTGGCGGGACTAGGAAGCTTCAATAGCAGGAGAGGGAACTGTCCTTATTGCGGATCAACGGGGGGCGTAAGTACGTCACAGGGACTCGAGGGCGGTAGGAGTGTTTTTGGCCGACAGCGTGAGGGTGTCTCTGTAGAGCCCTTTGATCCGCCGCATTACGGGGAAGTCAAGCATGCGCCGCATGATTTGCCGGAGTTCGATTGCCCGGACTGCTGTTGGGAGTATTGGTTTCAGAATCCTCCGTTAGAGAGCTACTCCGACTTTTGCTGGAACTGCTGCGGGACTAGGGCAGGCTACGACTTGTTCCCGTGCCCGGAATTGAAGCAAGAATACCCAGACATTGAGACCATCGTGGTGAGTGGGGCGTGGTGCAGGCTTCGCTGTTGCCCTGAGCTGCGAAGGAAAGACAATCCGGAGTTCGAGGAGCAGGTACTGAAGGCAATGTTCCAGACGGAAGGTTGTTACAACGTAACGGAAGACATTGTCAAAGCAGCTCTGACAGAGCTGGCAAAGACATGGAACACTGCTACGTGGTATTGGCAACTGTACAATTGTATACAAGATGCTCTAAACAACCATGATATTGAAGGACTGCTGAAATGTATACAGGACGCGCTGCAAGGACCTTCGGCTGATGATCCCGAGTTCGTGGCCTTCCTCAGATGGCTTGTGACCCAGATGCCCGACTTTTTTTCAGGGCCATGCTGCGATGGGATTATGAGTTCTCTCTTCCCTCAAGGAGATCGCAATCCGCTTTGTTGCAGATATGCATTCGCCAATTATATGAACAGAGCCGGCAATTTTGACCGGTTCCTGATCCAGATGCAGTGCTGTTACGGATGCCCAACCCAAGATCCGCGTGCTTCATCGAGGGGCTGGGAGCCTTTTGACTGGGGAATTCCAGAAGATTGAGTGGAGGTGCGACTATGACGGAATCCGCCGTCAGCGTGAGGTCCAGCGATCGTTCGACAATGTTACCTTCGCTTAACATCAGAACTACTAGTTCGCGGCTGCGCAGTAACCGGCGATGGTCCGCCGTTTCCCTGCTACTGGTGCTGTTGTTCGCGTTGCTGATTTCCTGTTCCGCGCGCCGGCAGGGTTCGAAAACAAGTCCGGCCAAGATCCCTCCTGCTTATGCCGAGCGGCTGACCGAAAGCCGACGTTCCTCGGCCTACTCGTGGCCGCAGTGCGAGTTTGAACTAGTGCGTGAATGGAATGCTTCAACACAGCTAGGGTCGTCTGCCACATTCGAGGTCCTTGACACTGCGGCAAGTGGCTCGGGTATTGTTTACGTTGTTGGTCGGTACAGCGGCCGACTCGATGTGAACCCAGATCGCGGGGCAGACGAACATACGTCTGCTGGCAAACTGGATGCATTCCTCATCAAATTCGAACCGAACGGGAAATCCGACTGGATGCATTGCTGGGGGACAGCGGGTGACGACTGGGCTGATGGGGTCGCAGTTGACAGCGAAGGGTCAGTATTCGTGACATCGAATTCCGATCCATCTGCTTACCCCGCCTCGGAGCAGGTCACAACGAAAGCAGAGAACGCGGGGGAACTCCTGAGCCGTTTTGATCAAAACGGGACGATTCTCTGGACAAGGCCCGTTGGCAACGCTTGCGTTATGAAGGCGAAGCGCGAAGAGGGCTTGTATCTTGCAGGGGTGACCGATTCCAGTGGTGAAATCGGCCTGGGCCGACAGCCACTTGCAGTCAGCGCTCTCGGGATTAAGGATGTTGGGTTTCTGCTTAGCGTAAGCGAGGCAGGGGACATTGAGTGGGCAAGGATCTCCGCTGGCAGCCCGACTGCTGGGGCCTTGGGCTCATCTGTCTTGGAAGTCTCCGCCCGTAATCAAATCTACTTGGGCACGTGCTATAAGGGGAAGGTTATTCTCGATCCCGAGGGCCGCGCGGACCAGTGCGATTCAGGTCTTGCCCTGCGACCAGCCCTATCGAAATACGATGGTGATGGTGCCTGCCTGTGGACTCGGACCTGGGATGCGCACGCAATAATCGATATGTGCTGTGACTCTTCCGATAATGTCTATGTTTTGGGCGATTTCGCAGGCCCGGCAGACTTCGACCCGGGTCCAAGCATCGCTGGCGGTCCCAGCGGTGAAGGCCTGCGTGTCTTCCTCACGA
Source organism: uncultured Planctomycetota bacterium (assembly GCA_964354375.1). GTDB lineage: Bacteria > JAJVIF01 > JAJVIF01 > JAPKYR01 > JAPKYR01 > CAYGZQ01. Next base: position 2,275 of record CAYGZQ010000140.1, read on the forward strand.
GGTTCGATGCAGGTGGTCAGTGGCAATGGACCAAGACATGGGGAAACGGGCCATTCGAAGATCCCGATGAAATACGGTCTTCTGGCGACGGAATGCTGCTCGTGTGTGGCAGCTTCTACAGCATAAGCGGCCTTCCCTCCGCTGAAGCATTGCAGATCCCTCCTCGATCGCAAACGCCTGTCCCCGCCCTTCTCCTTCTCACATCTGATGGCGATCTTGTAAGAGCCTGTCCAGTCGGCGACAGCGGCAGCGTTCACATTGCCCTCGCAGGCGATCACGATTGTCTGGTTCTTGGTCAGGATGGGTCCACGACCTTCCTCGCCAAAATGAATTGGTGACATTGAAGTCAGCTTCACCGGAACCCAGATCAATTCCGGCGCCTACGTCAGCGCGGTGCGCACGTTCACCTACAAGGGCGCCGGCCCGGTCTACTACGACATGGTCTACACATCGAACGCGCGCGGACAGTCGGAGAAAACGT
>CAYGZQ010000141.1:0-2754 GCA_964354375.1 uncultured Planctomycetota bacterium
GCGCAGTGGACGTTCGCTTTCGATCGCAAGAACCGGCTGAAGACGCACACGTACCCGAGCGGACTCAATGTTCGCGGGAACATATGGTATGACGGCATCGGTCGAGTTTGGCAGAGATGGAACGACGACTCCGTCACGGGCGACTGGGATGCGGATTTGCAGCGATTCGTATATGACGGTGCCGCGCTCGCGCAGGAGCACACGGCGAGCGCGAACCATGAGACGAATGAGCACACCGCGTGGGCGTACACCTACGGTCGTTGCGAGGTCGACTACCTCCGCAAGCCGGACGGCATCAGGCAGAAGGTTAACGACGGCGTGGGCGGTTGGGACGAGCACTTCCTGTTCAACGATGCGGGATACGTCGCGTCGCGCACTCCCTCGGGCTCCTCCACCACGATCACGCGCACGCTCAGGACCGCCTCGGGCGACCGCCTCAACGACAATCCTCGCATGACCGCCGGTCTCACGAGCGGATCATTCAACAACATATCCAATCTCGCCAAGCCCAATTCATACATCGAATCCTACGGCGGCGGCACCGAGCTCGGCACCTCCTCCCTCGGCTTCGACTCGCTCGAGCAATCCGGCCCCGTCCACCAGCTCCCCGCCCTCGGCGGCATGATCCTCAACTCCCCTCCCGCCGGCGGCGGCCCCGGCGGTGGCGGATCAACATTCGGCGACGGTATCCCTGTCGGTGGCGGCGGAGGCGGCCTAGGTGTGCCTTCAAACGGTGGTGCTGGAGGGGCAGGACGAAGACTGGTCGACCCTTCTAGAATAGGGGGGGGGCAACCATTGCAGGACGTATCTGGGGCCGGAAGTGGAGGGGCAGGGACTCAGAGCTTCAACGAATGGCTGAATTGTCGTGATGAGAACGGAGATCTGGTGGATTGTTCGGCACTTCTGCTCTGTGTGGTATGGTTAGGTGGGAGTAATCCCATCGAGGATCTGTGCTGCCCAGGGGATGATCCGCAGCCTGTTGCGAACTGTCTGGCGATCGTGCCCGATGAGTGCTTGGATTGCCTATGTTTAACGGGCTACCAAAACGACTGCCTCTGCGACCTAATGCACGGCAAGGACTTCTCTGGGCTGACTGGATTGCTGCAATATCTTGTCTACTATCTAGCCGCGTTGGAGCATTGCAGGCATAGTCTGCCAAGGTGCTGCACGCCCGCCGGCTCTGCCGAAATGGACGCCGAGCCTATATTGTGGAAATGCGAGGACATAACTCCGATTGTGTGCCTCGGGCGGTGCAAACTGAGATACTATGACTACAATTGCCATCAGGACCCGTGTGAGGATAACCTTGTACTGCTTTGGGAGCTGGCAGGTCGCTGTGAGTCGCCTCAGTTTCCTGAGTGCTACTTCACTCCAACGGATAACCCCCATAACTGCAAGATAGTCGATTCCGACAATAACGACTCTTGGGCTTCCTGTAGCTACTTCAAGCTCACGGTCCCGGACTGCGAGACACCAGGGCACCACTTTCCGCCGAAACATTGGATTCCGCCACTAAGGGGAAACCCATGACCCCGATTCTCTCACGCTCACTCAGAGTTGCTAGGTCCCGAACTCTTGGGTTCCTCATTTGCGGCTTCGGGCTTGCCGTGTTCAGCATCATGAGCACCGCCTGCGAGGCCAGGGATTCCAAGACCGCCCCCCGACGCGATGACAGGCAATCTTTGGAGCAGGAACCCGTTGCCGGTCTCAATCTGTCCGACGTTACAGGGGAGCACAATCCCCGTATGATCGCAATCTGGGGAGGGGAACTCACGAAGGAATCCTGGTTCCTTCAGTCGGAATCATGGGGGCGCATCAGCGAGTTGACTCGAGGCCTTGAGCATTTCTGCGCTTACTTCCGTCGTTTGCCCAATAGCGTAGACGAGCTGGAGGACCAGGGCTTTCTCCCGATTCGGCCAACTGACCCCGTTTCCGGCCAGCCCATATGTTACGGGGAGGACCCCTCTGCCAATGACGATTTTGTTCACGTCGGAGTGACATGTTACGCCTCGTCCTGGGCTTTCTGTTACCAGTATCCGAAGTTCCCTGATGGGCGCTGGGCTCAGGTCGAAGAGGAATTCGAGGCCCCGAAAACCGAGGAGGATTTTTGTGAACAACTGCGCAGCCGATATCCCTCTATCCGAGCCATGCGGGGGGCGTTGCTCGCATCGATGCTGAATATGATGGTGTATTATTATGTATGGCGAAGAAACAAGATGCCAACGACAGCGGAGGAGATGCTGGACGGGCTTTGGTACGTGTCGGCGAATTGGGCTCGGGACACCGAGGCGGTCGATCCGACCGAGCCCGGCAGCTTCCTATTCAGTTTGGATCGCAGCATGGAGAGTGCTTTTGCTGCGTGGCGCGATGAGGAAGGTTACAGCTACCAGCTGCAATACCGCTATTCCCCCTGGCCGACAGGAGGTTGGAATCGCGTGCCCACCCTGAACGAGTACTATGATAGGTTCCAGACCGGTCAGTACGGCACGACCGTCGGGATGTCATCAGAGACCGACTCTCCCATCTCTGTCCCAGGGAAAGTGATCTGGACATGCAAGCTCCTCTAACGAGCTTGAGACTAGAAGCAGCAAGCCTGCAATCCGCCTTGCGGTAACACTGGCATCGCGAAAACCGGAACTTGCAGAACGTGCCGCTGCCACAAGCATTTATCTCAGGCGTGGACCTTCACGTTCGACCGGAAGAACCGCCTGAAGAGCTTCACCAATGAGGGCGCGAGTAACGTGCGGACGAATT
>CAYGZQ010000142.1:0-2732 GCA_964354375.1 uncultured Planctomycetota bacterium
CTCATCGTGTCGGATCGGACACTGAGCGAAGGGGAGGTCGTCAACGCCGACGGCTTCACGACTCTCTACAATCCCACTACATCCGGCCATGCCCTTGAGGGTTACGGTAAGGGGAAATTCGCGACAAACACTTTTCCGACCTCGACACTCAACGGATACAAGCGATTTATCTCGGATGATCCTTCGAATACCAGGAATGCATACTATGCGGGACAGGAGATAGTCGTGGCCTACAAGGTGGATATGCCCAACGCTCCGAATCCCTGGGTCTTCGGCTACGCGGTCGATGCCTGCTGGGCTCCGCCGATCAACAAGCCGGTCGAGGATCCGATGAACGACTTCGGACCCGAGGCGAACTGTCCCGAAGCATGGAAGATTGAGGTCTCCGACACGCCCATCGGTGTTGGTCTTACAGATTGTGGCGGACAGGTCAACTTGACCGTCAATGTTTACGACAGGCAGGGAAAAGATGACTCTCATCCCGTTGTAGTTGAATGTCCCGAGCTGTTTGACGGCGAGGTCACGGCGACCTGGAAGGCCGACGGAGCCGGTTTTACGACTTATGAGGCGGTTGTCGAGAACGTCAAGAACGCTCCGGCGGGAACATACATGTGCCTCGTAAGCAAGGAGGCGCTGGAGAATGATCCTGCGACAAAACCCTGGCTCGACATTGCCGCTTACCAGCTCCATGGACTGAACGTTATCGCCGAGACCAAAGAAGCTCCTACGGCCGTAGCGGAGGCAAGTCAACTGATGGCGCTTGTCGACGAGCCGATTACATTCGGCGCGTCCGACTCTCACGACAACGACTGCAACGGCCAATCGATTGTTACGTATGAGTGGGATTGGGATAACGACGGCACATATGACGAGGAAGGTGTCGAGGTCGATCACTCGTGGTCAGGTGAGGGGACATACCATGTGCAGCTCAAGGTTACTGACAACGAATCGCAGACCGACACGCTGGACAAACCTCTGGAGGTAGTGATTTCACCCGGCAGCGGCTACCTCAACTGGGCCAAGCGCGCGGGTGGGACGGACAGAGATCGTGGAAAGGCCGTCGCTGCGCTTTCGGATAATTCGACCGTAGTGACGGGACTCTTCAACTTAACAGCCACATTCGGTCCCGGCGAATCGAACCAGACTGTGCTCGTCTCCTCAGGGAATGACGAGATTTTCATAGCGCGGTACAACCCTGATGGAACGCTCGCTTGGGCCAAGCAGGTATACGGGCCGTCGGTGGACAATGGCTGCGCCATCACTGCGCTCTCGGACGATTCGACCGTGGTGAGCGGGTCCTTTATGGGGGAAGCGATTTTCGGGCAAGGGGAACCCAACCAGACATCGCTGACCTCCTCGGGTGAGACCAATATTTTTGTCGCCCGGTATAATCCGAATGGAACACTTGCATGGGCCAAACGCGCCGGTGGGGCTTCCATTGCCGGCGGAAATGCAGTCTCCGCGCTTTCGGACGATTCAATTGCCGTGACCGGGTATTTCATGGAATCAGCGACGTTCGGTCCTGGCGAGCCCAACGAGACTGTCCTGGAAGCCGCTTCGTATTCAGACGTAGACATTTTCGTGGCAAGGTATAATTCCGGTGGAACACTCGCATGGGCCAAATCCGCGGGCGGAAACGACGATGAAAGCGGGGCTGCAATCACGGCGCTGTCAGACGATTCAATGGCGGTAACCGGATCCTTCATGGGAACTGCGGTATTTGGGAACGGCGAACCCAATAACACTTATCTCAGCTCCGCAGGCTATAGGGACATATTCGTTGCTCGGTACAATCCTGACGGAACCCTGGTATGGGCCAAACGCGCCGGAGGGTCAACTTATGATGATGGCGGTTTTGCCGTCGCATCGCTTTCCGACGATTCATCTGTAATCACCGGATACTTTAACAACAAAGCTACGTTCGGCGAAGGTGAACCCAACGAGACTGAGCTTTGGGGATGGGGAAGTTCAGATGATGTTTTCGTCGCTCGGTACAACGACGACGGGACACTGGCATGGGCGGCACCTGCCGGGGGGCTGGACGACGACTACGGATATGGAATCACTGCGCTTTCGGACGACTCGATGGTATTGACCGGGTGTTTCTACGGGTCAGCAGATTTCGGGATTGGTGGGCCCAATGAGACGGCTTTGTATTCGGCCGGCCAGAATGATGTTTTTGTTGCGCGATACGGCCCTGATGGATCGTTCACATGGGCCAAGTCGGCGGGCGGACCGGATTCGGATGTCGGATTCGCGGTTGCTGCGCTTTCGAATTATCGGGTCGTGACTACCGGATATTTCCAGGGATCAGCCACTTTCGGGCAAGGTGAACCCCATGAGACGGTGCTGGTCTCCGCCGGCGGTGATGATATTTTCGTTGCGCGATTTTACGAATAGCCCCTGTGCGAGGCATTGGTGAATCGCGTGCGGCGGCCTGATTTGACATGGAGGGACATGATGAAACGCATATGCGCATGGGGCTTGGTCGCTTTCGTAGCGATGGGTCTGGTCGTGGGGTGCAGTGGAGGGAATTCCAATAATCCCCTGCTGCCTTCAAACACGACCGGGAAAACCGATGCCCTGACTCAATCCACCGGTCCGGAGCAGACAGGCCACTACCTCTGGGGCTATTACCTGGTCCGCATCGATGAGAAGGACTTATCCGCCCGGATAGTCCCCATCAGGGCGACGGCTGCTCATTTGAACGTTCTCCAGTTCCTCGAGCAGGC
>CAYGZQ010000143.1:0-2705 GCA_964354375.1 uncultured Planctomycetota bacterium
CCACAGCGATCACGCGCACTCTGCGCACCGCCTCGGGCGACCGCCTCAACGACAACCCGCGGATGACCGCCGGACTCGGCAGCGGATCATTCAGCAACATATCGAATCTGGCAAAGCCCAATTCGTACATCGAATCCTACGGCGGCGGCACCGAGCTCGGCACCTCCTCCCTCGGCTATGACTCGCTTGAGCAGATCGGCCACACGCACTATCTTGCGGGATTGGGCAGACTGATAAACAACGACGACAACGACCCATACACACTTTCTTTACCCACTTGGATTATCGGAGCGATATACATTGGATTGGCTTCGCTCTTGTTGCTTCTCTTTCTGAAGTCTTTCAATCGAAAGTTTGCAGGTGGTGGAGAATCAGGACACGGTGAGAGATGTCCAGATTGCTGTCTCGAGTTCTTTGGGGTATCAAGGGAGGAGCTATGGACCTCGCCATCGGCATTCTGCGCTGTCTGCTGCGCTAACCGGGCAGAGGTGGCCGGAGCAGTTGAGCAGTGCCAAGACGAGCCTGACGCTCCGTGGTATGTCCCTGAGTGCAGGCGCAACTGCTGCGCAGAGGCCGTGTATAACGGACCAGATGCTGATTTCTATGCTGCAGGCTTCGGGCTGGTCAAGAGCTACTATTTGAATATCGGTTGGGTGAAGAAGCTTTTCGATGATCTAAAAGAGCTGAAACCTCCGAAGTTCACAGAGAATCAGTGGGTCAACTTCATATGGTGTCTCTTAATGACCCGAGATATAGTCGGTTGTGCAGAGAAATGGCTTCACACGGAGTTAAGCGAAGAGTTAAAGAAAGCTATCCAAAACCTATTGAGCCAGTTCCAGTTGCCACAGCTTACAGGCAAGGAGAGTTTTTGCTCAGAGTGGACCGCGGGCCCGGGCTCCAAGGAGTACGAGTGCTGCATCGCCTATTTTTACGTGATCGGGAACTTTTCTCTTGACAATTGGTCGAGGTTCGTCCGGGCTCACAAGTGTTGCACTTCATGCGGTGAGGACCTTCCGGAGCAACAGCGGATTCGAGTCAGGCAAATCGACCCAGACTGGCAGCCGGGATTCGGTCCAGGGGGTGCATATCCGCCGGGTTTCCTTGTCTAGATGCGGAGTGCAGTGATCATGGAGACATTGGGTGGTTGGACGACTCTTAACACTGTAACCCGGAGCATGGCTCTGCTCACTGCGCTCTATGTCTCAATGGTAGTCGGCTGCGGCCCCTCTCCGAAGGAGCATGTTGACGATGATCCCATTCTCTATCTTGTAAGCAACCTTTCGGAGCAGTACGTCGCAGGATACGAGGACAAGGGTATCATCGACTGGGATTTTGACAGGTACACGAGAGAGAAAGATCGCTCCCTCCGAGACTACTTGATGCAAAACGGCTACCCTCTCGACAATGACATGGAGTTCTTCCGCGGATTCGAAGCCTATTACGGCCTGACGGAGGCAGAGGTCTGGGAGGCTTTCCACTCTGTCACGGGGTCTAAGGGAGAATACGGACGCAGGAATCTCCTTGTCACCTATTTTCCTCCTGCTAACTGTTTCGGCGGGCTTGTGGCAGCAACCGGAGAAGAGTGCATGGAGCGTATTATTGTTGAATACTACGCCGCCCAGCAGATTGATCGGGGAGAGACGGAGTCCTATCCTGATCCGCTTGGCTTTCATGGCGAGGTGATCCGTGTTGCCATGGAACTTGCTCCCGACAAGGCCCTGCGAATCGTCAACAGATTGCTCCAGACACCCGAATCGCTGCCGTCCGATGGAATCGAATCCCTTAGATTGTATACCGTTTTGCTGACTGCATCTTCCGAGCTCAACCAGATTCCGTCAGCAAGGGCTGACTTTTACAGCGGCTTGTTCAGGGTACTCAGAAGCCCGGCTTGCCGTATGCCTTTGAAATCGTGGGTGGCATACACTATCGCTCACAGCGGACCCAGGTACGAGGATGCTGTTGCCCTGTGGACTCTTGCTCGCGACCCAGCGATGAGCGTGGAAGTAAGGCTGGCCAGCTTACGGTTTCTGCCAGATTGTCTTCAGGGAAGCTTGGGATACAACGCATCATCGATCGATGACGTTCCTTCCCCTGAGCTGCGGGATGATCTGAATGACATTCGCCGCCTGGGCCTGCCTATAAAGCAAGGGAGTGCTGAGGAGCTTGAATTCCTCGGCCACCTGCTCGAGTGGGCGTCAGGGCCATACAGGAGGCAGCTTCTGGACTATGTCCTCGGCAGTGTCCCGAAAATTGACTGCGGTCATGAGGAGTATCTCCCGTCCCCCGTGAAGCCGCTTAAGGACATAATTGAGCAGAATGCGCAGATCATCAAGGAACTGGCCATGGAACAAGCGTTCTGCGAAGCTCTGCACGAACTACAGATGAGATGTCCGTCATACGCTTCGGAGATCGCCGCCATGAGATCGAGTCTGCAGTATCCTGATGGAACGAGCCAGTAAGACCATGCGCGGTTCGAGCATGAGGACGCCCCATCTCGGGCGCAATCCCGTCGAGGTCAAGTACCATGACGCGTACGGATGGGCGCTCACGGAGACCAGGACCTACGCGAGGGGCTACCAGCTCACAGGGTTCTCAACCTCGGCGCGGCAGGACATCACTGTTGATACTTCGGGTTCGTACACGTATGACACGAACAACAACATGCTCACTACCAAGTCGCTCGATATATACTTCATGACGGCGGG
>CAYGZQ010000144.1:0-2683 GCA_964354375.1 uncultured Planctomycetota bacterium
AGCAGCCGTCGCCCTGATGGGGATAATCTCTGCGGACAAGTCTTTCTCATCAATGCGGACCAGGTAGTAGCCCCAGAGGTAGTGACCTGTCTGCTCCGGACCGGTCGATTGAGTCAGGGCATCGGTTTTCCCAGTCGTGTTTGAAGGCAGCAGGGGGTTATTGGAATTCCCTCCACTGCACCCCACGACCAGAACCATCGCTACGAAAGCGACCAAGCCCCATGCGCATATGCGTTTCATCATGTCCCTCCGTATCTAATCAGTCCGCCTCAGGCGGATCTGTCAATACCCGGCACACGGGTTATTCTTTAAATCGCGCGATGAAAAAGTCGAGCAGCCCGGCGGAGACCAGCATGGTCTCGTTCGGTTCTCCGGGACCGAATGTGGCTGATCCCCCAAAAGATCCGGTCACTACGGTCGAATCGTCCAAAAGCGCCGCGACGGCAATTCCTTGTTCTTGCGACCCGCTGGCGCTCCTGGCCCATGCGAGGGTTCCGTCAGGATTGTACCGCGCGATGAATACATCGGAATATGCAGCGACCAGCACCGTCTCGTTGGGTTCACCTTGCCCAAATGTGGCTGATCCCTGAAAAACACCTGTCGCTACCGTCGAATCGTCCGATAGTACGGTGATTCCGTATCCGGTGTCATAAGTCATCCCTCCTGCGCGTTTAGCCCAGGCCAGGCTCCCCTCACTATTGTACCGTGCTACGAAAATATCCTCGACCCCAGCGGTGACCAGCACAGTCTCATTGGGTTCACCCTGACCGAATGTGGCTGATCCGTAAAAAGACCCGGTCACTACGGTCGAATCGTCTGAAAGCGCTGTGATTGCACATCCGGGATCCTGTTCTGACCCACCGGCGCGTTTAGCCCATGCAAGGGCTCCGTCAGGATTGTATCGCGCGATGAAAATGTCCCAGCTCCCAGCGGAGACCAGCACAGTTTCGTTGGGTTCACCCGATCCGAAAGTGGCTGATCCGTTGAAATAACCGGTCACTACGGTCGAATCGTCCGAAAGCGCTGTTATTGCGTATCCGTCATCACCTTCTGTCCCTTCGGCGCTCTTAGCCCACGCGAGGGTTCCGTCGGGATTGTACCGGGCTATGAAGGCCTCGTACTCATTAGCGGTGTCCAGCACAGTCTCGTTGGGTTCACCAGAACCGAATGTGGCTGATCCTCCGAATACCCCTGTTATTACGGTCGAATCGTCCAAGAGCCTTGTGATTGCTGATCCCCAATTCTCACCTGTCCCGCCTGCGCATTTGGCCCATGCGAGGGTTCCATCAGGATTATACCGCGCGATGAAAATGTCCCCATCCCCAGAGTCGTTCAACACGGTCTCGTTGGGTTCACCCTGACCGAATGTGGCGGATCCGGAAAATCCCCCGGTCACTACGGTCGAATCGTCCGAAAGTGCCGTGATTCCATTTCCGGCATCGCCATCTGTTCCACCGGCGCGTTTGGCCCATGCGAGAGTCCCGTCAGGATTGTACCGCGCGATGAGGAATTCTCCGTTTCCAGCGTCCACCAGCTCAGTCTCGTTGGGTTCACCTTGCCCGAATGTGGCTGATCCCTCGAAATAGCCGGTCACTACCGTCGAATCGTCCGAAAGCGCCGTGATTGCATTTCCAAAATCATAACCCGTGCCGCCGGCTCTTTTGGCCCAGTCAAGGTAACCAAGGCCGGGCGATATCACTACCTCCAAAGGTACATCAAGCGTGTCGGTCTGCGATTCGTCGTCAGTAACCCTTAGCTGCACATGGTGCGTTCCCTCAGTTGACCACGAGTGATCGACCTGAGCGCCTTCTTCGTCGTATGTGCCGTCGTTCTCCCAGTCCCACTCGTACGTGACAATCGATTGCCCGCCGCAGTCGTTGTCGTGAGAGCCTGATGCGTCAAAGGAGATCGGCTCCCCGACATACGCGCTCGGTTGACTTGCTTCCGCTACGGCTGTGGGCGCTTCCATGATCTCGGCAACAACTTCAAGTTCACAGAGCCGGTAAGCGGTGATGTCGAGCCAGGGTTTTGTCACAGGATCGTTTTCCTGAGCTTCCTTGCTCACAAGACACCTGTATGTTCCCACCGGAACGTTCTTGGTGTTCTCCACAACTGCCTCATAAGTTGTGAAATCGACTGTATCGTTTTTCCAGGTTCCTGTGACCTCGCCATCGAACAACTCCGGACACTCGACAACAACGGAATGGGCGTCGTCTTTCTCTTGCCAGTCGTAGACATCGATGGTCAACTTGGCCTGCCCGCCGCAATCTGTAAGACCATCCCCGACAGGCGTGTCGGTAACCTCGATCTTCCACGGCTCAGGACAGTTCGCACTGAGTCCGAAATCCGTCATCGGATCATCGACCGGTTTGTGAATCGCTTGCGACCAGCTCGCATCGATCGCGTAGCCGAAAACCCAGGGGTTCGGAGCATTCGGCATGTCGACCTGGAAGGTCACGATGATTTCGTCGCCGGCATAGAAGGCGTTCCGGATGTTCGCAGGATCATCGGATACAAACCGCTTGTACCCGTTAAGCGTGGCACTCGGAGCAGTCGCAGTCGCGAGCTTGCCTTTGACATAGCCCTCAAAACCATGTCCTCCCGTTGTCGGATTGAACAGAGTCGTGTAGCCGTCGGCGTTGACGACCTCCCCTTCGCTCAGTGTCCGATCCGACACGATGAG
>CAYGZQ010000145.1:0-2670 GCA_964354375.1 uncultured Planctomycetota bacterium
TCGAATCCTACGGCGGAGGCACCGAGCTCGGCACCTCCTCCCTCGGCTACGACTCCCTGATCCAATCCGGGCCGCGGCACAGACTTCCGGGTCTGGGCGGGCTGCTGCTAGGCTCGCCTCCGGCTGGCGGACCAGTAAATGCAGGGATCATCAAACGGCCGTATTCATCTCATGATATTAGAGACATGTTAGGGAGCGTCACGTGGATTTCTGAGCCGGATCTGCCGTTGGTATCTCAGTGTTGTTGGGATTACTACTTGGAAGAGGAGAAACTGCACGAGGACTGGTGTGCGCCATGGCTGCCCGGACAGGGGTGGGCGGGCTCAGATCGGCTGAGGAGATCTCAAGGATGGTTTCCATTCTGTTGCAGGCATGATATGTGCATGTTTCCGGGGGGCTCCGTTGGAGACCCGACGTGTGAGGCCTGCACTTGCGAGGAATGCGGGATGAACTGCGAGTGCGATCAGTGCGCATGGTCTTTTGGGTTAACCTCAGCTTATGATCTGCTCAAGCATCAAGGGTCTCAGGAGCCATGTATAAGAGTCACTCTGAGCGGGAGCTGCAAGGGAGGTCCAGCAGCTGATCCGGTTAAGTACAAAGGACAACAGCTTACAGAGAGCCTCATAATGGAACAGATGAAGGACGTCTGCAAGGCAGCGCTGTATTGCGCTTGTGAGTCCTCACTCGATCCTGAGTTGCAGGCAATTATCACTGCTGGGATGAGGCCCGTCACTTTCTTGTACTCAGCATACGGTGTTTCGGGCACATGGGGCTCTTTGTGGGGCTGCATATCGAAGATTTGCCGGGGAGAAATAGAGATTGGAATCGGCTGCGAGCCTTGTCCGGATTCTACACTTTATGGACGAACCCCGTTCTCGTGGGTTGGTTCAAACGTCGTAATGCATCAATTCGTTTATCTCTGCTACGACTCCAACTATAATCTCAGGGCTCCCTGCTTAGGTAATGCACTGCTACATGAGCTATTGCATATTTGCGGGCTGACGGTTCCTCCCGAAGGGCAAGAGGAAAAGTACCCGGATCCAGGTGAGAATCCGGCTGGAGGAGAAGCGCATTATGTTGCGACCAGATGCTTTCCCGAGTGTCATCCGGCTGAAGGACAGTCGGATTATGACGCGGGTGGGTGCGTGGCCTGGAACGGCGGGTATGGAAGGCTTTAGGCCTAACAGAGCCATTGTGTATTCGATTATCCTTGCTCTGGGGATGACGATGTCATCTTGCGCAGCGGCAGATGCTTCGTCTCGAGCGATCTCGCGGTACGCGAGACTCCTCCAATCACTGCCTCACACAGCGGAAGAGGTAGATGCAGCCACGACTGACTCACTCATTGCGCACCTGCTTCTGCCCCCCGACACCACCGATTTCGTGATCGTCGAGGAGCTGGAGGAGAGGCGCACGGATCCAGAGGTCCTCGACAAACTCCGCCCCTTCGGCGATGACCAGTTCCTCATGACTCAGATGGATCTGATGTATGAAGCGCGTCTGATCCGCAATCCAAGGTTACGGGCATCGGAGTCGCGGAGACACACCATGGACCTGACTCGTCATTTCGCCCAGAGGCGACTGACCTTCAACGGCCTGTTGTTTCTTTGTGGGGATTGCACGGATCAGAGGTTCAAGTACCTGCTTGATTTGGCAGTCAACCCGAATGAGGAGGACTGGTGGTCAGCGATTGAATTCCTTCAGTCAATGGACTCCGAAACTGCGAGCCGTCACGTGGAAGACTTGATTGAAGCGAAGAGAAAGCACCCTTTCCGCATTAATGCCATAAATGATGTCCTGGCGCGTTTCCCGGAAATCGACGCTGCGCGTGAATCAGTCATTGCTGATGTGACATCTGATGACCCAATCACAAGAGTCAACGCCATACAGCTTCTTGGAACCATGGCTCGCAGCAATCCTTCTTACTCTTGCGATGATGATCTTCTTTCCCCTCTCATCAAGGGACTGATTGATGATGACGCGGGGGTGAGAGGTGCCTCGTGTTGGGCGCTCAAGTTCCATGCAAGATGTCCCGGTCTAGAGGTGCCCCTGTGGACCGTATATTACACAGACTCGGATCCGACGGTAAAACAAGCTGCACTCATGGTTCTCGCGAGTGTCGCCCCACCTTCAAAGACGGTATGCCTTCTCGTTGACTGGCTCAATGGACCTCATCGTGATCGTGACGAGGAGGCTAGAATCATCAGGACCCTTGAAGAAATGGGGCCTCAGGCGATCGACGCAGTTCCCGCCCTGGAGAAGTACCTCTACCCACCGGATCTCGACCGTTGGTCCGGAGATGAATGGCCTGGAGTGTGGACCTGCGACGCTTTTCGCGCCATTACCGCGATACTCGGTCACGAGCCGGAAGTGCCTGAAGGATGGCGAGAGCAGTACGGCTGTCCGTAGAGACTGACCCGCCGAAGGAGGCAGACTGACGGTTCATATAACGGATGCTGCAAGGCAGGTTGCGCCGGTGTGGTTGCATCCGCGAGTAACGTGCGGACGAATTTGTGGTATGATGGCATGGGTCGAGTTTGGCAGAGATGGAATGACAACTCCGTGAGCGAGGAGTGGGCTGAGACCCTGATGAGGTACGTGTACGACGGGAGCAGTTTGGCGCAGGAGCACCAGTTCAGCGCGAGCGGGAACGGCATGTGGATCTACAAC
>CAYGZQ010000146.1:0-2569 GCA_964354375.1 uncultured Planctomycetota bacterium
CGTACATCGAATCCTACGGCGGCGGCACCGAGCTCGGCACCTCCTCCCTCGGCTACGACTCGCTCGTCCAATCCGGCCCCGTGCATCAGCTCCCCGCCCTCGGCGGCATGATCCTCAACTCCCCGCCCGGCGGTGGCACTCCTCCACCAAAAGCCGCTGGTGGTCCCGCTGGCGGAGGAAGTGCGCAGGGGACAACTGGATACTGGAAGGTCGGCGAGACGTGCGACGAGAAGAGGCCCGGAATAAGTACTGGACTTAAGCTAGGGATGCAGGAGGTAGTCTGCTGCTGTTTCTATGACCGGTGGTGGAGCGAGCGGTCATGGACCGATTACACCAGCGTCAAGACCATGAAGTCCTTTGCGGTCTCAGCCGGGTGCTCGTGCAGGATAATGTGCGTAACGCGCGGAATCTGTGACAGCGCTTACGCGATCGTGTTGCCCTGCCCAGCGGAATTCGTATACGATGCGTCTTGTCTTGAGTACGTGGCTGCGTTTCAAGAGTGCTTGATATGGAGCAGTGTGACCTTCGAAGCTGTCCCCAACAGCTATCCTTGCTGGTTTGACTGCTTATTTGAGTGGCAGCGGCACTACTTCGGTCAGCCTTCGCCTCAATGCAATAGGGAAGGATTTGAGCAACACTTCTATTGTGCGCCCTGCCCCCCGAAGGACAGCAACGCCATATACATCGGATATCCGTATTTTTCTGATCCCGGAGCGGATCCGTGGGGCAGAGATCCTTTGCCGCCGGGCTGTCCGGTGAAACCGCTTCCCCCGATACCTTTGCCTCCGAACGAGGGGCCTGTGATCCCACCGGGGGAGATCGGCGGATAATATCGGGTATTCGTGACACGTGGCAAGGAGAAGGCATCGTGAACAAGCAGCGTGTTTTTAGGGGAAGGTTTTTACGGGAGGAGGAATCGCCTCGCTGGGGGCATGTTCGCGACTTGACAATCTGGATAACTGCCATGGTGCTGATTCCTGGCGTACTGGGGAACGATTTCTCCCCGGATTGCATCGCGAGACCACATGAAAAAGCCGTTGGTGACTCATTGGGGAGTATGGATCTCTCTTTTCAAGGGCCAGCGGTCGCTTGGGGGACTACATCAGACAGCCAAGGCAACATCTGCGTTACTGGCGATTGCTCCCAGGAAATCCATTCGGCAAGCGACGACTCAGTGCCCCGCATTTCCAGAGAATACAGGGCTGACGCTTTTGTGTCCAAGATGGATCCTTGCGGCATCCGCTTGTGGGACTATAGCCTAGAGGGAGAGGGATATCAGGGTGGTCGGGCCGTCACAGTGGACAGTACTGGCGCCATATACGTGGCGGGTTTTTCTGAAGGCTCGATCACTGCTGGGATAGGCCACGGCCCAGACTCCCGCTCCTCACAAGCCCCCCACGACGATTGTTTCCTCGTGAAAATGACCCAAGACGGACATCTGGAACAGCTAGTGACATGGGGCTCCGGGGCAGGCGATGAGGCATTAAGTGTCCGTGCGGATGATCGAGGCGCCGTGTACGTCGCGGGTATGATGGGAGGCAGCCTTGAGGGTTCTGGAGATCCGGGGTCGAACGGGGAGCCAGCCAAGCAGGGCTTTCTCTCCAAGTTCAACTCTGAGCTCACGATCGAGTGGACGGTCTATTGCGCATCATATGCGAAAGAGGTGGCAATAAGCGAGGACTGTGGCATCTATGTGGTCGGTTCACTTGACTCCAATGATGGCGGTTCGGCAGACGCAGGCACCGCGAAGGAGTGTGGTACCGATTGGCGACGGGCCTCAAGAGCAGTGCTCACTAGGTGCGATCCCGAAGGACGTACGGCATGGTCGCTCGTCCTGGCCGACGGCGGCGGGTCGGGTGGGACAGGCGTTGCGGTGGCGCGTGATGGCTCAGTTTACGTTACAGGGTGGTTTATCGGCACCGCGGATTTCCATTCGGTCTCTGGTCGCGGAATTCTGGAATCGAACGGCACAGAAGAGGATGCTTTCCTGGCTTGTTATGCGCCATCTGGCGACTGTCGATGGGAGCGCTCTTGGGAAACGGAATGGGGAGCAGCCTTTGGACCTTCGATCGCTGTTGATCTGGAAGGCTCAGTGTACGTTGCCGGGGGTTACAAAGGTTTGACTGATCTCGATCCGGGTGATCGAATCGATCAGCACATCTCGATGGTTGGTGATCTCTACTCAGGTCATGACGCTAACTACTGGCTGGTGCAAGGGTGCTTCCCCTGGCTCGAGGACGTCTTCGTGAGCAAGTTCGATACCGCTGGGGACTTTATCTGGGGCCGCACCTTTGGGGGCGCTGAAGTCGATTTTGCCACTGATCTCGGCGTCAGCGCAGATGGATCGCTTAACGTTGTAGGGGAGTCTTCGAGCCAAGCGTTCCTCATAGTCCTACTCCCGGATGGATCCATCGCGACCGACGAGTGACTTGGGAGCCAACCGTCTGCGGCAACGGCGAATACGAGTACTGCCTGTGCGGGCCGGTGAAGCGGCACAAGTACACCTACACCGACTCGCTTGATAACTCGCAGACGCTCGAGTGGGCCAACACGGTCGACAAGCTCGGCA
>CAYGZQ010000147.1:0-2508 GCA_964354375.1 uncultured Planctomycetota bacterium
TCCCGCTGATCGTGCGGTACGCGTCCAGTTTCTTCGTCCCGGTCATGTTGTTGTTTGTGTCGTACGAATATGAACCCGCCGTATTCACTGTGACATCCGCCGCGGTTAGTCATTGCATCCGAGTATGCCCTTTATAGCCTCGTGTGCGGCAATCGATGTTGTCTTATCGCTTGACGATTCGAGCTCGCGCAACCGAGGGAGTGCGATTGCGGCTTCCGGGCCAAGCTTACCGAGAGCGACTATCACCCCGTGGTTTACAACTGGCTCATCGAAGGCCTGCATCAAGACAGTCAGCGCATCACTCGGAGGCAATAACTCCACGATCGACCGAGCCGCACAGCTTTTGACATCAGCGTCCGGTGCCAATAAGGCGTTCTTGACAGCCGCTATGGTCTCGTCAGACGGCACGAGCAAGCCCAGTATGCGACATGCCCTACCCCTGACTAACGGATCAGGGTCTTTCATCGCGCCCAGCACTGCCTCGCGAATTCGGGGATCATCCGCCACTTCCGATTCGCGTCTGATGGTTGTCAAGGTCTGCAAGGCTTCCCTCCTGACCTCCTCTGTTGGGCTGTCCAGGGCGCTCAACAAAGCTGGAACCACGCCAGGGTTGTCGACAAAATGCCTGAGTGTTCCGATGATTGTGACGACGGTGAATGTGTCGTCGTGTTTCTTCATCCAGTCAAGCAGTAGAGGCACATACGGCTCATCAGTGTCCTCCCTCCGGACGACAGGCTCGACCACGTCGAAAATGACCCGTCCCTCCCCGGGATCGTGCTCAGAAAGGAAGTAGGCTTTGAGAAGCGAAGCCGCGAATTCACGGTCATCTTGCCCGCCTCCCGAGACATCCTCGAGCAGCGACTCAAGCATGGCGTCGGGCCGGTCGCGAATTATGAAAAGAGCGATCGTTGCAAGTTGCCGATTAGTGGAAGATTCATCGTTGAGTGCGGCGCGAAGACTCTCCTTATAGATACTAGCGTGCCTATTGTCCCATAGGAACTGGAGGTTGATATACCCCCAACGGTGGAACAGCGATTCATATATTTCCTTCTCGATTTCACCGCTGGTCCCTACGCGCTGCGGACCTGAACGGGTTTCTGTAAGCGGTCTAATTCCGAAGGGGACTACCAAGCCGACAATGATACCGGCGCAGAACGCGGCTAACGCGACTCTCCATGCTTTCATCTTGGATCACACTCCTGTGCTGCGTTTGGATTCAAAAACAAGGGTCCAGCATTTGGGGGGTACCACACCCGCAGGGCGGACAGTTACGAAGGATCCACCAATCTGCCCTCGGGCCACAGTCAGGCACTGGTTTCAGACACCTTCCCATGGCTTTGAATGTCCACGAACCGGATTCATAATTCCACGATTTAGGTGGTCCCCCGAGCTGGGTCGCGGCGGCTTCTGTGCCGGCGATTGCGACCCCACACTGATGAAGCATTTCGTGTAAGATGGAGGCGGACAGACAATGACCTTCTGCATGCACCGTATCGGGGAAGATGAATATCCGTCCCGGGTAATCCGCCAGTACGAATCCTGAGAATTGCCCCGGGTCCCACCCTTCGGGAAGTTCAACATCAACGACCGAACACGATATCCTGAGACCCCCGTGCCTGCAGAACTTGCTCAAACAACCCCACACGCCCTTCCAGTTGTGTTGATTCCCATGAAGGTCTTGCTCAATCTCCAACTGCCAATCGCTGTTCCAGTACATTGCGCACGCGCAATGAGCCGCGGCTAGGCACGCAGTCTCGTAGGCCTCCTTGATCTCCTGCAACCAATCTTGCTGGTTGCACGATGGGTCTATGGTAAGATGGCTCGAGGGAAATTCATATATTCCCCAGGACCATGCACATCTGTCGCACAGACAATCTTGCGTGAATTCGGGAGTGCCGCACTGGTTAAGTCCCTCATAGCACATGTACAGACAGTTCGGCTCACAACAAAGCTCAAGCCAGTCATCGGCCCTCGCCGCCGCAGGTTTCGTGCATTGCGGATCGCAGCCGGAATCACTGTATACCCCCCATTCCAGATCGTATGCACACTGGCAGGCAGGCTCGATCCATGGCAATTCGGGACCTTCTCCTCCTTGGTAAAAGGGGTAGCCAGGCCATTTTCCCGTACTATCCCCGCCACCGGCAGCGCTGGGGCCTAAACGGGCGCTCTCAACCGGCCCCTTGTATACCTGTGGGTTGTTCCCTTTCAGCGTCAGCCATCTGGCGGTGCCGGTGAGCACGTGCCTGTTACCCAACTGAACAAGGGCATCAAATCCTTGCGTGCGGGGATCCGTGGTGCCGCCGCCGTAGGACTCGGTGAATGCACCGTGGGCGCCGAGGCGGGAGATGTCGGTGAAGGAGGAGGTGGAGGGAGCCAGGTCGTTCTCGGGGGTACGCTCGCCTGACGCCATGCGCGGCGCACGCGTCACGGTCGCGGACGAGCCGCGCGGGACTTTGGCGGCGATATCGGCCATGTCGCGGAAGAGAAATTCATCGGTATATGATGTCG
>CAYGZQ010000148.1:0-2473 GCA_964354375.1 uncultured Planctomycetota bacterium
CCACAGCGATCACGCGCACTCTGCGCACCGCCTCGGGCGACCGCCTCAACGACAATCCTCGCATGACCGCCGGTCTCACGAGCGGATCATTCAGCAACATATCGAATCTGGCGAAGCCCAACAGTTACATCGAAACCTACGGCGGCGGCACCGAGCTCGGCACCTCCTCCCTCGGCTACGACTCGCTCGTCCAATCCGGCCCGGCCCACCAGCTCCCCGCCCTCGGCGGCATGCTCCTCTCGGCACCACCCCAGGGAACGATGAGAGTGACTGGCCTTTCGATGCAGACGGAACGAGCATATGTAGGTTCCTATTGGTGCTATAAGTGTCAATGTCCTCCGGACAGTCCGTATCCGGGCTTGTGGGCATGCTTCACTCCAGAAGAGGCCGAAAAGCTGCCGCCAAACACGCCATGCTTCGCAGGGCTGTTTGCATGCGATGGCTGTCCCCGATGCGACGGAACCACGGGCGGACTTGGCCCGTCGTGGGGGGGTGACGTTGGGCCCATTACAGGCGGTGGTGCAGGGACCGGAGAAGGTGGTAATGGCGGAGGAATGGGCCATTTCTGGGGTGTCACGGCCTCGGGAGGCGCACAGGTGTATGGCTGGCCAGCTGCAAAACGGCCGGTGAATGAAGGATGTTATAGCCGCGCCTACCGCGAAAGCGGTGTCGAAGATTGCATAGTGCGGATAGACCAGGTCTTTGAGAAATACGCTGAGTACAACAGCTGGGAGTCATTCCGCGGGGCGATAACAGGAGCGCTCGGATTGAGTGGGGACTTCGGCCCCTGGGGGGGACCGTTAGTCAAGTTCATTCAATGGCTTCTGGACCAAATCGCGAAGCATCTATGGGAAACCAGCAATATAGATGAATTGCGCAGGCTGCTGCATAATCTCTGTTGGTGGATTCACTTAAGGGAGTTCTGTGAAAGCTATTATGAATGCGTCCTCGAGGACATGGATCCGCAGGACCCGGTCTACGAGGCCAGACTGGAGTGCTGCAGGGCTCTGATGGCAAAACTGACGCCGACAGGGAGTGGGTGGCAAATTCCGGATCCTGATTCAGTTGTTAGGTCAGGTCTTGAGGACTGCGGAGCAGAAACCGACATAGTTATCATTATCGTCGGTCCCGATGGGGGGCCTCCCATAGCGAAGCCGATCTGAGCCGCATGAGAATCGCCATGGTAGATAACGATTACAGCGGAACCAGATCAATTAGGGTCTGCAGCGAAATCGCGATTTGGCCGAGTCTGCTGGTGCTGCTGTCCATTGTCTGGCTCACGGCGTGTAACGCTGGGTCCCAACCAGGCCGATTTGCCGACCGGAAACTTGAAGCTGCCGTGCGAACCGCTTTGAATATGCCAACCGGCAAGCTGAGTCCAGGCGACCTGCAATCATTGTCAACGCTTGATGTGCGTGAGAAAGGGATAAGGGACCTTCGCGGAATCGAATATCTGTCTGGGCTAACGCGTCTCGATCTGTATTTCAACAAAATCGCGGACCTGCGGCCCCTTGCCAAGCTGACGAACCTCGATCATCTGGACCTTGCTGACAACCGCATTGAAGACTTGTCTCCGTTAGCCAACATGCCTCTCCTTGATGTCCTGGATTTGAAGTTTAATCCTCTATCAGACATACGTGCATTAAGTGGTTTGACAAACCTGCGGACACTGGACATGGGATATTGTCCGGTATCTGATTTGAGCCCCTTGGCAAGCTTGCCCAATCTGCAATGGCTGGACGTAGAAGGGACGCGTGTCAACGACCTATCCCCACTCGCCTCGGTGACCACTCTCCGTGAGCTTTTTCTGAGTCAGAACAACATAGCCGATATCAGCCCCCTACGAAATCTCACAAATCTGGAAAAGGTTGATCTGTCCTTAACATCAGTCACTGATCTTACACCGCTTGTTGACAATCCTGGTCTTGGGCAAGGAGACAAGCTGATCCTCGATTACCTTGACTTGAGTTCGGATGCCATCTACGTCCAGATACCCCAGCTCGAGCAGAGGGGCGTGACTGTTAGTCATAAGTCGTTTCCTTACTGACGGAGTCAGCCCCTTGCTATTGAAGAGTACACCGAGCTCCTACACCAAGCAGCCGACTGGAAATCCGGGATTGAGTCAGCCAATGCCCGGCATTCCGATCGCACTGACTCTCGCATGTGATACGTGAACGACTGCTGCAGTGGGACGACGACGAGGAGCGCATGCTGGTCACGCAGGAGATACACACCAAGTACGATCTCGGGCGCAATCCGACCGAGATCAAGTACCATGACGCGTTCGGGTGGGCGCTCACGGAGACGCGCAGCTACGCACGCGGGTACCAGCTCACCGGCTTTTCGACGTCGGCTCGGGCGGACATCACTGTTGACACGTCGGGTTCGTACACGTATGACACTAACAACAACATGACGACTACCAAGTCGCTCGATATATACTTCATGACGGCGGGCAGTGGGAACATCAGGC
>CAYGZQ010000149.1:0-2421 GCA_964354375.1 uncultured Planctomycetota bacterium
AAGGAAAATCGGTGGGAGAGGAGCTGGAGGGAGGCAACTACAAGATCGTCGACCTGATGTTCCGAGGGGAGCGGTATGAAGTGGAGGGGGATAGTTGTTACGAAGCAGGGGGCATGCCGGACAGAAGGGAGGAGTGCGACGGCCCTTCCGCCATGAGACTTCAGGGCGAGAAAGCGTTGGATGTCTGTGCCCTGGTGCAACCGGCTGCGTGCCAGCTGCATCCGACGTGCGTCGCAGTCGAGCTGAGCGGGTCGACGGATGAGCCGAACTA
Organism: uncultured Planctomycetota bacterium; assembly: GCA_964354375.1. Classification (GTDB taxonomy): domain Bacteria; phylum JAJVIF01; class JAJVIF01; order JAPKYR01; family JAPKYR01; genus CAYGZQ01. The sequence continues at coordinate 272 of CAYGZQ010000149.1, forward strand.
CGAATCGATATCGATCAGCCTGTATGAGCTCAGCCAGACGGATCCGGATTGGGATGGTATCTGGGCTGATTTCGCCTGTGATGAGCAGAACTCTACTATCGATCCGGAGTGCATGTTCGTGTATTGCCGGGGGCTCGGGAGAGATTTTGAGAACATTAGTGATAACCATCCTCCGATGGTAAAAGTGACTGATAGGGAGGAATCGCTTGCGCCGCCGCCCGATGATTTCGAGACGCAGCCGCTTCTGTACTTGAGCAACGGTGATGATCTGATAGCTCCGCAGGGATCCGATGACTTCAAGGACTATTCTGTCGCGATTGGGACTACGGACCCCGAAGATGCTCAAATCTGGCACTCAAGAGAACCGATGACTCAGGTTCACTACGGCCAGGGGAACCGAGGCACGTTTGAGCCTGAACCCGGCGGATGCGCTCCAGGTCAGGATTTCCACGATAACGTGCGAACAAATGTATTGTCCTTTGGGGCCGAGTGGGTGAAGGCAGTCTGCAGCGACAAGGAAGCGTATTTCCCGGTCCAGAGTGAGGCCGACATCATGTTTGTGCACGCGCACGGGCGTATTTGCGGCTATAACGACGACGGTCAGTGCGGCGGCGAGAGGACAGGAGAATCGTACATGGCTTGGTTCCCCCCGAGGCCTCGGTATTACTACTATTGCCAGTTTCCTCAGGACGTGCTGTTCGCGGACGATTGGGGCGACGGCCCGATATCGAGGGATGCAGACTGGCTTGCAGCGACATGCTGCTGGCTTCTTGCGGACTACACGACCACCGAGGACACATGCGAGCCTTGGGAGGACTGGCAGAGGCTGCTCTGGGGATCAAGACTGAAGGCGGTACTGGGGTTCAGAGCTCATCACCACTTCACTTTCGTGGGGAATTGGATGGGAAGTGATCCGCCTCCGAATCCCGAAACGTATTTTTGGAAGCGGTTCTGTGACCTTCTGGAGCTTGAGTCTTATGAAGGCGATCCGGACAGATGGTATGGTCATGTTGTCGCACAAGAGTATGCATGCAGATGCTACATGGAGGCGGCATGGGAGTACAGTATGGGTCTGCTGGGTGACGAGGACCAATACGGCAATTATCCTGATTGGGGTGACAGCACCGATAACCGCAAGAAATTCCACAAGGCCGTTGCGGCTATCGATGCCTCCCGCCGATACGTGCTGGATCACATAAATCCTCCCTATGGGCACGGCGAACTGATGATTAAGACCTTGTGACAACATGAATCTACCGGAGAGTGAGGCAATGATGACATCACGAATCCATTGGTTGGCAGTGTTTTTCCTTATTCCCGTTCTACTTCTTCTCCCGGGCCCTTCAATGTCGTCCGAAATTCTGCGCGAGATTCCCCTGCCAAACAGAGAGCCCGACAGGATTCTCAAGAGCCCTCAGGCCGGTGAATACTGGATCGTCATGAGAGCCAACGGACTGCTTCGCCTTTGGGAGGACGAGGCCGGAAACTGGCATACTGAGGAGCACGAGATTCTTCCCGTCTATGACGCTGCAGGCCCCGATGCGAATGGTCTTCTCTACCTGTCGTTCGCCGACTGGGGACAGTCCGGCGTATACGTCTTCGACTGCGTTACGCATCAGATTGTGGACACAGTTACCCTGGGAACCGACTACCTCATGAGGGGCATAACCTTGTCAGACGACGAGACGAAGGTCTACGTCCTCGGTTGGGGCTGGCCGAGGGTGGGAGAACTGTCTGGCGAATCAGTTGAGACGGGAGTTCACAGAGACAGCGGCCTTATCTGGGAAATAGACACCGATTCCAGGGAAGTCACGGATCAAGGGGTAGTCAGTGCTATGCCTGAGACGATCCACTACACCTCGTGCGGCACACTTCTGGTCTACTCACAAGAGGTGCATTACCGATTCGATATATCACCTGACACAGCGGTCGAGATGATTGACGTGTTGCAGATTGAGCCGAGGCTGGGCCGAGTCGCGCAGATTGAGACCGTATACGGCGGCTGGGGGTACGAGAACGATTTCATAGAATGGTCGCCCGAGGACTCACTCTCCGCCATGTTTGCATCCGAGTTGGACTGGACCTGGACAGGTATGGATGACTATCTGAGCGGCATATGGCTGATCAACACCGAAACGAACGAAATCGCA
>CAYGZQ010000150.1:0-2280 GCA_964354375.1 uncultured Planctomycetota bacterium
ACGTTTTCTCCGACTGTCCGCGCGCGTTCGATGTGTAGACCATGTCGTAGTAGACGGGGCCCGCGCCCTTGTAGGTGAAGGTGCGCACCGCGCTGACGTAGGCACCGGCATTGAGCTGCGTTCCGGTCCAGGAGATGTTCTGTCCGGAGCCGTTGGGCATGGCGGTCCCGCGGTAGTACTCGATGGTTTTGACGAGCGCGACGTCCCTGGAGCCGCCGAAGGGCCCGGCGGTCTGGGCGCTGTTCAGCTCGGGCACGCTCGAAATCAGCTTAGTCAACGGATCAGTCGCGTGCCACTCTTCGTACTGCCGTCGCTGCCCATAGCGCACGCAACGCAAACCAGGGAAGCCAGGAACACTACCTCCGTGCCATGTTGCTTCTGCTGGACGTGTCGTGCCTGCTATTCTGCGTGATCGTCCCAAGCAGGTATCACAATCTCTCCGGTCACCCCGTCATCCTCAGGCATCATGTTAGGAATCTGCATCTCCCATGATCTCGCGCTGTGCCCATTATAGATTAACTCCATAGCCAAGATCGACCCGCTACACTCATATCTTACGCTCACACTCCCTTCAAGACTGCTGTATACGCTTACTCCCCAAAACCGGTCCATACTGCGAAGCGTAGCTTCTATAGGCGTGCCGGCCAAGTCGCCCATCAAATACTGATAGTGTAAAAAATAGCAGTAATCGGCCCATAGCCTCGAAGCAGCGAATAATTCGAGCCACTCGCTGAATTCACAGTCTTCTTTCACCGGTGACTTATCGTATTCGGGCCTCAAATCCTCGATGCACTGCCGGATATCACTCGAACCGGTTGTCTTGGCTCGCAGGACATTGCAGGGGATATGATAAACCGCCAAACTGGAGAAGTATGGATAATAACTGTATGAGACATCAACGATCTCAGGATTAAAGCTTAAGAAGCCTAGACGCCCTGCGTGCATTTCCGTAACTGTCGGGAATCCGTGCTCATAAAGCTCGATATTCAGGCTGAGTTGCACTGCGGAGTCCAATAGTCCTACAGCCTGTTGACAGTCAGCGATCTCTATCTCATCAGCACTTTCTGACGCACAGAGACAGAGCATCGACAGAGAGGTCAGTAGATAAACACAGCAGACTCGCATGGTTAGCCTCCCGTTTAGTGAAATGTCAACCACAGTCACTGTTCTCGCCATACAAACCGACCCTCACAGCGGCACACCGACAAGGCAGGCAGCTCTCGATGAAGAATATGTTGCCGGTGTGTTCGTGGAAAGAAAACGGCTCGGTGCCTGGTAGAGCGAAAATGACATTCGGGCAGCTCGGGTTGTATATGTGCCCTTCGCTCCACCGCTTTATCAGATCTATGATTACGCCAGGGATGGAACCTGGTATCTCAGAAGGCCAGATCCCCACTTCACAATCTAGGCCCTCGGCGTTGCATATACCCATTCTCGCAATAGTATAATCATCCGGACAAAGATCGGTTTGTATAACTTCGTGTTGCTTGTCACCGATGGTGATCGGGGTCCCCACGGGCGGGCAATTGTTACACGGGCAACATCTTAGGGACGCATACCAAACGGTGCAGTTCACGTCGTGGCACAGACCGGCGGCTGGGCAGTGAAACCCGCATTCAATTGTCGTGTTTGCACTAGGTTGTCCTTCGTCTGGAATGACTGTCACGAAACACTGTCGCTGCCAGCAGTGCGTGATATTCTCGCACTCGGCGCCGTTCTCGCAGGCCTCTTCGCAGGAGCAGTCAAGCTCCGAGTCAAGTTCCCATGGGTAATCCCGTCGCTCCTTATAGAAATTGGCGAGAGCTGGATCGTCGGGTCCTGTGATGTCGCCCGGGACAATGTCTTGTTCGGGACTCATGCCTGACGGACGCGCGATCGTTCTGCGAGATCCGCTGTTTGCTGGCGCAGACAACCCCTGCCCTATGGCTGGCAGGTAATGACGGCCGCCGTTCTGTTCCAACGCATCGAAGCCTTGGGTGCGGGCATCCGTAGTGCCGCCGCCGTAGGACTCGGTGAAGGCACCATGAGCGCCGAGGCGGGAGATGTCGCTGAAGGAGGAGGCGGTGGGAGCCAGGTCGTTCTCGGGGGTACGCTCGCCTGACGCCATGCGCGGCGCCCGGGTGACGGTCACCGAAGAGCCGCGCACAACCTTCGACGCGATGTCGGCCATGTCGCGGAAGAGAAATTCATCGGTATATGATGACGGACCGACGTAACTCCGCTGGCGCACCCCGTCCGGCTTGTGCAGGTAGTCGCGATCGTAGCGGACGTAGTTGTAGA
>CAYGZQ010000151.1:0-2270 GCA_964354375.1 uncultured Planctomycetota bacterium
CCGATCCGGAAGAAATTTCGTTCGGCTATCCGGTGGGACCTCCCATCGTGGCCAACCTACCTTTGCCCGGTTGGGCGGTCGATGTTGCGATATCGGGCGACCTGGCGTACTTAGCCTGCCAGGACGGAGGACTGCAGATTGTCGACATCAGCAACCCCGAGGCGCCCACCGTGATCGGATCGTTGGAGACCGGTACGAAGGTCGCAAGGGTGAAGCCTTTCGACCATTATGTTCTGATGGTCGAAGATGAGTTGACGCTGGATGTTGTCGACGTGCAGGATCCGGCGAATCCCGTCGTCGTCGGATCGGTCAAGCTTCAAGGCGGAATCGAGGAGATTGCGGTAAAGGATGGTTACGCCTATGTCGCGGAGGCCCGTTACGGGGGGGTTGGCGAGTTGCCCGGGGGACTTCGAGTGGTCGATATCACCGATCCGACAAACCCGAGGTCCGTAGCCCGATTGGACATCCAGGAGGGTCTGAGGACGGTGGCAATCAGCGGGAATTACGCCTTCGCCCTTTCGAAGAAGCGAATGTACATCGTTGACATCACTACGCCGACCGCTCCCGTGATCGCCGGACAGTGGGAGCCGTCCGACCCGCCCATCTGGACCGCCGCTGTATGGGGAAATTATCTCTACGTCACGCTCGAAGACTATAAGCTTCTTGTCCTGGACATAAGCGATCCGGTTCATCCTCGCGAGATCAACTCGATTTTCGTCAACGCTCGCGGGAGGATGGCGTTGGCGGGCGATCTTATGATCATTGCCCACGACTACGGTTACCAGGAGTCGATAGATATCGTTGACATCAGCGCGCCGTCGTCTCCCCGGCTTATCGGAGGGGCGCACTGGCGGAGCACTCCCGGCGGGCTGGCGATTTCGGGTGAACACCTCTTCGTGGCCGACTGGTATGCCGGCCTGACAGTCATGGACATCAGCAAGCCGCACGGACCTCACATTATCAGCTCAATGGAGACAGTCTACGGCTCAGCGGCTACCGACATCGAAATCATCGGAGACTGCGTCTACGGGGCAACAAAGAACTCCTTTCGCATCATGGATATCAGCAATCCGCTTCAGCCCGTATTCGTCCGAGATGTGCCCGTGGAAGGTGAAGTGCAAGATATCGCAGTATCTGGCGGGATCGCCTGTATGACTTTACAAGACATAGGGCTTGTGACGTACGATGTAACCGATCCCGGCAATCCGGTCCGTCTGGGCACAGCGGAAATGTCCGACTGCCGGGACTTGGTTATCTCGGGAGGCTACGCCTACATAGCGGGCTGCAACGGGACCTCGGTCGCCATAGTCGACATAAGAGACCCATCGGCACCCGTTGTCGTCGGGTCAGGAGGGTCAGGCCTCCTATCCAGCAGAATCGCGGTTGGGAACGGCTACGCGTACGTAAATTCAGGGGCATCCAAGAACAGGGTCGATATTGTCGATGTTCGCGATGTCTCGCACCCCTATATTGCAGGAAGCTTTCAGATTGTACGACACCTGAACGCGATGGCGTCCGACGGCGACTATCTCTACATCCTCCGCAAATCAGAAGAAGGAAACTGGAACTGCTTCACGGTGAGAGACATCTCCAACCCGCTCATGCCTGTCACGACAGGCTGGACGACGACACTCAGCGAAGGCACGCACATGAAAGTGATCGGCCGGTACGCGTATCTTGACGACAGCCATCTTACCGTGATCGACGTTTCCGATCCGACGAATCCCGAAATCGTCGCGAACGCGTGCGCTCCGAAGACGCACGGCCCGGTCGCGGTGAGAGGCAAGGTGGCCTGTCTCGCTTCCGAAACCATCGGCGGACAGCCGGGATTCTCGGTCATCGAGCTTTGGTGAGCTTCTGAAAATCTCGCAGGGGCATGGGTGCCCTCCACAAGCGGAGTCTTCGGAGCTTGTGGAGGTCTTGTAACGAAGAAGAGACAGTTGGACACCTCCACAAACTCGCGGACTCGTTTGTGGAGGGCACCGGCTGTCCGCGGCCAGCGGGGCACAGTCAAGCAGGGGCACGGAACGCCGTGCCCACACAAGGGTGTTGCGGAAATCGTCAATGTGATCTATGTTTCCATTAAAGCATACCGGCGATATTGCGATGCGCGGGGTAATCCGCGGAGGAGGATGTCATGAAGCCCGCTACGCTGCTCGGTCTCTCGCTTGCCTTCCTTTTGCCGCTTAGTTTCGGCTGTAGTAAAGGCAGCGGGCCGATCGCGCCGACGACTAACGAAGGCATCACCGCGTGTTTCACGTGGGAAGATA
>CAYGZQ010000152.1:0-2078 GCA_964354375.1 uncultured Planctomycetota bacterium
CAGAATGCCTTGTTTCTCAAGCTCGCCGACAATTCCCCCCACACTGTCGTCGGCGAACGCGATCTCTCCCGCGTAGAGCGCAAGGACCTGTCTCAGTGAATCCCTGGTGATGGGAGTCTTGCCCTCCTTGAGCAGAGGCTGGCGCATGAGATCGCGTCGGGGAAAATCGACCCCGAACTCCTTGGTCGCCCTGTCCCGGTATTCCTTCGGCGGAAGCCACGTGGAATGAGGGGCGAAGAGGTGAACCCAGAGGAAGAACCTTTCGGACGAATGACGCCGGATGAATGTCCGCGCCCGCGAGACGGCATCGCGCTCCATGATCGGGTTGATGTTCGGCGTGAACGGCTCGGGCCATGACAGCCTGATCCGATCAATGAGTCGCTGGAAGTAAAGCCTTCTTCCGTCCCTCTGGATGAAATATTCCTCTTCTATTGTGTCGAAACCCTGGTCCATGCCGCTGCCCTTGCCGAGCATGGGATTGACGACGACTGCGGCGGTCGCCCAGCCCGCCTCGTGCAGGATTTCGGCAAGCGTCGTTGCGCCGGACGCAAGGACCGAGCTGGAATCGTCCACGGCCCCGTGCGCGCTCGGGGGAAGTCCGGAAAGAATGCTTCCCACGCTGGGGACGGTCCAGGGCGCGGTGGAGTACGCGTTCTCAAAGACAATCCCCTGCCCCGCAAGGCGGTCGATGTTCGGCGAGCCGAGCCTCAGGCATTTCCCCTCCGGGTAGCAGTCGAGCGCGTCGGGACGCACGGTATCGATTGTTATCAGCACGACGGAAGGTGATTTGTCGTCGGCAGCCTGTCCGGGTTTCGATGCGACCGGCACAGGAAAGGTGACCAGGTAGAGGATGGCAAGCAGTCCGGCGACGATGGTCCATCGCAGAGGACCGCCACGGCGAAGTCCGTCATGGATGACAGGCAATGCCTTCACGAGAGCCAACAACACGAAGGCTGCGACAACAATGAGCGAAATCAGCGCGACGATCGGGCCGAACCCCGAAAGAGCGGAACCCGCCGCGGGGACAATCGCCATGAAGACCCACCATCCCCACGGCCAGCTCCATTGAGCCCGGGCGCTGAGAGACTCGAAAATGCCGAGCACTCCGACCGACAGCGCAGCGGAGATCGCGTAGGTGAGCACGATCATGGCGGCGACGATCAGGATCGGGCCTGCAGACGATCCGGTCGACGAGATCACCGGAGTGACGAGGGCAGGCTTGAGGAGGACGGCGTCCAGGATCAATCCGGACCCGATCGCGCTCGCAAGAAGGAACCTGCGAATGGTTCCGGGTCCCCACGTTTTTCTGAATGCGCCGATGATGAGCGCGATGAGAATGCCGGGGATCAGCAGCGCGAATCCGAACAGCACGAATCCGCCGAGCGAGCACAGGGTGAAATGAATCCATTTCAAAGGGTTGGCAAGCTCATGACGCATGGATGCCGACGCAAGCGCGGTCTGCCATCCGGAGAGCGCAAGTCCGATGTAGAGCGCGAGAGTGGCGGATTCTCTGAACGTCGCCTTCACAGTGCGCATATCGAGGGGAATTATACCCCAAGCCGGAGAGGGTCGGTTGCGATGCTTGTCTTCCGACGAGGGTCAGTCCGGAATATCGTAGGGAAAGGCGCTCTTCCAGTTCTGCGGACGCTTCTGGGGGGTGAGGCCGCTGTCAAGCCAGGCGAGCCACTGGTCCACATCCCGTCCGACGGACTGCGGGTCGATCTTGTCGAGCTCCCAGACCACGCCGCCCAGGGAGTAGCGGTCGCGCGAGAAATGCACGGCGCTCGGTTTGTAGAACCATGCCATCAGAATGTTCGTTTCCGGCTGCCACACTTTGAGCCTGCAGCGATTCGGGAAGCCCTTCACCTGGGTTGTGGAAGTGAATTCGAGCCCGCCCGCCCTCGCGTTGATACCGTAACCGCCGGGCGCCCTGGAGATGTGCTCGTAGATGGCCCTGACCGCGGAGTTTCCCCCCGTCTCGGCCGAGACTTTGGCGCCAACACCTTCGGCATCGAGATTGTTGATCATGTCGTTCAGTCCCCCTGGGAAAACGGGAGTTTATCACAGCGGATAAGGGG
>CAYGZQ010000153.1:0-2025 GCA_964354375.1 uncultured Planctomycetota bacterium
GCACTCACCAGCAGCCGTCGGGCATGTACTTGACCAGGAACGGGTCATAGCCGCCTGATGAGGAGTGCAAGTCGGAATCATCGAAGCAGGGCGAGTCAGTGGGAGCGAATTCCACTGAGGGGCTCATCACGGAGCCCGTGACGAATATCCTGCCGGATTCGGAGACACAGACGCCATAGCAGGTCTCATACTGCGCTCCGCCCCAGGTTCGAGCCATCAGGTAGTTTCCGTCCGGGTCGAAATTCGTCCAGTAAGCATCGGACACGCCGTTAGTGTAACGCAGGTCGGTCCCGCTACCGGTGTCGAAATCCACGACGCCGTTGTAAGACCCGACGACGATGGGGTACATATCGTCGTCAGCGGCCAGGTCGATGGCAATGTCATCGCTGCTTCCCCCCCAAGTACGTGCCCATTGATACACTATTAGCGCGTCGAACTTGCAGAGGAACGCGTCGAATGACCCTGAGGAACTCTTCAGATCAGTCCCGGTGCCGGGATCGAAGTCGACGTCCGTTCCTTCGAAGAAGCCTGCCGTATAGAGGCCGCCGGCGCCCATAATGACCGATTCGGCTGAGTCGTACCCTGTTCCGCCCCATGTCCAGACGCCTTTGAAAGCACCGGAATCATCAAACCAGACAAGAAAAGCATCACTCCCTCCATTCGATGACTTCGGACTGGTTCCGCCGGACTGGTCAAAATCCACATCAGTGCCGAAGAAATTGCCTGCGACGAGTATGTCTCCTCCGCTCCCAAAGCCTATTCCATGACTCCGGTCGCCGTAGGAAGCGTCAGCTCCTCCCCATGTGACGACCCAGCTGAATGTGCCGTCAGTGTTGAACTTGGACAGGAACGCGTCGGTGTTGCCGTAGGAGCTCCGCCAACTCGACCCCGCTCCGGGATCGAAGTCCACGTTTATTCCAGTGAAATAGCCCGTAACGTAAAGATCAGTGCCGTTGATTAAAAGATCCGTCCCGGATTCATCGCAACCGTTGGTGTATCCTCCCCAGGCTTTCGCATACAAGAACCATCCGGATGGTTCGAACCTGCTGAGAAATATGTTGCCGTTTGCGTCTGTCGTGTAAGAAGCGGTACCCGGACCAGGGTCCATGTCAACGTTGCTCCCGTAGAATCTCCCTGTGACATAAATATAGCCATCAGTGTCGACTGCGAGCCCATATGCGGCGGCAGATCCTTCGGCGCCCCACGTAAGGGTCCATTCGACGGTTCCCGATGAAGTGTATTTCCTCAGGAATGCCACGGTTGAAGTCGGCGATGTACCCCAACTACCTGTCACATATGCATTGCCGTAGTAGTCTGTGACCACTTCCTCTCCGTAGTCATTATCGCCGCCGCCAAAGACATCCGCCCAGCCACTGTCGTTGGGAATCTCGAAATCCGCGTCCGATTCATCGTAAGCCTGTGGAGTCTCGGCGGAGACGACCTTGATGCGGCAACTCGGGGATACATATTGGGGCGGTATTGAATGCCACAGCCATGAGCCTGTATTGAGGATCGGTCCCGCAAGCACGTACGAATAGTAACCGCCGCTGTCGAGCGAGAGGTAGATATTGACGTTCTCGATCATGTAGTCCGAGGTCCAGGTGATCTCCTGCGTTGAGTCGACCATCCATTTCTCGCCTCCGTTTGGAGTGAGCACCTGGATCTCAGGAAGCACAATCTCGAAGTCGGCATCCGATTCGTCGAAAGTCTGGAGTGGATAGTCGGCATCCTGCACTTTGATCCGGCAGGTGGTGCCGGCGTAATCGCCGTATACGGTGTCCCACATGAATTCACCATCGTTTGGAGTAGATGCTGCAACCATGACTGAATAGTCGGCACCGGAATTAAGCGAAAGCATGATAGTCACGTTTTCGATGGTGGGATCGCCGATCCACGTGATCGCCTCGTGATATCCCGCGACCCAGCATTCGCCGCCATTGGGGACGGTGAGCTGAATCCCCTTGGGCTCCTCGTTCGAGACGGTGAGGGGGTAGCGGAAGCAGGCGGACACCTTGTCGCCGTCAG